>CAZYGI010000179.1:0-1584 GCA_964647255.1 uncultured Anaerolineales bacterium | reverse complement strand
CGGACATCGAGAACCTGGTGAACGAGGCGGCGATCCTGGCCGCGCGGCGCAACAAGCGGGCCATCGGCGCGGCGGAGTTCCAGGAGGCGGTCGAACGCGTCATCGCCGGGCCGGAGCGCCGTAGCCGGCTCATCACCGAGGAGGAGCGGCAGGTCGTGGCCTATCACGAGGCCGGCCACGCCCTGGTGATGCAAATGCTGCCCAACGCGGACCCCGTCCACAAGATTACCATTGTCAGCCGGGGCATGGCGTTGGGCTACACTATGCCGCTGCCGGCCGAGGATCATCTGCTCTACAGCCGGGAGAAATTCCGGGATGAGCTGGCGGGCCTGTTGGGCGGTCGTGTGGCCGAGGAAGAGGTGTTCGGCGAGATCACCACCGGCGCCAGCAACGACCTGGAGCGGGTGTCCTCGCTGGCGCGGCGCATGGTGACGCAGTACGGCATGAGCGACGTGCTCGGCCCGCAGACGTTTGGCGAAAAAGAGGAGCTGGTCTTCCTCGGCCGCGAGATCGGCGAGCAGCGCAACTACAGCGAGGAGATCGCCGAAAAGATTGATGCTGAAGTGCGCAAGCTGGTGAACGATGCACATGATCGAGCGCGCAACATCATCCGCACCTACCGCGCCAAGCTGGACGAGCTATCGCACTACCTGATCGAAAACGAGACGATTGAGGCCGGCGATTTCCAGGCCCTGTTTGCCGGCGTCGGCGCAGCGGCGTGATTTCAGCTTCGCTTTGGGGATGAGGATGCCGGGCAGACTGCTGAAGCTGGCTTATGACCTCCGGCGTCATCGGCTGGCCGGCTGGACGCTGGAGCGCTGGGGGGTGACGCTGGCCTGGGCCGCTGTGGCGCTGATCCTGGCGCAGTGGCTGGTGCGTGGGCGACCCGCGCTGCCGGCGTGGCATTGGGCGGTGCTGGCGCTGTTGGTGTTCGGCGCCCTTGTGCTGAAGGTGTTTGGCGCCTGGGCAGAACGTCGCTGCTTTGTCGCCTTTGCGCCGGAGACGGGATGGACGCTCCCGGCGCCTGCAGCCCTGGATCCCACCGACAAGATCCCGCTGCGCGCCACCGGCATCTTCGAGGTTCAGAACAAGACGCGCCTTCTGGCCGACCGGACGGCCTACTGGCGCACCTATGCCAGCCGAGAGCATGCCATCCTTGCCATCGAGCACCGCTCAAGCTTCCTTCTGGCGCGCTCGCCCGAGGAGGAAGCCGGCATGTGGTACCTCTTCTGCCGGCCGGCGACGATCCTCTCCCTGGCGCCCGGCCGGGTGAGCCACGGCACGCGCACTGCCCCGGCGCTGCGGATCGTCTATCGCTACACCCCTCCTGCGGTCGAGGGCAAGCGCCCGCCTAAACCCTTCGACGCGACGGCCTATCTTGCATTCGACGATGACCCCGCGCGAGAGGCCGTATGGCGCGACCTGTTGGCAGACCCCAGACCCTAGACGATGGATGCGGGATCGTTAGGAATGTTCGGTCGTTCATGGTCCGTTGTCCGTCGTCAATCGTCCATCGTCCTCTCCGCCACGTAGACCACCCACTCTGCCCCATCCCGCAACGCCAGCCGATCCCAGGCCGGGTGA
>CAZYGI010000178.1:0-1666 GCA_964647255.1 uncultured Anaerolineales bacterium | reverse complement strand
CTTCAGCTTCGGCGTCGGCTATGATGTGGACACAGTGCTCCTGGATCAGCTTAGCAGCGGGCAGCGCGGGACGAGCGCCTACGTCAAGCCGGAACAGAACATTGAGGAAGAGGTGTCCGGCTTCTACGCAAAGGTCAGCACGCCGGTGCTGGTGGACGTCGCGGCGGCTTTTTCCGGGGTAACGATCGAAGATGTCTACCCGTATCCACTGCCGGATCTCTTCGCCGGCTCACAACTGATCGTTGCGGGGCGGTATGCCCGCGGCGGCGCCGCCGACTTGACCGTGCGCGGCCAGGTCAATGGGGAGGCGCGCGCTTACACGTATCGCGATCTCACCTTCGTTGAGCGGGGCGGACAGGAATTCATCGCCCGGCTGTGGGCGCAGCGTAAGATCGGCTATCTGTTGGCCCAGATTCGGCTGCACGGGACCCAGGACGAGTTGGTGAAGGAGGTCGTCGCCCTCAGCACGCGCTACGGCATCGTCACCCCCTACACCTCTTTCCTGGTGCAGGAGCCGGCTGGGGACATGAAGCCTTCAGTTGGCGGCCAGGCCGGCCAACCGACCGCGGCCCCGGCGGCTCAGGCGCCCGCGCCCGAGCCACGATCGGGCCAGGCCGCGGTGGAGAAATCTGTGGCCGAGCAGGCGCTTAAGTCGGCGGACTCGGCAGTCGCCGCGGCGCCCGCCGAGGTAACCCAGGTGATGCGGCAGGTCGGCGACAAGACCTTCCTGCTGCGCGACGGCGCGTGGGTTGACACCGCCTATGATGCGGCGAGCGGCAGCGCCATCGGCGTGCCGTTTGGGGGCGAGGTCTACTTCACGCTGCTGGCAGGCCATCCCGAGCTCGGCCGCTACCTGGCGCTGGGCGACCGTGTGACGGTGCTGCTTGCTGGGCAGGCTTATTCCATCGCCCCGGGCGGGACGGTTCAGGCCGCGCCGGCAGTGCCTGCGGCGGTCGCTGCCACGCCTGCTGCGACTCCTGCCGCGCCGTCGGGATCGCCCGCGCCGATCGCGACAGTTGAGCCGGCGCCGACACCGGCGCCGGCGGTTGCGAGTCCGACGCCTTCCGTTCCGCCAACAGGGCAGCCGATCTGTCCGGCCGCGGCGGTCATCGGACTGGTCGGCCTGGGTGCGCCGCTCTCTCTGGCGCGCCGGCGCGGCCGCTGAATCCGGTGGGGTGGGCCTGTGCGCTGGCTTGGGGCTCAAAGGTCCACCCCCTGCGTGCCGGAAAGTGTTCTTTCCAGCGTCCGCGCGCGAAATGCCCCGCTGCGTAATTGCTCCTCTCGAGCCTCTCGTGTTATAATCTCGTCTCGTCAATGACGCGCGTCATATAGCCATGTGGAGTGTGCTTATTTCGATGCGCGCAACCTGCCTCGGATCTGCCACGGAGTGGTCAATGGATCGGCGCGATATCCTGGTGGCGCTGCCCTTTTTTGCAGGGCTGTCTGATAGAGACTGGGAGAAGGTGTGCGATCTCTTCAGCGAGCGCCAGTACCAGCGGGATGACTATGTTTTCCTGGAAGGAGAAGCGCCCGAGGCCCTCTTTATTGTCAAGACGGGAAAAGTCAAGGTGGTGCGCCACTCAACCGACGGCAAGGATGTCGTGCTGCGGGTGGCAGGGCCGGGGCAGTTGCTCGGCACGGTCGCGGTGTTTGACGGCAGCGGGTA
>CAZYGI010000177.1:0-2024 GCA_964647255.1 uncultured Anaerolineales bacterium | reverse complement strand
GGGGCCAGCGCCTCGCCGCTCAGGCGATAGTCCACGCTGGCGACGGCGTACCCTGCGGCCAGGAACTCATCCGCGCTGGCTGGGTTGCTCTTGTCGCCCATCATGAAGCCGCCGCCGTGCACGTTGATGATCAGCGGGAACGGACCGCTGCCTTCCGGCAGATAGACATCGAGTTTCTGCGTAGCGGAGGCTGAGGCATACACGACGTCTTTGAAGGTCGGCGTGGCTTTGATCTGCGTCATGCCGCCTCCGGGTGCACCGCGGCCCTGTGGCGCAGCCGCCGCTGCTGCGGCCGGGGTCGCGGTGGCCGCCGGTGCGCCCGCGGCCATTGCTTGAACCCCCAGCTTGGCGTTCAGGAAATTCACCACGGCCTGGATATTGCTCTCGCTTTCGAAGACCGGCGTACCCCCGCCGAAGCCATCCCCATGCCCGACGCCCTTGAGTAGGTCATAGTGGACATCGAGGCCCGCGGCGCTGAGCGCATCCGCCAGCATCTTCGTGTTCTCGATGGCGATGGTGCAATCCTGGTCGCCCTTCTGAACCAGGAAGGCCGGGTCGTCCTTGCTGATGTAGGTGATGGGGTTGGCCTTCTTCACCAACTCGGGCGCGCCGGACACGGCGGTTCCGAGATACTTGGACTCGAAGGAGTCGGCCGCGCTGTGCGTCTGATCGCTCGCCGCACACCCCTGCGCCTTGGCCTGCGCGTCCATCTGGCTGAAGTCGTTCGGGCCAAACCAGTTGATCACGGCTTGCACGCGGCTGGAGACGCCGGCGTTGCCCAGGCTGGGATCATCGAACTCCGCGACATCGCCGGACGTGCCGAGCATGGAGGCGATGTTGCCGCCCGCTGACTGCCCGAACGCCGCGATCTTGTCGGGGTTCAAGTTGTACTTGGCGGCGTTGGCGCGCAGGAAACGCACGGCGGCCTTGGCATCGAGGACTGCCGCGGGGAACGCCGCCTCACCGGAGAGGCGGTAGTTGATGCTGGCGATGGCGTAGCCGGCTTGCAGGAGCGCCTTGCCGGTGTTGCCGGGCACCATATCTTTGTCACCCGAGAAGAAACCGCCCGGGTGGATGTTCACGACGACCGGGAAGGGCCCCGTGCCTTCGGGAATGTACAGATCGAGCACCTGTGTGGCAGAGGTGTTGGCGTACGCGACACTGGTCAAAGTGGCAGTGATGACCTTCGGCGGGCCGCCGGCCCCACCGGGAGGCGGGCCAGGTGGCACGCCCTCAGGTGCGGCCGCAGTCGCGGCCGGCGCGGTGGGCGCAGCCGGCGCAACACTCGCGGCCTCGGTCTTGGGTGCGGCGGTGGCGGCGGGCGCTGCGGGCGCGGTCGCCGCGCAGCCGGCGATGATCCCGCCGGCCAGCAGGGTCAACGCCCCGGTGGCGAGCAGGCGGAGCACCGACGAGCGTCGGCTCGGGGTCGAAGCATTGGCTTCAGAAGAGATGGGCATTTCAACGAACTCCTTCTTGTTTTTCAAGGTATGCAATGTTGTGTCAAGGTGTGCAACCTTCACGTGTCCGATTATGCGCCAGGAATCTCAAGAGAATCTCAAGATTGCCTGCACAGATTCTTGGGATGCAGTGTCCAGAAACCAGGTTTCTTCAGGAAACCAGGTTTCTCCGTCCTGCCCTGAAAATGGCCCCCACTCGCTCTGGAATCGAGGCTTTAGCCCGGTGGGGTCGTCTGACCGTCTGAAGGCTCGATTCCAGATGGGACACTTTCCTATGTTGTGGCGTCGCGCCCGGCATAGACATGGACCCGGAATTCAGGCGCGCATCTTCGAGATCTTCTTGACATTGTCTTGAGAATCCTGTGGTACGATAGGAGCCAGGCGTTGATGAA
Source organism: uncultured Anaerolineales bacterium (assembly GCA_964647255.1). Lineage (GTDB taxonomy): Bacteria > Chloroflexota > Anaerolineae > CG2-30-64-16 > CG2-30-64-16 > CAWJEL01. The sequence goes on along the minus strand of CAZYGI010000177.1, from coordinate 175 downwards.
ATGCCTGACGCCTGCGCGGAGGAATCGTTGATGCCACAACGCATCCTGGTCGTTGATGACGACAAATCTATCATCAAGGTGGTGCGCGCCTACCTGGAGCAGTCCGGCTACCAGGTGTTGACCGCGGCCGACGGCGAGGCCGCGCTCCATATGCTGCGCCACGAGCGGCCGGACC
>CAZYGI010000176.1:0-2102 GCA_964647255.1 uncultured Anaerolineales bacterium | reverse complement strand
GGGTGCTGCGGCCCGTGCCGCGGCCATCCAGGAGCAGGACGCGGTAGTCCTGCAGCGCGCGCTTCAGCCAGCCGGAGCGGCCATCCGGCCGCGGCCCGCCGAAGCCCGGCCCGCCCTGGAAGAAGACCAGCCAGGGTAGGTCGGCCTTCTCCTTATCCGGCGCGACGACCTCGCGGGCGAAGACGGTGATCTGCTCGCCGGCCGGCCGGGCATAGTCCAGCGGGACGGCGTACTCGTGGTCGGTCAGGACCAAGCCAGGGATGCGATGGGTGATGAGAGACATGAGATGATCTCCTGTCGGCGAAGCGTGCCTGGCAACTCAAAGTTGCGGCTACGCAGGTAAAGTCGCTCTGCGGCGACTGAGATTCAGCCGACGACAATCGGCTTTGCATGCGTCGGTGCAGTTTCAAGCGCCGGCCAGGAGCCCATCCACGGTCAGGGCTGCGGGCAAGGTGATCACAAACCTGCTCCCGCGACCTTTGCCGTCGCTGAAGGCCTCGATGCGGCCCTCGTGCGCCTCGACGATCGCCTTGACGATCGCCAGGCCCAGCCCGGTGCCACCGGTTTCGCGGCTGCGCGATTTGTCGGCGCGGTAGAAGCGGTCAAACACCGCGGCAAGCCGATCCGACTCCAGGCCCTCGCCGGTATCTTGCACTGCCAAACGGACCTGGTCGGCGTTGCACTCGCCGCTGACGCTCACCTCGCCGCCGGTGGGCGTATGGCGCAGCGCATTGGTGAGTAGATTAAACAGCACTTGACGAATGCGGATGGGGTCAACCGTAAGTTCCGGCAACGGCGCGGCTTGGTTAACCAGGCGCACACCCTTTTCGGCTGCGAGCGGCTCGATAGTTTGCAGTATCTCGGCTACTAGCGTGTTCAGATCGGTCAGTTGCTTTTCCAGGGGAAGTTGGTGGTTCTCTGCCAATGAGAGCTCGCGCAGGTCGTTCACCAGCCGGATGAGGTGGCGGGTCTGGCCGTACAGGTTGGCAATCTCGGCCTCATCGAGCGCATAGACGTGATCCAGCGCGGCGCGTAGGTTGCCTTCCAGAACGGTCAGCGGCGTCCGCAGTTCGTGCGACACATCGGCCATCAGGTTATTGCGCAGCGTCTCCGCATGCTGCAGGTCGGCCGCCATCCTGTTGAAGGTGCCGGCCAGTTCCACCATTTCACGGCTGCCCCGAGCTACCACCCGGGTGTCCAGCTTGCCCTCGCCGATGCGCCGCGCAGCCCGCGTCAGGTTGCTCAACGGCGCGCTGACGATGCGACCGATCACCACGCCGCCTGCCAGCCCCACCACCAGCGACAGCGCCATGAAGTTGATCAACCGCCGCGTGATCTCGGCCTGATCTGGCTCGCCATCGAAATCGCGGCCATTCGCCGGCGCCTGAATGGCAGGCGCAGCAGCGCTAGCCGGGGCGCGCTGCGCCGCCTGGTCGAACGTGATCGCCAGAAACTGCATGAAGAAGACCAGGAACAGCACGCCGCCGATCATCAGGCTGAGGCGAACCCAGAGCCGGTTCATCGTGCACCTCCTGCCAGGCGATAGCCCACGCCATAAACCGTCTGGATATAGGTCGGGGCATCCGGTTCGGGCTCGATCTTGCGGCGCAGGTTGCGGATGTGGGTGTCCAGCGCCCGGCCCAGGCCCTCATACGCGTACCCGAGCGCCTTCTCCAGCAGATCGTCGCGCGTCAGGGTGAACCCGGGGTTCTGCATGAAGGTTTCGAGCAGGCTGAACTCCGTGCGGGTCAGCTCCACCGGGCAGCCATCCACCGTCAGGTTGTGTCCATCGAGGTCGAGCCGCAGGCCGCCGGTGACCAGCACGTGCGGCGCAGCGCCCGCCAGTTGGTCCAACCGGGTGCGCCGCAGGAGCGCGTTGACCCGCGCGACCACCTCGCGGGCATTGAACGGCTTGGTGATGTAGTCGTCGGCGCCGAGCTCCAGCCCGACAATCTTGTCGGTGTCTTCGACGCGCGCCGTCAGCATGATAATCGGGGTGGCGGCCAAGACCTTGTCGCCGCGCACGATGCGCGTGACCTCCCAACCGTCGCGGTTCGGCATCATCACGTCGAGGACTACCAGGTCCGGCCGCTCGTGGCGCA
>CAZYGI010000175.1:0-2275 GCA_964647255.1 uncultured Anaerolineales bacterium | reverse complement strand
ACGCCGCGCGATGGCTGCGCGCCAGCGGCGGATTGAGATGCCCAGCCGATGAACTTCGCTCACGGCAATGAGCGGTCCCCAGGGTTTGCGGGGACCGGCCTGCGCCCTTGCGGTTACTTGGCCATGAAGCGGAAATAGCCGAGTCCCGCTGCCAGGAAGAGCCAGAGCAGCACAAATATCCAGCCGAAGGCAGTCATGAGGCCCGCGATCTGGGCGAGCAACATAACCACGAATCCGAGGGTGTCGGCGACGAAAAGACCGAGCACGAAGGCCTCACGTCCCACGCTGAGGTCGGCGTTCCGGGCGGTCCAACACATGATAGCAGCCCCGGTGAGCAATGCGCCCACCAGTCGCGCCATCACTGTGCCGACCGGATCGAGGGTGACACCGGCCACGCCCATGAATGCGCCAGGTATCAGGAGCAGCGCCAGCCCACAAACAATCGAGATGACAGCCTTGATGGACAGAAATAGCGACAGTTTCATGAAGACCTCCTCATCGAATGGCCGGATGCGTTGCCGGCCGCGGGGATATGGTTGGAGCGGAAGCCGGTGTCGGATGAGGGCGACGAAGGCGGCAATGTGGGACAGCACGACTGTATCACTGGCCGATCCAGCACCAATATAAACCTGCGCCGTCGTACTGTCAATACGGGATTTGTGCGAACTTTAGGGAGCCGCGCTGCGGCGGCGGATCGAGCTGACCGACCGGCAGATGGATCAGTTGGTGTACGAGTTGCACGGGTTGACCGCGGCGGAGATCGCGGTGGTGGCGGGGGCGAAGCAGGGCCATGAATGAATTCACGGCCTGATACGACGAAACCTGCTGAAGCAGGTTGAGACGTCGCCATCCCTGAACCTGCTTCAGCGGGTTTGGTCTACCAGACGCCGGATTCATTCGGCGGCTCTGAGGCAGACGCCGCGCGATGGCTGCGCGCCAGCGGCGGATCGAGCTGACCGACCGGCAGATGGATCAGTTGGTGTACGAGCTGTACGGGTTGACCGCGGCGGAGATCGCGGTGGTGGCGGGGGCGTGAGGGGGCGGATCGCCCGGGTTTGGAGGCAACGATGGCACAGAGCGCTGACTTACGCAGGCTCATCGGTGAGCACGAGCGCCGCCTGCAGGCGCTCGAGGCGGAAGCGGGGACGTTCGGGTTTCACACACCGCCCCACATCACGATGGAGATCGAAAATATCGAGGCAACGCTGCGCGCCCTGAGCGCACAGGTGGCCGAGCTTGATCAAATTGACCAGCAGGAGACACTTTCGTGACCCAACAGATCGCATGTTCCACCCTTCGCCCTACCCTCCGGATGCTGTCCGATGAACAGATCCGCACCATCCACAACACCAGCCTCGACGTCCTGTCCGGCACGGGCATCGAGATGCGGCACGCCGGCGCCCGCGCGCTGCTGCTGGCGGCCGGGGCCTGGGAGTCGGGCGGCCGCCTCGTGATCCCTGAACACCTGATCGCGCAGGCCCTGCGCACGGCCCCATCGCGCATCCCCATGCACAACCGGCTGGGCCGTCTGACGATGCCGTTGGAGGAGGGGAAGGTCTACTTCGGCACCGGCTCGGACTGCCAGTTCACCTGGGATGTCGAAACCCGGGAACGCCGGCTCTCCGTGGCCGAGGACGTCCGGCGCTTCGCCCAGCTCTGCGACGGGCTGGAGCAAATTGACTTTGTCATGTCCATGGGCACGCCCAGCGACGTGCCGGCGATGGACCATTACGTCCACAGCTTCATCCAGATGATCCGGGGCACGGTCAAGCCGAACGTCTACACCGCACAAAACCGCCAGGACATGGAGGACATCTACCGGATCGCCTGCGCAGTGGCCGGCGGCGAGGCGGAGCTGCGCGCCAAACCGTTCCTGTTGCTCTACGCCGAGCCGATCTCGCCGCTGCTGTTCAACCAGGAGTCGGTCGGCAACCTGCTCTTCTGCGCGGAGAAGGGGATCCCGGTCGCCTACCTGCCTTCGCCCAACACCGGCGGCGGCGGGCCGATCACCGTGGCGGGCGCGCTGGCGCTGGGCAACGCCGAAAGCCTGGTCGGGCTGCTGCTCACGCAGTTGGTGCGGCCCGGTGCGCCGTTCCTGTACGGGATGAACATCGCTGCGCTCGATATGCAGACGACCATCGTCGCCTACGGCGCGCCCGATTGGGCGCAGACCGTGGCGGCCGTCAGTGACCTCGCCCGGTTCTATCACCTGCCGGTTTGGGGCGCGGCGGGCGCCACCGATAGCAAGGTCGTGGACGCCCAGGCCGGTTTCGAG
>CAZYGI010000174.1:0-2290 GCA_964647255.1 uncultured Anaerolineales bacterium | reverse complement strand
ATCGCTTCGCGGAAGAGCTCGCCCACGCGCACGACCGCGGTGTTGAGGGAGCCGACATAGACGGTGTGCACCTTCAAGACGTGATTCTTGGTGTCCAAGATCACCGCGCGCAGGTGTTCCTGTTCCAGCAAGCCCATCTCCATCATCAGCAGGTTCGCCGCGTCGGCCGGCGATTTGACGGTGGGCCGCTCATGCGGCGCGGCGACCAGCAGCCGCCGGCCCAGCTCGAATGCGGCCTTGAGCTGCGTGGCCTTGGCTGGGCCCAGGCCTTTGATCTCGATCAGTTCGCTGAACGGCGCCTGGGCCAATCCCACCAGCCCGCCGTAAGTCGTCAGCAGGCGCTGTGCCAGGCGAATGACGTTTTCGTCCCGGTTGCCGACGCGCAGGATGATGGCGAGCAGCTCGGCTGCGCTCAGCGCGCCCGCGCCGTAATGCTCCAGCCGCTCGCGCGGCCGCTCGCCTTCCGGCAGGTCCTTGATCGTGGGGTAATACTCGACGATTTGTCCGTCTGGGGCCATGACACACCTCCCGAACGAGGTCACGTGGGGGAGGCGTGACGGTGTGGGTTGACGGATGAATTATACCCGGTCGCGGCAGATTCGCAACCGGGCAATGTCACGAGAAACCGCACCCTCTGGCCCCCTCTTCCGGTGATCTGCTGTCCGCGATCAGGAGCGGGGGTTGGGGGGTGAGGTTCAATGCTTGAACCCGATGCTCCGATCGGTGGTCTCGAACCCCGTCTCGCTGGGCACGCGCACCTCGCCGAATCGCTCCTCGAACTTCGCCAGGTTGTCCTGGAGCGCACGCAGCAGTAGTTTGGCGTTAAGCGGCGTCATCACCACCCGAACGTGGACCTTGGCTTTCGGCACGTTCGGCATCAGCCGGGCGAAGTCCATCACGATCTCGGAGGGTGAATGGTTGATGATGGCGAAATTGCTGTAAATCGCCTCGAGCTCTGCGGGCAGCTCGACATTGATTTGGGTGGGCGCGGGTTGGGTCATGGGAATCCTCCTTGGATCAAATCAAGTTCGGCAGCCACGGGCCCTTCGCCCTCGGCTTACCGACGAGTTGCGGCACAAAGCGGTTGAGCGCCAGGATGAACGGCGTGCAGACGGCGACGGCCAGCAGCGTCGCGGTGCAAGCCGCCAGCAGCACGGCCAGGGGCGCGTCGGGCAGGAAGCGGCCCATCCATTGCGCCAGCGGCGGATTGATGAAGGTGTGGAACAGGCCGTTCAACCCGAGCAGGATCAGCGTGTTTTCGCCCAGGAACCGCAGGCTGCGGAACGGCCGGATGAGCCGGGCCAGCGCGACGGTGGCCGCGATGCCGGTGAGCGCGGTCAGCGGGAATAGCGCTGGGTTGCCGTGGAACGATTCGGCCATGAGCACCACCGGCGTCTCCGGCTTGAACGCCCCGGCATTCAGGTTGAAACTGACCAGGGTTCCCGCCAGCGCCACGGCGGCAAGCACCGCCCACTGCCACGGGAGCGCACCGGCGCGGCCGGCGCCCAGACGGCGGACAAGCCGTCCCAGCAGATAGAAGCTCAGTGCAATCAACGCCTCGTGGACGAACCAGAAGTTCAGTGCGATCCCCGTGACCTTCACCACGAAGCTGATCTGACTCAAGACCGCGATGCCTACCCCGTAGGCCGCCAGCGCAGCGAGCGCCAACCCCGGTGTGGTGCGCGTCCAACGCGTCAACAGCACGTGCAGGCACTCGACCGTGAAGAGACAGATCACGAACCACATGACGAAGTTGTACGAAGGATACCCGCGCAGAAAGCTCAGCAGGCTGTAGGCATAAAGCCTGGGCTGGGGTCCGCCCTTGACGAGCACATCCTGGAGGACGAAAAGCGGGAAGGCGATCAGGTTGAAGAACAGGGCCGGCACGAGGCGCGAGGCGATGCGCTGCCGCAGGAAGCCCGGCCGGCTGGCCGGGCTGTCGCCGTGGATGTAGCCCGCCAGCCAGAAGAAGAGCGGCACATGGAAGGCGTAGATGAACTTGAACTGCAGGAACGCGGCCTGATAGCCGAGGCCGGCGAGCCGTTCGACGAAGTGGCCGTAGATCACCAGCAGGATGCCGTAACCGCGCGCCACGTCCACCCACGGCACCCGAGTGGGGACGATCCCGGCCGGGCGCAGTTCGTTCATCTCAGCTCCTCACCGGCGCGACCCCGGCGCGCTCCGGATCGAAGCGCGCGTCTACGAGACGGAGGACCAAATTCGCCGCCCGGCTCAGCAAGGGCGCCAGGGCCAGTGCGGCGACAGCATACAGCGCGAACTCGAAGTAGCG
>CAZYGI010000173.1:0-2375 GCA_964647255.1 uncultured Anaerolineales bacterium | reverse complement strand
GAAAATCCTGCACGATGGCCATTGCCCGCCCCATGTCCACGTCAACCTCCACCGTAAACTGCGGCGCCTCGCGTTGGCTCTGCGTCATCCGCTCCGCGATGGTGCGGCGGATGTTGGTGAGCGGGACGACGCGGCGCACGGTCACATCGGGGCGACTGGGCAGGGCTACAGGAGCGCTGGGAAGCGGAGGGGCAGGGGCGTGGAGGGGCGGAGGGACAACTGCCGCTTTGGCAGCCGCGGCTGCCTGCTCGACGTCCTCCGGCTGGATGCGGCCTTCGGGGCCGGTGCCGGCCACCGTGGTCAGATCCACGCCCAGCTCGCGCGCCAGCCGGCGGGCGGCGGGCACGGCCCTCACCTTGCCATCGGCCGCGACCGGCCTCGGCACAGCGCCGGCGGCCTGGGCCGCAAGATGCGCCTCAACATCGTCACGCGTGATCCGGCCGCCGGGGCCCGTAGCGACGACGGCCCGGAGGTCGATCCCATGGTCTGCCGCCATGCGCCCGGCAATCGGTGTGGCCCGCAACGCCGTGCTGCTCTCCTGCGGCGGCGCCGCGGTCGCAGGGGCGGCAGGCTGCGGAGCGGCCGACGACCAGATTTCACCGGACTTAATGATGTAGGCGATCGGTTGGCCAACCGGCACGATCTGGCCCGGCTCGGCGCAGATGCCGACCAGAACACCGTCGGCCTGCGCCTCCACCTCGATGTTAGTCTTGTCGGTCTCGATTTCCAGGAGCGGCTCGCCCTTCTCGATGGCGTCGCCGTCGGCCTTCAACCAGCGCGCGATCTTGCCGGTCTCTTGGGTCATTTCGAACTTGGGCATGATGACAGCGGTCGGCATAGAGTTACCCTGCTAAATTTCGGTGCTGACGAGTCGCCGCGCCGTCTCGACGATCTGCTCCACCTGGGGCACCGCGGCACGTTCGAGCTTGGGATTGTAGGGAATCGGTACATCCGCGCCGCCGAGGCGGACGACGGGCGCCTCCAGGTAGGCAAACGCCGGACTTTGCGCGATCATGGCGACGATCTCGCCGCCGAAACCGCCGATTAGCGGCGCCTCGTGCACCACCAGCAACCGGCCGGTTTGCTGCACCGAGGCGATGATCGTCTCACTGTCGTATGGCTTCAGCGAGCGCAGATCAATGACCTCAAGCTCGATACCCTCCTGCGCCAGCTTCTCCGCTGCTTCCAGCGCCCGCATCACCATGATCGAAGTGGCCACCACGGTTACATGTTTGCCAGGGCGTCGAATTGCCGCTTTGCCCAGGGGCACGATGTAAGGTTCTTCAGGCACAGGCCCTTTGACCTTGTACAGCAGCTTGTTTTCAACGAACATCACCGGGTTGTTGTCGGCGATGGCGGCCAGGAGCAGGCCCTTGGCGTCGTAGGGCGTGCTGGGCGCCACCACCTTCAGCCCCGGCACGTTTACCAGCCACGATTCCAGGCTTTCGGAGTGCTGGGCGGCCGCACCGGTGCCCGATCCGGCAGGCAGGCGGAGAACCATCGGCACGTTGGCTTTGCCGCCAAACATATAGCGGATCTTCGCCCCCTGCAGCACCAACTGCTCCATGCTGAGGGTCAAGAAGTCCATGAACTGCATCTCGGCCACGGGCCGCATCCCGGTCACCGCGCTGCCCACCGCCGTGCCCACGATCGCATTCTCCGAGATCGGGGTATCACGCACGCGCTCTGGGCCGAACTCCTCGACGAGCCCCTGTGTCACACCGAACGCACCGCCGTAGATGCCGATGTCTTCGCCGAGCAGATAAACTCGATCGTCCGCCTGGAGCGCCTGGCGCATGGCCTCCCGCAGCGCCTCGGAGTAGCTCAGCTCGCGCGTGCCGGGTTGGGGGTTGATCGGGGTGGATGGCCCGTAGGTGTGCTTGATCCACGCGGGCAGGACCCGCTCCGGTGCAGCCAACACCTCCGGTTCATCGTCGTACACATCGTCGGCAAGATGCGCCACTGCTGGCTCAGGCTGGGCATCACCCCAGACGATGGCGTCGTTGACGGTCTGTTGAGCCTGATCGGCCAAGTCAGCCGCGGTGGCTGCGGTCAAGATGCCGGCGGCAATCAGGCGATCTTGTAAGGTGATGATCGGGTCTCTGGCTCGCCACGCCTCGACCTCCTCTTTGGTGCGGTAGAGCTGCTTATCGCTCTTCGAATGGCCGTAATAGCGGTAAGTCACCGCATTGATCAGCACAGGGCCGTTGCCGTTGCGCGCGTGGGCCACCGCCCGCTTTACTGATTCGTAGACTGCCAGCACATCCATCCCATCCACCGTCTCGCCCGGGATCCCGTAGCCAACGGCCCGGTCGGCGATGTCCGCGGCCGAGTTGGCGCGCGCCACCGACATGGACATGCCGTACTGGTTGTTC
>CAZYGI010000172.1:0-2494 GCA_964647255.1 uncultured Anaerolineales bacterium | reverse complement strand
TTAGCTGTTACTGGCACCACGGACGAAACGATCTCTCTGATGAACGGCCGCTGGCGCCAGTATATCATGTATTTTTCATGGGCCGTGGCGGCGAGCCCGGCATGAAAAACTAACCCGAAAATAGGACGCGGACGAGCGCAGATGAACGCGGATGACGACATCTTCATCCCTGCTTGTGTCGCCCGCGTCATGGACGCTGTCCTGTTACGACAACCGCTGAGCTGCTGAAAAAGATAACCCGCCTATTTGGGGCGCCCGGCACGGTTGTGGTATCATAACGGCGTAAGTTGGCGTTGACCAGCCGCGGCAGAATCACTGCCCGGCTGTTTTTTTGTGATAAGGACCGGGCAGTCGGATGATCAAGCAAGAAAGTATCCGCAACATCGCCATTATCGCGCACGTGGACCACGGCAAGACGACGCTGGTGGACGCGATGCTCAAGCAATCCAAGATTTTCCGCGACAACCAGAACGTGCCTGAGCGCGTGATGGACTCCAACGACCTCGAGCGCGAGCGCGGCATCACGATCCTGGCGAAGAACACCGCCATCCGCTACGGCGACATCAAGATCAACATCGTGGACACGCCGGGCCACGCCGATTTCGGCGGAGAGGTGGAACGGGTGCTGAACATGGTGGACGGCGTGCTGCTGCTGGTGGATGCGGCCGAAGGGCCGATGCCCCAAACGCGTTTCGTCCTGCGCAAGGCGCTTGAACTGGGACACCGGGCCATCGTCGTGATCAACAAGATTGACCGGACCAATGCCCGGCCAGCCTGGGCCGTCAATGCCACGTTTGACCTCTTCATCGAATTGGGGGCCACCGAGGAGCAGGCCGACTTCCCGGTCATCTACGCGGTCGCCTCGACCGGCCGCGCCGGCGCCGATCCGGAGAAGCTGGAGAACCACCTGCAGCCGCTGTTCGACGCCATCGTCCAGCACCTCCCCGCGCCGGTCGTTGACCCCGACATGCCGCCGCAGTTCCTGGTGACCAACCTGACCTACGACGATTACAAGGGCAAGATCATCCTGGGCCGCCTCTCCGGCGGGGCCCTGCGCCGGCTGCAACCGGTGCTGCGGATTGACCGTGAGGGCGGGACGCACCCGGAGAAGATCGCGCAGGTCTTCATCCACGAGGGCCTTGAGCGCGTCGAAGTCGAGGAAGCCACGGCCGGCGAAATCGTCGCACTGACCGGCATCCCCGATGCTACTATCGGCGAGACAATCACCGATCCGAATGACCCGCGGCCGCTGCCTCCGATCATCGTCGAGGCGCCCACCGTGCGGATGACGTTCGGCGTCAATACCTCGCCGATGGCGGGCCGCGAGGGCACCTGGTCCACCAGCCGCAAGCTGCGGGAGCGCCTGGATCGCGAGCTGGAGCGAAACGTGGCGCTGCGCGTCGAGCCGACCGACTCGGCCGACACGTTCCTGGTGAGCGGCCGCGGGGAGCTGCATCTGGCGATCCTGATCGAGACGATGCGCCGCGAGGGCTACGAATTCCAGGTCAGCGCGCCCGAGGTGATCATGCGCCAGGACCCCGACACGGGCGAGATGTTGGAGCCCGTGGAAGAAGTTCATATCGAGGTGCCGGATTCGTATAGCGGGATCGTGATCGAGATGCTGGGCCAGCGCAAGGGCCAACTCACCAACATGCGCCAGGACGAAAGCGGTTCGGTGTACTACACGTATCTGGTGCCGACGCGCGGCCTGCTGGGCTTCCGCCAGGCGTTCCTCACCGCCACGCGCGGCATGGGGATCGTGCACAGCCTGTTCTACGGCTACGAACCGTACGCCGGCCCCATCCGCGGCCGCGCCAGCGGCTCGCTGGTCGCCTGGGAACCGGGCGCCGCCACGGCCTACGCGATGTTCAACGCGCAAGAACGCGGCCAGCTCTTCATCAACCCCGGTGTTGAGGTCTACGAGGGGATGATCATCGGCCGCTGTGCGCGCGACGAGGACATCTCGATCAACATCGCCAAGAAGAAGCACCTCACCAACCACCGGTCGTCCAGCGGCGATGAGCTGGTGCACCTGGAGGCGCCGCTCCAGATGTCGCTGGACGATGCGATCGAGTACATCGGCGACGACGAGCTGGTCGAGGTGACGCCCAAGAGCATCCGGCTGCGCAAGCGCATCCTGGACACCGAGGAACGGAAGAAGGCGCGCAAGGAGCGCAACCTGGCGGTCACGGCTGGGAACGGCAACGGGTGAAGGGCAACGGATAGCAGCGGATGAACGGAGATCGGGCGGCCCGATCCGTATATCCGCTCCCCATCCGTTGCATCGCACGCCCTGGGGGGACGCTGCGCTCCCCCCAGACCCCCCTCGCTCAGAGCGCCAGAGGCTCCGGAGCCCTCAGAGACCAGAGTTTTCAGAGACCAGAGATTCAAAAGCCGGGGGACACCACCCGAAAACCGATGCTGCCGTTCCGGTTGAACGGATCGTACCAGTCACGGTAGGCGCAGCGCACGACCTGAGCGTCGCGCCCGAACG
>CAZYGI010000171.1:0-2506 GCA_964647255.1 uncultured Anaerolineales bacterium | reverse complement strand
TGGATCGAGGGCATGCTCCCGAAAGATAAGGTGATCCAGTTCTACTCCAATGCCACCGTGTTCTGCTGCCCATCCGTGTACGAACCGTTCGGCATCATCAACCTGGAAGCGATGGCCTGCGAGACCGCGGTGGTCGCGTCGGCCATCGGCGGGATCCCGGAGGTTGTGGTGCCTGAGGAGACCGGCGTGCTCGTGCCCTTGGAACTGAAGCCGGGCACATTTGATCCGGTGGATCCGGAGAAGTTCTCCCGTGCGTTAGCGGAGGGCATCAACCGGGTCGCGCTGAATCCCAGCCTGCGCGAGAAGTTCGAGCGCAATGGCCGCAAGCGCGTCGAGGATCACTTCAGTTGGGCCGCGGTGGCGCAGCGCACCCTGGAGCTGTACAAGACGCTGGTAAAGTAAAACAGATAGAGATAGAGACAGAGATCGAGACAGAGATCGAGACAGAGATCGAGACAGAGACAATCTCCTACGGCCTCTGTCTCTCTCCTCTCTGTCTCTATCTCAGAGGAGGAGCGCGTGATAGGAAACTTTGAAGGCAGAGCACGGGTCGTGGTCGAAGGGGTGAAACCCCAGATTGATGGCGGCGCGTTTCCCATTAAGCGGGTCGCCGGCGATCGCATCATCGTAGAGGCCGACGCGTTCGCGGACGGCCATGAGGTGATTTCACTTGTGCTGGTCTACCGCAAGGAGAGCGCAGACGGCTGGAACGAAGTCCCGATGCAGCCCTTGGTCAACGACCGGTGGCGCGGCGAATTCCGAGTCGAAGAAATCGGCCGCTACGTCTACAGCGTGGTCGGTTGGGTGAATCGCTTCAAGTCTTGGGCACGCGACCTGGGCAAGCGTCTGGACGCGGGGCAGGATGTGGCAGTCCAGATGCTCATCGGCGGCAGCCTGGTCGCCGACGCCGCGGCGCGCGCCGGCGGGGATGATGCCGCCCGGCTGCACGCCTATGCGGATCTTATCCGCCTCGGTGATGCGGAGGGCAAGCGCATCGCGGTTTCGTCCGAGCTGGCCGAGCTGATGTACCGTTACGAGGAGCGGCGTTTCGCGACAACCTTCGAGCGGGAGCTGCCGGTGGTGGTGGATCCGCTGCGGGCGCGCTTCGGCGCCTGGTACGAACTGTTCCCCCGCTCGACCGGCGAGGGCGGCGCGCACGGCACCTTCCGGGATGTGGAGGCGCGGCTGCCCTACGTGCAGGCGATGGGCTTCGACATCCTGTACATGCCGCCGATCCATCCCATCGGCTGGCAGTTCCGCAAGGGGAAGAACAACACCACCGAAGCGCAGCCCGGCGATGTCGGCAGCCCATGGGCCATCGGCGCGGCCGAGGGCGGGCATAAGGCGATCCATCCTGAGCTGGGCACGCTGGACGACTTCCGGCATCTCGTGCAGGCGGCCAGGGAGCACGGCCTGGAGATCGCGCTGGATATCGCGTTCCAGGCGTCGGGTGACCATCCCTGGCTCAAGGAGCACCCGGAGTGGTTCCGCAAGCGCCCGGATGGCACGATCCAGTACGCTGAAAACCCGCCGAAGAAGTACCAGGACATCTATCCGATTGACTTCGAGTGCGAGGCGTGGCGCGAGCTGTGGGATGAGCTGAAGAGCGTGTTTATCTATTGGGCCGAGCAGGGTGTGCGTATTTTCCGAGTGGATAATCCCCACACGAAACCTTTCCCGTTCTGGCAGTGGGTGATCCCGGAGGTCAAGCGCACTTACCCGGATGCGATCTTCCTGGCGGAGGCCTTCACGCGGCCGAAACTGCTCTACCGTCTGGCCAAGGCGGGCTTCACGCAGTCTTATAACTACTTCCCGTGGCGCAACACACGGTGGGAGCTGACCGAATATCTTACCGAGCTGACGCAGACCGAGGTGCGCGAGTACTGCGGCCCAAATCTGTGGCCGAACACGCCGGACATCCTGACCGAGGCGCTACAGATAGGCGGGCGGCCGACCTTCATCGCCCGGCTCATCCTCGCCGCCACACTGGGGCCGAGCTACGGGATCTACGGCGCCGCGTTTGAGCTGATGGACAACACACCCCTGGGACCCGGCAAGGAGGAGTATCTCAACTCGGAGAAATTCGAGATCAAGCAGTGGAACATCCGGCGCGGGGATAGCCTGGCGCCGCTGATCGGCAAGGTCAACCAGATTCGCCACCGCCATCCCGCGTTCCAGGCGAATCATAACCTGCGCTTCCATTCGGCCGAGAACGAACAGCTCATCGCCTACACCAAGAGCTGCGAGGACGGCAGCAGCCCGGTGCTGGTGGTCGTCAACCTGGATCCGCACTACCGGCAGTCGGGGTTTGTGAACCTGCCGCTGGAAGATCTGGGGCTGGATCCCCGGCAGCCCTACCAGTTGCGCGATCTTCTGACCGATAACCAGTACATGTGGAACGGCAGCCGCAACTACGTCCAGCTCGATCCGGGCGGGCTGCCGGCGCATATCTTTGCCATCCGGCGGCGGATGGGCACCGAGCAGGACTTCGATTACTTCGGGTGAC
>CAZYGI010000170.1:0-2710 GCA_964647255.1 uncultured Anaerolineales bacterium | reverse complement strand
TCGTCATCATCGTTGACGCCGGGGATCACCGGGACGCGGAGGCGGATGGCGTGGCGGCGCTCCGCCAATGCGCGCAGGTTCGCGAGGATCGGGCCGACCGGCGCGCCCGTGACCTCGCGGTGCCGGGCGTCATCCAGCAACTTGAGATCGTAAAGAAATAGATCAACGTAGGGCCGGATGCGATCCAGCACTGGCCACGAGGCGAAACCGCAGGTATCCAGCGCGGTGTGGATCTCCCGCGCCCGGCACGCCCGGAGCAGCGCCAGGGTGAACTCCGGCTGCGCCAGCGGCTCCCCGCCCGAAAAGGTCACGCCGCCGCCCGACTCATCATAAAACGCGATGTCCCGGACGACCTCCGCCATCACGTCGTCCACCGTCATCTCGCGACCGATCCGTTCCCGCGCGTCCGCGTAGCACGCGTCCGCGCAGATGCCGCACCGTTCACACCGGGTCCAGTCGGTCACAGGCAATCCGCGTTCATCCGCGCTCGTCCGCGTCCCATCTTCAGCCCAGGTGATCGCCTCTTCGGGACACGCCTCGATGCACGCCCCGCAGCCGATGCAGCGGCTCTCCCGCACGATCATCTCCGGCTCAGCCGACTGACTCTCCGGGTTGTGGCACCACCAGCAGCGCAGCGGGCAGCCCTTCAGGAAGACCGCGGTGCGGATGCCGGGGCCATCGTGGATGGAGTAGCGGCGGATGTCGAAGACGACGCCGGAGATGGAACGCAGATTAACCTGATTCACCTGATTGCCCCGATCACTATCACTTCGCTTCCCAGTACCATTTCCCGACAAAGCGCACGATCCACACCACAAAGATCGCCATGAAGCCGCCGAACAGCAGCCAGAACGCGGAGCCAGGCATCGCGCCGTCCGTCTTGAGGTTGGCTTCGATCGAGAGCTGGAAGAGGCCCACCAAGAACGCGACCGTCGCCGCGCCCATCCACGTCATTTGATCCTCCAGGTAGGCGAAGGTGGCGTCGCGACGCTCCTCGGCCAGCCAGTATGCCTTGTTCGGCAGGTTGATCGCATCGAACGGCATCTTCCTGACGATCCATCCGATGAGCAGGAACATCGCCGCCAGCCCCAGCACCATGACCAGGTTAGCGGCAAAGAAGGCCGGCTTCGACGACCACCCGTCAGCCCGCCCTAATGCATCGAAGTGCGAAGCAACCCGGTCGGGCAGCCGCGGGGAGAAGGTGGCATACTGAAGGAATGCCAGCAGCAGAAGCAGCACGAGGACGAGGCGGGAGCCTTTCATGGTTCGGGCACGCCGTCCGCGCGGCGCACGATGTAGTCCGGCGCCGCAATCCCGCCGCGCAGCTTCGGATCATTGACCGGGCCCAGCGCCCGCAGCCCCAGCGGCAGCACGCCCGCCCAAATCGGCAGCGCGTCGTCCTCTTCGTCATCGGAGGGCGGGCCGGTGCGGATCTTGGCGGACGCGCTCGCGATGGCGATCGCGATGACGGCCGTGGCAGCCAGCTCGGCCCGGTTCGGCGGCCGGGCATCGGCCCAGCGGCCCGGTGCGAGGTGCTCGGTAATCGCCGCCAGCACGGCCAGCCGCTCCTCGTCCGATTCCACCAGACGGCCCGTGCCAAAAAGGACGGCGGAGCGGTAATTGACCGAATGATGGAACGCGGCGCGGGCAAACACGAGGCCGTCCAGCAGCGTGAACGCCGCGCACACCGGATGCCCCACGGCCACGTGCCGGATCAGCCGGCCCGCGGGCGCGCCATGGCAATAGAGGGTGTCACCGATGCGGGCATGCAGCGTAGGGATCACGAACGGCTGCTCCCCCTCGGCAAACCCGATGTGACAAACCAACGTCTCGTCCACGATCCGGTAGATCGTTTCCCGATCATACTGCCCCCGTTTCGGCAGCCGCCTGACCTGGTTGCGTCTTTCCTGGGGGAAATCGTCCATCGTGACCCTCGATAACTCTACTTCAAATCATATAAAAAGCGACGCACCCCAACAGGAAGTGCGCCGCTCATTTCACAGCATATCCCGGCTCAGGCCGCCTTTTCGCCTGCGGAGGCGTCGCCCCACAACACCGCCGAGCCATCAGCCGTCAGCAGCAGCGGTGCGGCGCCCTGGGTGATACACTCAGGATTGACCACGCAGCGAGCGACCTCGGCGTGCGACGGCACTTCGTACATCACATCCAGCAGTACCTGCTCGATGATGGTGCGCAGGCCGCGCGCGCCGGTCTTGAGCTTCATCGCTTCTCGCGCCGCGGCGCGCAGCGCTTCGGGCGTGAAGGTCAGTTCGACGCCGTCCAGCTCGAACAGGCGGCCGTACTGCTTGGCGATGGCATTTTTCGGCTCGGTCAGCACCGCGATCAACGCGTCCTCGTCCAGCGGCTCAACGCTGACTGTCACGGGCAGCCGGCCCACGAACTCCGGGATCAGCCCATACTTCAGCAGATCGTCGGAGATCACCTGACCGAGCAGCGTGGCGGTCTGGGCTTCCCGCGTCTGCGGCGCCTCGCCGGCCGTGTTGAAGCCGACGCGGCCTTTCAACCCCACCCGCTGCCCCACCACATCCTCAAGCCCGGCAAACGCGCCGCCGCAGATGAAGAGGATATTGCGGGTGTCCAGCTTGACGAACTGTTGATCTGGGTGCTTGCGGCCGCCCTGCGGTGGCACGTTGGCGATCGTGCCTTCGATGATCTTCAGCAAGCCCTGCTGCACCCCCTCGCCCGACAC
>CAZYGI010000169.1:0-2746 GCA_964647255.1 uncultured Anaerolineales bacterium | reverse complement strand
GCTTCATCTTCAAACAGGGCTCCGACCTCGTCAAACCCTTCAACGCCGCCATCGCGACGATGAAGAAGGATAGGTTCCTGGAGCACTTGAACACGCGCTGGTTCTATATGTACGACGCCAATTCGAAGTAAACAAGAAGACAAGGACCGAGGAAACAGGTAGACAGAGCGTAAGAGATGCCAAACACTCCTCCCCGTGAATCCCACCTCACCCCCTTCACGAATCGGTTGGCGCGGCTGCCGTACTGGCTGCTGGCCGCGATCCTGCTCGGCATCCTCTTCCTGTGGATCATGGTGTCGCGAGAAGGCTACCAGGTGATCCTGAAGGCCGTGGCGCAGGGCGTCTGGGTGACGGCCTACGTCACGGCGATCGCCTATGCGCTGGCGATGCTGTTCGGGCTGCTGATCGGGCTGCTGCGCGTGTCGGCGAGCCGGGCTGCGCGGGAGATCTCCACCTTTTACGTGGAGATCATCCGGGGCGTGCCGATGCTGGTGATCCTGTACTACATCGCGTTCGTCGGTGCGCCATCGCTGGTGGCGGGCATCAACTGGATCGGCAAAGGGCTGGTGGGCACGGGGTTCCTGGCGGGGGCCGGCGCGCCGCTGGCCGAGATGCAGGTGCGCGATCTCAACTTCACCGCACGGGCGGTCATCGCGCTGACGATCGGCTACAGTGCGTTCATCTCCGAGATCTTCCGGGCCGGGATCGAGTCCATCGGCCGCGGCCAGATGGAAGCGGCGCGCTCGTTGGGGATGACCGCGGGCCAGGCGATGCGCTACGTCATCCTGCCGCAGGCGGTCCGCAACGTGCTGCCGCCGCTGGGCAATGACTTCATCGCCATGCTGAAGGATTCGTCGCTGGTGTCCGTGCTCGGCGTGCAGGACATCACCCAGCTCGGCAAGGTCTATTCGGCCAGCACGTTCCGCTTCTTTGAGACGTACAACGTGGTGGCGTTCCTGTACCTGGTCATGACGGTGGGGCTGGCGCTCCTGGTGCGCGCCATCGAACGGCGAATGCCGGCGCGCACATAAAAACCGTCGCATGCTGCGGCCGGGCCAGCCCGGCCGCAGCATGTCAGCCATTGCAGCACACGGCCCCGCACGTCACAGGCGCTCAGACAGCGCACCCGCCCTCTTTTGACAATTCCCTACGGTATCGCTATACTTCCACGCAGAACAGTTCTACGTGTTACTAATTTCTAGCAGAGCCGTATGCACTTACACACCGATTCCGGTTGGGACCAAATCCGAGTCCAGATCCACGACCACCTCAAGACCCTCTTCAACATCGAAGACTCCAGTGGCATTGAGCTCTTCATCATGTTGCAGCGAGTCGCGCGCTTGAGCCGGCTGCTCGACGCTCAGCCCTGCGATGACATGGGGCTTTCCGGCCCGCGCTGGGGGTTGCTGCTGCGCCTGCTCATCGAAGAGGAGCTGGGGAACCGCGCCGGGCTGAGTCCCACAGTGCTCAGCCGGTCGCAGCGCGTCAGTAAGAACACTATCAGCGCCTTGCTGCGCGGGCTGGAGGCGCAGGGCCTCATCCAACGCGCCCTCGATCCCGCCGACCTGCGCGCCTTTCGGATTCAGCTTACCCCGGCCGGCCGCGAGTATCTGCACAACGCGACCCCGCGCCGCGTTGCAGGGCTGCGGCGTCTGGTGGCCGCGCTCACTCCCCAGGAGCAGGAGCAACTCACCGCGCTGCTTGAGAAGCTGCAACGCGCACTGCTAGAACAATATCATCCCACCGAAGGGGACTCCGACATCGTGCCGGACTTCCTGGATCAGGAGTACACCCGTCAATGACCCGTTTAGCAAAGTATCTCAAACCCTATCTGCCCATGATCCTGCTCGCCATCGTGCTGCTGTTCGTGCAGGCGAACGCGGACCTGGCGCTGCCCGATTATCTCTCGCGTATCGTCAACAATGGCATTCAGCAGAGCGGCGTCGAAAACGCCGTGCCGACCGCCATTCGCGCCAGCCAGATGGATCACCTGGGGCTGTTCCTCACCGCGGACGAGCGGACGCGCGTGCTGGCGGCTTACACCCGCGTGGATAGCGCGTCGCCCGACTACACCGCGACCGTGGCGCGCATCCCCGGCGCGGCCAAAGAGCCGGTCTACACCCTCAACGCGGTGAGCGCCGACGAAATCGGCTGGCTGAACCCTGTGCTGGGCAAGGCGCTGCTGGCTGTCTCCGGCCTCGAACAAGCCATGGCCGACCCGACCAAGGCCGCCCAAATGGCAAAGGGCGCCGGCTTCGACCTCTCCCGGCTGCCCGCGGGGACCGATCTGTTCGGCCTGCTGGGCCAATTACCGACCAGCCAGCGCAGCCAAATCAGCGCAGCCATGCAGAAGCAGTTCGCCGCGCTGGGCGACAAGGCCGTGCAGCAGGCGGCCGTCGCAGTGGTCAAGAATGAGTATGTGGCCCTGGCGATGGATACCGGCCGCGTGCAGACCAACTACATCTTGCGCACCGGCCTGCTGATGCTGCTTGTCACGCTGCTTTCGGTGGCCTGTGCGGTGGCAGTGGGTTATCTTTCGGCCAGGACAGCCGCCGGTGTGGCCCGCGACCTGCGTCGTCTGGTCTTCCGCAAGGTGGAGAGCTTCTCCTCCGCTGAGTTCGACCGCTTCTCGACCGCCTCGCTGATCACGCGCAGCACCAACGATATCACCCAGATCCAGATGTTGGTGATCATGATGATGCGCATGATCTTCTACGCGCCGATCATGGGCGTGGGCGGCATCATC
>CAZYGI010000168.1:0-3141 GCA_964647255.1 uncultured Anaerolineales bacterium | reverse complement strand
GCCGGTGCCGATGACGCCGTGATCGCGGGCCCAGGTGCACAGCATCTCCCCCGAGCCGCTGCCGAGGTCGAGCACTCGGGTCCCGGATTCCAGACGCAGCGCTGCGCCGAGAGTGGCGAGCTTCTCGGGGGTGAACGGGTTGTGGATGCGGTGAGCGCTTTCGGTTATGTTGAAGATCCGAGGAATGTCCACTTCAGTGACTCCTTGCCGGTGTCAAGGGAGTTGCTACGCCAAAAGTAGCTCGACGAGCGGCTGCTTTGCCGAACGTCAGGGCTCACTCTGCCTCTTCTGATGGGGGGATGCCATGACGACTCCACAAAAACCATTCAACCGCTGGCTGGTGGTAGTGGGCGCCGTGCTGATCCAGTTAGCGCTCGGTGCGATCTACGCCTGGTCGGTGTTCACGCCGCAACTGACCGACCCGACGGGCAGCTACCGCTTCTCCGCCAGCGAGGCAGCGTGGGTCTTTTCGACGGGGCTCGCCACCTTCGCTCTGGTGATGGTACTGGCCGGGCGGTGGCAGGCGCGGCTGGGTCCCCGGCTCCTGGCGATCCTGAGCGGCCTGACGCTTGGCGCCGGCTACCTGCTGGGGGGGCTTTTCGGTACCACCTTCTGGGTACAACTCCTCTTCGTCGGCGTCATCGGCGGCGCTGGCATCGGGCTTGGTTACGTCGTCCCGATCGCCGTCGGCGTGCGCTGGTTCCCCGACAGGAAGGGCATGGTCACAGGGCTTGCCGTCGCCGGCTTTGGCTTCGGCGCCACCATCTGGGTACAGCTTGCGGGTTCGTGGTTCGGGGGTTTGCTCAACACCACGAATGTGCTCGGCCTCCCCGGCGTGCAGAGCGTGTTCGTGATCTACGGCCTCGCCTTTGCGGTGCTGGTGTTGGCCGGCAGCGTCGTCATGGTGAATCCGCCCGAGGGTTACACTCCCGCTGGCTGGACACCACCGCCGGCCGGCATCCAGGGGCACGGTGGAACCATCAGTTTCCACCTCGCGCGAGATGCTGCGCACGCCGCAGTTCTATGCACTGTGGTCGGTGTTCATGGTGTCCGCTCTGGCAGGTCTGATGGTGATCTACTGCATCAAGCTGTTCGGCATCGACGCCCTGCGCTACCACGGCGTGATCGATGCCGGGGCGGTCGCTGGCACCGCGATGGCGTGGTACGCGATCTTCAACGGCGTCGGGCGCATCGCGTGGGGCTCGGTGTCCGACCGCATCGGCCGCAAGGCGTCCATCGTGTTGCTGACCGCGCTGCAGGGCGTCGTGATGCTGATGACCTACCACGTCTTCATCCTGGCCGGCCACGCGACCGGCTTCATCGTTGCGGCGTGCCTGATCGGCTTCAACTTCGGGGGGAACTTCGCGCTATTTCCCGCGGCCACCGCCGACTTCTTCGGCAATCGGAACGTCGGCGCCAACTACGGCTGGGTGTTCACGTCCTACGGCGTGGCCGGTCTGGCCGGCCCACTGCTGGCCGGCTATTTCAAGGACCTGGCAGCCGGATCGACCTACCCGATCGCGTGGATGGCACCCTTCGTCATCGCCGGGGTCGCCTGTCTGTTGGGCGCGTTCGTCATGGCCTTCACTTCGGCGCCGGGGCCAGGCGCCGCTCGGCGCCAGGTGGACATCCTGGAGGACGCCTGATGCCTTTGGCATCCAACAAAACTATTATAATCAATTAGTAAAAGACCATACGGGCTGGACATTTCTCGGGACATCCTCCATGGCGCTTGCCGTGTCTGAGCACATGCTGCGTGTCGAGACCGCTCGTTTCGGCCCCTTCACGTTCCAGGTGGGCGTTGACCCTGGCCGGATAGAGGCCCTGCTCCTGCGCGTGGGCGACGCCCAGCAGCGCCTCCACGACTCCCCCCTGGCCCAGGTCGCCGACCAACTGGAGCGGGAGGTCGTGGTCTCAAGCGTCTTCGGCACCAACAGCATCGAGGGCGGCACCCTCTCGGAAAGAGAGACCCAGCTCGCTCTCGCCCTGGCCCCGGCAGAGATCGAGGGCGCGGAGCAGCGTCGGGCAGTCAACATCAAGGCGGCCTACGACCTGGCCCGGGGGGCAGCGGCGAACCCGGAATGGCGCCTGAGCGCAGACTTCATCCGGGCCGTGCACGGGGCCATCACCCGGGACTTGCCCCACGAGTACAACCAGCCCGGACTGCTGCGAGACAACCCAAGACACGTGCCCACCTTCGTGGGTGATCAGGCGCACGGCGGCCGGTACAAGCCGCCGCAACACGGCGCCGACGTGCGCCGGCTCCTGGAGGCGCTCCTGGACTGGCACGGCGAACTGGAGGCCCAGGGGCTGCCTGTGCTGGTCCGCGCCCCGCTGGTCCACTATTACTTTGAGGTGATTCACCCCTTCTGGGACGGCAACGGCCGCGTCGGTCGGGTCCTGGAGGCGGCCCTGCTGCTGCGCGAGGGCTTCCAGTACGCCCCCTTCGCCCAGGCGCGGTATTACCTGGACCACATCCATCGCTACTACGCGCTCTTCAACGCCTGCCGCAAGGCGGCTGAGACGGGCCGTGCGCACCCCAACGCGGACTTCGTCGAGTTCTTCCTGGAGGGCATGCTCCGCACCCTCAACGGCCTCCACGGGCGCGTCAACGACATCGTTCGGGTGCTGCTCTTCGAGACGGAAATCAAGCGCCGACACGACGCCCGAGAGATCAACGCCCGCCAGTACGCCATCGTCACCCAGGTCCTGAAGGCTGGACAGCCGGTGGCCCTCGCGGACCTGCGCCGCGCCCCGTGGTACCTGGCGCTGTACGCGAGGCGCACGGACAAGACCAAGCAGCGCGACCTGCGCCGCCTGCGGGAACAAGGGCTGCTTGTCCCCTACGAGGACAACCGCATCTGGCCCGGCTTCGCGACCTCCGGCCGTGACCGTTAAAGCTGGCGGCCCGGTTGGAGCGGTTGCGGCGACGACTCCCGCACTGGTCGTGCTGCGTGGCGGAGCCGCGGTCGGGAGGGCCGCGTAACCTGTTGAAGGGATTGTTGTTTTGGTGGTGGCTACGGGTGGGATCGAACCACCGACCTCAGCATTATGAGTGCCGCGCTCTAACCGGCTGAGCTACGTAGCCGCAGTGAAGGCTGCGAACGATATCGGAAAAGCCCCGGCGCGGGCAAGCGGTGC
>CAZYGI010000167.1:0-3901 GCA_964647255.1 uncultured Anaerolineales bacterium | reverse complement strand
TCTGCGGCTCCTTCAGGAACTCGACCACTTCCTGGAGCTCCTGCTTCGACTCCTCGGCCCCGGCCACGTCGGCAAACGTCACCGTCGGCTTGTCGCCCGTGAACACCCGCGCCCGGCTCTTCCCGAAGGACATGGCTTGATTGTTGGAGCCTTGCGCCTGGCGCATGATCATCAGGAAGAGGCCGCCGATCAGCAGCAGCGGCAGCACAGTGCCAAGAATGGTGAACCAGTTCGACAAATCGGACGGCTGCACGATCTTGAACTCGACGCGGGCCAACTCCTCCGGTGTCACACCCATCTTGGTGAGCGTCGTCGTCAGGTTGGCGCCATCTTCCTTCTGCGACAGGAAGGTCTGCTTGTCGGTCGTGGAGACCTCAATCTGGTTGCCCGATACGACGATTTTAGATATTTGGTTCGCGTGGATCAGCGAAACGACCTCGGTCAGGCCGCGCTCGCTGGGCCGCTCGGTGGATTGTGACATGCTATAGAACAGGACGGCCACCGCCACAACGATCAGCAAATAGACCAATCCGTTTTTACGCCAGGAACCATTCACGATTTCGCCTCCAGCCCCGGTTTCGGTTGGGAAACCAATGGTGAAGACATTATAGCAGATCGTGCGAAATCTAACCAGACGGCTGGCTTACAGTTCTATGATGCTGGTCATTTGACACTCGCCTTCCGCTGTGCTAATCTTCCGGGCGTTAGGCAATCGAATATCTTGGCGGATCCTCCGGGGTAAGTCGGTGCAAGGCCGACGCTGTCCCGCAACTGTAAGGTCATTTCACCAAGCCAGAAAACCCGCATCCGCCCGTTCTCAGCAACCTTCGAGGGAAAGGGAGAGGGAACCGTCTGGCGGTCCGCCGACAGACGATCTCTGCTCCCCTTGCCGTTTGTTCCGGCAAGGGGTTTTCGTTTCTATGTGATACGAACGCCCCGATCCGGGGCGTTTTTCTTTGCCGGCGGGTCTCCGGACAAGAGAGAGCGATGACCGGTTGGTTGAATCTGGCGCTGGCGGGTTGGCTGCTGCTCGCCAGCCTGGGCGGCGGGCTGGCGCCGTGGCGTGTGGCAGACCGTGACGCGCATGACGCGGTTCAGCGGGCGATCGCATGGCTGCACACCCAGCAGTGCAGCGACGGCAGCTTCGGCTTCCGTCGCCCGGATGGGAGCTGCCAGCCCAGCGCCAGCGTCACTGCCGATGTGGTCTATGTGCTGGCGTTGGTCGGTGAAAAGCCGGACGGGCCGGCATGGACGCCGGCTGGCGGGCAGAGCGCGCTTGGTGCGCTGGCGAAGCTGGCACCCACTTACGTTTATTCGGATGCCGGACAGGCTGGCAAGGTCGCGCGGGCGGTAGCACTGGCCGGCGGAAATCCGCGGGATTTTGGTGGGCTGAACCTGATTAGCATCATTCGCTCCGCTTACGATCCCGCGACCGGCCGCTTTCATCGGACGCTGTTGTATCGCCACACGATGGCGATCGAGGGCCTGCTGCGCGCGGGCGAGTTGGTGCCCAGCGGCGCGTACAACGCGCTCATCCGCGCCCAGCTTCCCGACGGCAGTTGGTTCTGGAGCTTCGACGGCGCACAAGGCGACGTGGATACCACCGGACGCGTGATGCAGTTGTTGGGCGGACAGGCCTACCTGGGATGTCTGTCGGCCTATGATCGCGGGGCCGCTTACCTGACCGCCGCACAAACGGCAGCCGGCGGCTGGGGGGTCTATCCGCCGCCAAACACAAACCCGCCCAACGCGAATTCAACCGCGCTCGTCATCGCCGGGCTGCGCGCGGCCGGCTATGATCCGCAGGCCGCGCAGTTCCAGCGGGGTGGCCGCGGGGCGCTCGATACGCTGTTGAGCTTTCAGGCAACTTCCGGGGCTTTTGTGTATATCCAACAGACAGGCATGGAAGAAAGCCGGTTGATGGCGACCGTGGACGCGTTGAATGCGTTGATGCAGCCGTTGGTCACGCAGCCGCGCTGCCGGTCTTTTTACCTGCCGCTGGTGATCAAATAAACGTATGCAGGAGAACCCTCATGTCTCGTCGTCTCTTCACCGTTCTCTCGTTGGCGCTGATTCTGGCGGCCGTCCTGGCCCCAGCGGCTCTCGCCGCCGATCCGACCACCAAACAGATTGGCCTGGTGATCGCTTTTCCCGATGGCAAGACGGATGTCGAGCTTGTGACTGTCCCCGTCTCTGCCACCACTCTGGACGTGCTGAAAGCCGCCAAGATTGATCTGGCCACGACAGAGACGGCTTACGGTCCGGCGCTGTGCAGCATCAACCAGGTGGGTTGCCCGGCCACCGATTGTTTCTGCGACGCGGCGCACTTCTGGGCCTACTACCATCTGAACGCGACGGCCGTGAAGTGGGAGCCGGCGATGGAGAGCGTTGGCGCCTACGTGCCCGCGGCCGGCTCTGTGGAGGGTCTGGCTTGGAGCGGCTTTGACGCCAATTACAACGCCACCGTGCAGCCGCCGGTGTACACCTACGCCCAGATTGTGGCCGCGACCCAGCAGCCGGTCCCGGTGCCCGAGCCGGGGACGCTCGTCCTGCTGGGCAGCGGCCTGGCCGGCCTGGCGGGCTACATCCGCCTGCGCCGCGTGTCGCGGTGATTTAGAATTAGTACGCAGATGACTCTCATGATGCCGATAGTCTTGAATCAGGTAAACCTGGTGAACCTGCGTGATCTGCGTCCCGTTTTCGTGAGCTACCGTTGATCACTCAGCGATCCTCTTGGGTTGTGTTGCTGTTGTGTGCCGTCCTGCTTGCAGGCGGCATCAGCGCCGCGCGCGCTGAAGGCGATGGTGTGAACCGCGCCGGGTTGGTGATCCGCTACGCCGATGGCACGGTCCAAACCCAATGCGTGTCGTTCAGCGAGGCGAGCATCACGGGGGAAGAGTTGTTGCAGCGTTCCGGCCTGTCGGTGACGATGGACTACAACGCGGGCCTCGGCGGCGCGGTGTGCAGCATCAACAACCAGGGATGTTTTTTCCCGGCTCAGACGCAGGAGTGCTTCTGCCAGTGCCAGGGCGCGTCGTGCGAATACTGGGCTTACTTCCATCGGACCAACACAGGATGGAGTTACTCTTCGGTCGGCTCCAGCAGCTACGTCGTGACGAACGGTGCGCTGGAGGGGTGGTCCTGGGGACAGGGTAACTTCTCCTCCGGCGTTGAGCCGCCGGCGCTGACGTTTGCCGATGTGTGTTTGACCCCGGCAACCGCGAC
Source organism: uncultured Anaerolineales bacterium (assembly GCA_964647255.1). GTDB lineage: Bacteria > Chloroflexota > Anaerolineae > CG2-30-64-16 > CG2-30-64-16 > CAWJEL01. The sequence goes on along the minus strand of CAZYGI010000167.1, from coordinate 676 downwards.
GCCCACCGCGACGGCCACGGCAACAGCGTCCCCCAGGCCCACTGCCACGCGAACGTCTGAGCCGGCCGTGGGTTCGCCGCCGTCGGTGAGCTTCGAGGCCGGTTCGAGCGATCTCACCGCGGGCGAGTGCACTGAGCTGCACTGGAACGCCAGCGATGCGGCCGCGGTCTACCTCGATGATGCGCCGGTGCTGGAGCAGGATCAACGCCAGGTGTGTCTGGCGGTCACGCAGCGTTTTGTCCTGCGTGCGATCAACGCGGCCGGCCAGACGACCCGTGAGCTCACTGTGTACGTGAGCCAGCCCGACAGCTCCCAGCCGCCATCCGTGATCCAGGCCACTGCCACGCGCACGCCGACGATGCCGACCCAGGCGGGCGCCACGGCGACGCCGACGCCCACGGCGGTGCTTTGGTCCAGCGCACCCACGCCGACTCGGACGGCTGCGGCGGGCACCGGCCAGCCGGCCGCCGGTGCACCCACGCCCGGCAATCCGTCCGCGGTGCTGCCGGGGTCGGCTGTCTACGCCAGCGAGGCCACGCCTGCGGCGCCTGCTCTCGTGCAGGCCTTCGCGGCGCCGGCGGTGCTGCCGGAGTCCGCGCCGGCGCCGGCTACGCCGCGGCCGCGGCGCGCACTCGGCTCGGATGGCCGGCCGCTGCCGACGCCGATCTTGCACGCG
>CAZYGI010000166.1:0-3992 GCA_964647255.1 uncultured Anaerolineales bacterium | reverse complement strand
TCAGTTGTAAAGGTGCTGCGACCCTGGAAACCGGTGTTTTTCAGGGCACTTCTAGCCCGGTAGCCTTCTCGATCCAGGCCAAAGCAGCGTCATGCTGGCCGACCGCGGCCCCACACGCGGCAGCCTTGCGCAAAAGAGCCAGGCTCTCCACCGAGAACCTGGCTCTTGACCTCTGGTCTCTGACCTCTACCTACTTCACCGCTTTCTTCTTCGGCGCCTGCCGGTCGTAGATCACCGTCAGTTCACGCAGCCGGGCGAGTAGCGCATCAGTGAGCATGTCGGACGTGTAGCGCCACTGCCAGTTGCCGCTGGGGACGCTGGGGAAGTTCATGCGCGCCTCGTTGCCCAGGCTCATCACGTCCTGGAGCGTGGCCACCGCCTGGTTGGCAACCGAGCGCCACGCCATGCGGATGAAGTCCCACGCCAGATCGTGGCCGTCGGTGCCCAGGTAGCGCAGGCAATTCCACTTCTCCGGCCCCGTGCGCACCTCCTCGTTGAACCAGCCGAACACCGTGTTATTGTCGTGCGTCCCGGGGTAGACGATGAAGTCTCGCTCGAAGCTATGGGGCAGATATTTCGGGACGTTGTCCAGCGCGAAGCCGAATTGAAGCACTTTCATGCCAGGGAAACCGAACTTGAGGCGCAACGCCTCCACCTCCGGCGTGATGATGCCCAGGTCCTCGGCGATGATCGGCAACTTGCCCAACGCACGGTTGATCGCCTCGAAGAGCGCGTCGCCGGGCGCCTTGACCCACCGGCCATGCTCCGCGGTCGCCTCACGGGCCGGGATCTCCCAATACCCCTCAAAGCCGCGGAAATGATCCACCCGGACGATGTCCACCATCATCAGCGTGCGTTGGATGCGCTCGATCCACCAGCGGAAGCCATCTGCCTGCATCGCGGCCCAGCGGTAGTGCGGATTGCCCCACCGCTGCCCCGTGGCCGAGAAGTTGTCCGGCGGCACCCCGGCGATCACCGTGGGGTTGCCCTCGGCGTCCAACTCAAACTGGTCGGGCCGCGCCCACCCATCCGCGCTGTCCTCCGCGACGAAGATCGGGATGTCGCCGATGATCTGGATGCCGAGCTCGTTAGCATGCTTCTTGAGGGCAAACCATTGATCGGCAAAAAGCCACTGGAGGTACTCGTGATAGGTCGCCCAGTCGCCCACCTTCTCGCGGTAGTAGCTCAGCGCGCCCGGTTCGCGCACGCGGATATCGCGCGGCCAGTTGTGCCAACTCCCGCCGCCGAAATAGCCCTTCAAGGCCATAAACAGGCCGTAATCGGCCAGCCAGGCTGTGTTTTGACTGCAAAAAGCCTCAAACCCGGCCCGCTGCGCAGGCGTGGCCGCGGTCTTGAAGTGCTCGAAGCTCCGGCGGAAGAGCGCCTGCTTGTACGGGATCACCGTACCGAAGTCCACCGCATGATCGGGGAAGGCGGGTGCCTCTTGCAGCGCGTCGGCCGGCAGTAGCCCCGACCAGGCCAGTCCCTCCGGGCTAATCAACAGGGGATTGCCGGCGAACGCCGAAAAACACTGGTAAGGCGAGTCGCCGTAGCCGGTGGGGCCAAGCGGCAGCACCTGCCAGAGCTGCTGTTTGGCCGCCGCGAGCCAGTTGACAAAGTCATAGGCGCCCTTGCCCAGGTCGCCGATGCCGTGCCGGCTCGGAAAGGAGGTCGGGTGACACAGAATGCCGCTGGATCGTGGAAAGCTCATGGGGTCGCCTCCCTAAGTAGTGTTGTGATCTGCAAATCGGTCAGCCGAGATTCAGGCCTTTTTGGACGTCGTTACGTAAACAAGCGGCAGCCCAAGCATCAGTTTCGTCTGCGCGTGCAAGAACGGCATGCCGAGCGTGCCGAACATGATGAGGCTCAAGAACGGCGTCGTCACCAGGTCGGCCAGCAGCGCCGCAGGCCGCCAGCCGTGACACTCGCGGCGGCAGCGCAGATGCTCGATGCCAAGCATGCTCGCCGTGCCAAAGGTGACAAACAGATTGCCAACTCGCGCCATATCACCCAGGGCGTGCAGCACCGGAAGCTGGATCATCGAAACGCTGTGGAGTGTGACCAGCAAGATGGAGCCGGCAGTCGCGACCAGGCCACCCGTGCTGAACACCACGTGATCGTGCAGCACCTTCGTCAGATAAAGCAGCTTGCGCAGGAAGGGCGTCTGCGGCGACTTTGACCATTGATGGATGATATAGCCGACGTCCTGCGCCCCCCAGGCATGGCGCAGACGCTGCCGGTAGGAATTCGCAAGCGACTGCCAGGTCGTTTCGCCGTCAATGGCGTTGCCCGAGGTCGGCAAGAAGATCGGGCGCAGGCTGACCTTGCCCCCCATCGCGAAGGAACAGCGCAGGAACATATGCCAGTCTTCCGCGATCACGGCCGTGTCCCAGTAGCCCGCCTCATCCGCGAGCTTGAGGCTCAAACTATAGGTGCTCAACGGGAAATTCAGCACCAATGGGTTGCTCAGCTCGGAGACCTGGAAGGCATTGGCAAAATAGGTCACCAGCCGGATCGCCGCCGGCACCTGCCACGTGTTGTTGTCGAAGCGCATCGGCGCCTGCCAGAAGCGCCGGTAGCGGTGCGGATCGGCCGCGAACAACCGGGTCAAAGCAGCGAAGTAACTGGGGTGGATCACGGAATCGGCATCGCAGGACGTGAGCGTCAGATGTTCAAGCGGGATCCCCAGCTCATCCACCAGGCGCTTCCGGGCCTGGCGCGCCGCCCAATTCTCGTTTGCTCCTTTGCCCGGCGCCTCGCCCGGCATCCCGGCCGGATGAGTGGTGACGAGGATGTGTGCGAACTGCCCCTTGTACATCTCGCACAGCCGCCGCGCCTTCTCCGGCGCGTCCTTCTCCGACTGTTCCATGGCCAGCACAACGATCAGGCGGCGCCGCGCATCTTCCTGCACCGCCAGCCCGCGCAGCGTGCGGGACAAGACCTCGATCGGTTCACGGTAGTTCGGAATGAGGACGATATGTCGCACCCACTCCGCCCGCGTATCCGGGACGTCCTGGCTTTGCCTGAAACGCGTCTCCCAGCGGCGGATACGGATCAAGCCGACGGGATAGAAAAAAACAATCAAGAAGAGATAGAACATCAGATAGAGCGCGACGCACTGTGCGATCAGCAGCGCCGGGCCCGGCATGGTCAACACGCCGACGACCAACAAGATCAGGCTGGACCAGGTGAACAAGCCCGGGATCTTATAGGCGAAATCATCAATGTTGCGCACCGCGTCGAGAGGATGCACGACAGCAGCACGATCTTGTAGGCACGGATCGGAAACCCGCCGGGCAGCAGGACCAGGGCTAACCGCGTGGTGCGCGGCATGATTGCGGGAGCGGGCTCGCAGCTCGCGAGGCGCCAAACGAGGCTTCGTCATACCCGTATGCTATCCTTCACATGCGATGCGATACGCCCGGCCACCAGAAACGGATAAGGCGCGGCTTCAGTATAGCTGACTCACGCCTGGAATCAAAAACAGGAGGGGAACTTTCAAGCAAAAGATGCCAGGGGTTTCAAGCGGGTATGAGATCCCGCATGCGGAACTCCCTGGCATCTTGCTGCCCGGCATCATCGGGGCGCTACTGGGTTTCGCTTTGGCGCCGGCTCACTTGGCCGGGGTGAGCTTCTGCGCGGACAACTGCGCCTTGCGGGCGTAGTCTATCGCGTTCGCCAGATTGCGGGCGGCTTCTTGCGGGCTGTGGAAGCCGGTGCTGTTCTCCGACATCGTGAAGTCGTAGCGCATGGACGCATACCGGTGGAACTGGCGCGCCTCCTTGAGCTGATCATCCGTCGCGCCTGCGGCCATGGCTGCTTTGATAGCATCCATCGCATCGCCCAGCGCCGACTCGGTGCTGCGGAGCAGTTCAGCGGTGTTGTTTTGGATGACCGCGATGCGATTTTTCAGCGTCTGTTCATCCTGTTTGTGGCAGGTGCCGCACGCCTGGTTGACGTTGGTCAGCGGGCTGCGCAGCCAGTGATCGGAG
>CAZYGI010000165.1:0-4000 GCA_964647255.1 uncultured Anaerolineales bacterium | reverse complement strand
CTGGTGGGCGCCGGGCTGGACGAGGTGATCACCTATTCGATGATTGACGTGCGGGATGAAGAGAAATTGGCCGCCAACAAACCAGGTTTCTCGGAGAAACCTGGTTTGTCCGAGCCGCATGTCACCGTCCTCAACCCGCTGACCGCCGACCGGGCGCACCTGCGGCGGACGCTGCTGACGGGACTGATCAACACCGCCCGTGCCAACCTGCGCTTCACCGACCGGGTGGCAATCTTCGAGGTAGGCCGCGTCTTCGACCCGCGACCGGATGAGACGCTGCCGGCCGAACCGCAGCGCGTTGCTGCGCTGCTGGCCGGGCCGCGCGAGGCTGGCTCATGGCTGGGGCATGACGCCGCGCCGCTGGGCTTCTTCGACCTCAAGGGCGTGGCCGAGGCGCTGACGACCCGGCTGCGTCTGTCTGATGTCAAGTGGGAGCGGGCCGAGCATCCCGCGCTGCACCCCGGCCGGGCCGCGCGGCTGCTGGTCGGCGGGGCCGAGATCGGCGTGTTGGGCGAGCTGCACCCCCAAGTGCGCGCCGCGTTCGACCTGCCGGAGCAACCGGTGGTCGTGATGGAGCTCGACCTGGACGCACTGCTGGCCGGCTGGGGCGCAAGCCACGAGATGACCGACATCTCGACGCAGCCCGCAGTCTACGAGGACGTAGCGCTCATCGTGGACGAAGCCGTGGCCGCGGCCCAGGTCGAGGCGCTGATCCGCCAGAGCGGCGGCAAGCTGCTGGTTGATATCCGCCTGTTCGACGTTTACCGCGGCGGGCAGGTGCCGGCGGGCAAGAAGTCGCTGGCCTACGCGCTCACCTTCCAGGCGCCCGATCGCACCCTCACCGATGAGGACACCAAGAAGCTGCGCGCCAAAATCGTCGCCCGGCTGGAGCGCGAGTTGGGGGCAAGTCTGCGCGGATAGAATAAGGGTAGACGGGAACAAGGAGACAAGATCGAGTCACGTCGTCTTGCCTCCTTGTCTCCATGTTTGCCCATCTCCCCGTTTCCCCTACCGATCTGTCGCGTGCGCCGCGATCTGATCCAGGCAGAAGTCGCGGCTGGTGTTCGTCGCCACATTCGTCACGCGCACCCGGAAGTTCGCATCGCGGAGTTGCGCAGCCGTCCACGTCCGGCTCCACAGGTCGCTTGTGCTGCCCAGCGTGTAGAGGGTGTCAGTCTTCGACAGCGTGGCCGTGCTCTTGGCTGTCGTCCAGGTTGCGCCGCCGTCGGCCGACAGCTCCACGTCCATCTTCGGTGAACCGGAGGTGCTGTCCACATTCTTGCGCCACGAAAGCCCGGTCTCGGCCTTCTTGCGTCCATCGGGGTTCGTATAGATCGAACCTCGTTATCTATTTGCTTAATTCCCCGGCACCATGCCGTATTCAAATTCCCCAACGCGCCCCACCCCAACGCCCGAGACCGCACCGCAGCTCCTGGCAGCGCGCACGAGATACACCGTGTGGGTGTCCGTGCTGCCGAGCGATGCGTCGGTCAGGCTGGCGCCGGGCGCGATCCTGCAGGTGTACGGCGTGGGATGGCTGCAATCCGCGCCGGGCGTGAAGTAGGGCACATCAGGCGAGGACCACACTTCGTAATAGCTGGCTCCCGTCACGGCCGACCAGGACACCTGCACCTGGTTGCCGTTCGACTTAACGATCGAGAGCGCCCCGACGCTGGCCGGGGCCGTACACGTCACGCTGAGGAAGATCGCGCTGAACGCGCCCCAGTTGCCGTTGGCGTCCTTGCCGCGCACAAAGAGGATATGCTTGCCGGCGGCCAGGCTGCCGGTGCTCACCGTCGCTGTCACGCCCTCGATCGTGCTGCTGAAACTGCCGTCGCTGGCGGTCATCGCGTTGGCCACGGCGCCGGTCTGCCAGGGCGGCGTGTCCACGTAGTACTCTGCCGCGGCGATGGCCTGCGTCGGCTCCGTGCCGTTGTTCTGCCGATAGCGCGTGTCGTTGATGGTCGCGGTCAGGGCTACGGATGTGCCGGCCTCAACCGTGCTGCTGCTCACCGCCAGGTTGAGCGCGTCGGGACCAGCGGGCGTCTGGTAGGGCGTGCGGGCCACCTTGGCGGCGTAGATCAGCGCGTTCAGGTTCACCGGATAAACGGTGTTCTCAAAAGTCGTACAAGACTGGAAGAAAGCCGTGCCCATCTCGATGGTGAACGCGGCCACGCCCAGGTTGCCGTAGGCGAAGTCATCGGTGGCCCCGTCGGTGGCATAGAGACTGACCGACTGCTCCGGCGTGTAGCTATTGAAGTACGCCAGTTTGCGTCCCAACGTCTGCAAGGCGGTCGCGTTCGGCGCAGTGCTGGAAGTGAAACCCCACGGCCACAGCACCAACTGGCTGTAGCTGTGCAGATCAATGTAGACGCCTGTAGCCGTGGCGGGCGCGGCCGCGCTCAGACTGGCATCCCGCTGGTCGGGGAAGTTGCTCAACAAGTAGTTCTGGATCGCCTGCGTCTCCGGCTCGGATCCCGCGCTGGGGCCGCGGTACGTGTCGGCGCAGGGGTCTGCGCTGGAACACCCTGAGCAGTAATTCCAGTAGAACGAGAAATTGCGGTTGAGATCAGTGCCCCAGGTGCTCGAATTGCTGCAGCCGTCGTTGTTGTCCACGTTCTTCCGCCACGAGAGGCCCGTCTCCGCTTTTTTCCTGCCGTCGGGGTTAGCCTGGAACATGAGGTGAACCTCGTGATGGTCCAGGAGCCAGGTCGCATCCGCGTCCGTGCCGTAGTTGTTGACGAGGTATTCAGCGAAACGGGTGGCTGTCTCGGCCGGCGTGTATTCGCGGGCGTGGATGGAGGCAGTGATGAAGATCTTTGGCTTGACGCCGGTGATGGCCGAGTTGGTCAGCTTCAGCACCATCATGTCGTAGCCGCCCGAACCTTGCTGCTTTGTCCAGGAGTTGCCGACATCGGTCCAGGCCGCCAGCGTCGGGTGGGCAGTCACCAGAGCCTGCGCGGCCGCGTAAGTCTCCTCCACCGTGCGATAGCAGGTGTAGCCGGGGATGCTCTCGATCCCGACCGGCTCAGCCTGCTGATCCAACGGCACAGACAACCGGGCGAAGTTGGCCGTCTCCGAGGCGTCTACAACCGTTCGGAAGCCCAATTTCTCGAGGCGCTTCAACCCCGCGGCGTCAACTGCCACCAGGAAGTAGCGCTCTTGCTGATTGTTGTATTCGAATAGGTCAAAATCGGTCAGCCGGCGGCTGTCCTCGACGGTGTTGTAATACACACGAACGACGAGAACGCCGGAATCCTGCGCCGGTGGGATGGGCGATGCCGGACTTGCCACGGCTATCGAACAAGGAGTGACCGCCAGGGTCAACAGGATCAACCCGAGGATCGAGAACGCCAAACGTTGCTTCATAAAGACCTCACTGGGACGGATGTAGAGCATCACCAGCCGGAGAAGGATTGGACATCCAGCCCTACTGGCTTTCGTGACTGCGATGATGCGGCGCGGCGCAGTGTTATCTGAGAACAGTGACCCAGGGAAGTGATGCCTGCGAGGCGTCATCGGCGCAGGCAAAGGCGCTGCGGAACCCAGGCAGGCGCCTGGGTTCCGCCAGTCCGAACCAGAATGGGGTTACGCTTGCTGGAGCGCGCGCCAGACGCGCTCCGGCGTCAGCGGGATGACCGGGACCTGAACGCCGATCGCGTTGTAGACCGCGTTCGCCACCGCCGGGCCGACGCCGTCCAGCGGGATCTCGGCCACGGCTTTGACGCCGAATGGGTGCGTCGGCTCGTAGGTCTGCACGAAACGAACGACCAGCTCCGGCATCTCATCCGCGGCGAAGATGCGGTAGTCGCCGAAGCGCGGGTTGACCAGGCGGCCGTGCTCGTCGAACAGCATCTCCTCGCACACCGCGTAGCCCAGCGCCTGGGTCATGCCGCCCTCGATTTGGCCCACGGCCGCGGCCGGATTGACGATCATGCCGCAGTCGAGCACCATCACCAGCTTGTTCACCGTCACCTGGCCGGTGCCGGTGTCCACCGTC
>CAZYGI010000164.1:0-4028 GCA_964647255.1 uncultured Anaerolineales bacterium | reverse complement strand
GCGCTCTCCGCTGAGGAAGCCGCCCCGGCGCCCGTCGTCAGCCTTTTCCAAATCACCCCGGTCTCCGGCGACCCCATGCAGCGGCTGGTCAAGCTGCGCGTCGAAGGCCTGGCCGCGGGCCAGCGCCTCCGGCTGGACGGCGGCGCGGCGCAGGTGCGCTGGTTCTCGGATGCCGACGGCGGAACGCAGGCGGCGGAGTTTGGGCTGACCTACGCCAAGCCCGGCCCCTACACCGTCGCGCTGGATCTGTTGGACGCCGACGGGTTCTATGCTGCGACCCTGGCGGAAACGCCGTTGGAACTCAGCGCGCCGGACGAGCTGGCGGCTGAGCCGCGCGCCGGTCTCAGCGAAGCGGCTCCGCTCGAAGCCGCCGCGGCGCCCGCGACGGCCGCTGAACCCTGGCTGCCCTATCGCTATATCAGGCCGATCCGTTCCGGCGTCTACACCTACGCCGCCCCCGGCGGTGGCGCCGCGCGGCGGAGCGTCAATCCCGGCATCTATCTCTCCGTCCGCGCCGAGACGACCGCGGGGGGCGAACGCTGGTATCAGACGGCGCAGGGCGATTGGATTGCAGCCAGCGTGGTCACCTTCTTCCAGCCGTCGGCGCTGCGCGGCGTGCTCCTGGAAAGCATAATCCCACCCACGCCGCCACCGACAGGCGTGCGTTCCGGGGTCGTCACTGCCACGACGCTGAACGTGCGCGGCCGGCCCGGCACCAGCGCCGACAATCCGCCGATTGCCACGCTGCGTGCGGGCGCCGAAGTGACGATCTACGAGGAGACCACAGTGGCTGGCGCGGCCTGGTACCGGATCGGCGCGGGTCAGTGGGTGCACAGCGCGTACGTGCGGATCGTCACCACGCCCGCGCCCACGCCCGCGCCAACGCCGGCGCCCACCCCCACGCCGGCGCCTGAAGTGCGCCGCGGGGTAGTGACGGCGACCGCGTTGAACGTGCGCGCGCGTCCGGGCGCGACCGCCGACAACCCGCCGATCGACGTCCTGCGTGTCGGCGCTGAGGTCAGCATCTATGAAGCGCAAACCGTCGCCGGGGCCGTCTGGTATCGGATCGGCGCAGGGCAGTGGGTTATCAGCACATGGGTGAAGCTGGTGGAGGGCAGCCTTCGGACGCTCGCGGCAACGGCTCCGGCGACGCCAGCGCAGCTTCCCGTCGGCTGGGTTGTTTCTGACCGCCGCGAGGTGCGCGGCCGACCCGGCGCCACCGCCGACAACCCGCCGATCGGGACGGTCGTCCAGCATCAGGCGCTTGCGATCCTGGAAGAACGCGCGGTGGGCGGCGCCGTCTGGTATCGGATTGGCGACGGGCAATGGGTGGAGGCCACGGGGATCGGCGTCGCCCGCGCCAAGCCCCGGCCCGCCAGCATCGGCGGCGCCGAGCGGTGGGTGGGCGTGAGCCTGGCGCGACAGACGGCCGTTGCCTACGAGGGCGATCGGCCGGTCTTTGCGGCGCTGATCGCCTCCGGGCTGCCCGGCACGCCCACGGTGCAGGGCATCTTTCGCACCTGGTTGCGGCTTGAGACGGGCAAGATGTCGGGGCCCGGCTACTATCTGGAAGATGTCACCTGGACGTGCTACTTCTACAGCGGCTACTCGCTGCACACTGCGTACTGGCATGACAAATTCGGTTCGCCGCGCAGCCACGGGTGCGTCAACATGAGCCCATACGATGCCTGGTGGGTCTTTCAGTGGAGCGCCCCCCAGGGCGCGCACAGTCCGACGGTGTATGTGTATTGGGCTTGAGAACGTTGACACGTTGGCGCGTGCAATCGTTGGAACGTGTAAACGTGTAAACATGCCACCGGGCAAAACAGGATGCCGTCCGTTTTGACAGAATGCCTCTCTTTGAGTACACTAGCACTCCGGTGCGGCCTAGATAGGCCGTGCCATCGCGTTATTGAACCGTTCACCAGGATGCGGGCCGCCAAGTCGAAGTCTCACCCCGATGTGAGCGCGGTCGGCGAGGAGATAATCGGATGTATGCAGTGGTGGAGACCGGCGGGAAGCAGTATCGTGCGACCCCCGGCGAAGTGATCAACGTCGAGAAACTCCCGGTCGAAGTCGGGGAGCAGGTGACGCTGGATCAGGTATTGCTCATCGCTGATGGCGATGCAATCACTGTTGGGAAGCCGACCGTGGCCGGTGCGACCGTGGTGGCGAAGGTCCTTGGGCAACGCAAGGCGCGCAAGGTGATCTGGTTCCATTACGTGCCCAAGAAGCGTCAGCGCCGAAAACGCGGTCACCGGCAGCTGTACACCGCATTGCGGATTATGGCGATCCAGGCTTGAGCAGTGGCTTGAAGGAGAGATAGAAATGGCACACAAAAAAGGCGGCGGCTCAAGCCGCAACGGTCGCGATAGCGTCGGCCAACGCTTAGGCGTGAAACGCTTCGGCGGTGAGCATGTGCTATCCGGCAACATCATCATCCGGCAGCACGGCACCAAATTCCACCCCGGTCTGAACACCGACCTGGGCAAGGATTACACCCTGTTCGCGACGGCAGAGGGCTTCATCAAGTTCGAGATCAAGAACGGACGCCGGGTCGTGAGCGTTTATCCGGAAGCGTGACACCATGAAAGCTAAGATTCATCCGAAATACTATCCGCAGGCGCGTATCATCTGCGCGTGCGGCAACACCTTCACGGTCGGGTCCACGAGCCCGGAGCTCAAGGTGGACATCTGCTCCGCCTGCCACCCGTTCTATACGGGCGAACAGCGCATCGTTGACACCGCCGGGCAGGTGGACCGCTTTATGAAGCGCCTGGAGCGCACTGCCGACACCGTCGAGCAGATCAAGTCGCAGCAGGACGCGCTGAAGCGTTCCGTGCAGCAGGCCCGCCTGGCCAAGCGCCGCGGCGACGCGTAGATCTGCAATCTGGAAGTTAGATGTTGGAAGCTGGATACTGGGTACTTCCCGTATCCAGCTTTTCATTCCAGCTTCTAACCTCCAATGTCTAGCCTCCAACTTCTAGCTTCCGGCCACGAGGTTCCCCATGCCCTATTTTCAACCTAAAGGTGGATGGATCGAGATCATCTGCGGCAGCATGTTTAGCGGCAAGACCGAGGAGTTGATCCGGCGGGTGCGGCGCGCCGAGATCGCGCGGCAACGCGTGCAGGTGTTCAAGCCCAGGCTGGATGATCGCTACGCACTCGAACGGGTCGCCTCGCACGATGGCGGTCAGAAAGAGGCGTTTGTCATCGAACGCGCCGAGGAAATCCTGAGCAAGCTCAATCCCGATACGACGGTGGTGGCGATTGACGAGGCCCAGTTCTTCGATTGGAAGGTGGCCGACGTGGCCCGCCTGCTGGCCGACCGCGGGCTGCGGGTGATCATCACCGGGTTGGATTTGGACTTTCGCGGGGAGCCGTTCGGCCCGATGCCGTTGTTGATGGCCGAGGCCGAGATGGTGGACAAGCTGCACGCCATCTGCGTGGTGTGCGGCGCGCCGGCCAGCCGCACGCAGCGTCTGATCAACGGCCAGCCGGCCAATTACAACGACCCGATCATCCTGGTGGGCGCCAGTGAGGTGTACGAGGCGCGCTGCCGGGATTGTCATAAAGTGCCGGGGCGGCCGCAAGTCCTGTAGTCTGAGGGGCGCAGTGGGTCACTCCCACGGCTCTCCTTCTGAGACGCCGCCTTCCCGGCGCTCCAACGCCGTCAATACGGCTCGTAAATCGGCCGGCAAAGACGCGTTGAACATCACCAGTTCATTGGTGCCCGGCAGGTGGAAGCTGATTTGCTGCGCGTGCAGAAACTGACGGGGACACGCCACGGGGGATTTGCGCCGACCTGCATAGACTGCATCTCCGACGATGGGATGCTTGGCATAGGCCAAGTGGACGCGAATCTGGTGCGTGCGCCCTGTCAGCGGGTGGCAAGCCAGCAGCGCCAGGCGCTCGCCCGGAGCGGCGATCTTGAAGACGCTCAGCGTTTCATAGCGCGTCGCGGCTGGGCGCCCCTGGCTGAGTGGGACGATGGCCATGCGTTTGCGGTCGCGTAGATCCCGGCCGAT
>CAZYGI010000163.1:0-4127 GCA_964647255.1 uncultured Anaerolineales bacterium | reverse complement strand
AGCCAGAGGTCGGCTGCGCGCCGGCTCTGCCACCAGCGCAGGCCGGTCAGCAGGCTGGCGACCAGGAGCAGGACGGTCAGGTTGGTGACAAAGATCCCCTGGCGACTCCAGAAGATGAAAGCGGGGTTGACCGCAAGCAGCAGCGCCGTCGCGGCGGCGGCGACTGGGCCGCCCAGCCGGCCTGCGACCCGCCACGTGAGAAGCAGCGTCAGCGCAGCGATCAGCAGGGGCAGCCAGCGCAGCGCCACGGTGTTGATCCCGCCGACGGCCAGGAGCGGCACGGCGAGCAGCACGTTGAGGTTGCCGATGTAATCCTGCACCATCAGCGGGAGCCGCAGCCGTCCGATCTGTACAGTGGCGTCCCGGAACGCGGTCACCGGCTGGCCGGTCAACAACTCCATCGCGTTGAGGCCCGCCTCCTTGGCCTCGTCGTAGTGCAAGCCGGGGAGGCCAAGCTGGTAGGCGCCGAGGCCCAGGAAAACACAGAGGGCCAACAGCAAGACCAGGAACGCTAGAGATTTCCGCATTCCTACCGCACCGTCAACGCCAGATCCGCCACGCGGCTATCGTAATCATGGCCGGCCGCGAACACAGTGAGCTTGTTGACATACGCCGGGCGGGTGTCACTCAACAGTTGGAAGAGGTTAGGCGATTCGTAGGTGTACCACACGCCACCGGGCACCCGCGTCCCGCGGGTCTTGGGATCCGCCCAGGTCAAGGACTGCGTCAAATCCCGGAAGTAGAACCCCTGCACCCAGAATTGGTCCTTGTTGTAGATGTCGGTGTAGTCAATGCGCACCATCAGCGGGTATTCGGACGCCTGGTAGCCGCCCCCAGGCACGCTCTGGTTCAACAGCTGCAAATCGAGACGAAGCACCAACGAATCGTAGCCCTGCACATCGCGGTTGATCTCCTGCTGCAAGCCCACCTCGTTGGGCGCACCATCTTCCGTCCTGCGCGTGAAACGCACGGCATCCCGGCCACCTTCCTGCTCCTGCGTCACCTTGCCGGGCTCGACATCGGCCCCGCCCACGGTGACGTAATCCTGCCACGGCGGTGAGAGCCGGCCCTCAAACCGGCCGTTGAGCACCAGGTTGATCGTGTCCGGCACCGGCAGCTCAGGCATCTGGCCGGCAGCTACGGTGACGCGCTCGCCGCTGTTCGCCTCGACCGCGCGCCCCGCCGACAGCACCTCGGCGTGGCCGGACCGGGTGCGGACCTGCGTCTCGGTCGCGTCCACCAGGATGTCGAAGGTGCCGGTCTCGAACGACAAGCTAGCGTGCGGTGTCGTGACAAGTACGCGCACAGGGCGCGTGTCACCGGCCTCCGCGGTCAGATAGGCGCGCCCCCCCTGTAAAGCAAGCGTAATCAAGTTGGGATCTGAGCTCAGGTCGAACCGCGGGGTGCGCGCACGGTCCACCGTGAGGTCGGAGCCGGGGAAAAGCTGCACGAAGGCATCCACATGGGCGCCGGCCTCGTCGGTGCTGAACGACAGGAGGGCGCTGGCCTTGCTGTCGGTCGCCACCCGGCTCTGTTCGGTGACCGGCCGGCGGTCGCGATCGGTGACGGCCACCGGGTCGGCTTTGCCGGGCAGCCACAACTGCCCCGTGCCGCTTGTAGCGGTGACAAACGCCGTTTGGCTGCGGGTGGCGTGCAGCAAGAAACTGCGAATGCCCACCGGCACCGCCACAGCCAGCGTCAGACAGGTGAAAAAGCTTGCCAGCAGGATCACCCAGGCAACGCGAGTGGGGCTCGTGCGCCAACTCATCGGCTACCCTTGCCTCTCCCCTTCGGTATCGGCGCGACGGATGGCGTCCAGGTAACGCTGAGCGTCGCGGTCGGTTGGGTCGCTGTCCAGTGCACTCCGAAAATGCTCGGCGGCGCGCTGCGGATCGTTCCGCTCCAGGTAGATCAGCCCAAGATTGTAGTGCACATGCGGCGTGCGCGGGTTCAGCGCCAGGGCCCGCTCAAAAGCGCCGATCGCCTGCTCCTGCCGCTCAGCCGTAGCAAAGGGCAGCTTGCCCAGGTACGCCGCGGCAAGATTCGTCCAGACCATGGGATTGCCGGGTTCCAGGCGGGCCGCATCTTCCAGCACCGGCACAGCCAGGCTGTGCTTCCCCTGCAGGATATAGGCGCCCCCCAGGTTGATAGCCGCAGCCGCGTTCCGGGGATCGAGCCGCCGCGCCTCGGTCAACAGGGGCACCGCCTCGCCCAGCCGCCTGGCGGTCAGCAGCTGTGCGGCCTCGCCTACCAGGACATGCGCGCGTTCGGCGCGCCGCTCTGCGGCCTCGCCCGGATCAGGCCGCGGCGCCTTCGGCAGTTGTGGACTTCGTCTATTGCTCATCTCGACCACGCAGCGTCCTCATCGTCATCATCGGCCCAATCCGGGTCCTCGGCTTCCATCTCGGCGAAGTCGTCTTCCGCCTCGTCGTCCCACTCCGCGTCCTCGCCGTCCAGGTCATCTTCGTCGGCGTCATCGTCGCCGTCGAAGTCGGCGAAGTCCTCGTCCTCGTCCGCATCCCACTCGTCCGCATCGGTCTCGCCCTCATCCTCCCAGTCCTCCTCGTCGTCCGCGGAGAAACTGCGGCGGACCTGCGCCGACTCGTGCTTCAGGATCAAATCTTCCAGGCCATCGCTCTCGAACGTGAGCTCGTCCAGGGCCTCGGCAGCGACATCCGCCAACGGGTCGTCAGCATTCTGGACGAGCGCCTGGAGCGTGCGCCGTGCGACCGGCCCGCCGATCTTGCCGAGCGCCGAGACTGCGGCCTCCCGCACCTGAACGTCGGGATCGTCGAGCGCGGCCACCAGCGGCCGGGCTGCCGCCCGCAGCGCCATCTCGCCCGCGGCCACGGCGGCCTCGAAGCGCATGGCCGGTTCACTGCTGTTGAGTTCCGCCAGGACGATTTTGTTCCAACAGGAGTCGGCGTTGCGCCCCATCGCAAAGAGCGCGCTCTGGCGCATCCGCGGGTCATCATGATAATACGCCAGGCGAATCAGATTATGGATGCCGGCCGAATCGGCATGCGACAGGCCCTCCAACGCACGACGGCGCACCTCGATGCCCTCACCGCTGCGATCCCACGCGGCGCGCAAGGCCGCTTCAGCCTGCCGGGCCGGATGCTCGGCAATCTCGCCGAGCACGCCCAACTGGACAAAACGACCCAGCGAGGTCGCCGCAGCAGCCCGCACCTCGGTGACGGGATCGTCAGCCAGCAGCTCCACCAACGCCGGCACCAGGGTGGGCCTTTCGTCTTCCCAAAGCCCATCCACGGCCAGCCGGCGCACGTTCGCATCGGCATCGCGCAGGCAACTACGCAACACGGCGTGGAAATTCAGCCGGATGTTCGCTTCCGCCTGCTCGATCATCGCTGTGAGCAGTTCCACGCGTCGGCCGGCCCGCAAGCCTTCCCAGGTCTGTCGAAACTGCTCCAATTCGCGGCGCGCCAAGTCTGAGACAGGTTCCAGGTCAATCGAACGCACCAGCCGAGCCTCGTCGGCCAGTTGCTCCAGGATCATCGTCAATGCCTCGGTCATAGATCAATCCACTAATTCCAGAAGAAGGAGAACATCTGGCTGGCAGGGCTGAGCGGAATGATCCGCTGGCCGCCTTTGCCATCGGTGGCTAACTGCACAGTCCGCACAAACCACTGATACTGGCGCGCCGGCTGATCCGCGCGGCCCCACAGCCAGCCGGGGAAAGCCATCTCGGTGTAAGGCGTAAAGAGGTCGGAGTACTCCTGAGGCGCACCCTGTTCCACCCACCGGATGACCACCTGGTACTTGAAGTCATCGCCGACCGGCATGCCGGGCACGGGCTGCCACTTCAGAAAGATCTGATACTTCTCACCGGTGTATTGCGACTGGTCACCGGGGTTCAGCAACACGGGCGCCGGCAGAGAGGGCGCGGCCGTCGGCGGCAGCGGGGACGGGGTCGGCGACACGACCGGCTGCGGCCGCGGGGTTGCGGTGGACGGGGTCCCGGCGCCGGGGATCACCAGTGTCTGGCCAATCTGCAGGCCGGCGGCCGAGGTGAGGCGGTTGGCCGCCATCAAGGCATCCACGCTCACGTTGTACTTGAGCGCGATCCCGTATAAGGTGTCGCCGGCCTTGACCTGATAGGTGACCTG
>CAZYGI010000162.1:0-4144 GCA_964647255.1 uncultured Anaerolineales bacterium | reverse complement strand
TGCTGGACACGCTGGGGCTGGGCGCCGCGCTGCGCGCCCTGGCCGAGGATTGGTCCGTGCAAAATGGCGTGGCCGTTAAGCTCGACCTACCTCTCGACGCCGCGCTGCGATCCCTGCCGGAAGAAGTCGCCGTGAACCTGTACCGCGTAGTCCAGGAGGCGCTCTCGAACGTGGCGCATCACGCCCAGGCGCAACGCGTGGACCTGTGTCTGACCTGGGATGCAAGCAGTGGTCGCCTCGACCTGGCAGTCCAGGACGATGGTTGCGGTTTCACACCGGCGGCTATCGAGGAGTTGGCCGGCCAGGGACACTTCGGGCTGGCCGGCATCCGCGAGCAGGCCGAGCTCATCGGCGGCGAATGGCGTCTGGACTCGGCGCCGGGCCAGGGCACGACGGTGTGCGTGACCTGGCAGAAGAACCACCTCGTTCAGTTTCACTGATTCTCCTCAACCTGGTACCGCGGTACCGGGTGTCTCCGCGCAAAGACGGTACTCCGCCCCGATGTAAACAGCTCTGCCTTCTGTTATTCTGCGTCCGAAATGGATTTGGGACCGGCGGTCGGAACAGAAGACCGACGAAAGCACACAATCAGCGCAAGAAGGAAGGCAAGGATGAACCACAAACATGGTCTCGTCGTATTCGTCACCGTACTTGTCGTGGCGCTGCTGTTGAGCGCCGGCGGCGCCATTGCGCAAGGAGAAGGTCCGCAGTCGGTGGACGCCGCACCGGGCACGGCCATCACCTATCAGGGCCAGCTCAAGAACGCGAGCGGGCCGGTTAACGGCAATTGCGACTTTCAGTTCGGCCTGTGGGATTCGCTGAGCAATGCCACCGGCCAGGTCGGCGCTACGTTGACGAAGCCCAACGTCACCTTGACCAACGGCCTGTTCACCGTAACGCTCGACTTCGGCGCGGGCGCCTTCACGGGGGACGCGCGTTGGCTCCAGATCGCAGTGAGCTGTCCGGCCGGCGGCAGCTACATCACGCTCGCCCCGCGGCAACCGTTGACACCGGCGCCGTACGCGCTCGCCCTGCCCGGCTTGTGGACCCAGCAAAACACGACCAGCCCAAACGTGGTCGGCGGCTATCGCGGCAACGTCATCGGCGCGAGCGCCGTGGGCGCCACGGTGAGCGGCGGGGGCGATGCGGCCAATCTCAACACAGCCAGCGCCAATTATGCCACGGTTGGCGGCGGCCACGGCAACACCGCTGGGGGCACCTTCGCTACAGCGGGCGGCGGGGGCGGGAACAAGGCTTCAGCCAACGATTCCACCGTCGCAGGCGGGATTCTCAACCAGGCTACGGGCTTCAGGTCGGCTATCGGCGGCGGCACGACCAATAGTGCCAGCGGCCAGGCGGCGACTGTTCCGGGCGGCGAGGGCAACGTCGCAGCCGGTGACGACAGCCTGGCGGCCGGCAATCATGCCAAAGCATCGCACTATGCCGAAATGGCTTACGCTGCCGGAAACTTCAGCCACGAGGGCGACGCGCAAACATCGGTGTACGTGCTGCGCAAGGAAACGACCGATGGGGCGCACCAGGAGCTTTATCTGGATGGGAGCGGCGCCCGCCTGACCATCCCGACCAATCGAGCCATGACCTTCGACATCCTGGTGGTCGGCCGCAGCAACACCAATCTGGCGGCCGGCTATGCCATGCGGGGCGTCATCGAGAACCATGGCGGGACGACGAGGCTGGTCGGCACACCCAACATCACGGCCCTGGCCGAGGACAACGCTGCGTGGGATGCGACGGTCCAGGCCGACGATGCCCACGATGCGCTGCTTATCGTGGTGACCGGCATTCAGGGGATGGACGTCCGCTGGGTGGCGACGGTGCGCACGACTGAAGTTGCGTGGTGAGGAAGGGGGCAGGGGATGAGACGCGTACTCTTGCTGGTGATTCTGGTGCTGGCGCTTCCGAGCCTGCGGGCCCCCAGCCCAGCTCATGCGCTGGCGGGCGGCGGGTATGATCTGACGTGGTATCGCGTTGCTGCGGGCGGCGGAACCAGCGCCGCCGGCGACACCATCCTCACTGGGACGGCCGGCCAGCCGGAGGCCGGCTCAGCGTTGCGCGGCGGAGGGTATACGCTTGTTGGCGGTTTCTGGGGCGGTGGAGCCGGTCAGCACTCCGTCTATTTGCCCGTCGTGATCAAGTAGAGCGGGGCCTGACGGGTTTCGCAGACCCGTCAGGCCACAACACCGGGAGAATATCTTGAGTCGCAAGCCCCGCTGATTCCGCGCAAGGCTGGTACTGCAGTACCGGTCATCGCCGCTGCAAAACGGTACTGCACCCCGATGTCAACCGCGTTCCTTTCTGCTATAGTCTGACCGGAATCACCCGATACCATCAAGCCTCAACGCCGCCCGATTCGCAGAAATGGGCACGACAAACGATTATCCTTTTCCGCGCCGGAGGTGTGTCATGCAGAACTCAGCTACCCTACATCATCGTCTGCCGATCGTGCGCCGCCTGCAACGCCCAGAGGTGTTCCAGGTTCGTCTGCGGTATCGTGAGGTCCTCTCACTCTCGGGCGATCACCGGGGCGTTCAGATCGCTAGTCTTGACAGCGTCTTGTGGGTCACCCAGGACAATGACCCAGATGACCACGTGCTTCAGCCGGGAGAGCGCTTCCGGATCATGCGGTCGGGGCGGGTCGTGGTGCAGGGGATGCGAAAAGCCTGAACGACAAGGTTCGTTATGTGCATGCTAAACTGCATGCTCCGGAATCTGGGACGCGGGGCCTGGTCCGGCTGGCTCGGCGACGTGATGAACAGTCTGGAGGCCGCTATGAAGCGTCAAACGCCGACCGTTATCGCTGTTGTCATCCTCCTGCTGTGCTTGCTGTGGCTGGTGGGCGCGACGGTCGCGACGCAAGCTGCGGACTCCGCCCCGGCACGGCAGTGGATCAGCCCCAGGGCGAGCAGGTGCTGACGGCCGACGCGGACGCGACCATCGCGTCGGGGGCGCCGGGCACGAATGCCGGCAGCGCCACCTACCTCGACGTCAGTCGGGTCCTGGCGCTGCCCAACGCCAGGGAATGGCGCAGCCTGGCGCACTTCAACCTGGCGGCGCTGCCGGCGTGGTCGGCCATTGATTCGGCGGTGCTGGAGCTGTACCAGACCGATGCCGGCACGGGCGCTTCGGTCAGGATCTATGCGATGCAGATCGTGGGCGCGTGGAGCGAAGGGGACGTGACGTGGAACAACCAGCCCGGCGACGGCGGCGGGGTCTCGGTGCCGGTGAACCAGAATACCGGGTGGAAGAGCTGGGACCTGACCAGCATGGCAAAGTCGTGGCTGAGCGCGCCGGCGAGCAATCACGGCGTCATCTTGATCGGTCCCGCCGGTCCGTTTGGCCGCACCTTCAGCAGTCGCGAGGGGGCGCATCCGCCGCGGCTGCGGGTGACCTATCACAACTGTTCACCGCATTGACGTTTCCGCCCATTCGAAACGGAGTGCAGCGCTGGGTGGACCGGCTGTTCTATGCCGGCTGGTACGACTATCCGGGGGTGGTGGAACAAGCCAGCGCGCGACTTGCGCGCAGCCGAGAGTGGGCGGATCTCTCCGGTATCCTGACGCGCGAGGTACCGGTCCAGATGCACTTGCGCGGGGCGAGACTCGCGATCGGCGGCCGAAGCGTCTCCACGTTGGATCCTGACGTTCAACCGGCGTTTGAAATGATGCTCGACTGCGGTGGCCAGGCCTGCGGCGCATGGACCATCGGGCCGCGGCGCGATGGCAGAAGTTTGAATCTTGAGGATCGCCGGATCCTGCAGACGCTGGCCCGCGAGGCCGAGATCAGCCTGAGCAACGTGCTGCTGCTGGAAACGCTGCGCGGGCAACTGGACGAACTCCGGGCCGGCCGCGAGACCCTGGTTCAGCTACAACATCAGCTCATGCGCTCGCGCGAAGAGGAGCGCGGCCGGCTGGCGCGCGACCTGCACGACGGACCGATCCAGGCGCTGGTGGGGATGAATATGCAGCTCGGCATGCTGCTGCCCGCGCCCCATCCAGGGGAGGCGGGGGCGGACTCGCCGACCGCAGAGGCGCTGCAAGACGTGCGCGGCGAGGTGCGCGACCTGCTCGGCGAGCTGCGGCAGGTGTGCACCGCGCTGCGGCCGCCCATGCTGGACACGCTGGGG
>CAZYGI010000161.1:3512-4173 GCA_964647255.1 uncultured Anaerolineales bacterium | reverse complement strand
GGTCTTCTCGCCGATCAGGCCGGTTGGCCGAACGATGAGAATCACGATCAGGATCACGAACACAAACACGTTCTTCCAGGCGCCCGAAACATACCCCTCGAAGAGTGCTTCCATCACGCCGAGCAGCAGCCCGCCGAGCATGGCTCCCGGGATGTTGCCGATACCGCCCAAGATGCTGGCCGTAAACGCCTTGAGACCGTAAGTCCAGCCCAGATTAAAGATGATCCGCGAGTAGTTCAAACCCGCAAACACACCGGCCAGCGCGCCCAGCGCCGGGCCGACGAAAAAGACAAAGCGGATGATCTTTTGGAAATCAATGCCCATCAAGGTGGCGGTGTCTTTGTCCAGCGCAGAAGCCCGAACGGCGGCCCCGAATGTGGTCTTTTCGATGACATAGTACATCAGCGCCATCAACGCCAAAGACACCAGGATGGTGGCGAGTTTGACATAGGTCACCCGGACATCGCCGTAGAGGAGCAAGCTGCCGGTGGGGATTCCGGCCTGCGGGTAAGCCTGGTAGCGGGGCCCCCAGGCGGCCATGATCCCATTTGAGAGAAAAATCGAGGCGCCCAGGGCGGACACGACCAGGGGCAGACGGCCGGCTTTATAAACCGGGTTGTAGGCCACTTTTTCCAGCACCAGCCCGGCCAGGCCGATGCTG
>CAZYGI010000161.1:0-3387 GCA_964647255.1 uncultured Anaerolineales bacterium | reverse complement strand
CATGACGCCGTACACCATGGTGTAGCCCATGGCAACCAACGCGTAGAAAGAACCAATGGTTAAGCCATTAATCAACTGCTCGGAGAACATCTCCATGGGTTGTCTCCTCTACAATCACGTTTCGGCGCCCAACCGGTGTGAGGTCACCGATTGCCTGAGATAAGAACCAAGCCCTTGGAGCCCCGGTTGCCGGGTTCCTTGCAGGATGGAGCGACGGCAGGGAAACACCCTCCCCTTTGGTGACAAAGGAGAAGGTGCTCCCCGTGGTTATAGGATGATCTGAATCGGCAACGGCAAGTTACTTCTTGTAGAGCTCCAGGACGCCCTGGTCGTTATAGATATAGGCATAGTAGGGGATGTTCTTCCGGTCGCCGCGCTCGGTAAACAAGAGCGGGCCGGTGATGCCGGTAGCGTCGGTCATGCTGCGCATGGCGGCGGCTACTTTGTCGGGATCAGTGCTGCCGGCCTTGCCGATGGCTGAAACCAGCGCATTGAGTGCGTCAGCGGCGTAGACGGCCCAGATCGACCCGGGCAGCTCATTGTACTTCGCCTTGTAGGCATCCAAGAACGCTTTCGATTCCGGGAAGCTCAGGAACTGGGGCATGGGCTCATTCAGGTGGATCGAGCCGGCGATAACTTTCGCCCCGGCGATCTTTTCAAACTCAGGGGTCGGGACCGAGTTGTTGCCAACGAAGATGCTGGTCACGCCGGCTTCGCGACCTTGCTTGAGCAGGAGAGCCGCCTCAGAGTAGTAAGCGGTGTAGAACCACACATCCGGGTTGAGGGCCTTGATCTGGCTGATGACCGCAGAGTAGTCGCTCTCACCGGGGGTTATCGCATCGTAGTACACGACCTTGACCTTGCCGGCGTCAACGTAAGGCTGCAGGAACTTGATGGCGTCTGAGGCCACGCCCTTGCCGTAGTCCTGGTTGTCGTGCATCACGGCGATTGTCTTGGCGCCCAGGGTTTCCACCGCGAACTTGGCGAAGAACTCGGACTGGGTGTCATCCCGTCCGGCCGTGCGGAAGAAATAGGGGCGCTGTTTATCCATCGTCAGACGCACAGCAGTGCAACCGTAGCCAACCGAAACGACCTTGTTGGCGTCGTACAGGTCGGCTGCGGGCGCAGTCACCGAGGAACCGTAAGAGGCGATCACTTCCTTCAGACCCTGCGAGATCAACTTCTGGGCGGCGAGGGCGCTGTCCTTGGGGTTGGAAGCGTCATCCACCACGACGATCTCGACTTTCTTTCCCAGGACCCCGCCCTTATCGTTAATCAACTGGGCGGCGATCCCGACGCTCTGTTGGGCCCACTGGCCCTCGGCTGCGAACGAGCCCGTCAGGGGCGCCTGCAGGCCGATCTTGATCGTGTTGCCGCCGCTGGCGGGGGCACAACTCGACAAGGAGACAACGAGGATCGTCAGCAATAGGACAGAAAACATGCGTTTCATGGGTCAGCTCCTCCGTGGCTGAAAATGGTGCTCTGGTCGGACAAGTTGCGAGAATACGGCAGACCGGTTGCTCCCAGGTCAGAAGCGTGGGAGGGAGGGTTTTCGGTGCAATTCACCCCCTTTCGTAGGTGCAGGGCCATCCGGCCGATCTACTGAAGCATTCTGTTGTGGGTGAAAGGAATGGCGGAATTATACACACATCCGCCAACGGCGTCAAAGTCAAATTTCCGGGGACGGGTGACTCCGAGCAGCCAGTTTTTCGGGGTGGCCACGCCAGGCATCCCAGGCCGCGCGATCCGCGGACAGCGCGCATAAGACGTCGCTGAGAAGCCGGTTGACGGGCGCCGGCCGCCCCAACCGAGCCGCGTGCTCGGCCACCGCACCGTTGAGCCACCGGACCTCGGATGACCGGCCCTCGGACAGCGCGATATGAAGCGATGGGCGTTTGCTGCCGCGTCCGCCGGCCACAAACCGGCGCAGGAGATGCGCCAGCAGATCAGGTGCGAGACGCGGCACGATGGGCGCGAGCAGCGGCAACGGATAGCGCGCCAGCGCGACAGGCCGGACACCCAGCGCCGCCATGACGTCGAACGCCTCCTGCCAGGCCCGCGCCTCCAGCCGCGCCGAGATCGGGTCCGCCATCACCGCCGCAGGCGTCCAATCGAGGATCGCACACTGAGCGTTCGCCAGCAGGTTCATCAGGAGCTTCGACCACTTCAGCCGCCGGTAGTCCGTAAAGACCGTCGTCTCCAGGCCGGCATCCCGCAGCAGCGCGGCGGCCGCGGGGACCGGGGCATCGGGTCCAACCGGCGCCACACCCGCTTTGAAGCGCTCCCGGTGGACCTGCACCTGGCCCGGCCCGGGGACCGCTACGGGCGTGTCAATGGCGCCAGATAGGATGCGCGCTGCTCCGAAGGCGGCCGCCAGCGCCTCCTCATTGCCGACGCCGTTCTGCAAGGTGAGCAAGGGGGGCGCCTGCACGCCGGTGGCCTGCAACTCGGCGATGACGCCCGCCGTGTCGTAGGCTTTGACCGTTACCAGCGCAAGGTCGTAGGACGAGGTTGAGGTTGAGGTCGAAGTTGAAGCAGGGCCAATGAACGCCGCGGCGATGCTATCCACCGCGCTGACGGGCGCCATGCGGCGGCGGCCATCTGCCTCGATGAGGGTCAACCCGCCGCGCACGGCCTCAACCAGGCCCGGCCGGCCGGCCAGCGTGACGGTGTGTCCAGCCAGCGCCAGCCGTGCGCCGATGAATGAGCCCACGGCTCCCGCGCCAATGATCAGAACGCGCATTCCCCGCTCTACGCTCCCCGCTCTACGCTCTACGCCCCCCGCCATACGCCTCCGCCAACACCTCGACCGTGTGCACCACATCCAGGCCCGTGCTCGCCGCAATGTTCCAGCGGCACGTCTCGTTGTCACAGATGGCCTGCCGAGCGCCCGAAGCAATGATCTTGTCGAAGAGCGGCTGGCCGACCGCCTGCGCGATGGCGTGCTTCTCGTGTTTGTAGCCGTAGGTGCCGGTGATGCCGCAGCAGTCCGCACCCATCTCCTCGACGGTCAGCCCCGGCACCAGGCTCAGCAGATCCAGCGCGGGCCGGCCGATCCGGTGGAGCTTCTGGTGACAGGAGGTGTGGTAGGGCAGATAGCGGCCGTTCTGCGGCTTGAAGTCGGTCTTGAGGTTCCCCGCCTCGTATTGCAGCCAGAGGAACTCGCAGATGTCATAGACGTGTTCCGCCACCAGCTTCGCCTCGGGCGTGTGGATGCCCAACAGCTCCCGGTAGTCCGATTTCAGCTCCATGCCGCAGCTCGTCCCGCCGACGACGATCGGGATACCCTGGCCGGCGTAGGGCGCGAGCTTGCGCAGGTTCGCCTGGGCATAACGCCGCGCCTCCGCAAAGTTGCCGTTGGACTGCATCGGCAGGCCGCAGCAGTTC
>CAZYGI010000160.1:0-4486 GCA_964647255.1 uncultured Anaerolineales bacterium | reverse complement strand
CATGCGCTTCGGCGAGTTCACCGCGGTCGATCATGTGAACCTGCGTGTCCCACGGGGTGAGATCTTCGGTTTTCTCGGCTCCAACGGCTGCGGCAAGACCACGACGATGAAGATGCTGACCGGTCTCCTGCCGCCGAGCGAAGGCCGGGCCTGGCTGTTCGGACACGAGGTGGACCCGCACGACCTCGCGACCCGCCGCCGCGTCGGCTACATGTCGCAGTTCTTCTCACTCTATACCGAACTGACGGTGCGACAGAACCTGACGCTGCATGCCCGGCTGTTCCACGTGCCCGCTGCCGAGATTTCAGGGCGCGTGGACGAAATGGTTGAACGCTTCGATCTGACCACAGTGATTGACAGCTTGCCGGGCCGGCTGCCCCTCGGCCACCGCCAGCGCCTGTCGCTGGCAGTCGCCATGATCCATAAGCCCGAAATGCTGATTCTCGACGAGCCCACCTCAGGTGTCGACCCGGTGGCGCGCGACACCTTCTGGCGCATGCTGGTCGAGCTCTCGCGCCGCGACGGGGTGACCATCTTTATCTCCACCCACTTCATGAACGAGGCCGAACGCTGCGACCGCATTTCGCTGATGCATGCAGGTCGGGTACTGGTGACTGACGCGCCTGCCACCCTGGCAAGCAAACATGGCGAGAACAGCCTGGAAGAGGCTTTTATCACCTATCTGAAGGATGCCGAAGCGCAGAGCGCTGGCGAGGCACGCCAACCGGACGCAAGCACTTCGCTCGATTCAGTCGAGGCCTCGCCAAGTCATGTCGAACCACAGGGCTGGCGGCGCCGATTCGACCCCCGGCGCATGATCAGCTATGCCCGGCGCGAAG
The DNA here is from genome assembly GCA_964647255.1 of uncultured Anaerolineales bacterium. Classification (GTDB taxonomy): domain Bacteria; phylum Chloroflexota; class Anaerolineae; order CG2-30-64-16; family CG2-30-64-16; genus CAWJEL01. Next base: position 3,647 of record CAZYGI010000160.1, on the reverse strand, counting down.
GGCTGGAGCTGCGCCGTGATCCCATCCGGTTGACGTTGGCCCTGCTCGGCAGCGTCATCCTGATGTTCGTGATGGGCTATGGGATCAGCCTCGATGTGGAGAATCTCACCTTCGCGGTGCTGGATCGCGACCAGACCACCGTCAGCCGCGATTATACGCTCAACCTCGCCGGCTCCCGGTACTTCATCGAGCGGGCTCCGATTACCGGTTATGCTGATCTCGACCGGCGAATGCGCGAAGGCGACATCAGTCTGGCGATCGAGATCCCGCCGGGCTTCGCGCGCGACATCGCACGGGGCCGGCGGGTCGAGATCGGCGCCTGGATCGACGGCGCCATGCCGACACGGGGAGAGACCATCCGCGGCTATGTGCAGGGGATTCATGCCCATTGGCTGGCGACCAAGGCGCGCGAGGCTGGGCACGGCGAGGCTTTGGCGGGGCTCGTGAATATCGAGACCCGGTTCCGCTACAACCCGGATGTCAAGAGCCTGGTGGCGATGGTGCCGGCGGTGATCCCGCTGCTGCTCATGCTGATCCCCTCCATGCTCGCGGCGCTCAGCGTGGTGCGCGAGAAGGAGCTCGGCTCGATCACCAACTTCTACGTCACGCCCACCACGCGGCTCGAGTTCCTGCTCGGCAAGCAGTTACCCTATATAGTGCTGTCCTTCCTGAGCTTTCTGTTGCTCACCCTGCTCGCTGTGACCGTCTTCGGCGTGCCGCTGAAGGGCAGCTTCCTGACCCTGGCGGCGGGTGCGTTGCTCTATGTCGGCGCCGCCACGGCCGTGGGGCTGCTGATTTCCACCTTCATGCGCAGCCAGATCGCGGCGATCTTCGGCACGGCGGTACTCACCATCCTACCGGCGGTCAACTTCTCCGGCATGATCGATCCAGTCTCATCGCTGGAAGGAGCGGGCCGGCTGATCGGCCAGATCTACCCGACCGCCCATTTCCTTACCATTGCACGCGGCACCTTCTCGAAGGCGCTCGACTTCTCCGATCTGCAGGCGGCCTTCGTCCCGCTGGCGCTGGCCGTGCCGATCCTGATCGCGCTCGCCGCCGCGCTGCTCAAGAAGCAGGAGCGATAGTCCATGCGCCCGGCCAACATCCTTCATCTCGGAATCAAGGAGTTGCGCAGCCTGATGCGCGACCCGATCATGCTGGTGCTGATCGTCTATGCCTTCACCATTTCGGTCTACACGGCGGCAACGGCCATGCCGGAGACCCTCAACAAGGCGCCGATCGCGGTCGTCAACGAGGATCGCTCACCGCTGTCGTGGCGCATCGTCAGCGCCTTTTACCCGCCTTATTTCGTGACCCCCGAAATCATCGACCACGCGGAGATGGATGCCCGCATGGATGCCGGCCTGGCCACCTTCGCCCTGGATATTCCGCTGAACTTCCAGCGCGATCTGCTCGCCGGGCGCCAACCCACGATTCAGCTCAATGTGGACGCCACACGGATGAGCCAGGCGTTCACCGGCAGTGGATATATCCAGACCATCGTGAGCGACGAGGTGCGCGCTTTCGTGCAGCGTTATCGCGAGGTGCCAGCTCTGCCGGTCGATTTGGTGCTGCGCGCGCGCTTCAATCCCCAGCTCAACAAGTCATGGTTTGGCGCCGTCATGCAGGTCATCAACAACGTGACCATGCTCTCCATCGTGCTAACCGGCGCGGCGCTGATCCGCGAGCGCGAGCACGGCACGGTCGAGCATTTGCTGGTCATGCCGGTCACGCCATTCGAGATCATGACGAGCAAGGTGTGGGCGATGGGGCTGATCGTCCTTGCCGCCACTGCCACGGCACTCACCGTCGTCGTGCAGGGCTGGCTTTCCGTACCGATCCAGGGCTCGCTCGCGCTGTTCCTGGCCGGCACGGCGCTGCATCTGTTCGCGACCACCTCGATGGGCATTTTCCTCGGCACCGTCGCCCGCTCCATGCCGCAGTTCGCCTTGTTGCTGTTGCTGGTGCTGCTTCCGCTACAAATGCTCTCCGGCGCTTCGACGCCGCGCGAGAGCATGCCGGAGGCCGTCCAGTACATCATGCTCGCCGCGCCCAACACGCATTTTGTGATGTTGGCTCAGTCGATCCTGTACCGGGGCGCTGGCCTCACGGCGGTCTGGCCGCAGTTCGTCAGCCTGGCCCTGATCGGAACGGCATTGTTTGGTTTCGCGCTTGCGCGATTTCGGAAAACCATCGAGACCATGGGATGAGCAGAATGACGGCAGCCCCGATGCTCACCATAAATCCCGGAGTGATCCACCCGGGAAGGAGAATCGCCGCCATCCTGATCGGCATGCTTTTGCTCGCGCCCACGGCGGCCTTCGCCGCCGAGAAGGCGGAGAAGGGCATCCTCAGCCTGGTCCTGGAAAACGACCTGTTCTACAATACCGACCGGAATTACACCAACGGGGTGCGTGTATCCTGGTTGTCTGCCGAAGACAAAACTCCGGAGTGGGTGTTGCGCCTGGCCGACAAGTTCCCTTTGTTCCCTGTCGGCAAAGCCGTGCGGGCGAGCTACGCGGTCGGCCAGAACATGTATACTCCGGAGGACATCACTTTGCGGGACCCCCCGCTCGATGACCGCCCTTATGGCGGCTGGCTCTATGGTTCCGTTGGCTTAATCGCCGAAACCGGGCAACGTCTTGATCAACTCGAATTGACCGTGGGCATGGTAGGCCCCGCCTCGCTTGCTGAACAGACCCAGAAGCGCGTTCATTCATTCGTGAACGCGGATGAACCGCGAGGCTGGGACACCCAACTCAAGAACGAGCCAGGGTTCATCCTGGCCTATAGCCGCAGTTGGCGTAGTTTGGTTGCGGAATCACTGCTGGGCATTCCCTTCGACCTGACTCCGCATGCGGGTGGCGCCCTGGGCAACATATTCACCTACGCCAATGCCGGCTTAATGCTGCGCTACGGCAAAAACCTGCCGCTCGACTATGGCCCTCCCCGAATCCAGCCCAGCGTGCCGGGCTCAGGCTTTTTTATTCCTCGGCACGGTTTCGGCTGGTATCTGTTTGCAGGCATTGAGGGCCGGGCCGTCGCCCGCAACATCTTTCTTGACGGCAACACCTTTCGCGACAGCCGCAACGTAGACAAAGAACCGCTGGTGGGAGACCTCCAGTTCGGTATCGCTATTACCTGGCGGAACCTGCGTTTGGGTTATACCCATGTGCTCAGGACACGGGAGTTCAAAGGCCAGGGCGACCGCCGCGATGATTTCGGGGCGCTCAGCCTTTCACTACAACTTTGATAGTGCGCGTTACGAGTAATGGATCAGTTGGTTACTTCGCTATCCTGCCTGGTCTTTTTGAAGCCCGACTGACGGGCACACCAAAGTAGGCGAAATGACCTTGCACAACAGATCGTAGCCATCTCCATCTGGCAGGGGCTGCGGAAGAAAGAGGATGCGCTGGGAAACGAGATGGAGCAGGAACTGGACGTTCGCGCCATGCCCATCCGCCGTGCGGTCTTCTGGTTGGTGGTGGGGCTGGCGCTTTTAATTGTCAGCTCCCGTGTACTGGTCTGGGGCGCGGTGGAGATCGCCCATGGATTCGGAGTCAGCGATCTGATCATCGGCCTGACCGTGGTCGCGGTCGGCACCTCGTTGCCGGAACTGGCTTCATCAATCATTGCAGCCAGGAAAG
>CAZYGI010000159.1:0-4539 GCA_964647255.1 uncultured Anaerolineales bacterium | reverse complement strand
CGGCGGTCGCGGGGCCGCGGGTTGCGGCGCGCGCGTGGGCGCCGGGCGGGCCGTCGGCGCGGCGGGGATGTTCGCAGCCACCTGAACGCGGCTCGCACCCTGGACCGACACCAGTTGGCCGATGATCCAGCCGGGCCGGCCACTGTAATCGAACTGATACCAGTCGCCGCTCGGATTCTTGCCGGTGATCACGAAGGTCTGGCCGCGGCTCACCTGGCCGATCGTGCCATAGTTGGTCCCCGGACCGCTGCGCACGTTGGCAGACGCATTGATCACCGTGAGCGTGGCTGCTTGCGGCGTAGCCGTCGCGGCCGGCGGCTCCGGCGTCGGAGGAACAGGCGTTGCGACCGGCGCGGCAGACGTCGGCGTCGGCGGCGCCACGGTCGGCGACGGGGTCAGGGTTGGTTTGGCCGGCGTGTTCGTGAACGTGGGCCGGAGCGTCTTGGTTGGAACCGGCGTCCCGATAGGCCCGCGAGCCGACCGGTCCGAGCTACAACCGGCCAGGGCCATCACAAACAGAGTCAGCACGATCATGATGCGCAAACGCATGGGTGTTCCTCCTCAGCGCGCGAGCTTATAGGCGATGAAGACCACCAGGTTGCGATACGAATCGCCCTTGGTGGTAAACTTCGCCACCGGCGAGACACGGAACCCGCCCGGCCGCGCCAGATAGATCTCCCAGTCTGCCTCGCCGGCATTCCACATCTCGAACTTCAGATTGTACCTAAACCCGCCTTCGACGGCCAGCGTAGCATCAAAGTCACGATCGGCGAACGACTGCGCGGCCTGGCTCACATCGGCGCCATCCCGAGCCACCTTCAGCACATACCCGCCCAGCGGTGACTCGTTGTCCGACGGCCCCTCGTACACCTTGACCCAGATTGTCAGGGTGCCGTCGTCGCGCTTGATGGGGAACTCGGGCCCGCGCGCGATATCGAACGGCGGCATGGGCGTGGGGACGGTTGTCGCGGTCGGCCTCGGCGGGGCGGGCGGCACGGGCGTCGGCGTCGGGGCGGGCGTCATCACCGGCGCGGCTTGCACCGGGCCTTTGGCTTCCACCAAATCGGCGGAAACCCACACCGGCTGGTTCGCCATACAGCAGACGTTCCACCAGGCGCCGTCTTCAGTGCGCCCCAGGATCAGGAGCTGATCGCCCTTCTTCGCCTCCCCGATGCGCGGGAAAGTTGTCGCGGGGCCGCGCCGGCCGTTGATCGTCGCGGACTTAACGACCACGTAGGGGGTGGGCAGCGGCCGCGGCCCGCCCTGTGGCGTCGGACGGTTGGTCTCCACGTCCTGCGTCGGCCCCGCGGTCGGCACGGCGGGCTCCGGGGTGGGCGTCGCCTCCGGCGTGTCAGTCGCGTAAATCACGATGCTCAGCGCGCCGCCGACCACCGTCCCGGACGCGTCCGGCGTGGTCGAACCGTCCCCCGTCGCCGGGAAGGGTTGCGCCTGCCCCAAGGTCTCGCCCGGTGCTTGCACCGTCACACCCGGCGGCAGCGTGCCGCGCACGCCGGGCGTTGCCGTCGGCAGCACACCGGCGATCGTCGGCAGCGGCGTGAAGGTCGGTCTCGGCGTCTTGGTGGGCGTCGGCGCCGCAGCCGGCGCCTCGCCCACCAGCGACTGGCCGACGGAACAGGCAAGACCGGTCACCGCCAGCAGGAGAAGCGTCACCAGCAGCGGCCAGAACTTTACGGTAAACAAGAAAGCCTTGCGGCTGTGCAGTCGTTCCATCAGTTGCTTCTGAACACGACGTAGAACCATTTCGGGTTCGCGGCGCTGGTGTAAACGCGGACCGGCTGCGAAAGCACACGCCCGCCGCCATCCGTTGCAGCAATCTCCCACGTTGCATCACCGGCAGGAATGCTCAGGCCATTGCTGTCCCACTTGACGTTGCTCTTCAAACAAACCTGACCGCGCGAAGTTGACAGGCAGTCCACGCTCGGATTAAACGCTAACTTGTCGTCAGGACGTTTCAACACATACCAGTTCCAGGCCGCTTCAGAACCAGCGCTCAGCCACGATTGCCCGGTGCTCAGGTTGCGGATGCTCAGCTTGTAGCCCCACAACGGCGTCGCGCCGTTGTAGATCACCGCGTCCACCCGAAAATAATCGTCGCCCAGCGGATACTCCTGCGCCCGGCCCTCGACGACCATCGGCCAGGAGTAGGTCGGCGTCGGCGCGGGGGTGGGGGGCGGCGGCGACGTGGGCGGCGGCGGCGGGATGTTGGCATCCTCCGGCACCGCGTAAACGGGGCCAGAGACTGTCACCACTTGCGCCGCGATCCAAACATCAGCGCCATTGACGCAGCACACCTTCCACCAATCCCCGGCAGCATTGCGGCCAACCACCGTGATCTCGGTGCCGCGTTCGAGCTGCGCGACCAGCGGATAGCCGGCGCCGGGCCCTTGTCGAGCGTTCGCTTTGTCGGTCTTCACCTTGACCATCACCGGCGGCAAAGGCGTCGGGGTGACGGTCGGTGTGGCCGTGGGCGGGCCGGGTGTGAACGTCGGCGGCGGCGTGCCGGTGGGGGGGCCTGGCGTCGGCGTGGGGGGCGGCACGGGCGTTGCAGTGACGATGATCACGACCACGGTCTGCACCGCTGGTCCGCCCGGGCCGGGCTGCGGCACGAAAATCGGCCCTGCACCTCCCGGCACGTAAATCTGCGGTGTGGGCGGCGGCTCGGTGGGCAGCGTAACCCCCGGAAAACGCGTCAGATCCAACGTCGGGGTGGCGACCACCAACGCCCCGACTACCGGCGTCCAGGTCGGGCGCGGGGTGCGGGTCGGCGTGAGGGTGGGAGGCGAGCGACGAACGATGAGCTGGCCCACCGAGCATCCCAACGATGCCAGCGCCAGCACGGCGATAGTTCCCAAGAGCACCGCGAAGGTGCGCTTGCGCATTGCGATTTTCCTCATTCACATGGCCGGCCGGCACCCTGATGGCTGCTCGACACGCCCTCTCTCGGCGCCGACGTGATCTTGTGCGCGACGGCGGATGACAACGGCGCGCAGTATAGCACAGGGCATGGTTCCCGGCAACCCGAACCGTTAAGCCACGACCAGATTCCCTTCGACCGGCTCGAACCGCGACGAGAAGTGGCGCAGGACCGGCGGCTCCTCCACGATCTTCACCCCACGGATGCGCGGGGCAAGCTGCTTTGCCAGCACGAGCACCTCGGCCAGATAGTCCACGTGGCTCTGGGTGTACACACGCCGCGGAAAGGCCAGGCGCACCAGCTCGTTCAGCGCGGGTTTCTCGCTGCCATCCGGCTGGCGGCCGAACATCACCGTATCAATGGGCACCGAGCGCACGCCGCCTTCCAGGTAAAGCACCAGCGCCAGCGCCCACGCGGGGTACTGGTGCCAGGGGATGTGCGGCAGCAGCGCCTTCGCGTCCAGGTAGAGCGCATGGCCGCCTGTCGGTCGCACAATCGGGATGTCGTTGGCGATGCAGATGTCGCCCAGGTAGCCCACCGAGCGGATGCGGTAGCGGAGGTAATCCTCGTCCAGTGCCTCCTTTAGGCCGACGGCGATCGCCTCCAGGTCATAGCCCGCCAGGCCGCCGTAGGTCGGGAAGCCTTCGGTCAGGATCAGCAGGTCCTTGCAGCGGCGGGCCAGGGCGTCGTCGTTGAGCGCCAGGAAGCCGCCAATATTCGCCATGCCATCCTTCTTGGCGCTCATGGTGCAGCCGTCCGCGTAGCTGAACATCTCCTGGGCGATCGCCAGCGGCGTCTTGTCCGCGTAGCCCTCCTCGCGCAGCTTGATGAACCAGGCGTTTTCCGCGAAGCGGCACGCGTCGATGAAGAACGGCACGCTGTGGCTATGGCATATCGCACTGGCCGCGTGGATGTTCGCCATGCTCACCGGCTGGCCGCCGCCGGAGTTGTTCGTGACGGTGATCATCGCCAGCGGCACCTTGCCGGGGTTTTCTGCCAGCACACGTTCCAGCGCGTCCAGGTCAATGTTGCCCTTGAACGGAGCCTCGAGCGCAGGCCGGCGGGCCTCCGCGCAGGGGATGTCGAGCGCCGTCGCGTGACGCGCCTCGATGTTGGCGCGCGTCGTATCGAAATGGGTGTTGTTCGGCACGATGTCGCCGGCCTGCACCGCGGTGCCGAACAGGATCCGCTCGGCCGCGCGGCCCTGGTGCGTCGGGATGACATGCCGCAGCCCGGTGATCTCGCGCACGGACGCCTCGAAGCGGAAGAAGGAGCGCGCGCCGGCGTAGGACTCGTCGCCCTGCATCATCCCCGCCCATTGCTGCGACGACATCGCGCCGGTGCCCGAGTCGGTGAGCAGGTCTATGAGCACATCCTCAGCCTTGAGGAGGAACGGGTTGTAGCCCGCCGCGGCCAGCGCCACCGCGCGTTCCTCGCGCGTCGTGTGGCGGATCGGTTCGACGGTCTTGATGCGGAACGGTTCGATGATGGTTTTGAAGGTCATAATACACTCCTGGCCATGGCTTTGGGGCGCTCCGGCCGGTGATTGATGAACATTGACAATTTAACCGAGTAACAGTCCGGTGTAGCGCAGGAGCTCGGTC
>CAZYGI010000158.1:0-4926 GCA_964647255.1 uncultured Anaerolineales bacterium | reverse complement strand
TCGCAGGCGCTGCGGCTCTCCAGCGCCCGCACGCGGGTGGGCATGGGGCCGGGCTTCGGATCGGGGTTGCTGCCCGAGGTCGGGATGAACGAGAAGGGCACGCCATAGACCTCGGCGTATTCAGGATCAAAGTGACCTTCGGCGTTGGTGGCATAGCTCATGCGGCGCAGTGCGCGGCCCACCACCTGTTCGCACAGCAGTTGCGTGCCGAACGCGCGCACGCCCAGGATGTGGGTGACGGTCTGCGCGTCCCACCCCTCGGTGAGCATTGAGACACTCACGACGCACCTGACTTGCTCGCCCAGCTTGTCCGCCTTGCCCACGGTGTTCATTACCTCACGCAGCAGGTCTTCGTCGGTCAGCGCTTCGGCATCGCGGCCGGGGAAGCGGACGCGGTACTCGGCCTTGAACTCGTCAATCTCGCGCGCGGCGATCTGCTTAAAGTCATCGCTCATTGCCTCGCCCGATTCGAGCTGCTGGCTGTCCACCAGGATCGTGTTGGGCCGCCGCAGCCAGCCGCCGCTGCCATCATCGTTGCGGAAGATAGGCAACTGCCCGGCCTGGACGACGGTGTGGTCGCCGATGGGCTTCTCCCAACCGGCGACGTAGTCGAAGACCCGTTTCGAGACGTTGGTATTGTTGCAGACCACGATGAAGACAGGCGGGGTGATGCCTCGGGCGCGTGCTTCGGTGTTCCCTTCCCACAGGCGGTAGTTCTTCTCGTAGTTGCTGTAGAGGCTGTGCAGCGCACCCTGGAGCTCCAGGGGCAGCTTCGGTTCGCCGGCAACCGCCTCGGTCTTGCGCCCTTTCCTGGGCAGATCCTCGCGGATACGCAGCCACAGGTCGCGGTAGGTGGGCTGCTCGCCGACCATCGAGTCATCGGCCACGGGTACGCGCGGCACCTTCACGATGCCGGCCTCGATGGCGTCAATCAGCGAGAAGTCGGAGACCACCCAGGGGAAAAGAGTGCCTTCGGCATAGCCGGAGCCGCGCAGAAAGAAGGGCGTGGCCGAGAGGTCGTAGATGACTTTTGCGCCGAGTTTGGCTTTCACCGCCTCCAGACCAGAAATCCAGACGCGGGCTTCCTCATCCCGGCGCTGCGCCTCCTGGCGTTCTTCGCCGGTCAGCTTAACCTCTTCGCCGTCTGGCTTGCGGCGATAGCAGTGATGCGCCTCGTCGTTGATCACGATGACGTTCTTCTTCGTGCCCAACTCGCGGCACACGCGGCGCACCATCTGGTCGGGGGTTTCGGTGAAGGGGCTCGTAGTGGCCGTAGTAACGACTTCAGTCGCTGCCGAACGACTGAAGTCGTTACTACCGGAGGTCAGGATCGCCTTGGTGAGTTTCCCGGCGGCCATCTTTTCGTGCAGGGCGAGGGCGTGGAAGTTGGTGATGATGATTTTGGCCTGGCCCAGTTGCTCCATCTCTTGGGCGGGGAGAACGTCGCGCTGGCGGTAGTAGTTCTGCGGGTCATTGGGGAGCAACACCCGCAACCGGTCGCGAATGGTGATGCCAGGGGTCACAACGAGAAAGGAATTGCCGAAACGGGCATCCTGTGGATACGCGGCTTTGTTCAGCGTATGCCAGGCGATGAGCATCGCCATCACCACGGTTTTGCCGGAGCCGGTTGCCATTTTCAGCGCCAGGCGTGGCAGGCCGGGGTTGGATTGGTCGTTGCCTTCGCGTAAGGCGTTCGCGATCCAGGCATCGCCGTACTTGTGCGCAACCTCGGTGAGATAGATGATGGTTTCCAGCGCCTCGATCTGGCAGAAGAAGAGCTTCTTTTCGCGGTCTGGGTTGGTCCAGTAAGCCAAGAGGCGGGCGGTGGTGGGGGTGACGGCCAGGTAGCCGCCCTGACGCCACTGTGCGACACGGCCGCGAATGTCGTTGATGAGCTGGTTTTCCTGGATGCGCTCCTGGATCCACTCGGTCTCGAAGGCGAGCTGGCCGCCCTTCTTCCTAGGGCGCGCGATCGGCACGAAATAGGAGCTGGAACGCCGGCCCTCGACGATGTCGTTGGTGATACCCTCGTCCCCGAAGCGGAAGTGCTGCGTTGGCTCCTCGAAAGGGGAGTTGATGACCGGGTTCTCGATAATTACCTGGCTCATGGGCGATTCGCTCCCAGCCGATCAGGCATCTGGCTCGAATGAATGGCACCTATTATAACGGGGTCAATCTTGCGGCGCAAAGTGTCTGGCGTCGAGGAGCATCCGGCTTGGCGACTCTCATCGCTACATCACCGCAATCTGAGAGTCGGGGCTGTGCGACCAGCGCGGCTCAGCGATCTGCAGAGCCGCTTCTCGTGCCGGATGCGGCGCCATGGCGCATGAAAACGTCACCCCAAGAGAGCCTGTCCGGCCGGATTTGCCCCGCAGGCGAAATCTTGCTAAGCTGGCAGCATCGTTTCCGGTCTTTTGCGCCATGGAGGTTGTGAGATGGCAGCGAGGCGAAGGCTGTGGAGGGCCAATCCATGAAGGTCACCGTTTTCGGCGGCGGTTCAAGTTACACGCCGGAGCTCGTCAAGGGATTCCTCGATCGCACCGGCAGCTTCCCGTTGACCGAGCTCTGGCTGGCGGACATTTCCCAGCCGCGGCTCGATGTGGTGGGCGGCTTTGCTCAGCGCATGGCGGCGGCACAGGGCAGCCCCTTCCGCGTGATCCTGACGACGGATCAGCGGGAGGCGATCCGCGGGGCCAGTTACGTCATCACGCAGTTGCGCGTGGGCGGGATGGCTGCGCGCCGCGGGGACGAGTACCTGGGCCGACGCCACGGCCTGATCGGCCAGGAGACGACCGGCGTCGGCGGCATGGCGAAGGCGCTGCGCACCATCCCCGTGATTCTGCGCATCGCCCGCGAGATGGCAGAGCTCGCGCCCGGCGCGCTCCTGGTCAACTTCACCAACCCCGCCGGGCTGGTCACCGAGGCGCTGGCGCGCTACGCGCCGCAGACGCCGGCCGTGGGGGTGTGCAACGTCGCCATCACCACGAAGATGCGCATGGTGGAGCTGCTCGAACGCCGCACGGGGCGTTCGCTCGACCCGGCGAAGGCGCACCTGGACACCCTGGGCCTCAATCACCTCTCGTGGCATCGCGGGTTCACCTACGACGGTGAGGATTTCTGGCCGGAGATCTTTGCCGGCTACCTGGCTGAACTGCGCGGCGACCCACACCCGGCGTTCGATCCCCGGACGGTCGAAGTGTTGGGGATGATCCCGAATTACTATCTGGCGTACTTCTATCACACGGCGGCGAAGCTGGCCGAACAGGCGCAGTGGCCGCCTTCCCGCGCCGAGCAGGTCATGGAGATCGAGGCCAACCTCCTACGGGAGTACGCCGATCCGCAGCGCTCGGAGCCGCCGGCCGACCTGATGCAGCGCGGCGGTGCGTACTACTCGACGCTGGCGACGCAATTGCTCAATGCGCACTACAATGATACCGGTGAGACGCACGTCGTCAACGTCGCCCAGCGCGGCGCGGCGCCCGGCTGGCCGCATGATTGGGTCTTGGAGCTGCCGGTGCGCGTGTCGGCGGCCGGTTTCGAACCGCTGCCGACCCGGCCGCTGCCGCCCGCCTGTTTCGGGCTGCTGGCGGCGGTCAAGTCGTACGAGCTGCTGACCGTCGAGGCTGCGCTCCGCGGCGACCGGGACGCGGCCTACGGGGCGCTGCTCGTCCACCCGCTGGGCCCGCCGGCCGGCCAGGTGCAGGCGGTGCTCGATGATCTGCTTGAGACGAACCGGCCGTACCTGCCGCAGTTCTTCACATGATGCGCTACTTTCTCGGCGTTGACGTTGGCGCCACCAAGACCCATGCGTTGATCGCCGACGAGACCGGCCGGGCGGTCGGGTTCGGCGCGGCCGGGCCGGGCAACCACGAGGTGGTCGGCTACGCAGGGCTGATCGCTGCGCTCCGGGCCAGCACCGGGGCGGCGCTGGCCGCGGCCGGGATCGAGCGCGGCCGGATCGCAGGCGCGGGCTTCGGCGTGGCCGGGTATGACTGGCCGGGCGAACGCGGCGATACGCTGGCCGCGGTTGCCGCGCTGGGGCTGAGCTGCCCCATCGAGGCCGTCAACGACACGCTCATCGGCCTGCTGGCCGGCGCGGAGGCCGGGTGGGGCATCGCGATCATCTCCGGCACGAGCAATAACTGCTGGGGCTGGGACCGCGAGCGCCGGCGCATCGGCCGCGTCACCGGCAACGGGATGATGTTCGGCGAATACGGCGGCGCGGCGGAGTTGGTCTGGCGGGCGCTGTGTGCGGTCGCAGCCGCGTGGAGCCGCCGCGGCCCGGCGACGATGCTCACCGAGCTTCTCGCCCGGCAGGCCGGGGCGCTTTCCGCGGAGGATCTGCTCGAGGGCCTCAGCCAGGAGACGTATCACCTGGACGCCGCGGCCGCGCCCCTGGTCTTCGCTGCCGCGGACGGGGGGGATGCAGTCGCGGCAGAGTGCGTCGCGTGGGCCGGCCGCGAGCTGGGCGGCCTGATCGTGGGGGTGGTCCGCCAGCTCGGTTTTGAGCGGCTGGCTTTCGACGTCGTGCAGGTGGGCAGCATGCACAACGGCGGCCCGCGCCTGTTCGACCCGATGGCGGCGACCGTCCACGCGGTGGCGCCGGATGCCCGCTTTGTCCGCCTCGCCGCGCCGCCGGTGGTTGGGGCCGTGTTGTTGGGGATGGCGGCGGCCGGCGTCCCCGCGGAGCCGCTCCGGCCCGTATTGATCGCGTCGATGCCTGCTTCTTGGTGTTAAATCCCTCAATTATCGCTCTAGTACACACCGGGTGAATTGCGCCTGGGGTTGGCAGTAACGACTTCAGTCGTTGGCGCCGGACGGAACGACTAAAGTCGTCACTACGAACCCTGGCCGCACCTACGCCCGGATGTACTAGTACACGCCGGCTAAATTGCGCCTGGGGTTGGCAGTAACGACTTCAGTCGT
>CAZYGI010000157.1:0-5054 GCA_964647255.1 uncultured Anaerolineales bacterium | reverse complement strand
CCCGGCAGCGGCCAGCCAGGCGCGGCCGCGCCGGCCGGCCTCGACCGCATCCCGCCAGCGCCAGAGCAGCCAGAACACGACGGCCACCGCCAGCGCGTTGAGCGCATACACCTCGGTGATGACGGCCTGGCTCCAGAGCGCCTGCGAGGCGGCCCAGGTCAACGCAGCGCTCACGCCGGCTGCGACGTGCCACCGCCGCGCTGCCGGCGCCGCCTCCTCGCTGGCGCGCGCGACGACGCGCATCGCCAGATCGGCGAGGACCCCGACCGCGGCCGCCGCGCACAGCGCAGAGAGCCAATTTCCTGCACGGGCGGGTTCGACCGGCAGCAGGGCGATAGCGGCCCGCAGCAGGAGCAGGTAGGTCGGATAACCGGAGGGATGGGGAACGCCGTTCGTGAGCGCCGCGGCCAGGAAGTCGCCGCCGTCCGCGCCGTTGTGCGCCCAGGTCAGGCCCGGCGCCAGCGTCAGCGCATACAGGGCGAACGCCAGCGCGCCGGCGACCGTGGCCGGCCAGGCAGGCATCCGGCGGTCGTGCGGGCGGAGACGCAAAGCCGCCGGGAAGCGCTCCATCATCTGCGTCCCATTTCCGCGCGCGTCTCGGCGCCGACCACCGGCAGTGTAACCGGCGGCAGCACGATGAAGGCCTCCGCCTGTACGGCCGGTGCACCGGCCACGGTGGCCTGCGCCGCCGTTACCAGCAGCCTGCCTTGGATCGCGTCGGCGCGCACGATCGCGCTGAACCTGACCACCGCCTGGCCGCCGGGCGGCAGGATGGCGACGCGGCCCCGCAGCGTATGTCCCTCCCAGGCCGTGCTCGCGTTTGCGGCGGAGAGGGCGACCGGATCGAGCGCTTCAGGCAGCGTAGCCTCCAGGAGCACCTGCCGCGCGGAGGCGGCGCCCACGTTCCTGACCGTCAGCACGTAATCCACGCGCACGCCTGGCCAAGCCAACAGTGGAGCGACTTCCTGGGTCAATGTCAGCAGCGCCGGGGCGCCGGAGGCGGTGGCTGTCGGGGTCGGCGTGGTCAGCGGTCCCGGCGTGACGGGCGTTAGCGTCACGCCGGGGGCCGGTGTCGGGCTCGGCAGGTCGCGGCCGGGCGCCGGCGAGGGCGTCCAGATCTGCCTGGGGGTGGGCGTGGGCACCGTGACCCCCTGGCCCGACCAGCCCGCCTCAGGCGTTGCCCAGGCGTACGGGACGCTACAAAGCGCCAGCACCGCCAGACCGTAAGCCAGCAGCCGCCGGCCGTGTTTCACGCTCACAACCCCTCCCTAAACCGGCCGTTCATCTTCGCATGATGGGCAGATAGACATTCTTCGGATCGGCGAACACCGTGCCCGACAGGGCGTTGTTATCCTCCCGGCTCTCCGCAATGAGGTTGTCCGGATCCACAAATGCGAGGAAGGGATGTGCGCCCGTGGAGGGGTTCGTCCAGGCGAGCGGCGTCGTCCAATTTCCCCCCGCCTCAAGGGCAACGCGTCCGATTTCCGGGTCGGCCGTGGTCGTGCCCGCATGGAAACTGACGGCGAGGTCGGCCGGCGGGGCGAGCGTGCCCAGATTGGCGATGCGGACCTGCAAATGTACGGTGAAAGTACCGGAGGCAGCGAGGCCCGGCCCGCTGTTCTCTTTCCTGATCTGGGCCAAGACAAGATCGGGTTGGCTAGCCGGCACCGAAACCTGGGCGGTGTTGTCGGCCAGGGTAGTTTCCGGCGCACCGTTCGCCAGGGTGGCGGTGAACCGGAGGCGGTGCGCATCCGTCAGCACCGGCGCCCAGGGCTGCGTCGGCGGCGTGTAGGTGCTCCCGAAAACGGCCGGCGCCGCGACCGTCTCCGCGGCGATCTGGTGCGCGTTCGGCGCGTCGCCATCGTACCAGGTGAGGGTATACCCGATCGGCGCGATGCTCAGACCCGCGCTCGGCGGCTCCACCTGGTTCAGCGCAACCGTGCCGGGCAGCAGCGTCATCTGCGTGGCTTCTGCGGGCCGCAGGGGACCGGCATCGAGCCGCCAGCTTGCGGGCGTGACGACGAGGTTCACCGTGCCGAAGCTGAGGGGAACCGCCAGACGATTGTTGCCCTCACGCGACTCCGCGATCTGGTTGCCGGGATCCACCACAGCCACGAGCGTATGGCCGCCTGTGGCAGCCACCGTCCAGTTAGCGGTCACGGTGACGGCGCCCTGGTAGCGTGCGGGCACGGACGACAACGGCGCAGTGGCGATCAAGGCGCCGCCGGCATCCGGGTCGCCGTCATAAACCCGCACCTGCGAGGCAGGCGATGGCGCGGTGCCTCGATTTTCCACTTCGACCGTCAACCCCAGCGTGGTGGTCGCGCCGTAAGGGATCGTCCCTGCGGGCGTCGCGGTGAGGCGCACCGGCAGGAGATCCACGTAAGTCGTGCATGCCGCAGCCTTGGCGCTGGCGTACTGCACGAAGTCGTTGCCCAACTGCGTGAGCTGAGGCACCACGGTGGGTTTGCTCGGATCGTAGCTGGTCATCAGCGCGCTGCGCGTGGTGCCCCAGCCGAAGTTGTTATCGTCCAGGCTGTACCAGGCCCACCGCTGCACCAGGTGATAATCGTCGCCCGGGTAGCCGATCGCCGTGTCGCGGGCCGTCGAAAAATAGTTGAACGTCCAGAGCATGTAGTCCTTGACGCGGGAGTAAGGGTAGCCCAGCTCTTCCGGGAAGAGGATGCCATACTCGGAGACGACCAGTTCTTTGTTTTGCTGTCCGTGATCGCGCATCCAGGTGCGGAAGCGGACGATCTGTTGCTGGAACAGGTCATGGCGATCCAACTCGTCTGTCTTGATCCACTGGCCGCAGTTGTCCTCCACACCGGGCGGAATCAGCGCGCCCCAGGTGCCGGTGTCGGTGCTGCCGGCCGGCGCACACTCCTTGCCATGCCCCGGCCGCACCTCGCGCAGCACGAACGCGTGCACGTTCCAGATATCCACCGGCATGTCGGCGCCGTAAAGCCGCCGGTATTCCGCCCAGGCCCGGTCCAGCCACTTCATCCGCACCGGCGTGGCCCCCACCATGCCGCCGATCGCAACCTGCGCGGCCGGATCCAGCCGCTTGATTTCAGTGTAAGCGTTGTGGTAAACCGTGGCATAGGCTTCCGGCAGCGTCGGGTCCTGCACCGGTGAGTCCGGCTCGTTGCCGATCAGCCAGAGGGCGCCGGGGTTGCGCGCAACGATGTCGGCAATCGTATCGCCGTTAGTCCAATAGCCCGTGCTATTGGTGCGGATGATCTGGGCAAAATCCATGCCGGCCGGATGCGCGGTCGCCGCAGTTGCGCCCCAGTTGACGTACCAGCCGGCGCGCAGCGGGGCTACATTGTAATGCTGGATGCCGCTGACGACCCCGAATCCAAGACGCTCGTTGCCGCACGGATAAATCTGCCCGGCCTGGGCCGTGCGCGCATTGCCCAGGCCGATCACCAGTCCGGCGAGCAGCAACAGGGCCTGCACGGCGTGAAGCCATCGTCTGCCGCGCACTGAGATGATCCGCTTCATGTATTCTCTCCTTGATCGCAGCCAAAGGTTGGCGCTGGAACGCAATTAAACACATGGGGCGATCCGCATGCGGACGCCCCATGTTCGTAGAGGGTGCTCAATTATGCCCAGGCGATCACTTTGACCGCGGCAGAGTGAGAACAATGTCCAATGCTACGCCTGGCAGGCCTGACGGTCGAACCGCGGTTACTTGCGGGCGCGCCAGCGAAGACCAGCATACCCGGCGAAACCGGCAAGACCTGAGCCCAGCAAAATCAGCGTTCCGGGTTCGGGGATCGGTGTCGGGGGCGTGGGCTTGACGGTGATGACGGTGCAGGAGTCCGACGGCACCGGATAAGGCTCCGACGCGCCGCCACAATTTGTCAGCACAGTCAACACTTCGCCTTCGACCGGGGCCCGGTTGAGCGTGATCACGAACGAACCATCGGCGGCAATCACTGCCTGACCGAGGATGTTGTTGTTCGCATCAACCACCCAGACAGTGGCGCCCGCGCACACTTTGTCCCAGGTGCCGGCGAGGGTGGTGCTGTTGACGTAGACCGCGCCACACACCGGGGGCACGGTCGTCGTTCCCTGAGCCGCGGCCAGCGGCACAACGAGGAGCAACAGCATGACGATCAGGGCAAGGATGGCGAGACGTTTTTGCATGAGACTCTCCTTTCCATTGATGACAGAGCGGGACATTTTTTTGCTTGTATGAATCAGGAAGTGCGGTTTTGCATTGCCATTCACCGCGGGACGAGTATAACAGATGTCGAAACGCTTGTCCAATTTCAAAAACTGCCGCGAATTCCCGGCGTCCGGGCTATTGGGCGGGCCGGGCGATCAGGATCAGACGGTGGGTGTTGCTGGTTGGCGGCCAGCAGGTGATCAGTGTCACCTGCTCATGATCGGTCGGCTGCATGTAGACTGCGTGCGCCGCTTGCTGCTCCCGCGAGGCCCCCGTCTCCTTCAGGCGATAAAACGCCGAGACGAGGTAGTCGTGTTCGGCCCCGGCGGCATCGAACAGCTTGACGACCGCGCCGTTGAGCACATCGGATTGATCCGTGTAGTCGTCCACTTTGACGCGCTGATCGTTGTTCCAGGCGAGGCTGATCGGCCGGAAGACCTGGCCGTAGATATTGTTGTGACCGGAAATCACCAGGTTGCCGGCCTCGCCCAACCTGGCGCTGTTGAGATGATGGCCAGCTGCATCTTTTGGGATGTCCCAGTCGGAGCGCAGACCGTCCTGCGTCTGGATGACCAGCCAACCCATCTCCACAACGGGCACATCGAGCTTGAGTTTGGGGATTTGCAGGCGGACCGGCAGCGCGCCGGCGCCGACCGGCGCACCGGTCGAGATCGCCGTCGGGAGCGTTGCGGGCGTGACCGGCGCCGCGGTCGGCGTCGCCACAGGCGGTGGCGTCGCGGTCGCCGGCGCGATCGTTCCCGCCGGCGCCGCCGAGGCGAGGGGCGCCGGCGTCCCGGTCGGGGCGATCACCGGTGTTGCTGCGCCGGTCGCCGGGGCCGCCGGGCAGCTCGTGGTCCTTCAGCCGCTCGCCGTAGAG
>CAZYGI010000156.1:0-5194 GCA_964647255.1 uncultured Anaerolineales bacterium | reverse complement strand
CAACCGCCGACGTGCGCCAGGCTGCGCTGACGATCGAGATAATGGCGCGGCTGGGCAATCTGCAGCCGGACGGCGTGGCGAGCGCTCTGGCCGCGCTCGCCGCGATCGAGCAGGACGCCGGCCAGGAGTTGGGGGCAGATTACCCCAACCTCACCGGCCTGGCGGAATACGCGACGTACACGGCGGCGGTCGGGGGGCTGCTCGCCGCGTTGAGCCACGGGGCCGCGTTCGATCCCCTGCTCACCGCCCAGGACGCGGTCGCGCAGGCTGCGCGTGAGCTTTCGGAGGCGGTGCTCACGCCCCCCGCGGCCGATGCCGGCGCGAACCAAAGCATCACGGCGGCCGGGGCAGACGCGACCGCCACCCTCGACGCCAGCGGCTCGCGGGCGTTCGGCGGCCGCCAGGTGACGCGCTATCGCTGGGCCCTCCGGTCCAGCGCCAATGCGCCGGTGGCCGACGCAGGCTCGGATCGTACGATCGTCACCTCCGGGTCGGAAGCAACGATAACCCTGGATGCGAGCGGCTCGGAGGCCCCGGGCGACCACATCGTCACGTATCGCTGGGATGAAAAAGCAGGATAGGAGAGCAGAACATGGCCCTGACCCAATTCCCCTTTGAAACCAATCAGCCCATCGTCCAGGTCACGCTGCCGGTCGGCCGGCACGTCCTTGAGCTTGTGGTCGAAGACAGCGCCGGCCTGGTCAGTGCGCCCGATCAGGTCGTCATCACGGTGCAGGCGCAGGAAGCACCTAAGCCAACGATCACCGGCATCAGCGCGACCAACGGCCAACAAGGTGCTACAGTGGCGGCCAACATCACCGGGACCAACCTGGCGGAGGCCACGGCCGTCACGTTCTCCGGCGCGGGCATCACCGCGGCCATCGTCTCGGCGACGGCGAGCAGCGTGCGGGTCAACATCACCATCGCAGCCTCCGCGGCGACGGGAGCGCGCAGCTTCAGCGCGACCACGCCGGCCGGCACGGCGCAAAGTCCGAGCGGCGTCACCTTCACCGTGGCCGCGGCCCCGGCCCAGCCGGTGATCACGGCCATCGAACCGGACACCGGACTCGCAGGCGCAACCGTCGAGGCGACGATCATCGGCGAGAACCTCCAGAAGGCGTCCGCCGTCACTTTCTTCCAGGTCAGTATTGGCAAGGCAGGGGCAATTGTCGAGGATCCGAACATCAAGGTGAAGATCCTGGATACCACGGACAACAAGGTGGCCGTCGCGATCAGGATCTTGTCCGATGCCGTTGCCGGGGCGCGCGGCTTCACTGTGGAGCTGCCCGGCGGCGCCGTGCAAAGCTGGGATCCCAATAAGGTCTTCTTCACGGTCAACAAGATCATCCTCCCGACGATTGAACCGACGATCCTGCCGACGATCCTGCCGACGATCCTGCCCACGATCCTGCCGACGATTTCGCCGACGATTTCGCCGACGATCCTGCCGACGATCTTGCCGACGATCCTGCCGACGATCTTGCCGACGATCCTGCCGACGATCAACCCGGGCATCTTCGCAACAATCAATCCGACCATCAACGCCACCATCAGCCCGACGATCTTGCCCACATTCCATCCGTTCGAAGCATCCGGCCGCCCGGTGACGGAGGTGCGAGGCATCGGCCCGGCGCTGGCGGCCAAATTGGAGGCGGCAGGGGTCGCCGATCTGGCGGCATTGGCTGCGCTGGAGCCGGCGCAGGTGGCCCAGGCGCTCGGCGTGTCCGAGGTGCGGGCGATGGCGTTCGTGGATGAGGCTCGGCGCCTGCTGCCGGGATGATCAGCGTCATCATTCCGGCCCACAACGAGGGCGCCAACCTGGCCGACACAGTCTCAGCCGCGCTGGAGAATGCAGGCTGCGATGCGGTCGAGGTCGTCGTCGTAGACGACGGCTCGACCGACGGCAGCCCGGGCGACGTGGCCGGCCGGTTTGCAGGCTGCCCCCAGGTGCGCATCGTCCACGAGGCAGGCCTGGGGGTGGCTCGCGCACGCAATCGCGGCGCGCAGGCTGCCGGGGGCGAAACCCTGGTGTTCATGGACGGTCACTGCTACACCCCGCCCGGCTGGCTGGCCGGGCTGGTCGCCCCCCTGGCCGCGCCCCAGGTCGGATTGGTCGGGCCGGCCTTTGCCAGCCTGCTCCACGGCGACGGCCCGCGCGGCTTCGGCGCGGTCTGGGTTGACGCCAGCCTGGAGATCCGATGGCTGCCGCAGCTTGCCGACCAGCCGTACTGGGTGCCGCTGCTGCCGGGCGGCTGTCACGCCATCCGGCGGGAGGTCTTCGACCAGTTAGGCGGCTATGACGAGGGCATGACGCGCTGGGGCGCGGAGGATCATGAGATCTGCCTGCGCGCGTGGCTGCTGGGGCGCCAGGTGGTGATGCAGCCCGCGGTCACGATTTATCACTTGTTTCGCACCCATCACCCCTATGCGGTCGAAACAGCCAAGATCATCCACAACCGGCTGCGGCTGGCGCTGCTGCACTTTCGTCGCGAGCGGACGCTGAAGGTCATGTCGTATTATCAAACTTGGGCCGGCTTTCCCGAGGCGGTCTTGGCGCTGGTGGACAGCGATGTACTGGCGCGGCGCGCCGCCCTCCAGCCGCGGCGCGTCCGCGACGACGACTGGTACTTCGCCCGGTTCGGGGAGAACTTCGGTTGATTCTCAGCAATCCCCGCGGTTGCCTGATGGGCGGCTCTGTGTCATAATCGGGTCTCCATTCCGCCATCCCAACAAAACGGGGGAAGACCCATGCTCACCCCACAACAACTTAGCGACGCGTTTGAACGCAACCTGATCATCCTCCAACGCCAGGCGGAGGGCCTGACTCAGGCCGATAGTCTGCTGCAACCGCCGTTTCGCGGCAACTGTCTCAACTGGATCTTGGGCCACCTGGCCGACAACCGGGATCGCATCCTGGCCGCGCTCGGCGCAGCACCGGTGATAGGCGATGCCGGCCGGCGTTATCAGCGCGAGTCGGAGCCGATTACGGCCGATGGCCCGGGCGTGCTGCCACTTCCGGAACTGCTCGCGCTCCTGGCGCAATCGCAGGCCGCGCTCACCGCCGCGCTGGGTGCAGCCACGGAGGAAGATATGGTGCGGGAGCTGCGCTTTGGCGAGCGCGTCACCACCGTCGGCAGCAACATCTTCTTCCTCTTCTTTCACGAAACCTATCACGTAGGCCAGACCGAGCTGCTGCGCCAGCTCGCCGGCAAAGAGGACAAAATCATATGAGTGTCATTCGAACTGTCCAACGTCTTATCGAGCCGCAGCGCGTGATCGAAGGCGCGGGTGTGCGGCTGCGGCGGAGCATCGCCGGGGTCACGCTCGACTACCTGGATCCGTTCCTGCTCTTCGATCATTTCGGCTCCGACAACCCGGCCGACTACCTGGCGGGCTTCCCGATGCACCCGCACCGCGGAATCGAGACCGTGACCTACATGCTTGCCGGAACGGTGAATCACAAGGACAGCCTGGGCAACGCCGGCAGTCTCGGCGCGGGGGACGTCCAGTGGATGACCGCGGGCCGCGGCATCATGCACGAGGAAATGCCCAAACCGGTTGATGGAAAGATGGAAGGCTTCCAGCTCTGGGTCAATTTGCCGGCGCGGCTCAAGATGACCCGGCCGCGCTACCAGGATGTCCTCAACGCGACCATCCCGGAGGTCCGCCGCCCCGATGGCGCGGTGATCCGGGTGATCGCGGGCGCGGTGGGCGAGGTGCATGGGCCGGTGTCAGAGATCTACGCCGAGCCGAGCTACATTGACGTGGCGCTCCCGGCGGGCGCTTCGTTTGAGCAGCCCGTGCCGGCCAGCCATGCGGCCTTCGCCTACGCCTTCCGGGGCAGCGGCAAGTTCGGGCCGGCGGAGGGCGGGACGACCGTGGCCGCGCCGAAGCTGGCGGTGTTCGGGGATGGCGATGCGGTCCACGCGAGCGCCGGCGCGGATGGGCTCCGCTTCCTGCTCGTGTCCGGCGCGCCGCTGGGCGAGCCGATCGCTCGCTACGGCCCATTCGTGATGAACACGCGCGCAGAAATCCTCCAGGCGCTGGACGATCTCCGCAATGGGACGTTCGTGCAATAGAACCCGGTGTGAATTCAAGGCTTCAGCCGGTTTTTCTGAACCATCAAGACCGCCGGCTGAAGCCTCCATTCCGGTGCAGGGGCCGAAGAGCGACCGGCCGATGGCTTTCCGCTCCTATGGCAACGGTGCAACCGCCACTGAGAGCACGTACTCCACCGGGTCGCCCGGCGTCGCGACGGAAATTTGATAGTCCTGCGTCGCGGGCAGCGTGAACGTGAAGAAGCGATCTTCGTTCACCAGCCGCTTGTAGGGCTGGCCGTCTGTCAAGCCTGTGACGGCGAAGTTGGCGATGTTGTGCGGCGAAACGATCGCCACCGTCATCTCCTGCCCGGCCAGCGCGCGGAGCACGTACTCCCGCTGGCCCCCAAAAGTCACGCGGCCCTGGCGGCTGGCGGTGGTCCCGCCCGATGCAAAATTGATACGCTCGGGCCCGGCCGCCGCCGCCACCCTGATCTGCACGTAAAAGGGATTGCCCAGCCCGCCGACGCCAAAGGTGGTTCCGTTGGTGCGGCGGAGCTTCCAATCACCGCGGTGGACCCCGGCAGCCCCGGGTGCGATCAGCGAGACGGACAGGTTCGCGGCCTGCCCTGGGTTAACCGTCACCGCCAGGGGCACGGTTGTCGGGCTGCCCATCGAATTGCCGCCGACGAACCCCAACGCATCTACAGTCGTGCCCGGTCCCCACGCGCAATTCCCGTCGTTGCGGAGCCGCCAGGTCTTGACAAACGCAGCCCCCGGCGAAAACACCGTGTTGTCAGGCACAGTCACGTCACCGAGGAAGCTGGCCCGATAGGTGCAAGTCACGGCGCTCTGCTGCGCCACGGGACCAGCAGAAGGCGCCGCAGATGCTGCCGGGAGCGCAGTCGCCAGCAGCACAAGCATCAGGACAACAATCGCGATCCGTCCGGCCGATGAGCGAGTCGAATGTACAGTGAGCATAGTTTTCGCCTCCTTGAAGAATACTGCGTCGCGTCAGGGAGTCGGCGCTATTGGCAGCATATCACATCTGCTCCCGTATGATGTAAGCCGCGAGACAACTCGAGCTTAAATTCCAGCGCGACGTGGTGATTACCCATAAGTCTCCCTGGGTCTGGGGAAGGGATGATGGCCGGCGT
>CAZYGI010000155.1:0-5289 GCA_964647255.1 uncultured Anaerolineales bacterium | reverse complement strand
CTATGACGAGTGGTACCTGGCCGGCATGTCGGTCAAGGAAGAGCGCAGCTTCGACGTCGCGGTCGCCTGGCAGACGCCGGCCAGCTACAGCGAATACCCCGGCGAGGACTGGCTCTGGCAGCTCTCCCGCGGCCTGGTCGCGGGCTTCTCTTCGGGCCGTGATTGCTACGGCGATATCTACAACCCCGCGGACTATGACCCCGCGGCGCAGCCGCCCGTCTGCAACGGCGACGGCAAGCGCGACATGACAGTCGGCGCCGGCGGCAACACGACAATCCAGGATCGTTTCGACGACGCGGGCAGCGTGCCCGCCGACGACGACCGGCGCTGGGGCATCCCCAAGGACAAACTGTCGGTCGAGACCTTCTCCTACGCCAGCGAAGCCGAGCTGGCGAAGGTCACAATGGTCGAGATTCCGCGCGTCCTGAAGGACAACTTCGGCGCTGGAGGCGGCGCTGCCGCGACCCCCTCGCTGCTCCTGGCTGCGGAGAACACCTACCGCAGCACAACGATGGACGCCGCCGCGTTCGCGACCGATGGCGGCCTGACGCTTGATTTCGCCAACCTGGATCCGACCACCACCACGCTGGTCAAATGGGCGCCCTACCGCTATAACCCCGACCAAGGGCCGGATGGCGTCATCGGCTGGGAAAACTACCCCATGGCCGACTACTGGGACCACATGGCGCTGGTCTACAAGGCGGGCCTGCGCGATCTCTACGCGAGGCAGGGGCAGCCGAAGGCGGACCTGGCGCTGGAGGGCGCGGTTGCGGTGCTGCGCTCGTTCTACATCGCGCTCTACACGGGCATGCGCTCCACCGTGGCGGCCGGGGGCGGCCTCACCTTCACGGTGGCGGAGGCGGCCGAAAGCTCCGATCTCGACCTGGCAGCAGCGATCAAGGGGATCATCTACGATGGATTCCAGGACCTGTCCACCATGGTGGATGACTTCGTCAAGGCCGCTGAGCCCACGTATAAAATCGCGCAGGTGCTGATCGAGCTCGCCAAGAACCAACCTTACCATACCATCGGCGGCATGTCGTACACCAAGGGTGATGACTTCCTGATGGCCATCGGCGACGGGTTCACGAACACGATGACTTCCTGGGCGAACGCGTTCAAGCCAAGCAACTTCGCGAAGATGAGCGTGGGCGCAAAGGCCGGCCTGGCGCTGTTTGTGGGGATGGCCGCGGTGGCTGTGGCCGCCTGCATCTCGGCCAGCTTCATGGGGGGGAACTGGGTCGAGACCCTGGCCAACGTGATGCTGGCCATCAATATCATCATGACCCTGAAGACACTGCTCCAGCAGGCGCAGGAGCTAGCAAAATCCACGACGCAGATCACGAAGGCGGCAATCTGTAACGCCGCCGAGTTCGCCAAGGCCGCGTCGGGGGTCGCGGTGGTTGCCACGCTCATCGTACAGATTGCCGTCACCTGGGCGCTGGCCATCGTCACGATGTGTCTATCCGATATGTCGCGCATTGATCTGGGCGTCACCATCGCCGGGGCGATTGCCAGCAGCATCGTGCTGGGCATCATGTTCGTCATCGGCGCCATCCCGGTCATCGGCCAGCTCCTGCAGTCCATCATCTGGCTGATTGACTACTTCATCACCGCCATCTGCGGCTGGCTGCCCGAGGACATCCAGGCGACCGACGCGGCCAAGTGGTTCTGCGGCGGGCTGGAGGGCCTGGTCACCAACATCATCCAGAACCTGATCTATGCCGGCAACATCATGGTGGACCTGAAGGAGCGCGACCTGGAGCCGGGCGAGAAAAGCCGCATCGAATTCATCTCGATGGACCTGAACGACCTGAAGTTCCCGGACCAGGGGATCCGGGAGGGCAACAGCGTGCTCCTGGGGCTGACGATCTCGAATACGATTGATATGATCTCGCCGCCCGCGAACATCGGCGGCGTGTACCCGTACGAGTACAGCGACTCCAACCTCACAAGCTCCACCTTCAGCTACAAGCTCCAGGACAGCGAGGCCGACTTCCACGATGGCCTGGACCGCAACACCATGAAGGCCGAGTGGCAGTACCTGGACGGCGATGGCCCGCAGTGGGGCGATGCCGGCCACACCTGGAAAGCGGCCGAGCCGGTTTACATCACCCGGACGCTGCGCTCGGAGACCGGCGTCCCGTTCGGCCCCGCGGGCATCAACCAGCACCTGACCCAGTACCTGTCGGAGGCGTTCGCCATCCCGGAGCAAAACTGCATCCTGGGGGTGTGCACGGTCTGGACCGACCGGGAAAGCCGGCACTACTCCCTGGCCGATTCGCTGGTCTTCGACGTCTTCCCGGCCACCCTGGACGGCTTCTACAGTCTCAACTGCGACGAGGCTCCCGGCAGCGGTGGCTGCCGCCAGTCGTGGGGCGGCGCGATCCAATTCCCCGCGCTGCGGGATGCGGACGGCGACGGCTTGCCGCGCGGGGCCGACCCCGATGACTCGCGCTGGGATGCCGACCTGGACGGCCTGGGCGACGCCTACGAGCGGCAGCACGGCAGCGATCCCAGCAGCCGCGACACTGACGGCGACGGGTTGGGCGACTACGAAGAGGCGTTGGCCGGCACCGATCCGGCCCGGCCCGACACCGACGGCGACGGCCTACGGGACGGCGAAGAGGTGTTCCACCGCGACGAGTTCGACCAGGACGACGACGGCAACACGACCGAGTGGCTGGGCGGCTGGGAGTTCGTCTATTCGATGAACGACGATAGCACGGCGAACAGCACCTGGACCGTCCCCGACCCCTTGCTGACCGACACCGATCACGACACGTTGATGGACTCGCTGGAGAAGATCTACGGCCTGAACCCGAACGTGCCCTCGCGCGGCACGGTGCTGACCCTCCAGTCTGAGGTCCGGGAGCCGGACGGGGGCGGCGGCTACGCGGCGTCCGACAACGTTCTGAAGGCCGGCCAGACCTTCCACTACACGGCCACCGTCAAAAACGAGCTGATGAACCGCTACGCCCAGGGCTTGCTGGACACCCGCTTCCCCACCGCGGCCACCGACACCAGCCTGCCGCCGGAGGCGTTCGTGCTGCAGCCGCTTGAACGGGAGAGCCTGGCGGGCGACGTCGCGGTCAAGCCAGCCGCGGCCAGCGGCGTGTACAGCTTCACGCAGGTCGCCGGCGCCTACGTCATTGACTGGGCCGAGCTCGCCAAGAACGCGATCGGCTGGTTCCCGTTCGAGGACGCGGCCGGCGCCACCGCCTTCGCGGACCGTTCGGGCAGCATCCCGCCGCACGACGGGACCTGCCAGGGAACCTGCGCCATTGACGCGGCCGGCAAGTACGGCGCGGCCCTGAGCCTGGCGGGGAGCGGGACCGTGAGCAGCACCTTGAACCTGCCGGAGACCGCCTACGGCGTCTCCTTCTGGTTCAAGACGAGCCAGGCAAGCGCGGGGCTCTTCTCGGTGGCCGACGCGCATGGTGTCCAGGTCTACTTGAGCAGCGGCAACCTCTGCGGCCAGGTGACCTATTTGAACGGTGCGACCCCGACGGTTGAGGCCGCCTGCTCAACAGGGCTAAATTTAGGGGACGGCGCGTGGCACCACGTGGTGCACACCTCGGGCGCCTTTGCCGACAGCTTCACCGGCCAGCGGCTCTATGTTGACGGCATCCTGGCGGACACAGGCAGCCAGACCGCGGCGACCACTCCGAACGATGGTGGGGTGATCCTGGGCGCGGCAAGCGCGGGCGGGAGCGCCTTCAGCGGCCTGCTCGACGACGTGCGCTTCTTCGGCGCCGCGCTCTCGACCACCGAAGTGGCCGCGCTGTTCAGCCAGCCGGTGCTCTATCTGAATTTCAACGAGGCAAACCGGTGGGCCGACCATTCGATGTTCGGGAACGCCATCGCCTGCACCGGCAGCCGCTGCCCGGCGAGCACGAGCGGCATCCAGGGCAAAGGGGTGAGGTTCGACGGCGCGCAGTACATCGCCACCGCCTCCGACGCCAGCCTGGACCTCAGCAACGGCTCGTTCACCCTGGCGGCCTGGGTCCGCCCGGACGCCCCCCTGGAGGCGAACTGCATCGAACGCTACTGGGACTTCAACCCCTACTGCACCCGTTACGAGCCGCAGGGCATCCTGGGCTTCAACAGCGGCCGGGCCGGCGCGTACCCGGCCTTGCAGCATGTCGCCACCCGTCCCAGCAGTGGATCAGGCATTCCTGCCGTCGAGCACCGTATCCGCTTCGGTTTTGCCAACACGTCGGGCTGGATCGGCTATTGGGAGAGCGGGCCGGTGTTGACGGAGAACGCCTGGAACCACGTGGCCGTGACCTTCACCGGCGGCCGGATGAAGCTGTACGTGAACGGCGTGGAGGCGGGCCACGACGACGTGACCTTTGCCGGGATGACGCCGGCCGCGACGAGCCAGCTCGAAATCGGCCGCAGCAGCCACACGGGCACGCTGCAGCTCGCAAGCATGTACGTGACGGATGAGAGCGAGGCGGGCGCTTCGGAGCTGTGCGTGGCGGCCGCGGGCACCGAGATGTTCCACGATAAAGTGAAGAAAAATCACGACCCAAATGATGATGGCTACCTCGACCCCTATGCCTTCAGCGTCGGCTCGGTTGATTTTACAAACAGCACCGAGCTGAAGGTGTGGGAAGACGACCGGGGCACGACGTGCGGCAGCGCGCCCGGGGATGGCGACGATCGGATCATGACGCAAACCTACACCACCGACGGGCCGAACACGTCGCACCCGATCGAATCGCCCTACAACATCGGCGATACGCGCGTCTACTTCAACGGCGCGGTGGACGGCTATTTCAATCGCATCTACCTCAATGACTCAGCGCCTTTCCGAGGCGCGCTGGACGATGTGCGAATCTACCGTGAGGCGCTGGACCCGGTTGCGGTCACCGATCTCTACTCGGCCGGCACGACGGCGCTGCACCTGCGGCTGGACGATCCGCCCGGCGAGACGAGCTTCCGGGACGCGATGGGCCTGCACAACGGCACGTGCAGTGGGACCGCCTGCCCCACCGCAGGGGTGTCGGGCCGCGTGAGCCAGGCGGCGCTCTTCCGGCCCGAGCAGCAGGACCGCATCGCCGTGAGCGACTTCGGAGATTTCGGGACGACGACCGTGTCGGCCTGGGTCTATCGCACGGAGAACACTTCAGCGCGCGCATCCATCGTCTCTTATAAGGAAGACCAGTCCTGCGGGTTCGTGCTGGCGCTCAACGACAATGGGACGAGCCAGTACCCGGTCTTCTATGCCCGCGTGGACAACGCGGGCGCGGCCGCCTGGCAAAAGGCCGAGCAAGCCGTGGC
>CAZYGI010000154.1:0-5289 GCA_964647255.1 uncultured Anaerolineales bacterium | reverse complement strand
GCACCGTGATCTTGATGGTCACGTTCGGGTGAGTGGCCATATAGTCATCGGCCAACTTCTGCCAGTAGGTCAGACCAGGATCCTTGGTCGAGATGTGCCACCAGTTGACTTCGACTTTCTTGATGGGCTCTGGCGTTGCAGCCACGACGACGGTCTGCTGCGCGACGACAGTCTGCGGAACGACGACAGTTTGGGGGACGACAACGGTCTGCTGCACAACCTGCGGCGCCGGGGTAGCCACCGGCGCGCAGGCGGTCAGCAGGAAGCTGGCCACCAACACCAGGCTGATCAGGACGGCGATCTTCTTCATGGTAAGCTCCTCTCCTTGAGTAAAGTAATGTGATTCTGGGATTCCAGCAATCGTTGCTGCGCATGTCTGTACAAACGTTTACAGTAAAGTCCTATAGGCTGCCTCCTTCACCGCGTATAAACCCAACTGCCCAAGATTACGAATCGTTGGAAGAACGCACCGGCTGGCAAGACCCGCGCACAATCAGTTCGGTCGGTAGTTCAATACGCCGAGCTGGCTTGTCCGGATCGTTCAGCCGATCGAGCAGCATCTGTGTTGCGACGCGCCCCATCTTCGCCAGAGGTTGAGAGACGGTTGTCAGCGGCGGATGAACCAGGGCGGCTTGCGGGATACCGTCGAACCCGATCACCGACATCTCATCGGGCACGCGCACGCCTTGCCCACGCAGGGCATCCAGGGCGGCGAGCGCCATGTCATCATTGGAAGCGAAAATGGCCGTGGGAGGGTTGGGGAGGGCGAGCAAGGCGAGCGCCGCCGCATACCCTTCCGGATAATGAAACTCACCATTGCGGATCAGCGCCGGCTCGCTGGGCAGATGATGGGTCCGCAGCGCGGCCTCAAAGCCGGCCAGGCGATTGCGCGCAGCCGCCATCTCCATGTCGCCGGTGATGAAGCCAATCCGGCGATGGCCGAGCGCGATCAGATACTCGGCGGCGTTGTAGGCGCCCTGCCAGTTCGTCGCGCACACGGCCGGCACCTGTTCTTCGACGCCCTGGTAATCCACCAACGTAAACGGGAATTCAAGCTCGCGGAGGTGGGCGACAATGGCCTGCAGATCGCTGGGGAGGACCAGGATCAAGCCATCAGCCATGCCACGGGCGATGTTGGCGACGTAGGAGGTCTCCTTGGCCGCCTGGCGGTGCGTGGTGTACAGCAGCAGATCGTACTGAGCCACCTCCACCTCAGCGTCAATCCCACGAATGATCTCGCCGATGTAGCCAGTCCCCAGATCGGGCACCAGAACGGCCAACACCTGGCCGCGCCCCCCCGCCAGGCTGCGCGCCCGACGGTCAACCACGTAGCCCAGGCGCTCCATCGCTTCGCGCACCCGTTCGCGAGTCTCCGGCTTGACGTACGGCGCGTCATTGATCACACGCGAGACGGTGCCGTAAGAAGTGCCCGCCGCCGCCGCAACGTCGTGGATCGTCACGTTTTTGGCTGAGCGATTGGGATTCCTGCGCATATTGACCTATGCCCCTGTAACGAACCGTGCTTCAAGTGACTGACTGTATGTGAACGATCACATCAAAGGCACCAAATGCGCTGCAAACCGTCCAAAGAGAGACGTTTCTGGGCATTTGAACCGGCTGCAGGCGGGAGAATACGGGCCTTGCCGCTATCGAGACGTCTCAGACAAGACACTTATTTCCGTAAGCGTTTACAGTCTCAATGTAACATATGCGGAGGCAGATGTCAAGACCCAGATTGCCCGGATGCTGAAATTCGTAAGGAAGGTCAAGAGGCAGAGGGGCTAGGCCTGGCCTGCGAGCTGCTGGCACAGCCGGACGCCCTCCATCGCGTCGGTCGTCCAGTAATCGGCGTCCACGTAGCGGCAGACTTGTTCGTCCACCTGGCCGCCGAGCAAGATGGGGATGCGGACGCCGTCCTCGGCCATCATCGCCCGCAGCGCGGCCACGGTTTCGCGCATGGTGGCATGGGCGGCGGTGATCAACCCGGACAGACCGATGGCGTGGGGCCGGAAGACGCGGGCTTCCGCCACGAACTTTTCGGGCGGCACATCCACCCCCAGGTCCAGCACGGTGAAACCGTAGCCGCGCAGCAGCATCAGCAGCAGGTTCTTGCCGAGGTCGTGAATGTCGCCTTGCACGGTGCCCAGCAGCACCCGGCCCGCAGTGTTGCCGGAGAACTGCTCCTCCACCGTGGGCATCACGATTTCCATCACTTCACGCAGGATCTCGCCGGCCATGATCAGCCCCGAGAGGAAATAGCGCCGCTGGGCGTATCGTTCGCCGACTTCGCGCATGCCAGCCTGACAGTCCTCGATAATCTGCAGGGGGTCGTCGCCGGCCGCCATGCGGTCGCGAACGAGCGCCAGCACTTCGTTTTCCCGCAGATCTGCCAATGCAGCGTCCAGGCGGGACTGCGTCTCAGCGCCGTCTTGGGGTTGGTCCATTTCCTGCCCTCATCCCCGGTCATCCGCCGGCGACTGCACGCCGACGGTCGCATTGAACCGCAAGCGGTCGCCACGCACGATGAACCAGCCCCAACTGACAGGCTGCTCATCGAAGTCGTAGAAGGTGTGCTCGATCCGGAAAGCTGCGCTGCCGGCGGGCGCATCCAGCAGCGGTGCTTCCTCGTCCGTCAACACGGTGGTCTGAATGCCCAGGTCGCCGCGCTTCAATACCGTTTCCCCGCTGCCGTGAAACAGTCCTTGCAGGCTGGTGATGCCCATCTCAGCCTCGACAATCGGCCGGGCGGGATCGAAAAGCAGGTACTCACGATGATAGGCTACAGGGCTGCCATCGCGCAGGAGCAGGCGGCGGATGGCGATGACTTTGCCGTCAATGGCGACGCCGAGCTTTTGGCTGATGCGGGCGGTCGCCGGGATCGTCTTGACCGACAGGAAGCGGACCAGCGTATGCTCGCCGTTGAACAGCTCTTCCAGCGCGTCCAGCCCGAAGGTCGCGGCGCCCAGCACCAGGGGTTTGACAAAGGTGCCGCGGCCGCGCGCCGCCGTGACCAGCCCCTCATCCAGGAGCAGCGTCAGCGCGCGGCGGGCGGTCATCGGGCTGACCTGGTACCGCTCGCAAATCTGCCCTTCCGAGGGGACGCGGTCGCCCGGCCGCAACTCGCCCGTCGCAATCTGGCGGCGCAGGATATTTGCAAGCTGATAATAGGGCGGCTCAAACAGGTCGCGATCAATATGCGGCCCGGCCGGCCCTTTCTTGGCAGTCAACTGCGGCGCGTTGCTTACCATGGAGGTTCACACCCGAGTTCCCAGTCTTCGACTGTGCGGCATTATACATGAATCTCGCGATTTGACAAGTTCCCTAGGGTATTATAGAATTAGCGCAATGGATGATGGGTAAGGCGGGTTGCCAGCCCGCCCTGACCTTCTTCGGCGAGGCACAAAGATGTCCAGAATCCGCAAAGTCTTGGCATGCGCCACCGTCATGGAGGAGCTGCTCCCACTGCTTCCCCCCGATGTGGCGTACGAAGTCCTGGATTTTGGCCTCCATGTCAACCCAGCCAACCTGAAAACTGCGCTCCAAGGAGCCATTGATGCGGCCGCCGCAACCGCCGACGAGGTGATCCTCGGCTATGGGTTGTGCAGCATGGCAGTGATCGGCCTGCGCGCCAACGGTTGCACCCTCGTCGTCCCGCACGTGGACGACTGCATCTCCATCTTCCTCGGCTCACGCGACGAGTACCAGCGTCAGATCCAGGCCGAGCCGGGCACCTACTATCTCACCAAGGGCTGGATCGAGGTCGGCGACACCCCGTTCAGCGAATACGACCGCCTGGTCGAAAAGTACGGCGAGAAGCGGGCCGACCGGCTGATCCGGCTTTCCATCAAGCACTACACCCGCCTGGCGCTAATTGACACGGGCCGTGGGGACATGGATCGCTACCGCGCCTACGCGCAGCGCCTGGCCGAGCGTTGGGATCTGCGCTTCGAGGAGCTGCGTGGCTCGAATTCGTTGGTCCGCAAGATGCTGGCTGGCCCGTGGGATGATGAGTTCATCGTCGTCCCGCCCGGCGAAGCCATCCGCTACACACACTTCTTTCCGACCGCACAGCAAATTCATACCGAGGTATCCACATGAAGATTATCGGCGAAAAAATCAACGGCACCCGTAAGGCAGTGAAACAGGCGGTGCTCGACCGTGACGTTGAGTTCATTCAGAAATTAGCCGCCGCTCAGGCCGACGCGGGCGCGGCCTGGATTGACGTCAACGCGGGCACCCCCACGGAACGCGAGCCGGACGACCTGGCCTGGCTCGTGCAGACGGTGCAGGCGACGGTGACCAAGCCGCTCTGCCTCGACAGCGCGAACCCGGCGGCTCTGGCGGCCGCGCTGCCCCACGTCAAGCAGGCCCCGCTGATCAATTCGATCAGCGGCGAGGGCGAACGGCTGACGGGCGTGCTGCCGCTGGCGGCCCAGGCCCAGGGCGGCGTGATCGCCCTGGCGATGGACGACAAGGGCATCCCCGCGGACGTCGAGGGTCGGCTGGCGATCGCCCGGCGGCTCATCGGCGAGACGCGCGGCGCAGGCATCCCGGACGAGCAGGTGTACGTGGATCCACTGGTGATGACCATCGGCGCGAGCGGCAACGCAGCCCGCGTGGCACTGGCGACGGTGCGTGCGGTCAAGGCGGAATTCCCGAAGGTCCACTTCACCTCGGGCCTCAGCAACGTCTCCTATGGCCTGCCGGTGCGCACGCTGATCAACCGGGCGTTTCTGACGCTGATGCTGGAGGCGGGGCTGGACAGCGCGATCCTCGATCCGCTGGACCGGGAGCTACGCAAGGCGCTGTTGGCCGCCGAGGCGGTGCTCGGCATTGACAGACACTGCCTGAATTACACACGCGCATTTCGGGCCGGGCTGCTGGAATAACCTGCAATTTCCGGACTCGAAGCTCACCTGCACTTGCGCCGAAGCGCAGCGCAGGTGCAAGTGTCAGCCGGTCACGCGCATCACCGCAAAAACCGGCTGAAGCCTCAAGTCCAACTTTCCAGTTTTCGATCTTCGAAAAGGATTTACCAAGGGAGGACACTCATGTCGGACCAACTGATCAACGCGATTGCGGACATGGACGAGGAGGGCGCGATCGCCCTCACTAAAGAGCTGCTGGCCGCCGGCGCCTCACCCACTGCCATCCTGGACGACTGCCGGGCGGCGATGGAGCTCGTCGGCAAGCGGTTCGAGCACGGGGAATACTTCATCCCCGAGCTGATCCTGGCCGGTGAGATGCTCAAGGGGGTCTCGGCCGAGGTCAAGCCCTACCTGACCGGCG
>CAZYGI010000153.1:0-5310 GCA_964647255.1 uncultured Anaerolineales bacterium | reverse complement strand
GGCGTGCGCATGCCCAAGACCGGCGACCCGGTGGTGAACAAGAAGGGCCAGGCCATCGGCTGGGTCACGAGCGCGGCTGTAGACGTGGACGGCATCATCCTGGGGCTGGCCTACCTGGGGAGCCGCTACGCCCGTCCCGGCGACGAGATCGGCATCTTCAACGTGCCCCAGAAGCCGGTCGTCGAGAAACCCAACAAGGCCGACCTGGCCCCCGGCGACAAGGTCGCCCTGCCCGACGCGGCCACCCTGCTCCCGCGCTTCCCGGACAAGACCGAACGCGCACGCTGGCGCGGCGCCGCGGCGCCGGCTGCGGACGCGGCAACGCCGGTAGCAGAATAGTTTTTCGTGTTGCAAGTGGATGGGCTTGCGAGGCAGGTTGCTGACCGGCCCGACAAGCCCATCCACAGAAAATGAACGGAAGCCCCTTGGATCTTCAAACCCTGGCGAATTCCGCTTTCGGCGTCGGGTTAGCCACGCGGGCGCCCGCCCTGCTGCCAGTCCGGGTCGGGCGCGCGCTTGGCGTCGCACTCGCGGACTTGGCGGCGAGCCGCCGGGACTCCGCGCTTTTCCGCACCGTGCGAGTCAACCAATGGATCGTCCGCGGCGGCCAGCCCAACGCAAAAGAACTCGATCAAATCGTGCGGCGCGTGGTGCGCCACCGGACGCGCTGCGTATTCGATCTATATCACGCGATCAACCGACCGGCTGAACTCGCGGGCCTATCCCCGGCCACCGTTGAGATGGAGCGGCTGATCGAACGGTACTGCCGCGCCTCGAACACGCCGGGGGCCGTCCTCGCCGTGCCGCATTTGAGCAATTATGATCTCGTGATGCTGGTGAGCGCCGGCCGCGGTCTGCGAGCGCAGGTGCTCGTCCACGCGAATCCAGCGCCGGGCTATTTGCGCCACTACCGCATCTGGGCTGCGCGGGGCCTGGATGTCACACCCGTCAGCGTGAGCGCACTCAAACAGGCGGTAACGCGGCTCAAGAACGGCGGCCTGGTCATCGTGGGGGTGGATCGCCCGGTCTCCGAGACGGCGGAATTAATCCCTTTCTTTGGCCGGCCCGCCCCGCTGCCGGTCGGCCACATCCGCCTGGCCCTGGCCGCCGGCGCGCCGGTGATTCCCGTCGCAACGCCGATGCTCCCGGACGGCACGTACGCGCTGAGATTTGCCGACCCGATCGCGATGATCCGGCTCTCGAATGCCCGCGA
This sequence comes from uncultured Anaerolineales bacterium, assembly GCA_964647255.1. Classification (GTDB taxonomy): domain Bacteria; phylum Chloroflexota; class Anaerolineae; order CG2-30-64-16; family CG2-30-64-16; genus CAWJEL01. The sequence goes on along the minus strand of CAZYGI010000153.1, from coordinate 4,097 downwards.
GACGGTGCGCGTCAACGCCGAGGCGGTGCTCAGGGTGATAGAGCGCTTCATCTCGCAGACGCCCGACGAATGGCTCATGTTCAATCGAGTCTGGCCTGATGCGCCGGCGACCGTCTGAATCGGAGGAAACACGTGACCGCTGTTGACAATCACCGGCGCATTCAGGAATCGCTGCTCAGCCGGCCGGAGCGTCGCCTGCTCCTCTGGCTGGCAGCGCGGATGCCAGGCTGGGTGACGCCGGACCGTCTCACCGCGCTCAGCACGGCAGGAGCGGCGCTTGTGTTTCTGGGCTACTGGCTGTCGCGATCCCGTCCCGGCTTTCTGTGGCTGGCGGCTGCGGGTTACCTCGTCAACTGGTTCGGCGACTCGCTGGATGGCACGGTGGCCCGTCATCGCCACCGCGAGCGTCCACGCTACGGCTTCTTCCTGGACCACACGGTGGACGTGCTCTGCCTGATGCTGATGGTCCTGAGCATCGGTGTGTCGCCCCACGCCGACTTCCGCGTGGCCGCGTGCGCGCTCATCGGCTACTTCGCGCTGGCCCAATTGTCCTACATCAACATGATCGTGAGCGGGGAGTTCCGGCTATCAGGCGGCGCCATTGGCCCCACCGAGGCCAGGGTGATCGCCATCGCAGCCGCGGCCGCGCTCTTCTTCTTCGGCGGCGCCGGCCTGCGGCTGCCGGTGCTCGGGCTTGTGGCCTGGCTCGACATCCTCCTGGGAATTATGGCGATCCTCTTCCTGGGCCTGTTCATCGTGCTGGCCATCCAACTCGCCGCGCCCCTGGCCAAGCGGGAGCCGTGATCGAACGACGGCCGCTGTGGCTCTATCTGACTCAGAGAACTCGATGCAATCGGCCCTGCTCCGCAAAATTCACCAAATTCACCGGCAACATCTGTGCCATTCTGTGCTATGATGAATGCGTCACCGAAACCTAACTGCGGCTATTCCTATCGCTGACGCATCGCAGGCTGCTCTCCCGCCAGGGCATGGCGCGTTCGTTTATTTCCAGCGGAGGGCGCGATGACAGTCAATCTTCCTCAGGCCTTGCCGCGTTCTAGCCGCGCATCCCTTGCGCCCCCCGCTCTGTCGGCCGCCAGCGAGCTGCGCACCTGGGCCAACCTGGTCACCCTGACCCGCACCCTGGTCGGCCTGGCGCTCTTCACCGTGGCCTCGGTGGAGCGCAGCCTGGCCTGGAACCTGGCCGGCCTGGCCGCCTATTGGAGCCTCGACGTGCTTGATGGCTTCCTGGCGCGGCGGCTGCACCAGGAAACCCGTTTCGGCGCCCAGTTTGACATCATCGCCGACCGCCTTCTGATCGCCTTCTTTTACCTCAACTACCTGACGCTGCACCCAGAAGCCGCGGCGGTAATCGCCCTGTTCCTTGGCGAATTCATGATCCTCGACCAATACCTGTCCAACCAGTTCTTGCGCTGGCCGATCTTGTCGCCGAACTACTTCTACCTGGTGGACAAGACGATCTGGCGCCTGAACTGGTCGCCGCCCGGCAAGTTTTTCAACTCCGGAGCTGTGACGTGCTGTTGGTGACCGGCTCGCCGTGGGCTGCGGCGCCGATCCTGGCGGGGCTATATGCCGTGAAGCCGTATTCATTCGCGCGGCTGTGTCGCCTGTCGGGGCCTGAACCTGGGGCGCGGCCCTGCGCTTAACGTCCGTGGGAAGCCATCGCCAAACGATCAGGTATTGGAGAAAACACAAAGCCATAACACTCGGAGGCCACCATGAAAAGGCGAAACAAACTCCTGCTCGGCATCGCCATCGCACTCGTCGTCCTGCTCGTCATCGCGTACTTCGGCATGGGGTACATCATCTACAACAAGCTCGGCAACGTCACCGGCTCGTGCGACGAGCACCTGGCCAACCGGCCGGATAACTTCGCGCTGCACCCGACTTGGCCCGCGGGCTTCGATGTCACGCCGTACTACATGTCCCCCTACGAGACGGTGAAGTTCCCCAGCCGCCAGGCGGGCATCGAGGTCGCAGGCTGGTGGATCCCGGCCAAGCCGGCCGACCCGAACGCACCGACCGTGATCCTGGTGGATGGGCTGGGCGGGTGCAAGAATTCCATCTCGGTCCTGACGCCCGCGGGAATGCTCTGGCGCAACGGCTTCAACGTGCTGCTGATTGACCTGCGCGACACCGGCGACTCCACCTTCCAGGACGGCCGCTCGACCATCGGTAACGAGGAGTATCGCGACGTGCTTGGCGCCTGGGATTGGCTGGTGAACGTGAAAGGCATCGCGCCGAACAAGATCGGCCTCTTTGCGAACTCACTGGGCGGCGCGAACGCCAACTATGCCTTCGCTGAAGAGCCGCGCATCGCGGCCCTCTTTTTGCAATCCACCTTCGGCAACCTGCAGCAGGTGATCGCGGCCGAGCTGACGCGGGCCGGCTATCCGACCTTCCTGGCGCCCGGCGCGCTGATCTCGGGCAGCATCGTCACGGGCGTCAACCTGTTCGGCCACGACCCGTTGAGCGCCGTCCGCAAGGACGCGGGCCGGCCCGTCTACATCGTGCACACCCGCGCCGACACGCGGATCAGCGTCAACCAAAGCGAACAGTTGGCCGCCGCGGCCCAGGCGGCCGGGGTCAAGGTGACGACCTGGTTCCCGGAGAACGGCGAGCATGTGCAGACGCCGGCGGTCTACCCGGAGGAGTTCGAGCAGCGGCTGGTGGGGTTCTTCCGGGAAACATTGGGACAGTAGCACGCCCGTCCCAGCCCGGTTCACCGGGCGTCGCCTCGTAGCACGAACCGTTCACGGTCGTGCGGCCCGCCCGGCGGTGAACCGACCGGGCTACCGCGCAACGCCCCGCCAACGGGGCTGAACCAGCGGAGAGCCCGGTTCACCGGGCGTCGCCTCGTAGCACGAACCGTTCACGGTCGTGCGGCCCGCCCGGCGGTGAACCGACCGGGCTACCGCGCAACGCCCCGCCAACGGGGCTGAACCAGCGGAGAGCCCGGTTCACCGGGCGTCGCCTCGTAGCACGAACCGTTCACGGTCGTGCGGCCCGCCCGGCGGTGAACCGACCAGGCTACCGCGCAACGCCCCGTCAACGGGGCTAAAGATTTTGTATTGCGGGAGGTCTCCCATGCCGTATTGGCAACTCTTCTATCATCTCGTTTGGACGACCAAGAACCGCGAGCCGCTCCTGACACCACAGACTGAACCAATCGTGTATGGCTTTCTCCGCTCAAAGGCAATTGGCCTGGGCGCAACGCTGTTTGCTCTGAATGGAACAGCAGACCATGTGCACATGGCCGTGGCGATACCGCCCGCTGTCGCAGTCGCGAAATTAGTCGGCCAGGTCAAAGGTGTGGCAGCGGCGAAGTTCAATAAGGGGGGATTCTCGACCATTCTTTACTGGCAGGATGAATATGGGGCATTTTCATTTGACAGGAAACGCCTGCCGAATATCGTAGACTATATCGAACGTCAGAAAGACCATCATGCCCATGACCGGATCATACCCGTCTTGGAGCGAACCGCTGACGGAAGCGTTCTGCTTGTGCGCGATCAGGGGCCGATATATCACCTCAACAACTCCGCCTGGTGGAATGAAATGCTGGCCTGGGACATCACACTGTAGGCGGCCCGCTCCAGCCCGGTTCACCGGGCACCGCCTCGTAGCACGAACCGTTCACGGTCGTGCGGTCGTACTACCGCGCGCATTTGCCAAGCGATCACCGGTTAGCGTAAAATGCTCCAAGCGGAAACCCCACCCATTTATCCTGGGGAGACCCACCATGAAGAAGACTTCGACCCTGGGCATCATCGCAATCGTCGCACTGCTCGCATCCCTGGTCGTGACCCTGATCGCCGGCGGCTGGCTGTGGGCGCTGGACGGCGTGCGCAGCTTCCAGGCGCTCGGCGGGTGGCTGAAGCTGCCGATGCGCATCTTCACTTTCCTCGGCGACGAGCAGTTCTACCTGATCGCCATCCCGATGGTCTACTGGTGCATCCACAAGGGGTTGGGCCAGGACCTGGGGATCATGCTGGTGCTCTCCAGCTTCACCAACACCGCGGTCAAGTCGTTCTTCAAGCACAGCCGGCCGTTCTGGGAGAACGCCAGCCTGCGCC
>CAZYGI010000152.1:0-5326 GCA_964647255.1 uncultured Anaerolineales bacterium | reverse complement strand
CGAGCCAGACCCGCACTTCTGGCTCGATCCGGTGAGCGTGATACGATACGTCCAGAACATCCGGGATGGGTTGAGCCAGGCCGACCCGAGCGGGAGCGACATCTACACCCGAAACGCGGACACCTATATTGCCCAACTCAGCGATCTGAACACCTGGATCGCGGCGCAAGTGACGCAGGTTCCGTCGGCGCGCCGGCTCTTGGTGACCAACCATGAGACTCTCGGCTACTTCGCCGACCGCTACGGCTTCAAAATCGTCGGCGCAGTCATACCGAGCATCAGCAGCGCCGCGTCGCCGTCGGCGCAGCAGTTGGCGCGGCTGGTGGATGCGATCAAGGCAACCGGCGCGCCGGCGATTTTCTTGGAGACGGGCGCCAACGCCCAGTTGGCGGAGCAACTGTCCGGGGAGGCCGGAATTAAGGTGGTGACCGGCCTCTATACGCACTCCGTAACTGCAGCCGGCGGGGACGCGCCGACTTATATCGAGATGATGCGATACAATGTGCGTAAGATCGTCGAAGCATTGAAGTAGCAGTTTGCGCGCCAGGCACTTGCGAAGTGTCCGGCACGTGAAGGCAGGCAAGTAAGACAAGGACCCTCCATGCCTTTCAGCTCTTTCATCCGTAAGCAGGAAATGCACCGTCCCGACGCGCCGGTGGTGGAATTCCGCGGCGTCACGATTCATTACGGTGACGGCAAGCCCGCGCTGGAGGACGCCTCGTTCGCCCTGGCGCGCGGGGAGCGGGTCGCAATTGTCGGCCCCAACGGCGCGGGCAAAAGCACGCTGCTCAAGGCGGCCGCCGGGATTCTCACGCCCTCGGCCGGCGAGGTAGACGTGTACGGCGCGGTTTCGGGCGGGCACATCTGCATCGGCTACGTGCCGCAGCGCTCGCAGGTGGACTGGAGCTTTCCCGTGACCGTCGCCGATGTAGTGTTGATGGGCCGCGTGGCGCGCATCGGGCTTCTGCGCCAGGCCGGGCGGAACGATCACCGGCTGGTGGCCGAGAGCCTGGCCCAGGTGGGGATGGGCGCACTGGCCGGCCGGCAGATCGGCGAGCTTTCGGGCGGACAGCAGCAGCGCGTCTTCATTGCGCGTGCATTGGCTCAAGAGGCCGAGCTGCTCCTGATGGATGAGCCGCTCACCGGGCTGGATACGCCGTCGCAGGAGGCCATCTTCAACATCCTGGACCTGCTGCGTGCGCGCGGGATGACCGTGTTAGTCTCCACCCACGATCTGCAACTGGCCGCCGACCGCTTCGACCGGCTGATGTTGCTCCGGCGCCGGATCATCGGCTTCGGCAGCGCGGCCGAAGTGCTGACGCCCGCCAACCTGCGCCTGGCCTACGGCTCGCACATGACGGTCATCACCGCGGCCGAGGGCGCGTTGGCGCTGAATGACACCTGCTGCGACGGGGATGAGGAGGAGCATCATCATGATTGAGTGGCTTCTGGCGCCGTTGCAGTACGGCTTCATGATCCGCGGGTTGCTGGCGGCCGTGACGGTGGGCGCGGTGTGCGGCGTGTTGGGGACTTACGTCGTGTTGCGCGGCATGGCGTTCTTCGGCGACGCGCTGGCGCACGCCATCCTACCAGGCGTGGCCGTGGCCTATCTGATCGGCGGCGGCGCCCAGGGAGCGCTGTTCGTCGGCGCGCTGGTGGCCGGCGTCGGCACCGCGCTGGGTATCGGCGCCATCAGCAAGCACGGGCAGATTCGGGAGGACACCGCGATCGGCGTGCTGTTCGCAGCGATGTTTGCGTTGGGCGTTGCGCTGATTTCCACCGTGCGCAATTTCAGCGTGGACCTGACCCACTTCATGTTCGGCGATGTGCTGGGCGTGTCGGCGTCCGACTTGTGGCTCACCGTGATCTTCGGCGGGCTGGTCGTGCTGACGGTGATCGCCTTCTACAAAGAATTCCTGGTGATCTCGTTCGACCCGGTGCTGGCAAGTATCCTGCGTCTGCCCGCCCAATTCTTCCGCTACCTGCTGCTGGTGATGTTGGCGGTCACCATCGTGATTGCGCTGCAAACCGTGGGCGTCGGCTTGATGGTGGCAATGCTCATCACGCCGGCCGCGACGGCTTCGCTGCTGACCCGCCGCTTGCCGGTGATGATGGTCGGGGCAGCCTTGATCGGCGCCACATCCGGCGTCGTCGGGCTTTACCTGTCGTACGCCGTCAATGTCGCGTCGGGTGCAGCGATCGTGCTGGTGAGCACCGCGTTCTTCCTGCTGGCGCTCTTCTTTGCCCCGGGACGCGGCGCAGCGTGGCGGTTCGCGCGCGGCCGCGGGTGGCTGCGCTAAGAATTAGGCGCTGATTGAGGTGTGGCGATGTCCGAACTCGCGACATTGAATCCGATCCTGCAAGCGCTTCTCGCAACGCTGTTCACCTGGGGCCTGACCGCCCTGGGTGCGGCCACCGTGTTTCTGGCCCGCACCGTGAACCGCGCGCTGCTGAACGCGATGCTCGGTTTTGCGGCCGGCGTCATGATCGCGGCCAGCTTTTGGTCGCTGCTGGCGCCCGCCATCGAGATGTCGGAGGGGGCCGGGGTGCCCGGCTGGATCCCGGCGGTCGTCGGCTTCCTGCTGGGCGGCGCGTTCCTGTGGGGGGTGGACCACGTCCTGCCGCACCTGCACCTGGGGCTGCCCATCGAGGAGGCTGAGGGGATCAAGACCTCCTGGCAGCGCAGCGTGCTGCTGGTGACGGCGATCACCTTGCACAATTTCCCGGAGGGGCTGGCCGTGGGCGTGGCGTTCGGCGCGGTGGCCGCCGGGCTGCCGGCCGCTTCCCTGTCCGGCGCGATCGCGCTGGCGCTCGGCATCGGCCTCCAGAACTTCCCGGAAGGGCTGGCCGTCTCGATGCCGCTGCGCCGCGAGGGATTCTCCCGCTTCAAGAGCTTCCTGTACGGCCAGGCGTCCGGCCTTGTGGAGCCCATTGCCGGCGTGCTGGGCGCGGCCGCCGTGCTGCTGATGCGCCCGATCCTGCCCTACGCGTTGAGCTTCGCCGCCGGCGCCATGATCTACGTCGTGGTTGAGGAACTGATTCCCGAATCGCAACAGGGACACGAAACCCACATGTCCACGATCGGTGCGATGGTGGGGTTCGCGGTGATGATGCTGCTGGACGTGGCGTTGGGATGACCTCACCCCCCGGCCCCCTCTCCTGAGCCGGAGAGATGGCTCAGAAGAGGGGGGATGAAACAGGGCGGATGCGCTTGCTGTTGGTGACGAACCAGACGCGGCGGTCGGCGGTCTGCGCCCACACGCCGGGGTGCTGTAAGGCCACGATGCGCGCCGGTCGCCATTCATCGCCTTCCTCATCCTCAAACAAGATCTCGACTGGATTGCCGATTTGATAGGTTTCGATCAGACGCCGGGCCACCAGCTTGCCTCCTCGGTCATTACCGCAGTCATGGGGCGGTCGGTGCCAGTATAGCATAGAGAGGATTCTGGCCTTTCTTCCTCATCCACGCCAGATCAGAGACCTGCCAGCTTCTTGATCCAGGTTTGCACCAGCCAGATGGCAAGTGGCAGCAGGACTACTGAGGAAAAGCTGGCTAATGTTTCTGACTGCCATGGCCAGGTCGAAACTTTTTCAAGCACCCCGCGCTCCAAGACCAGGCTGTCCATGAGCACTTTCAATGGGCCGAGATCCTGCAGTGAGCCCCGATCCATGTGCTCATGCAATCTGGTAAACGTGTCTTTTAGCCGGGTCTGGACGTCAAGCAGCATCCGTTGTTTCTCGGCCCCGATGCGGCGATGGATGTGCAGCAAGGCATAGCAACTGCCCGCCGAGATGACGAAGAGGGTCAGCCCGGTGACGGTCATCCAGGCAGGATTGCGCCAGACATCGGGCACAAGCAGGACACTTGGATAGCTCAGCACGATCCACCCGGTCCATATGCGTGCAGTCAGGCCCGAAAAGGCATACAACGAGCGGTGGTTATTCAGGTCCAGTCGGCCTGCCAGCGGGTAAATTCGACCGATCAACCAAAGCTTGCGAATCAGGTTGTACATCAGAATGCCAACCACTCCATAAGTCAGACTGACGACAGCAGCGGATGAGATCATGATGGGCGCCACAGACAGCTCTGCACGTATCGTGTCGCTCCCCAGCAAATAGTTGCCCGCGAGCGCCGCCAACACGACCAATAGCCCACACAGCAGTGCTGGCCTGGTGGGTATGCTGACCAGGTCAGCGCGCAAGCGTGCATAGCCTTCCTGATCCAGGTCGAGCACCGGCGCAAAAGCCGCCAGTGACTGCCTGACCGACCGCTGCACGTGCAAGGTCAAACCCAGGCAGTAAGCCAGCACGAAGGCGTTCAAGATCGAATTGAGATTTAGAGTCCAGGGTGGTTGGTGAGTGCTGAACGCCAACATTCCTTGAAAGAGCACCGTGCATCCGACCCACACTCCGAGGCAAAAGACTGGATACGGGATAGGAAGCCGGTCAACCCAGCGGAGCAACCGATTCAACATGCCATCTTGCCCCGGTTCGGCCTTCAACGGCTCGAGCGGGGGTTGTGGTGCGGTGGCGTTACTGGCAACAGCCATGGTCTTGCATCTCCTTTTCGTCCTAACGCGTTCGCAAGCGGGCGCCCTTCGACAGCATCCGCTTGCGAACGATTCATACATGTTGCTGAAGATCCCCGCGTTCCCCGAAGAGGCGCGGCTCATGCAAAACTCTTACTTCAGGTATTTCGCCAGGAAATCGAGCACCACCTGTACGTTGGCGGCTGCGCTGAACTGCGGATCACCGTGGCCGACGCCTTCCAGGAAGGTCAGCGTGGCCTTGTCCGAGCCTGCGGCCTTCAGCGCATTGTACAGCAGTTGACCTTGCTGCGGCGGCACGTTGCAGTCGGCGGTGCCGTGCTGGATCAGGAACGCGGGCGCTTCGGCGGTCACGTAGGGGATCGGATTGACAAGCTTCACCTTGTCGGGCACGGTCTGGATCGGCGCGCCGACGAGCTTCGATTCCGGTGAGTCAGCGGCGTCGTGGGTGATGGGACACGCGGTGCCGGCGAACTGTGCATCCATCTGCAGGAAATCGGTGGGGCCGAACCAGTCCACCACGGCTTGGACGCAGCTCGACTGATCCGCATTGCCCAGCTCAGCGCCTTCCAGCGCGGCTGCGCCGCACGATGTCCCCAGCAGCGCGGCCAGGCTCCCGCCGGCCGATTGCCCGAATGCGGCAAACCGCTTCGGGTCGAGTTTGTACTGAGCTGCATTGGCGCGCAGGAAGCGTACGGCCGCCTTGAGATCCTGGATCTGCGCCGGGGCCAGCGCCTCGCCGCTCAGGCGATAGTCCACGCTGGCGACGGCGTACCCTG
>CAZYGI010000151.1:0-5537 GCA_964647255.1 uncultured Anaerolineales bacterium | reverse complement strand
CACCGGCATCCTGGACTTCGAGCGGGCGCTGTGGGCCGAGCCGCTGATGGAGGCCCAGTTCCGGCACTTTGGCGGCGACAGGGTCTCGAACAGCCTGCGCGGCTACGGAAAGACCGCCTTCAGCTTGGCCGAAGAAAAGCGCAATCAACTCTATTCGCTGCACCTGGCTCTGGTGATGAACACGGAGTGTTATTACCGCAATTATGACACCGACGAGGTCTTCAACTTTTCCAGGCGATATATCGGCGCAACCCTGGAATGGCTGAAGGCTCACTGAGCGCGTATGGGCAGCAGATCACAAGGAGATCCTATGTCAGAACCAACCCCCGCCTACCGCGACCCTTCCTTCAGCGTCGAAGAACGCGTGGCCGACCTGCTCGGCCGCATGACGCTGGAGGAGAAGGTCGGGCAACTGATCATGTGGAACGGGCAAGCCGACGATCTGTCCTTCATCAATACCCGCTGTGCCGGTTCGATCCTGCACATCTGGGGCGAGAAGCTGGCGCACGCGATGGACCTGGCGGCCCGGAGCCGACTCGGCATCCCGTTGTTGGTGGGCGAGGATGCTATCCATGGGCACTCGTTCTGGAAAGGCGCGACCATCTTTCCGACTCAACTTGCGTTGGCCTGCAGTTGGAGCCCCGGGCTGCTGGAGCGGGTGGGCCGGGCGACGGCTGAGGAGGTTGTCCCGACCGGCATCCATTGGACCTTCTCCCCCGTGCTATGTCTGTCGCGTGACCTGCGCTGGGGGCGCACCGGCGAGACCTTCGGCGAGGACCCCTACCTCATCGGCGAACTGGCCGCGGCGCTGATCCGTGGCTACCAGGGGCGCGGGCTGGATGACCCCGCCGGCATCCTCGCCACGGCGAAACACTACGCCGGCTACTCGGAAACCCAGGGCGGCCGGGATGCGTCCGAGGCCGATCTCTCACGGCGCAAGCTGCGCAGCTACTTCCTACCGCCCTTCGAGCGCGCAGTGCAGGCCGGGGCCATGACCTTTATGACGGGCTACCAGTCCATTGAGGGCGTGCCGTCCACCTGCAACCACTGGCTGCTGACCGAGGTGCTGAAGGATGAGTGGGGCTTTAAGGGCGTGGTCGTGACCGACTGGAACAACGTCGGCCGGCTGGTGATCGAGCAGCGGGTGTGTGCGAACGCCACAGAAGCAGCGGTGGTCGCCGTGCGGGCCGGGAACGACATCATCATGACCACACCGGAATTCTACGAAGGCGCCATCGAGGCCGTCCGCAGCGGGCGGTTAGCGGAGAGCGAAATTGACGCGCCCTGCGCCCGGCTGTTGGCGCTCAAGTTCCGCATGGGACTTTTCGAGAATCCGCGCCGCCCCGATCTGCCGCGGGCTGCGATCGAAATCGGCAGCCCTGAGCATCGCACTGTGAACCTGGAGGCTGCGCGCCGGAGCCTGGTCCTGCTGCAGAACAACGGCCTGCTGCCGCTTGATCCGAAACAGTTGAAGTCCATCGCCGTGATCGGGCCGAACGCGGACGACGACCTGGCACAACTGGGCGACTGGTCGCTGGGCTCCTCTCAGCATCCGCCGGAGGCCGGTAAGCACCCGCGCTCGAAGACCACCACCGTGCTCGACGGCATCCGCGGCCTGGCGCCCGCAGGGCTGGAGGTGCCCCATGAACGCGGCTGCTCGATCACAGATGGTGATCTGTCGGGCATCCCCGCGGCCATCGCGGCAGCCGAGGCTGCCGACGTCGTGGTAGCCGTCGTGGGCGATGCCCTGGAGTTCATCGGCGAAACCAGGAGCACCGCCACGCTGGAGCTCCAGGGCGGGCAGATCGCGCTGTTGGAGGCGCTGGAGCGGACCGGTAAGCCGCTGGTGGTGGTGCTGGTGAACAGCAAGCCGCTGGTCCTGCCGCCCGCCGTCCGACGCGCTGCGGCGGTTATCGAGCTGTTCAACCCCGGTATGGCAGGCGGCCGAGCCCTGGCCGAGGCGCTGTTCGGGCTGCTCAATCCATCCGGCAAGCTCACGATTTCCTTCCCGGTGCATGTGGGCCAGCAGCCGGTGTTCTACAGCCAGGTGCGCGGCCAACACGGCGACCGCTACGCCGATCTGACGCAGGAGCCGCTTTTCCCCTTCGGGCATGGCCTCAGCTATACGCAGTACGCGTATTCCAACCTGCGGCTGGCCTCCCCCATCCTCGCCCCTGGCGAAACGGCGCAGGTCTTCGTGGATGTGGAGAACGTCGGGCCGCGGGCGGGCGTGGAGATCGTGCAGGTCTACGTCAGCGACGTCGTCACATCGGCCACCTGGGTGGACAAGGCGCTGAGGGGTTACGCCCGCGTCGAGTTGGCGCCGGGCGAGGCGCAGACCGTGCAGGTCGAGTTGCCCTGGCAGGCGTTCCAGATCGTAAACGCCGCGGGCGCGCCCGTGGTGGAGCCCGGCGAGTTCGAGATCCTGGTCGGCCCTTCCTCGCGCGACCGCGATCTGCTGCGGGCAAAATTGATCATCGGATAGAGTATTTTACATAAAGGAATCCCCATGAATATCTTGACAAAAGTGAAGCGGTATCCAAGAATAGGCCTCATCCTGCTGGCATTTATCGCCTTTATTGCACTGGGGCTGCCGGATGGCCTGCTGGGCGTCGGTTGGCCCTCGATCCGGGCCGGGTTCGGCGTGCCGTTGGATGCGATCGGTTTGTTCCTGACCGCAGCGACGATCGGCTACATGACATCGAGCTTTCTGAGTGGGTGGCTGCTCTCGCACGTCGGCATCGGCCGTATCCTGGCCGCGTCCTGCGGGCTCACCGGGTTGGCGTTGATCGGCTACACACTGGTCCCGCATTACGGGTGGATGGTGGCCCTGGGCGTGTTCGCCGGCCTGGGCGCCGGCGGGATTGATGCCGGCCTGAACACCTATGTCGCGACCCATTTCGGTGAAGGGCTGATGCAGTGGCTGCACGCTAGTTGGGGCGTCGGCACCACAACCGGCCCACTCATCATGACCCTCGGCCTGACCACCTACAACACCTGGCGGTTCGGCTACCGCGTGGTCGGCAGCTTTCAGATTGCGCTGGCGGTTGCCTTCGTGTTAACCCTGGCGATGTGGAGCCAGGTGGGTTCGGCATCGTCCGGCGGGGAAGAGAAGAAGCTGACGGACTACAAGACCCCGATGGGCGAGACGTTCCGGCAAGGGCAAGTATGGTTGAGCTTGCTGTTGTTCTTCCTATACGTCGGCGCGGAGAGCGCGCTTGGCACCTGGACCTACACGCTGCTGACCGAGTCCCGTGGGGTTGACAAGGCGTTGGCGGGGTTCTTCACGGGCAGCTACTGGTTCACTTTTACCATCGGCCGGATCCTGGCCGGGCTGGTTGCCAGGCGGGTGGGGGTTAACAAGCTGGTGCTGGGCGGGCTGGGCGGCGCGCTGCTGGGCGCGGTGCTGCTGATCTGGAATCCCTTCACCCTGGTGAATGTGGTGGCGGTGGCCCTCATTGGTGTGTCAATTGCCCCCATCTTCCCGGCGATGATGTCGGGCACCCGGACGCGGGTCGGCGATCGCTTTGCGGCCAACACGATCGGGATGCAGATGGCGGCGACGGGCCTGGGCACCGTGGTCATCCCCAGCACGATGGGCGTGCTGGCGCGCCACATCTCGCTGGAGGTGATCCCCGTCTGTCTGCTGGCGGTGTACATCGGGTTACTTACCGTGTACTTTTTGGCGATCCGGCCCCAACGACGGCAGGCGGCAACCGTCTCGGGTCTGGTTTAGCATACTGCCGGGAGCCGATGACCCCGGCGCTTGTCCAGAGCAGGCGCCGGGGTCATCAGCGTTTGCTGCGCGTTAGCGGACGGTCACCGTGGCAGCTAGCGGGGTGTTCTCGCTGGAGTTGCCGACGTACACCGTGTACGCGCCGGGCCTGACAACGAAACCTCGCGTGCAGTCGTCCCACACGGACAGCGGGTGGTTGGTCGCGGCCGGGTCAATGACGATGCTGACCCGTTGCGATTCGCCGGGCTGCAGGGTGACCTTCTTGAAGCCGACGAGGCGCTTGGGCGGCTGGCCTGCGACCGGTATGCCCAGGTAGACCTGCCCAACCTCGGCGCCCACAACCCTGCCGGTATTCTTGACGGTGAATTCGACCATGATCGGCGCGAGGCGTTCCACGGCGGCCGGGCTGACGGCCAGGTCCGAGATCTCGAATGTGGTGTACGACAGGCCAAAGCCAAACGGGAAGAGCGGCTGGATGCCCTGCGCCTGGAACCAGCGGTAGCCGACCTGCAGACCCTCGGTGTAGCGGATGACCGGGAAGCCGTTGCCTTCGTCGGTGCCGGGGTAGCGCACCGGGTTGTTGTAGTAAAGGGTATCTTTCGCGGAGGCCGGGTAGGTCGTTGGGACCTTGCCGGAGGGATTCACGACGCCGAACAACAGGTCGGGGACGACGTGGCCGTCCTCCGCGCCCTGATTCCACGCCTCGAGGATGGCCGGAGCCTTGGCGATCCACGGCATCAGCACCGGCGAGCTGTCCTTTAGGACGACGACGGTGCGCGGGTTGAGACCCAGCAGCGCGTCGAGCATGCGGTTCTGGGCATTGGGCATGTCAGCGCTGGGGCGGTCAATCCCTTCAGTGGCGACGACGCCCGCCATGAGGATCACGGTGTCGGCTGCCTTCACAGCGGCTATGGCCTCGTCCAGGTTCGACAGGTCGTTGGCTACGGTGACCTTGCCCACAGTGGCATCCGAGCCGAGGTCACGCAGCACATCCTGCATGCCCGCCAGCGGCGGCACGGTGTACAGCGGGGCGACCTTGGAGGAGCCGCCGCCGCCCTGGCATGCCTCGTCCACGTAGTCGTGCTGGCCGACGATCACCACTTTGCCCGCGGACTTCGCGTCCAGCGGCAGGAGCCCGCCCTCGTTCTTCAGCAGCACCGCAAGCTGCTCACCGATCTTGCGCGAGATGGCGCCGTGGCCTTGCGCATCAATCACGCCTGGGTTGTACGGCCGCTCGAACTGGCCGAAGCGGAACATCTGCGTGAAGCGGCGCACCAGCGCCCGGTCCACCGTCTGGATCTCGAGGCTGTGGTCGTAGAGCGCGTTCTTGACGTTGGTCTCGTTGCACCACTTGGCATCCGGCATCTCATGGTCCATGCCCGCGTTGAGCGACGCGGCGCACGAGCGGCAGGACCAGAAATCGGACTGCACATAGCCCTCGAAGCCCCACTCGTCGCGCAGGATATCGTGAAGGGTGTATCGGTATTCGGTGGCATAGACGCCGCGCACCCGGTTGTAGGCGCTCATGATGGCCGCAATCTTGGCATCTTTAACCACCATCTCGTACGGCAACAGGTACAGCTCGCGCAGCACGTGCTCGTCCACCTCGATGCTGGTGCGGAAGCGCTCGTACTCCTGGTCGTTGACCACGTAATGCTTGGCCATAGCGATCACATTGTGCGCCTGAATCGCCTTGGTGACTTCGACGCCCATGACGCCGGACAGATAGGGGTCTTCGGAAAAATACTCGAAGTTGCGGCCGGCGATCTCGGTGCGGTGCAGGCAGACGCCCGGGCCTTCG
>CAZYGI010000150.1:0-5551 GCA_964647255.1 uncultured Anaerolineales bacterium | reverse complement strand
AGGCGCAGCGGCCGCAGGGGCAAGCGCCGGCGCCGGCGGCTGCACGACCGCTTTTTCGACTGCGCTCGCAGGCGCAACCTCGGTCGGCGGGGCGACGGGCCGGGACTCGGCGGCGCCCGCGGTCGTCGCCGCGGGCTCGACTGCCGCCGGCTGCGGTGCAAACGCGACCATGCCGCCGGGACCTCCCGAGGGCTGGCGGAGCAGCGATGCGGCGACAAACGCCACCAGCGCCACCGCTGCGACCGCGCCGAAGCCGCGCAACAGCCCGCCCCACGCAAAGGAGTTTTCCTTGCGTCGGATGCCGGCTTGCGCCTCCGACAGCGTGAACGCCCGCGGGGTCGGGATGCGCGGCAGCGCGTGCAGCAGGGACGCCGTCGCGCGCAGGCTTTCCAGCTCGCTGCGGCAGGCGGCGCAAGCCGTCAGATGCGCATCCACACGGGCGCGTTCGTCGGGCGTCACCTGGTGGTCCAGGTACGCTGACAGAAGCTCGGCGCCAAGGTGCGCCCGTTCGGGCTTTTGAAAGAATAGTTTCATCGGTTGCTACAACACATTCTGGGTTTGTCTTCTTACTACCCGTCGCTCAGACGGTATTGTGCGGGCAGAAGTTCCCGGTTCGCCACCAGGATATCGCGCATCTTGGCGCGCGCCCGGCTGAGACGGGATTTTACCGTACCCAACGCGGTCCCCATGGCGTCCGCGATCTCCTGATAATCGAGACCCTCAATGTCCGACAGGATCAGGGCGGTGCGCTGATCCTCCGGAAGCTGGCCGATCGCCTGTTGGATCAAGCCTGCCAGCTCCTTGCGCATCACGTAGGCGTCCGGCCGCTCAGCGTGATCAATCAGGCGCGGGTCGTAATCGGAATCCGCCTCCTCGCCCTCAACCTCCCGCTCCAGGGAAACGGTCGGGCGGCGTTTGCGGGCGCGCAAGGCATCATAGCAGGTGTTGGTGATGGTCCGCAGTAGCCAGGCCTTAAACGACCCGCCGCGATACTGGCCGATGCGTTGGAACGCCTTGACGAAGCCATCCTGCGTCGCGTCGGCTGCCATCGCGCTATCGCCGACGATGCGATAGGCTACGTTGTAGGCCAGGCTCTGGTAATGCAGGATGATCTGGTTGAAGGCAGGCAGATGGCCGCCCTGCGCGGCCGCGATCAGCGCCGGTTCGTCATACTCGGGGCGGTGTGAAGGCGCGGGGCGCGAGATGCGTCCGCCCCAGCCATCATCCGCGGCCAGGGCGCGCAGGAGTGCGCCGGCCAGGTTTGCACCGGCCATCGGCGTCAGCCCAAGGCCCGGTACGCCCACAAGGCCCGGCGTTTCCCGGCGGTCGTGTCCCATCAGAACCCGGATGGGTTCAAATAGAGAGATCAGCCTCATCAGGAGAATCCAGCCCCTCGCCGCGGCTCAACGCGGCTAAGCGCGAATGAATTTGACGGGCACCCCGTCTTACGGTATACTCGCAACTTACCAGCGCCGGAGTGGCGGAACGGTAGACGCGACGGTCTCAAAAACCGTTGGGAGGATGCTCCCGTGTGGGTTCGATTCCCACCTTCGGCACCTATCCGCAACAGCCTCGATCTTGTTGTCTGTCATAGATTTCCTGTCGAGTGCGTGCGGCTCCATGTGGGGACATTATAGCGGCGGTCGCACGTTGCGGCCAAAACAGACGCCCATTCCACGTGGGATATTCAGATAAGCGCACGACTTCAGGGGCAGGGCAGCAGAGGTCCGGTGAAAATGGCCGGATTGAGGGCCGGATTGCCCCTCGATTTTTGTTCGGTAAATACTACATGCACGAAAACGCAAAACAATCTGGCGCCCCAGGGCAAAGAAGGCATCTTCGCACCTGGCCCGGCATTGCGGCGGTCTTGAGCATCCTGCTCATCTTCACCCTGGTCACTGCCGGGTGCGCCGCCTCCAGCAAGAACCACTCTCCGGCCTCTCCCGAGGCGCGCGATACGAGCCTGCGCAAGATCGCAGCCGATTTCGCGACCGGCGGAGATCTTCCACGCGCACAAGCCGCGCTGGATGAGCTGAGCCTGGCGAACCCGGCCCAGTTGATCATCTCCCTGGCTGAGTCAGACATGCAGGCGGGGAAGACGCCGGCCGAGGTTGCGCCGCTGGCTCGCCTGGCCGATGCGTTGGGCGCGCATAGCGCCAAGCTGCTGGCCTACATCGAGCCAAGCCCGACCGTTCCGCCGGCCTCGCCGACGCCGTCGCCCCTGCCGCCCAGCCCTACATCCGCGCCGTCGCAAATCCCGACAGCAGAGCCGCCCACCGCACTGCCGCCCACCGCAACGATCACGCCGACCGCCGTCCCACAAAAGCCGCGCGTGGTGTCAGACACGGGCGCCAACGTGCGCTCCGGGCCGGGCAAAGCCTACCCGATCACGGGCAAGCTCCCGGCAGGCAAAGAAGTCGAGATCGTGGCGCGCAACGCCAGCGGCGATTGGTGGCAATTGGCGCTGGCCGGGAACCCGTGGGTTGCCGGCACGGTCGTGCGCGTGCTGGGGCCGATTGACACCGTGGCGATGGCGAAAAGCATCCCGCCGCCGCCGACCGCCGCGCCGGTCCCGACCGCGGCGCCGAGGCCAACCGCTGCGCCGGCCGCACCAACGACCGCTTATATCGTGGCCAGCGTGCGCGTACGTCCCCGCGGCCAGGATTCTCAAACCTGCCAAAGCGGCGAGCACAACATCTTCGTCCAGGTTGTGGACAGCGCCGGCAACCCGCTGGACGGTGTGCGTGTGCGCGAAGTCTGGACCAATACGATTCAGGTGACAGGCGCGCAGGGCAAGGGTTCGGGCCAGGTCGAATTCGACATTTACAAGGATGGCGGCGGGCAGCTCGAAATCGTGGATGAGGCCAACAGCCCGAAGAGCCCACAAACCCGCGGCATGAGTGCTAACCTGCCCGACTGGGATATGTTCGAGGCGGCCGGCTATTGCGGGTGTTTCTCCGATGCTGAAAGCTGTCGCGCTGGTTGGGAATCCCGAAACTTCCGCGGCTACCCGATGAATCATTATGCTTACGAGGTCGTCTTCCGACGCACCTACTGAACCGGTGATTGAAATCACCGTCTGGCATGCGAAGTGCGTTGAAACGCGCTGCACGACGCAAGCTAACCCGTTTCAACGGGTTTCGCCATGACAGGCTACGGTTTCAATCGTAGCGGCGAAGGCGCACGACGATACCAACGATCCGCTTGGGTCGCGGCCGTATCGAGGGAGAATCTAACGTGAAAGAAGCGATGATGGAGAATACGCCGCTCTTCTCGGTGCTCACCGAGGAGCAGCGCGGCCTGATCGCCGACCGGATGACGCTGGAGATGCGCCGCGCGGGCGACCTGATCTACCAGGCCGGCCGGCCCGCCACCGCGATCTACCTGGTCAAATCCGGCTGGGCGCGGCTGATCACCGACCAGCTCGCGGTGCTGGCAAACCTGAACGCAGGCAGCCTGCTCGGCGACACCGACGTGATCGCCGGCCGGAACTACAGCACCTCGGCCGAAGCGGCCAGCGATGCGGCGCTCTGGGTGCTCAGCGCAGCCGATCTGAAGGCGATCTTCACCGAACAGCCGGAGATCGCGCGCCGCTTGAAGAGCGCCCTGGGCCTCAGCGAAGACCAAACGCTGGAGCGCCACCTGCGCCGGCTGGATCTGATGGCGAACCTGGGCTCCGACCAGTTGCGGGATGTTGCCAGCCGGCTGCGGCCGGTGCGCTACGTCGCGGATCAGGTGATCTACCTGCGCGGCACCGAGGGCGACTCGCTCTTCCTGGTGGATGAAGGCCGGGTGCAGATTTCCGGCCCGACCGGCGTGTTGGCGACCATCGGGCCCGGGGACGTCTTCGGTGAGGGCGCGTTCCTGACGAGCGAATCGCACGCTGCGGACGCCACCGCCCTGACCGACGTGTCGGCATGGACGCTGAACCGGAACGACTTCGACAACCTGTCATTGCAGTATCCGCGCCTGGCGCTCAACCTGAACCGCCTGATGGGACGCCATCTGCGTGAGCGCACGCTGCGCGCCGAGACGCCGGTGCAGGTGGTGCAGCATGTGCAAGCGCCGCCGCCCGCGCCCTCCATGGCAACGGGCGCCTTGATGGGCTTGAACCGGGCGGCCGATTCCGCCACCGGCTGGTGGGGCCGGACGAGCACCGGCACCAAGGTGCGCTTGATCGTCGTGTTGGCCTTGCTCCTGTGGCTCATCTTCGCCGTGCCCTTCTTCCTGCTCAAATCGCAGCTCCTTGGCAGCGCCGGCGCGGAGCCGGCCCGGACTGCGGCGAGCACGGGATTCCGCGACCGCGCGGTGCTCGTCGCGTTGGCGGCCGATCTGCCCGTGGACGTCACGCCCACCTACACGCCGTGGCCCACCGAGACGCCGATCCCGACGCCGACCTTCACGCCCACCGCGACGCCCACCGAGACGCCGATCCCGACGCCGACCTTCACGCCCACGCCGGTTCCGACCGACACGCCGATCCCGCCGACGCGGGTCCCGGTGCGCGCGGCGCCGGTGGCCAAGGCCGCACCGCAAGCCGTCCGGGCGGCCGCGGTTGCGGTTGCGCCGGCCCAGCAGTACAAGCTGCTCGAATCGCGGCGGATGACGCCGTGCGAGAATCGCGGCAAGCACAACATCTTCATCCAGATTGTGGATGGCGCCGGCAATCCGGTGGATGGCGTCATGGTCGTTCAGACCCCGGCGGATCAGATCGGCAATGTGCTGGACAAAATGGTGACCGGCACCAAGGGGCCGGGCCTGGCCGAGTTCGTCATGTGGAAGGGCGCGCAATACGCGGTCTACATCAGCAATGATGGGACAAACCCGACCGGCAGCGATATCGCCGTGCCGCTGCACCCCAACTTCACCGATGAGGCCTCATGCGAAGACGGGGGCGGCGGTAACACGCTGTTCCACAACTCCTTCAAGGTGGTCTTCCAAAAGACCTATTGATCGGACCCGCTTCTGATTGATCGCGCAAAAGGCCCCAGGTAACTCCTGGGGCCTTTTTTGGAGTAGAATCATGCAGCTGACCCATTATCAAACCGCGGACGTTTTTCTGGCGCGCGTCCAGGCCGTCCTGGCGCGCGACGAGGCGGCCAATGGCCTGATCCTCGGCATCGCCCACCGGCTGCAGGAGGCGCCCGAGCGAATCAAGATGCCACCCTACCTGGCGGTTGTCGGCGACGGGGATGAGCTGCTGGCGGCAGCGGTGATGACCCCGCCCCAGCGTCTTCTGCTCTGGTCGAGCGATGATCGCGCGGAACCGCTGCGGCTGATTGCCGCCGATCTCAGCGCCGGCGGCTGGTCCGTGCCCGGCGTCAATGCGCTCAAGTCCACCGCCCTTGTGTTCGCCGGGGTGTGGGCGGCGCTGACCGGCCAACCGCGGCGGCCAGGCATGCGCGAACGCATTTACGCGCTGCAACAGGTGACGCCGCCGGTGCCAGTTGTACCCGGCAGGTTGCGTCCCGCAGTCGAGCGCGATCTGCCCCTGGTCGAAGCCTGGATGTGGGCCTTCATCCAGGAGGCAGGCGTCGTCGGCACGCCGGAA
>CAZYGI010000149.1:0-5666 GCA_964647255.1 uncultured Anaerolineales bacterium | reverse complement strand
TGCTGGCACCAACCTAGCCCGATAGTCTCCCTTCACGCGAAGTGCGGGAGAACCCTTTTAGTGTTATACCTCGGCACCCAAGGCTTCACCTATCCCTCCTGGGTCGGGCCGTTTTATCCGGCCGGCACGCCATCGAGCGCGTTCCTGGAGCGTTACGCGGCGCAGTTCAACACGGTCGAGCTCGACACCACCTTCTACGCGATCCCGCGCGCCAGCACGATTGCTGGCTGGCGTGAACGCACGCCCGTCGGCTTTCAGTTCGCCGCCAAATTCCCGCAGACGATCACGCATCAGAAGGGCTTAACCGACTGCGCCGACGAAACGATCGCTTTTCTGGAGGCGATGACGCACCTCGACCGCAAGCTTGGCCCCTTGCTCCTCCAGATGCCGCCCTCGTGGGGCGCGGGCGGATTCGATGCCCTGGCCGCCTTCCTCCAGACCTTGCCCGCCGGCTTCCGCTATGCGCTCGAAGTACGGCATCCGTCGTGGCTGGCAAAGAACACGCTGCTGCGGCTCCTGAGCTTACTTCAGGGGCACGGCGTGGCGTTATGTCTCGTCCAACACGCCTGGATGCCGGCGCTCGACGAGACCACCGCGCCGTTCGTCTACATCCGCTGGCTCGGCCGCCGCGAGGACATCCCGGATGACGACTTCTCGCACGTGCGAGTCAATCGCGACGTGCAGCTTGACCGCTGGGCCGAGCAGATCCGGGGCTACCTCAAGGCCGGGCTGCCCGTCTACGGTTACTTCAACAACCATTACCAGGGCCACTCCCCCGCCTCCGTCCGCGCGATGCAGATGCGGCTGGCGCCTGAGTTCGTCACACCCGCCGCCACCGACTTCGGCGCCGCTGGACTCTTTTCGGAGGCAGGTGCTGGTCTATCCCGTCCACCGGACCCTCCTTGCTGGCCGCTCTGAACGTCGGCCATGGGGGGCCTGATGGCGGCAGCGGCATCGCGGCCAACCCGACCACCCATCATGTCTTCGTGACCAACGCAGCGGACGACAGCGTGACGGTGATTGACGGGACCACGGCGGGGGTGCTGGCCACGGTGCACGTCGGCCAATCCCCGATGGGCGTGGCCGTTGATCCTGGCCTGAGCTACGTCTTCATCGGCAACCGCACCAGCAACGACGTGACCGTCATGCCGGATGACTTCTAATGAGTCGTTCGGCATGATGTCAGTTCTGCATGATGCCAGCCATTCGGGCCGGTGATTGAAACACCTGCACTTGCAGCGCCGCTGCAAGTGTCACCGTCTGGTACGCAAAGTGCGTTGAAACGCACTGCCGTTCACGGTGTCAACCTGTTTCAACAGGTTTTTGGGCATGTCAGCCTACGGTTTCAACCGTAGGCGACGGGCGCAGTCAATGCGCGGCCGGCAGGCGCGCTTGTCGGACATCGTCTCGTTCGCCTCTTGGCGCTTCCGGCATCGTGCGCTATAATTTGCCCCGCAATCCCACCCTGGCTGTCGAAAGCGCATCTCGCTCATGGGCAACATCTTCAAAGAAAACCGGCGTCTGCTGGTGTTCATCATCCTCTCGAACTTCCTGCTCAATTTCGGCTTTCAGGTGTGGCAGACCCTCTTCAATAACTTTGCAGTGGAAGAACTCGGCGCGGGGCCCGGCGCAGTCGGCCTGATCCAGGCCGTGCGCGAGGTGCCCGGGCTGTTGGGCTTTGTGCTGGCTTTCATAGCGCTCTACATCTCCGAGATCCGGGTCATGAGCTTCAGCATCATCCTGATGGGCGTCGGGGTGCTGTTGAGCGCACAGTCCCACACGGTGGCTTTTCTGCTGTTTTCAACCTTCATCATGAGCGTCGGGTTTCACTTCTTCTACCCCAGCAGCAACAGCGTGGTGCTGATGGTGATGCAGAAGGGAGATACCCCCCGCACCCTGGGCAACCTGGGCAGCCTCGGCTCGATCGCTTCCGTGGCGGGCACCGGCGTCGTCTATCTGTTCGCCGCATCGGCAGGCTATCGCAACCTCTTCATGGCCGTGGGCGTTGTCGTCATCCTGGGCGGCCTCCTGCTGCTGCCGTACGGGGGCCGCCAGCAGGGGATCCCATCCGGCCGCCGGGTCAAGTTGCGCCGGCGCTACTGGCTCTACTACACGCTCTCGTTCCTGCTGGGAAGCCGCCGCCATATCTTCACCACCTTTGCCGTGTACCTGTTCGTGCGCGAGTATCACGTGAGCATCCAGACGACCGCCCTGCTGTTTCTGGTCAACAGCCTGATCAACGTTGTGACGCTGCGCGTCACCGGGCAGCTCGTCGGCCGGCTCGGCGAGCGCCTGGCGATGACAATCACCTTCGCCTCGCTGGCGCTGGTCTTCCTGGGCTACGCCTACGTGCGGGTCCTGCCCGTGCTGTTCGTGCTGTTCGTGGTGGACAACATCTTTTTCGGCTTCAACGTCGCCCTGTCCACGTACTTCCAAAAGATCGCGGTGACAAAGGACGAGATCACCAGCAACCTATCGGTGGAGCAGGCCATCCAGCACATCGCTGCGATCACCGTCCCGCTCATCGGCGGCACGGTGTGGGAGGCGTTTGGTGCGCGCGCACCGTTCCTGTTCGGCGTCGGCATCGTCCTGGCCGGCCTCATCTTGACCCAGCGTCTGCGGATTTTGCCCGAGCCCGCCGCGGCGCCGGTTGCCTGAGCCGCGTCATGGTCAACGCCCAACATCGGTGCTATGGTGTTGACAACTTGCCCTGCTACCTCGCCATGTTGATGGACAGTAGCACCGATTTCAATCGTTCGTCGCTCACAAAGAAACGAGTGAAGTCGCCACTACGGCCCATTCTATTCTCGGTCACATGGGCCGACTCAACCCGGAGGTGTTTGCATGCCCATCCGAACCTACCAGGACGCCTTCCTCGGCGCCGATCTGGGCCTGATTGACCCCGATGTGGAAGCCATCATCGGCTTCGAGGAGGAGCGTCAGGCCCGCAAGCTGATCATGATCCCGTCCGAGTCCATGGCCCCGGCAGCGGTGCGCCAAGCGCTGGGGTCCGTCTTCAACAACATCTATGCCGAGGGCTACCCGCCCCTGCGCATGACGCGCGACGATGAGGAGACGATCCTCGACACGGGCCACCAGCTCGCCTACTACCGCCGCTACGCCGACCGCCGTTTCTACAAGGGCGTGTCAATGTTCAGCCCCTCTCCGGCGCGGCGGCCAACCTGGCGGTGTACGACGCTGTCGTGAACGCGGGCGACACGGTCATGGGCATGGATCTCTACCAGGGCGGCCACCTGACGCACGGCAGCGAGTTCAACTTCTCCGGCAAACGCTATCACGTGGTCAGCTACGGCGTGAGCAAGAGTACAGGCAAGCTCGACTACGACGAAATCCGTGACCTGGCGCGGCGCAACCGGCCCAAGATGATCATCGCCGGCTTCACCTCGTACACCTGGGCGCCCGATTGGGCCGCGTTCCGTGCGATCGCCGACGAAGTGGGCGCGGCGTTGATGGCCGACATCAGCCACGCGGCCGGTATGGCGACCGCCGGCGCGTTCCCCAACCCGGTTGGCATCGCCGACGTGATCACCTGCACCACGCACAAGACCCTCTGCGGCCCGCGCGGCGCGATCATCATGACCGCCGACGAGGACCTGGCGCACCGCATTGACATGGCGGTCTTCCCCGGCGAGCAGGGCGGCCCGCACACCCAGAAGTTCGCCGCAATGGCCGTGGCGTTCAAGATTGCCGCCACCGAGCCGTTCCGGCACATGATGTGGCAGATCAAGGAGAACGCGGCCGCGCTGGCCGCCGGGCTGACGAAGCGCGGCCTGAAGCTGGCCTACGGCGGCACCGACACGCATTTCTGCATGTTGGATCTCAACAGCGTCAAGAGCAAGACCGGGTTCCCGCTGCGCGGCGAACCGGCCGTCCGTATCCTGGACATGGCCGGCATCGTCGCCAACAAAAACACCATCCCAGGCGATACTTCGACCGGGCTGGCGATGGGCATCCGCCTGGGCACGCCGTGGCTCACGCAGCGCGGCTTCGGTCCGGTCGAGATAGATGAGGTCGCGCGGCTGATTCACAAGACCGTGACCGCGATCCAGCCGTTCAGCTACGCCGGCCTGGCGAGTGAGCTGCCGCGCGGCAAGATTGACCTGGATGTGTTCGAGGAGATCAAGGCCGAGGTCGCCGCGCTCGCGGCCCGGGGTGCAGCCGAGACGGCGGATCGCGGCACCGGGTATCCGCACTTCGAAGACCCTAAGGGTTTCGGGAAACCCTTAGGGTCTGGGCTTCTGATCTCCAGCGAACGCGCGGTCCCCGGCCTGGCCCAGATCGTCACCAGCGATGTGGCCGCGCTCCAGCCTGGGGAGCGCCAGCTCGGCTGCATCCTGGACCCCGATGGCCGCGTGATGGCCGAAGTGGCCATCTTGCGGCTGGCGCCGGATAAGTTCGGCCGCGACCGCTTCGCCCTGCACACCACACCAGAGCAACATGCGCGGGTGAAGACCTGGCTGCGTGGCCTGGGGGACGGCTACATCCTTTTCGACCGGACCGACCTGTTCGCCAAGGTTGAGGGGCCGTTGGTGGTGGAAGAGGTGAACGTTGAGGACCTTCAGGCCCTCGGGGCAGACGTTTCAATTTCGGAGCGCGAGCATCCTGAGCGGAGCCGGAGGGCGGTGCCACCAGCGCAGTCGAAGGATAACGTGAAGCCCATTCACCTCGAAGCCCCGAAAGGTCTCGCGGTCGGCCAATCGGCCCTCGACGCATATCGTGCACACCCCGATCACTTCGAGCTGCGCAAGCCATACTTTGTCGGCCAGCAGGCACTGGCTGAAGTGCGCGCCAAGCCGGAGAGCGTCGAATTCGCGTGGCATGAGCCAGAGAACGCGCCCCTCAAGCGCACGCGGCTCTACGACTGGCACCGGGCCCACACCAGGCACATCGTGCCGTTCGCGGGCTGGGAGATGCCGGTGTGGTACACCGGCGTGCTCGACGAGCACAACGCGGTGCGCCGGGCGGCCGGGCTGTTCGACGTGTCGCACATGGGCGTCTTCGAGGCCAGCGGCCCGCACGCCGAAGAATTCCTGGACCTGGTTGTCACCAACTACGTCCGCTGGTACGCGCCGGGCGAGAGCTTCTACGCCTACCTGCTGGACGCGGGCGGCCACGTCGTCGACGACCTGCTGGTCTACCGCCGCGGCAGGGAGCTGTTCCAGATCGTGGTCAACGCCTCGAACGCGGACAAAGACTGGGCCTGGCTCAACGCGGTTAACAACGGCGAGGTGCTGATTGATCGTGCGCGGCCCGACCTGCGGGTGCTGCGGCCCGCGACCCTCCGCAACCTGAAGGACCCGTCGAGCGGCTCCGACATGCGCATTGACCTGGCGCTGCAAGGCCCGGCCTCGCTTAAGATCCTGCAGAGCCTGACCGACGACCCGCGGCTCCGGGCGCAGCTCGGCCGCGTGCGCAAGACCGGCGTGACCGAGTGCGTGCTGGCCGGCTTCGATCTGGTCATCGCCCGCACCGGCTACACCGGCGAGGAGATGGGCTTCGAGTTGTTCGTGCACCCCGACCGCGCCGTCGAGTTCTGGGAGGCACTGTTGGAGGCGGGCAGACCCTTCGGCTTGCAGCCGACCGGCCTGGCCGCGCGCGACAGCACCCGCACCGAGGCCGGCCTACCGCTCTACGGCCACGAGCTG
>CAZYGI010000148.1:0-5666 GCA_964647255.1 uncultured Anaerolineales bacterium | reverse complement strand
CACCAGCTTCACCGGCGCCTTCGGGTCGCCGCGGTAGAAGTTGCCGTCGGCGTCCACCCCTGCGGGTAATTTGGTGCTGCCGGCGGGCGGCGTCGCCGCGACCGTGGCCGCGGCGGTCGGCGGCGCCATCGTTGCCGGTGTAACCGGTGTGGGCGCAACCGGCGCCGGCGCGCTGGGCAGGCAGCCGGCGCATACGGCCAGCAGGCTTGCCAGCAGCGCCACTGCGGCAAATGGTTTGGCAGATAACCTCATGTGATCGGTGTCCTCCGTCAGAAAAACCGGGGAGCAGAATGGGGACGGCTGGCCGCGCCATCCTGCTCCCAAAACGCCCCTGCCTACTTTGTCGCGGTTGGCGTTGCCTGCGACGCGGCTGCCGGCGTTGGGGTTGGCGGGTTCAACGCCGCGTCCAGCTTCGCCTCAAAGTCGGTGAGTTTCGCCGCGCCGACGATGTCGCCCGCTAGGCTGGTCTGCTTCAGATCAACGATCAGGAAGGCGGGCAGGGCCGGCACCCCGACCTGCTGGCCGAAGGTGAGCAGCTCGTCCACCTGCGCTGCGGTCCGGTCATCGGCCACGCATTTTTGATACGCGGCTTCATCCATGCCGACGGACTTGGCGTAGCCGGCCAGCGCCGCGGCATCTGTGTCCTGCCATTCGGCCTGGTGGCTGTACAGCGCCTTGCGGAACTCCCAGAACTTGCCCTGGCCCGTCGCACAGAGCGCTGCGGCGGCCGACTTGGGGGCGGTCGTCGGATAGAGCTTGATCATCAGCCGCACTTTGCCGGTGTCAATGTACTTTTCGCGCAAGGCCGGCTCGATGTCCTTGACGTAGGCCGCGGCGTCCGTGTTCTTCAGGTCCTCGAATCCCAGGATAAGCACCTGGGCCGCGGCGTCTCCCACCGTGGCGCTCCCATCGTAGGTCATGCCGGGCCGGTTAGGATCCACATCATAGAACTGAACGCCGGCCGGCAAGGGGGTCGCCGTCGGCGCCGGGTGCTTGCCCTGGTTGATCTTGTCGAAGTACTTCTCGAACTCCGTCAGCGGCAGCGCGCCGAGCACCAGCCAGTCGTTGATGTAGAAGGATGGCGTGCTTTGTACGCCCAACCTCTGCGCCGCGCTGGTCTGCGTCTGCACGATCTGGGTGTACTTGCCCGAATCCAGACAGGTGTTGAACGCCGCGGTGTCCAGCTTCAGGTCAGCCGCAAAGCCCTTCAACTTGTCTTTAGCGAACGCGCCCTGGTTCTCACCGGCCTGACTGGCAAACAGCTTGTCGTGATAGGCCCAGAAGGCGCCCTGATCCCCGGCGCACTCGGCGGCCTCGGCGGCCCACTGGGACTCGTCGCCCAGGAAGGCCATCTGCAGATACCCGAAACGAACTTTCCCCGTATCCACGTACTTTTCGATGAGCTGACGGCCCGCGTCAGCGGCGAAACGCCCGCAGTACGGTCACTGGAAGTCGCTGGTTTCGATCACCACGATCGGTGCGTTCGGATCGCCCAAGAAGTGGCGGGTGTTGGCGGCCGCCGGGTTCTTATCGGCCGACGCGCCGGGTTCCTGGCTGCCCTGATCCTTCGTGGCGGCCGCAGGCTGGGTTGCCTGCGCCGGTGCGGCAGCGGTCGGCGCTGTGGTTGGCGCGGCGGCGGGCGCACAGGCGGCGCCGATCACCGCGGCCAGGATGAGCGCCGAGAGGGCCAAGAACCTCGTTTGGGCGCCCGATCGAAGACGATGCATCAAAGACCTCCTCTGGTGGGTAGATGCCGATCTCGGTCAGTAAATGAACTCGCGAATATCGTAGCGCGAGAGTTGGGGCGGATGGGCCGGATCGTGCGGCCTGAGCCCCGCTCGGATGGCGGCTTCCTGCGCGCCGATCTCGTCGGCGGAAAGCGGGCAAACGCCATCCGCCGCGGCCAATGCGTGGTACTCCGAGCCGGCATCGTCCACAAACGGCGAGAAGTAGACGATGTCACCCGCAGCCAGGGGCATGGCGTTGAGCGCAGCCATTGTACCACGGACGTGCGCAGCAGCATAACGGTCGCCCCCGATCCCCGTCATCACGATCACGCTGGCCGCGATCCCCGCGCCTTTCAGCAGAGCGACCGCCTCGACCACATGGGCGGCCGCGCCCGGCTTGCGCAGCCAGCGCAACAGCCCGTCATCGCCGCTTTCCATCCCGATGTAGACCCGACGCAACCCGCGCGCGGCCAGTTCCGCCCATTCGGCCGCGGATTTGCGCTGGACGTCGAACGCATCCATGAACGAGTAGACACCGGCGCCGGCCGGCAGCAGGCCGCTCTCTGCGATGACGTCGAACCAGCCGCGCAGCCGCGGCATCGGCGCCACCAGCGCGTTCGCGTCCGCCAGGAACAACGATTGGCGCAAGCGGATGGCCGGGCCGAAGAAGTCCCGCACTGCGGCGATGTGCGCCCGTAACTCGTCCGGCGTCTTGACCCGGAACGGCCGGCCGCGATAAAAATCGCAGAAGGTGCAGCGGTTGTACGAACACCCCTCGGTCGCCTGGAGTACGAGGGCCAGGTACTGATCCGGCGGCAGGATGCTGACCGGCCGGTAGACCGCGGCGAAGCGGGCCGCGTCGGCCTGCAGCGCCGGCCAGTCCCACCCGGCCAAAACGCGCAGCCGGGAATCGCCGGCCGCGTTTGCCACCCGCGCCGCCAGGCGGTAGACGGGATCGAGAAACGTGCGCGCCTCGTCCGGCGCCAGCCAGCGCCGCTGCCGCTCGCCGCCCGGATCGCGCCACTTGCTCAGCACCCGGTTATCGAGACCGCGGCGGTAGTTGATCCCATCCGCAAACGCGCCGATCAGCCGGCCGGCCGGATCGAATGAGTAGCTGGGCGCCTCGTCGCCGGCGAGCAAGTTAATGGCCTGAGGCCGGATGCGCACGGTCACGGCGCCGGCATCGGGCAGGTTGCAGGTGAGTGTTTCGGTAGGCATCGCGCTCCGCGCCAGGAATTTGGGCAAAGTACGGCGATTATAGACGAGAAAACCCGGCTTGACCAGCAGCCAGCTTCCAGTTTCCGGCATCCATTTTCCAGCTTCAGGCTTCTCGTATTATAATGCGCTCCAGTTTGGAGCAAATCTGGCATGTCACTATTGATTGCAACCGGGCTGAGCAAGGCCTACGGTGCGTTGGACGTTTTCTCCGGCGTGGATGTGCGCGTCGAGGCGGGCGATCGCATCGGCTTCGTCGGCGCTAACGGCGCAGGGAAGACGACGCTGCTGCGCATCCTGGCGGGGGCTGAAGCCGCCACCGCCGGCGAGGTTGCGCGCAAACGCGGGCTGACGGTCGGCTATCTGCCGCAGGACCCGCCACCGGCGGGCGATGAGACGCTGCACGACGCG
Source organism: uncultured Anaerolineales bacterium (assembly GCA_964647255.1). Taxonomy (GTDB): domain Bacteria; phylum Chloroflexota; class Anaerolineae; order CG2-30-64-16; family CG2-30-64-16; genus CAWJEL01. The sequence continues at coordinate 2,313 of CAZYGI010000148.1, read as the reverse complement.
ATGCTGCGCGTCTTCGAGGGCGTTCGGGCGCAGGCGGCCGCGCTGGCCGAGCTGGAGCATCGGCTTGCCGCGGCGGCGCACAGCCCCGACGGCGATTATGCGCTGCTGCTGGAGGAATACGGCCACGCACAGATCGCGTTCGAGGTTGCGGGCGGCTACACCTACGAGACACGCATCCGCCAGGTGCTCGGCGGGTTGGGTTTCAACGAGGACGAGCACGACAAGCGGCTGGCCCACCTCAGCGGCGGCGAGCGGACGCGCGCCCTGCTGGCGCAATTGCTGCTGGGCGAACCCGATCTGCTGCTGCTGGATGAGCCGACCAACCATCTCGACCTGGATGCCGTCGAATGGCTGGAGGACAAGCTGCTGCACTGGCGCGGGGCCGTCGTCGTGGTGGCGCACGACCGTTACTTCCTGGATAAAGTCGCCACCCGCATCTGGGACATGAGCATGGGCGGCGCGGTTGAGACTTATCGCGGCAACTACTCCGCATTTCACACCCAGCGCGAGATGCGCCGCGAGCGCCAGCGCCGCGAGTGGGAGTCGCAGCAGGAGTTCGTCGCCAAGACCGAGGAGTTCATCCGCCGGAACCTGGCCGGGCAGCGGACCCGGGAAGCCCAGGGCCGCCGCACCCGGCTGGAGCGCTTCCTGCGCGATGAGGCGATTGATCGGCCGCAGGAGCAAAAAACCGTCCGGCTGGGCCTGACGACGCAGATCCGCTCCGGCGACCTGGTGCTGGCGACCAAAGACCTGGCGGTGGGTTACGACCGGCCGCTCTTCTACTGTCCTGATATGGAGGTGCGTCGAGGCGACCGCGTCGCTTTGCTGGGGCCGAACGGCGCGGGCAAGACAACCCTGCTCAAGACAATCCTGGGTCAGGTCTCGCCGCTGGCCGGCCGCGTGCGTTTCGGCGCCAGCGTCCAGGTGGGCTACCTGGCGCAGGCGCAGGCTGGGCTGGATCCCGACGAGACGGTGCTCGATGCGATCCTGGACGTGCAGAATTTACCCATCGGCCAGGCGCGCAACTTCCTGGGCCAGTTTCTCTTCACGGGCGATGATGTCTTTCGCAACATCGGCACCCTCAGCGGGGGGCAGCGCAGCCGGGTGGCGCTGGCGCGGCTGACGCTCCAGGGTGCGAACTTTCTGCTGCTGGATGAGCCGACGAACCACCTGGACATTGACACGCAGGAAATCCTGGAAGAGGTGCTGCGCCAATTCCCCGGCACCATCCTGCTGGTGACGCACGACCGGTACATCGTTCAGGCGTTGGCGACGCACATCTGGCGCGTGGCGGGCGACGAGCTCCGTCCGTACAAGGGCAACTACGAGGCATATCTGCGGCAGCGCGCGGCCGAGACGGAGGTCAAGGTCGAGGTTGAGGCCGAGGAGAAGACGCCGGAGTACGATCGGGAGCGGATGCGCGAGGATCGCCGGCAGCGCAAGGCCGCCGAGCGGCTCGCCGAGCAGGCCGCGCGCATGGAACAGGAGATCCACGCGTTGGAGGCCAGGCTTGCGGCGCTGGGCACACAGCTCGAAACGGCCAGCCTGGCGGGCGATGTCGGGAAGATTCACAGCCTGGGCGTGACGTACGAGGCGACCGAGGCGGAGCTGCATCGTGTGATGCACGAATGGGCGGAGCTGGCGTGAAACCTGTCGTCATCGGCCTCACCGGCCCTATCGGTTCCGGGAAAAGCAATGTGCTCAGCACGCTGGTGTCGCTGGGCGCCGAGGGCGTGGATGCGGACCGGGTGGCGCATGCCGTGATGGCGCCGGGCGGGCCGGCCTACGCCGCCGTCGTCGCCGAGTTCGGCCCAGAGATTTTGGGGCCTGACCGCGCGATTGATCGGGCGCGGCTTGGCGCCCGGGTCTTCGATGACCCGGTCGCGCTGGCCCGGCTGGAGGCGATCACGCATCCGGCCGTGTCCGCGGTGATTCAGGCGCGCGTCGCGGCCGCGACCGCCCCGGCGGTGGTCATCGAGGCGATCAAGCTGCTGGAGAGCGGGATCAGCCGGGCGCTGTGCGATCAGGTGTGGGTGACGGCCTGCAGCCGGCGCCAACAGCTCGCCCGGCTGCGGGCCAGCCGCGGCATGAGCGCCGCCGAGGCCCGGCGCCGCCTGGCCCGCCAGATGCCGCCCGCGCAGATGGCCGCGCAGGCGCACCGCGTCATTGACACGAGCGGCGCCGTGGCCGAGACCGCGCTTAAGGTGTTGGCCGGGTGGGTTGAGTTGGATTTGCCGTTGCCGCCCCCGGTGATCCGCCCCGTGGCCCTGACGGATGCCGAAGGGACCGCCGCGGTGTTGAACAGCATCGTTC
>CAZYGI010000147.1:0-5828 GCA_964647255.1 uncultured Anaerolineales bacterium | reverse complement strand
CCAAGATGGTGGAAGGTGGCGTGCCTTTCCCGATGCTGTCCGATGCGGGCGGCAGGATCGGCGCGATTTACGGCGTATACGATGAGGCAGCCGGCGTGGACATCCGCGGGCGTTTCATCATTGACCCCGACTTCGTGATCCGGGCAATGGAAGTGTTGACCCCGGAGGTCGGCCGGAATCCCAAAGAACTATTGCGGCAAATCAAGGCGTTCCAGCACGTGCGCGCTACCGGCGAGGTCACACCTTCAGGTTGGGAGCCCGGACAAGTGACGCTCAAACCGGGCCCGGCGCTGGTTGGCCGGGTCTGGGAGGTCTGGAAGCCTTAGCGGGCACGCCGAGTGGCCTGATGTCCTCAGGACGCTGATGTTGCGGACGGCATCAGCGTCCTTGTTTTCCTGCCACACTTTCGGATCAGCCAACCAACCGCCTGACCGCCGCCCGGTACAGCGCATCGCCCACTTTGTGCGTCAACAGATCGCGCTTGTCCTCTGAACCCACGGCTGCGCCATGCGCCTCACACGCGCGCCAGGATCCAGCGGATGGCGTCGCCGATGACCTCGTCGCGGCAGTATTCATTGAAGATCTCGTGGTACAGCCGGCCGTAGATCTTCATCTGGCGGTCCGTGGACGTGGCGGCAGCGAAGAAATTGTAGGTATCCTGGACTGAGACCAGCCCATCGGCCTCGCCGTGCAACATCAGCACGGGATAGGCGAACTCCTGCGCCCGCGGGCCGAACCACTCCCAACCGGCGATCAATGCGTAGCACAAGCCCACCGAGAAGGATTTGCGGTTGTAGGGGTCCTTCTCGTACCACGCGACTACCTCGGGCACTGAACAGACGCCGCTGCCCAGCTCATTGGGGAGCTGCATGTGCGGATCGAGCGTGCGCGGCATGGCGGAGATAAGGCGTTTGGTGTCGTACGTGACCGCGCCGCTGGTGACGACGCCGGCCAGCCCTTTGCCGGGGTACTTCACGCTGTACAACGCCACCGCAAACCCGCCCATGCTGTGGCCCACCAGGAACACGGGCTTGGTGGGATTCTCGGCGATGGCCATGTCCACCACCACGTTCACGTCGTCCAACATCTCGTTGAAGTCGGCATAGTAGGCCATCTCGCCCGCCGAGCGGCCATGCCCGCGGTGGTCGAACCGATACGTGCCGATGCCGCTCCGGTGGAACAGCTCGGCCAGGTAGTCATACCGCCCCTGATGCTCGCACAGCCCGTGCACGATGACCGCCACGCAGCGGTTGTCATCCGCCACCTCGCGGTTCAGGTACAACTGCGTCCCGTCGAAGGATGAAATCATGGTCATGGGTTTGCTCCTTTTGGATTAGGCGTGCGGCCGCAGCGGCCACCGCCTGTGTTATTACGTCAAGCGCACGCTGGCGCAACAGGGACCGGCTAGTATATCCGGGCGTCGGTGCGGCCAGGGTTCGTCGTAACGACTCTAGTCGTTCCGTCCAGCACCAACGACTGAAGTCATTACGACCAAAACCCAGGCGGACTTCAGCCGACGTGGACTAACGCGGTGACGGCGCCGGCGCGGTCAGCCTGGCCCACGCCATAAGCGCCCAGGGCGCCATCACAAAAAAGCCGATCAACGCCAGGTCGCCCGCGCCGCGCCGCAGGCTGCTGGCGATCATCCCCAGCGCGGTCACCCCATAGGCTGCCACCGCCTGCCGATCGAAACCGGAGTCGGGCGCCGCACGCCCTGCCGGCCGGACCAGCAGGTACAAGGCATAGGTCGTGAAGACCGTCAACCACCAGCCCCAAAAGTTCTGCAGCGGGATGCCGAAGTACGCGCCCTGGATGTCCCAGACCCAGTGCCCGCCGGATACCATCAGGGGATCCATGATCACGTCCCATGCAGTCATCACCAACCCGCCGACCGCGGCCAGCATGAGGAGCCGCCGTCCGCGGCCGCCGCGGGAACCGCTGTCAGCGGGGACGACCAGCCGCTCCGCGATCACGAAGGCGGGGTAGCTCATCATGAACCAGGCGACCGGGATCAGATAGGGCACCAGGCCGAGGAACTTGGGGCCGAGCCTGGCGGTGTAGTGGTAAGGGCCGTACACCCAGCCCGTGGCCACGCCAACGCTCTCAAAGAGCAGGCTGACCCCGAAGACCAACAGGAGCAGGCGTAGGGCGCCACGCCAGCCCTCGCGCTGGCCCGCGTGCAGCAAGGCGAAGGCCGAGCCGATCAGCGGCGCAACCTGGACAAGCGGCCGACCGAAGACGGAGTAAAACGTCAGCAGGGCATACAACGCCAGGAGGGTGAGAGTGATGCGACGTAAGGTCATGCGTTTTCCTCATGGATGGTCGTGCAACCTGCCCCACGGAGGGATGGCAGCGGTCTGTCCGGCGCTGTCATCCACACCCGGATGCCAGCGTCCAAGCGCTCGCCTTCCACGCACGCATTCTACGCCGGCGCCCAAGCCGCTGCCATGATCGCTGTCATGCCAGCGACCGCGCCTGCCCGGGCGCCCGCGGTCAACAACTATCGGCGGGACATCCCGCCGATAGTTGCCAAATGGACGCACGCCGTACCCCCGCCTGGGAGGCGCGGACGACGGCTGGGGAGCGAGCGCTGCCCCCTTCCCTGGGTTCACTATCCCTGGGGACAGTCTCTTCGGCGAAAGACTGTCCTTTCTTTACCCGTCAGGCCGTTGCGGGCGCCGTCTTTTCCTGCTAACATAATCAAGGGGAGAGGCTATGAACGCGCGGCCGCGTAGTGTACCCGACGGTTGGTTGATGATTCAGCTATGCCGGGCACTGTCCTCTTCGATGTCAGTATGGATCTCCCCGCAGCAGCTTTCTCCTTGCTCTCAGCCTGTCCAGGGCTGTGCATGGTCGGCATTGATCCCGGCGAAACCCAGGGGATGCTCTGGACGGGCCAATCGCTGAGCGCACGAGCGTCGAAAAATCCGGTGGATAGGCTGCTGGCCTGACCACGGCTCTGTGGTTGCGGCAGACCGCCGTCCACCCTCGGAAGCCACCGCCGGCTTCCAGGAGGAGCACCATGAACCGCCACCCCCGCGTCCCCGCTCGCCTGTTGGGTCCGCTCTGTGTCCTCATGCTGATCACACTGGTCTGCGCGCCGGTCGCCGCAGCCGATTCGTCTCCCGGCTCCCCCGAACAGGCCATCCAGGCCGCGTGGCAACAGGCTGCGGACCTGGGCGCGTACCGCTTTGCGGCGGAGATGACACAGGTCACCTACCCCGCGCCGGCGTTGGCCAACGTCGGCCGCAGCCCGACCCGACAAACCGTTCATCTCGAGGGCGTGGTTGATCTGCCAAAGCATGCCCTTAACATGCAGATGTGGCAGGGCGGCAGCGTGGTGCAGCCGGCCAACGCGCTTGAGATCAAGGTGGAGGGCGATCGCGCCTGGGGCCGGCAGGCGGGCACCGGCTGGCAGGAGACGCAGGACTTCTCCGGCCTGTGGGGGCCGAACAATGACCTGATGGTCTTCCTGGCCGGGCTGAAAGATGCCCTGCCCGACCCCGAGACTGCCGGGCGCTACACCTTCACGTTCGATGGCCCTGCCTTTGCGCGCCACATGCGCGACCAGCTCGAGGCCTATCTGACAGAACGGGGGGAGCTGCCTTTCGGCATGCACCTGGACACCTCGCGCGTCTACCAAAACACGACGGGCGACGGTGAAGTGTGGCTCAACGATCACGGCCTGCCGGCCCGCCTGGTCGTCCGCCTGGCTTACCCCGCGCAGGATGGCAGTCAGCCCAGCGACGTTACCATGGACATGACGTTCATGTACAGCCGCGAGGCGTTGGCGTCGCTGGCGCCGGCGGGATTGCGCGGCCTGCCGGCCGTCATGCAAGGGGCCGCCACCTCCGTTCTGCGCACCTTGGGTGTGACGCGATCCCTGGCCGGTTCGGTCGCCAACAGCCTGCCGAGGCTGTTTGGTTGCGGCTTGTGCGCCATTGTCCTGTCCTGCTTCGTGCTCGCACGCCGCAACCGGCGCGTGTACACGGCGGTGGTGATCGCCACGATCGTGTTGATGGTGGTCACGCCGCTGCTGCAGTCCGCGCAGGCGACCGCTTTCCTCGACAAACAGGCCGCCAAACAAAAACAAGCTGAAGACGCTCGGCACAGCCAGGAGAGCGCCAGGGAGGTCGCGGCCGATATCGCGGACGCAAACTGGAATCCGCATGCCGACCCACTGGTCGGGCCCCCAGCGGCCACCGGGACCAATGTTCCGCCCGCGGATCAGGCAACGCCCGCCGCCGTGAACGAGCCGCTGGCCCCGCTGATGATGCGCGGGCCGGCCGAGGGAGGCAGCTCGGACACGCTCGACACCGATGGCGACGGCCTCACCGACGCGGCCGAGAGGGAGATCGGCTCGAATCCAGCGCTGGCAGACAGCGATTCGGACGGCTTGAATGATTATGTCGAATTCGTACAGCTCGGCACGAGCCCCACCCTGCCCGATTCCGACGGTGACGGCATCCGAGACAACGTCGAAGTGGCCGGCTTCACGTACGCCGGGCTGCACTGGTACCCGAACCCCAACCAGGCCGATACCAACGGCGACGGAATGCCCGACAGCCTGGAATGCCTGGATCTGAAGGGGGTCACGGCTGCGCCTGCCACGCTCACCCAATGCGACGCGGACAACGACAATATCCCCGATCTGTTTGACGCCGACGACGACAACGACGGCGTGCCGGATGCGGTGGATAGCTCGCCGAACGCGATCGTGGACCGCAACGGCAAGCGCGCCAACGCGGGCGCCATCACGCCCTTCGACAAAGCGCACCCGTTCCAGTTCCAGGTGAGCAACCTGGCCACCGGCTATCCGGTCGTGGTTGATTTCCAGCTCGAGCCAATCAATCGCACGCACCTGGGGTACGCCCTGAATGTGCTCGACTGGCCCAGCGCGGACACCGGCGGCCAGGTCCAGCACGTCAAGAACACCACCTTCGCCAACACTGACAACCCCGACGCGCGCGACGCGAAAGACCCGCGCGCGGCCAACGGCGACACGCGGCTGATCCCCATGTTCGAGCTCGAGATCAGCGGCAGCGCGACCGACTACCGCGTGCCGCTGCGCCTGACGACACCTGCCATCACCGTGACGCTGAACTATGCGGTCAGCGAGAGCGACACGATCTCGGCCACGGTCCGCCTCAAGGCGGTGGCGGGTGATAACAACCAGACGGAGCTCGCGTTCAAGTTCGACAGCGGCAGCGGGTACACCGCGGCCATCTATGCAGGCGACTGCCCGCCCACCGGAGGTGCGCTCTACACCTTCCCCGGCCTGGGCACCGGCAGCGTCGTCTCCGCCGGCGCGCGCGCGGTGGACCTGGCCGACGGCAAGCACAGCCTGACAGTGACCCGCAGCGACGGGGCGCGCGCGTGCAGCAGCATCGGCAACATCATCAACGGCCTCCTGCCCGACAAGATGATAGACCCGGAGTGGCTGAAGCCCTACGGCGTCTCGGTGCGCGAGGCGGACGACCAGGGCACGCTGCTGGCCTACATCCCGCTCAAGGTCCAGCCGGATCAGACCGGCGGCGGCAAAGCCGCATTCCGCGCCAGCATGCCCTATGAGCTGTCTGCGGCCGGCGATTGGCAGCAGGCCCAGAAGGGCCGCATCGTCTGGATGGTGCAGGCCCTCACCGATAGCTGCGACGAGACGGACTTCACCCCATCGGCCGACGCGGAGAGCGACGCGGAGCTGGAGGCCGACGAGCGGGCGGCCTGGTGCGCGAACCCCGCCCACCGCACGCAGGACGCCGCGCGCGTGGTGCAATCCTACTATGACGAGTGGTACCTGGCCGGCATGTCGGTCAAGGAAGAGCGCAGCT
>CAZYGI010000146.1:0-5905 GCA_964647255.1 uncultured Anaerolineales bacterium | reverse complement strand
GAAGCCGCTGTTGCCGTAGGTGACGACGAACACCCGGTTGGTCGCCTCGTTGATCCCGACGAAGGTGGGGTTGGGCCCGACATGGATGACTTCCAGGATCGCCAGGGTGGCGCCATCCAGCACGTACACGTTGGCAGCGCCGAAGTTGGCGATGTAGACCTTGTTGGTTTGGGTGTTGACGGCCACGCCCCACGGTTCTTTGCCCACCTTGACGCTGTTCAGCACCTGCAGGGTCAGGCTGTCCAGCATGTAGACGCGATCATCGGTCCGGCTCGCGACGTAGAGCAGATGCGTCTGTGGGTTGACCGCCAGGCCCTTCGGATGGCGGAAGCCCGGCACGACGGTCGGAAGCGGTGCAGTCTCGACCGGCGTCGGCGTCAGGGTCGGCGTCGCCGTGGCTGTCGGCGTCGGCGTGATCTGGGATGGCGCGCCGCCGATGATGAGCGGCAGATAGAAGCGCAACGCCTTGCCGGTGACGGTGTAGCCGGGGCATGGACACTGCGGGTACTGCTGATCGGGCCAGGTGAGCGTGCGCAACGAAAGGTAGTACGGCCCGCCGTTGGCCGCCTTCCAGGTGATCGTGGATGCGCAGTATTGCGGCTGCGTCAGACAGCGGGCCTGATCCAGGTCATCGTTGGTCTTCAGGATGGCGCCGTTCTGATCGTAGAGGATCATGTAGGTGTCGGCCCCGGCGGCCAGGTTCGCGGTGGATACGTTGTACCACGACCCGGGCGTCAGGTCGGTCATAATGTACCAGTCTATGTCGTTGGGCAGATGGAAGCCGTGGGCCTGGCTGCCGCCGTTCATCGGCAAGGGCTTCGCCTGCTCCCGGATGCTGTCAGGTTCGTACGCGTCCGGCACACAATCGCACGGCGCCGTGGCCGTCGGCGTGGGCGTCGCCGTGCGCGTGGACGTCGCGGTGGCGGTGGGCGTCAGCGTCGGTGAGGGCGTCGCGGTGGCGGTGGGCGAGGCCGTCGGTGTCGGCGTCGGCGTGGGCGAGGGTGTCGGCGTGACGGTAGGCGTCAGCGTGGGCGTGGGCGTCAGGGTGATGGTCGGACTTTGCGTTGGCGTGGGCGTCGCCGTCACGGTGGGCGGCGCACTTAAGATGAACACGGTCGCGTGGTCATCGCCGCTCACCGGCGCGCCGTCGTCGTCGGCGCCCGTAGCCGTGACCGTGTCGCTGTGCACGGTGTTGGCCGGTCCATTGACAGCCGCGACGAACGCACACGCATAGAAGCCCCCCGGCGGGATGGTCTGCGGCACGGCGCAGTCGCCCCTGCCGTTCAGGTCGCCGAAAATCGAGTCGCTCAGCGCGGTGATCGTCACGGCATCCGCCGCACTGGTGTTGTCCACCCGCACGGTGAATGTGACCGGCCCGCCCGGCGCGGTCACGTAATCCGGCGCAGCCAGCTTGGTCACCTTGATGGCGGATGGCAGATCGGTGATCCTCACCGTGGCATCGTCGCGATCCGAGACCGGGGCGCCAGTGTTGTCTGTCCCGCTGGCCGTCACGACGTCGGTCTCGCTGGCTCCCGGCTGGCCGGCGAGCGTCGCGAAGAAGTGGCAGGTGTACGAGCCGCCGACCGGGATCGCCTGCGGGACCGCGCACGTGCCCTGGCCGTTCAGGTCGCCGTGAATGCTATCCACCAGGGCGGTGATTGTGACGGGCGCAGCCGACGGGTTGTCCACGCGCACGGTGAAATCCACCGGCCCGCCCGGCTCGGGCAGGCTGGTCGGCGCAGCGGTCTTGGTGACCGTAATCGCCGCCGGTGCGGTGATGGTCACGTCGGCGGAGTCGGTTTTTGAAGGCACCGGGAGGTTGTACTCGTTGCGCACGCCGCTGGCGGTCGCCACGTTGGTGGTGGCGCCGATCCGTAACGCGATGAAGTTAAGCGTGATCGTGAGGGAGGCTCCCGATGTCAATCGCCCATCCGGCAGATCGGCCACCAGGTTATTCCAGGTCAAGGTCCCGGCCGGGGTGACGGCGTCCGGCGCCGGCGCGGCGCTGACGAAGGCCAGCATGGTTGGGTCATATGTATCGGTGAGGGGCAGGGTGATGATCGCAGGGCTGCCCGGATTGGCGATGACAATCGTGAAGGCCACCGGATCGCCCACGTACCAGACCCCGCCGGCTGCCGGAACCACGGATTTGGTCAGGGTAATGCCGGTATTCACCGGCCCTGCGGCGGAGCGGGCCAGTGAAACGGCGGCCGCGGAGGCTCCAGTCACGGCCCGGTCCGGGGCCGGGACGCTGGCGGCCGCCGCCGATGTTGAGGCCAGCAGGATGCCGACCATCCAGGCAATTGCCATCAGCAGCCGGCCCCCGGCGCGGCGTTGATCTTGAGCTACGACATGGCTAGGGGTGAACAGTCCTCGCATGGCCCTTCTCCCGAACAGTGGTGAGCGATAACGCAAGGTGCGGCGCACTCTGCGGTGGAAACGGAAATCCACTAGCGAAGACGTGTGATGGGCGCGAAAGACGCGCGTTTTTTACATATTTTATTTGTCAGCGGGGGGCACCGGGGCGGGCGCGGCGGTCACTCCCGCGCCAGCCGGGCCAGGCCGGTCATGATGCCGGCCACCGAGGCCAGCGAGTCAACCCGGCCGCTGAACACCATATCGGCCAGCTCTTCCGGTGTGTAGGTGCTGACTTCGAGCTCCTCGGTGGGGTCGAGGTGCGGCTCACCGTCGCGGCGCACATCGCGCGCCAGGTAGAGATGGGCGCGCGTGTCCCCGCGGTTCGTGTCAATGACGAGATGGCCCAACGGCTCCCAGCGCGCGGCGGTCAAGCCGGTCTCTTCATGCAGCTCGCGTTGCGCGGCGGCCAGCGGGCTTTCGCCCTCGTCCAGGTAACCTGCCGGCAGATCGTAGCTGCTGCCGCCGCTGCCATGCTTGTACTGGCACACCATCGGCACCCTGCCGTCCGCCAGCAGCGCAAAGATCATGGCATAGTCGCGGGCCTGCGTCCGCAGGTAGCCGCGGATCACGCCGCCGTCGGGTAATTGGACGTCTTCCTCCCACAGGGTGAGCCAGGGCCGGCGCTCAAAGAGCGGATGAGACGCCAGGATACGCCACGGTCGCATAGACACCTCGCCAAAATGAAGGATCAAAAGCGCGCAGGCTTTTCGGACAGAAACGCATCCCACCGTTTGACACCGCGCGCGCTTTCAGGTATTCTTTCCGCATCTGACAGCCATTTTACAGCAACAGGGCGTGCTCCCGCGAAAACCGGAGCAGCGCGCGGAGGTCGGGCGATGCAAGCAAAAAACGGGACGACGGTGCAGCGTGGATTCTGGGTCGGGCTGGCGGCGTTGGCGCTCTGCCTGCTGTTCTGGCCTGCGGGTTCGGCGCGGGCGGCGGAGCCCGGTGCGGCGCCTGCCGCCGACAGCGTGATCTACACCGTGCAGCCGGGCGATTCGCTGCGGAGCATCGCCGCGGACTACGGGGTCACGATCGGCGCGATTGTGCGCGCCAACGATCTGGGCAACCCGGACGTGATCTACCCGGGCCAGCAGCTCACGATCCCGGTGTCGGGCAGCAGCCCACTCAGCCCAACGGCGATGCCGACACTTGCGCCGGCCGCGACACTGGCACCGGCCGCTACGCCCACGCCCGCCGCCGCCTCCGTCCCCGCGGCCGCCACTGCGGCGGCCGTCCAGCCGGCCACCGGTCCGGCGCCGGTTTATCACACCGTCGAGCTCGGCGATACGCTGGCCCTGATTGCCGCCAGTTACGGCGTGAGCGTCGAAACCATCATCGAGCTGAACCAAATTGACAACCCGGACCTGATCTGGGTTGGCCAGCGCTTGCAGGTCACCCAGGCGGCGGCCGTCGCGACCAGCCCAGCGCCTGCCGCGCCTGCCACGCCCGGCCCGGCCGCCACCGCGGCGCTGCCCCAGCCGGCGGCCGGCGTCCCGAGCGGGCCAACGCCGGCGCCCGGCTTTGCGACGCCCACCGTCTACACCGTGGAGCCGGGCGATACGATCGGCTCCATCGCCGACGCGTTCAGCGTCACCGTGGACTCGCTGGTGGAGGTGAACGACCTGCCCGACGCCGATATGCTGGGGATCGGGCAGGAGCTGATCATCCCGCTGCCCGGCAGCTTCGCGGCGAATTTCAAGCCGTCCAAGATGATCGTGAACATCTCGGAGCAGCGCTGCTACATCTATCAGGACGAGGCGCTCGTTGCGAAATGGGTCTGTTCCACCGGCCGGCCCGGCGCCACCACGCGGCCCGGCAGCTACACGATTCAGTCCAAGCTGCCTAAAGCCTACGGCTCGACGTGGGATATCTGGATGCCGTACTGGTTAGGCATCTATTGGGCGGGGGCCAGCGAGAACGGCATCCACGGGCTGCCGTGGGATGCGGAGACCGGCGCACAGGTCTGGCGGGGCCTGGTGGGCACCCCGATCACGTTTGGCTGCGTCATGCTCGATAACGTTAACGCCAAGATGCTCTATGACATCGCCTATATCGGCATGCCGGTGATCATCCGGCCGTAGGGGCCAGCGGGGCACGATTCGGGAGAAGCATGGTTCAAATCCGTGGGTTCGACTTTTTTGAGGAGTTCTACTACTTCCTCGACAAACACGTCTGGATTAAGCCGCTGGCCGATGGCACGACGCGGCTGGGCATGACGCCGGTGGCGTACTGGCTGCTGCGCAACTCGTTGGTGGCGATCAGCGTGCGGCCGCGAGTGCTCGGCCAGGCAGTGCCGCAGGGCAAGAGCCTGGCCATGGTCGAGAGCCTGAAGTATATCGGCCCGCTGCCCGCGCCGTTTCCCGGCGTCGTGCTGCGCGCTAATGAGCGTGTGCAGGCCGATCCCGATCTCGCCGTGGCCGATCCGTACGGCGAGGGCTGGATTTTTGAGATGGCGCCGCTCGATTGGGCTGCCGCCGCCGCCGGATTGTTGACCGGCGAAGCGGCGCTGACGGCCTATCGTGCGCTCCTGGAGGCGCAAAACATCAGCGCCGAGTAGCCGAGGGCGCAGGCCGGCCAAAACAGATCGCCCCCTGGAGCTGCCAGCCGCTCCAGGGGGCGATTTTTTCCGTGATCCTTCACTCAGGGGCCGCTGTTCACCGCAAAGGCGTTCCCGGCGCCAAGCGGGGGCGCAGACCCTCAGTGCTTCGGAATCCACAACACCTGCCCGGCGTAGATCCGGTTGGGGTTCGCGATGCCGTTGATCCGCGCCAGGTAGAAAGGCGACCAGCCGTACCAGGCGCCGATCCTGGTCAGCGTGTCGCCGACCTTGACCATGTAGCGGAACCCGGCCGGCCCGGGATGACCGCCCGGCCCGGGATGGCCGGCGCTCACACAGATGGTGACGCCGGTGATGATTCGGTTAGGATCGGCGATGCCATTCAAGGCGGCGAGGCCGGCTACGCTGACGCCGAAGCGCGCGGCGATCCCGCTCAGGGAGTCGCCCCACCTGATCCTGTACCACTGATCGCACCCGGGACCGCCGGCGGTCTGCGCCGTTTCCGCCGAGGCGGCCAGGGGCAGCGCCAAAGCCAGAACTGCGACCAGGACGACCAACAGACCTAACTTACGCATGGGACACCTCCTGTGTCTCAAAACCTGAGCACTCCAACGCTGTCTCCCCACGCAAAGTTAAACGCCGGTGCGCGGCCGCTGCCTGCGGAACGCGACGTCGGCGGCTGGCAACTGAACCATCAGGTGCTAGAGCACCGGTCAAGTCATCTGTCACGGGCGGGTCGCTGCAACCAGCGAACGCTGGCAACGGAACGACTGAAGTCGTTACTACGAACTGCTGGCAACGGAACGACTGAAGTCGTTACTACGAACCGCTGGCAACGGAACGACTGAAGTCGTTACTACGAACCGCTGGCAACGACTGAAGGCGTTACTACGAACCGCTGAACGACTGAAGTCGTTACTACGAACC
>CAZYGI010000145.1:0-5968 GCA_964647255.1 uncultured Anaerolineales bacterium | reverse complement strand
CCATGCTGTCGCTCATCGTGCCGACGGCGAAGGCGAACATGGCCCCGGGACGGGTTTTCTTGTATTCCGGGGTAAGAAGGGAGGATGGTGCTTGAACTTCTTCTGCCATGACATACGCTCCTTGTGATGAAGATAGAATATGTTGTCGAGCGGAAAACCCACTCGCCGACACCGATGAAGAGGTGCGCTAGGTTTCAGCCGTGGTGGGCGTTCGCAAGAACTCATCCACCAGCAGGGCGGCTGCGCCCAGCATGGAAGCCTCCGGGCCGTGTGCTGCGTAAACGACTTCGGGCGGCGTCATGCCGCGGCGTTCTAACTGTTCGCGGACTGCTCCCGCGATATCGAACTCTGCCATGCTGGTCATGATGTTCATGCGGGCCTTGTAGGGCGGGGGAAGGGCGGTGTTGGCAAACCCGATCACGACCAGTTCCGGGTCGAAGAGGCGCACGAGATTGACGATCCCGAGCACATGGTTCATGATCACTGCGCTGGCAACCTCCAGCGCAAGCGCATCATGCTCCACGGCAGCCTGATGGATCGCACGATGCTCGAGCATCGCACTTCCTCCGTCGGCGCTGCGCTGCAGAACGCTGCGCTCGCCGCGCGCCAGCCGGGCGCGGACCAGCTCGACCTCGCGGTCCACATCCGTCATGGCCTGCCAGCAGCCCAGTTGGCCGCACGCACACAGCGGGCCTTGGGGATCCAGGATCATGTGACCGGCATCTACCGCCTCGCCGTGCGTCCCGCGATACGGGAGACTATCGGTGACCACCGCAGCCTCGACGCTCGATCGCACATCCGTGCCGATGCTTACGTAAACAAAGTGGTTTGCGTTCTGTGCGCTGCCGTTCAGGGCCTCGGCCATCGCCGCGGCGCGGGCCTTGTTCTCGACAACGACTGCCGTCGAGAATTTTCGCTCCCAGATCTTCTTAAGGTGCACCTCCTTCCAGCCGAGCGCTGGCGCACTGACGCGGCTATCCTCGTCGGGGGTCACGGTGCCGGGAACTCCCACGCCGATTCCAAGCAGCGGGATAGCACGGTTGCGGGCTTCTTCCATGGCTTCGGCTACCAATGCCTCGGCCTGCGCAAGGACAACTTCTTGGCTGCTGCCAACAGCAGTCAAGACACTCTTTTGCCACAAGGTCCGTCCGCACAGATCGGTGAGCATGATTGCCGAGTAGTTGGTGCTGATTTCTAGACCGATCGCACAGCGCGCAGATGAGTTGAGCTCAAGCAGGTTGCCGGGCCGTCCCAGGCCAGTACGATCCTGGCCGGCTTCCTGGACCAGGTTCAGGGCCGTCAAATCGCCGCAAATCGCCGAGACCGTTGCTTTGGTCAGGCCATTGCGCTGCGCCAGCATCGCCCTGGAGAGCGGCGAATGCCGCCAGAGATCCCGCAGGAGGGCGGAGGTGTTTTGTTGGCGAGCATCTTTTTGCTGGGAGTACGGCGTCTTTGACATGGCCAACCTGTTCGTTACGCGAATGCCATCACCAAGCCATCGGTCCGGTGACGGTGCTGGCGGATTGCCCCGCAGTGGTCATGTTGTCGGTCGGTTCTGTGATTGAGATGGATGTGCCTGGGTGCGGCGTTTGGGCCTGGGGGGTGTAACTCGCCGCCATCAAAGTGATTATGGTAAAAATTGCTTTTCGCATAAGCTCTTCCTTGAGTGTGCGATTCCGGAAAGCAGAAGTCGGGCTCGGACAGGTCTTTGGGTTCTGACCGGCGAACTTTTATGTGATGCAAAAAACAACGCAAAACAACAAGGCCCGCCCAGCACGACGGAGAGGAGGCTGGGCACAGAATGCGGCGAAACGGTGCTTAGTTGGAGAATGACCTTAATTTGTTTAGCAGCCGAACAATATCATGGTTCGCGGGCCTTGTCAAGCACCCTAATCTTAAAAACTGGCTGATCAGGCCAAATTCGCCGGCTAAGGGTGATGCGAGAGCCGGACAGCAAACAAGGCCGCACGACTTGTCGTGTGGCCTCGTACTTCTACTTTGCGCCCGGTCCGATCCGGGGAGCCGGGCAGGGAGAGAACCGGAGGGCCCTCGGCGGCAGACAGCGTCAGCCGTCGCGCTTTTCAGTAATTCAGCTCTCGATGCGGTAGATCTCCACTTGGTTGCTGAGCACCATGCCGGACTGTTCGGCCCCAAGCGCCTGCCACTCAGGATCCGCCATCGCCTTATCTACGGTAACGAGATACGCCTCCAAACTGCTCCAGTCACGTTCGATCACGCGGGTATTGGTATCGTTCGCGCCGATCCAGGCGCGATACCGACGTGATGGCGGGAAGCCCAACCGCGCCTCGACGGCCTCATAGCGCTTCTCGATCGCGAGCTTCTTCGCCCAACTGGTGCGATCCACTTTCTGGATCAAGCGTTCCATGAGCTTCATGAATTAGCCTCCTACTTGCCCTTGCCCGGCAAAGCGGCCAGGGTCTTGATGACCAGATCGGCCGCAGCCGCCGGGGTGATCTTGGCAGTGTTGATGATCACGTCAAAGAGCTGGGGATCGTGCGAATCGAGGTCAAAATGGCGCTTGATCCAGGCGACATCGCTGGCATCGCGCGCCTTCACCAACGCCTTCGCCTCTTCCAGCGAAATCTTCTCCTGCTTCGCGATGCGCTCGACACGCACATCAAGCGGCGCCTGGATGCGCACATGCAGGACGTCGGCTTTGTTTTGCAGCGCGGCCATGCCGCCGCGGCCCACGATCACGACGTTGCCCTTTTTGTAACCGGCATTGATCACCTCCATGAGGTTCGCTGCCGAGATTCCCTCAAGGGCGTCGTTGCGTGCTCCGAAAGTCCAGCTTGACGGATCGCCGCCGGTGATGCGGGGGGTGGTGCCGATCGCCTCCCAGATGGTTTTCGCCGCCTGGGGTTTGAAATCCACTGCATCCTTGACCTTTGCAGCCGCAATGCCCATCTCCTGACCGACCTGGGCCATCATCTTCTTGTCGAAGTACTGGTAGCCGAGCTTGTCGCATACCATGTGCGCAACATCGTCGCCCAAGCTGCCCCATTGCCGGGAAATTGTAATGACTGCCATAGTGAATCTCCTTTTTCAGTATATTGCCGTCGAACCTGGCGGTTCAGATGCTGCGCATACCATATAACAGGCGGCGCTTCATAAGCGCTTCATGAAGGGACGCTCAGTCGAAAGCGTTTTCCAGCTCGGCCAGTGTGTGGGCTAGATCCAGACCCTCCGGCTGGTCAGGGATCAGCTCCGAGACATCGGGCAGCAGCGGGGGGGCGAGCAAGGCCTCGCCGGTCAGTTCCTCATAGCGGCTCCGGCACTCCTCCGCCCCCGTCTCGGCGTATTCTGCACGATAGAACGATGCCGCGGCGCTGCGGGCTCCCTCATCAGCAGTCAGCCGCCACAGCTCGTAGTTGAGCGCGGCCTGCCGGTGGGGCGCGCTCTCGTCCCGCAGCCGGTCGCAGAACTCTGCGGCGGCCTCCGCTGCGGTGCTCTCACCCAAAGCCTGGCGCAGACGGACACCCAGTACCCGCGCGTCGAAGCGCGTATCCTCGCCGGCCAGGCGTTCGCCGGCCACGCTGGAGATCTTCGCCCATGCTTCGTTGAAGAAGTCGGCGGCCTCAGTCGCGCGGCCGCGCGCCAACAGCAGCCGTGCCAGGCCCACGAGCATGCCTGACAGGTAGCCGGGAATGCCGAGGCGCTGACCGAAGTCAATCGCCTTGCGATACAACGATTCGGCCAGGTCAAGCCTCCCGCCGCGCTCGTACACCGCCGCAAGACCTGCGACGTTGAGGCAGGCGGTCCATCGGTCGCCGATCTCCGTGGCGTTGCGCAGGCTGCGCTCATAGCCGGTGCTGGCGCGCAGGATGTCGCCGCGTTTTGCCAGCAGTAGCGCGATGTTGGAGGTTGCCCACGACACCGCCTGGCGATCGTCAATCTCCTGCGCCAAAACGCCCGCGCGCAGATACCAGTGAACCGCCTCTCCGAACCAGTGTTGCGCGGAACGGACATTGCCCAGGGTGATGGAAGCGCGCGTCAGGATCGTTTTGTATCCGAGCGCCTCGGCGATCCTGAACGCCTGCAGACAGCAGTCGGCAGCCGGATCCCAATCTCCGAGGCTCCAGAGGACCATGCCCTTCGTCTCTAGCGCCTCACAGATGCCGCTTTCGTCTTCGATTTCTGTGGCGATCTGCAGTTGCCGTTCGAGGACCGCAAGCGCCTGGGGGTAGTTCCCGCGGAACCAGTAGATTTGGCCGGCGGTCCACAGCGCGCTGACCACCCCGCGCCACTCGCCAAGCGCTCGGAAGCCTTCTTCGGCCTTCGCCAGCCATTCCAACGCTTCGTCATAGTATCCCAGGCGATGCAGCGTATCGGCCAGGGCGCGTTGCGCCTGCGCCAGCACCCGGGCGTCCCCCAGCTCTTCGGCCGCAGCCAGGGCCTGCCGATTGATGGCCTGTGCCCGCGCCCAGTACCCGATCAGCCGACAGACTTCGGCCAGGGCCAGTCTCACCGCACACCTTTCGCTGGCCGAGAGGTTCGCGCTGATCTCACCTTCCAACAGGTAGGTGTACAGGCGAATGGCCTCGGCATGCGCATAAAGGCGCTGGGCCGTCGCTGCCGCGCGCCGGTAGAACCTGATGGCCGGCTGCGCCTGGCCGGCCTGTTCGTAATGTACAGCGATCTGGTCGCTGAACGCATCCAGGTCGGCGTCGTGCAGCGCCTCAAGCGCTTGGGCCACCCGCAGATGGATGGCCCGGCGCCGGATCGGGCCGATGCCGGCGTAAGCGACAGCGCGAATCCCCTCGTGGCTGAAGTCATACGCCGCGCCATCCGGCGTGCGGACAAGCTGTCGGTGCCACAGCTCATCCAGCCCGGCGCCGACCGCGGCTTCATCTTGTTCGCTGGACCGGGCCAGCACGTCGAAGTTGAACTTGCGACCGATCACTGCTGCGGTCTGTGCGACTGCCTGGGCGACCGGCGAGAGCAGTGTCAGGCGCCATTGGATCACGGCCCGGACTTTGGGCGGCAGGGCGGCGAGCGGGACAGACGTGGAGGAAAGAGGCGAGGCGGCAGGCCCATCCTCGGCATCCCGGCCCGTTTCCTTGTCTGCCTGTTTCCCCGTTTCCTCGCGCCCCATGCCTGCCCGCACCATCTCCACCACGAAGAGCGGGTTGCCTTCGGTATTGCGGTAGATCTGGGCGGCTTCATCGCCCGCGATGTCTCTGCCCGCAACCTGCGCGGCCAGGGCTGTGGTTTCGGCCGCAGTGAGCGGCGTCAGTATGAGCTCGCTCAGCAGTCCTGCGCGCGTCAGCGCCAGGCTCACCGTGGTCAGCGGATGCTCCGCGCCCAACTCCGTTTGGCGCGCCGTGCCAACGACGAGCAAGCGCGCAGCGGGGTCAAAGTGGAACAGATAGACGAGCCAATCCAGCGTGCCGCGGTCGGACCACTGGAGATCATCGAGGAACACCAGCAGCGGTGTCGGGCTGGGGGCGGCCCCCAACGCCGCGTGCGCCAGCGCCTCGAACAACCGCGTCCGCTGCCAGGCTTCGGTGAGCGGGCCGGGGGGATTCTGCTGGAGATCGGGACGTTCGACCAGGAGCGCTGGGAGCAAACGGCTGACCTCGATCCGCCGGGCGTCGTTTAGGGCCCGCAGCCGCGGGCGGAGGCGCGCCGCGCTCAGCAACTCGGCGACGGGAGCGTAGGCCAGGGCATCGCCGCCTGGATAGCAGCGGGCCGCCGCCGTGATGGCTCCCTGACGCGCGCCCCAGGCGAGCAGTTCTTCCGCCAGGCGCGTCTTGCCGATGCCGGCCTCGCCGGTCAGCAGCACCATCTGCGGCCGGCCCGCTGCCGCAGCCTGCCACGCCGCGAGCAGGCGCGCCCAGGCCTGCTCGCGGCCGATCAGGGGCGGAGCCGCCGGCTGTTCGTCAGGCCCGCGGCCGGCCGTGGCCGGCGCGGGCGCGGTCTCGGTGCTCAGCAGTTGTTCGTAAAG
>CAZYGI010000144.1:0-5983 GCA_964647255.1 uncultured Anaerolineales bacterium | reverse complement strand
AAACCTCGGCAACGACTGAAGTTGTTACTACCAAAACCTCGGCAACGACTGAAGTCGTTACTACCAAAACCTCGGTATACTTCCGTCCTCATGTACCAGCATCCTGAGCGGAGCACTGCGGCCCTCCACTCAGGGCGCTCTGCTTCGGTTGAGCAGCTACTGCTTCCCATACAACGCCCGCAGATCCCCTTTGACCACCTTGCCGGCGGGGTTGCGGGGGAGCGCCTGCACGAAGACGACCGAGCGCGGCACTTTGTAGCGGCCCAGGTTGGCCCGGCAGTGCTCGATGACCTCGGCCTCGGTGAGCGTCTGTCCAGCTTTGACCGCCACCAGCGCCCGGCCGACCTCGCCCCACTTCTCGTCCGGCACGCCGATCACGGCGGTTTCCGCGACCTGGGGCAACTGGTAGATCACGTTTTCCACTTCGGCCGGGTAGACGTTCTCGCCGCCGGAGATATACATGTCCTTGAGGCGATCCACGATGTAATAATACCCGTCCTCGTCTCGCATCGCCACATCGCCGGTGTGCAGCCAGCCGTCCACGATGGTCTTGGCCGTGAACTCGGGCATCCGCCAGTAGCCGGGGGTGACGCCCGGCCCCTTGATCAGCAGCTCGCCGCGCTCGCCGGCCGGCAGGTCGCGGCCCTGGGCGTCCACGATGCGCACATCCACGTAGAGACACGGCTTGCCCACCGAGCCGAGCTTGCTGTCGGGAGCGCCGGGGTCAATCAGGAACACGGTCGGCCCGGTCTCGGTCATGCCGAAGCCGAACCGGATGTCAATGCCTTTCCGGCGGTAAAGCTGGAGCAGGCTGGTCGGGATCGGCGCGCCGCCGTCCGACCACGAGCGGACGTGCGACAGGTCGGTGCGCTCGAAGTCCGGGTGCTGGCTCAGGAAGAGGTAGATGGCCGCGACACCGAAGAACGCGGTCGTCTGGGTCGCGAGCAGCCGCAGCGTCTCGGCCGGCTCGAAGCTGCGCTGGATGATGGCTGTGCCGCCCACGTGGAAGGTCGGGTTGGTGAGCATATTCAGCCCGCCGGTGTGGAAGCAGGGCAGCAGGTTGAGCGTTGTGTCCTGCGACGTCAGGTCAATCTTCAGCCCCATGTTGATGGCGTTGTAAAGCACCATGCCGTAGGTCTGCAAGACGCCCTTCGAGCGCCCCGTGGTGCCGCCGGTGTACAGGATGTGCCACACCTCGTCCAGGCCGCGCGGGGGCATCACGACCGGCCTGCCGGAGGCGTGCGCCAGCGCAGCCTCGTAGGCCCACTCGCCCGCGGGCGCCTGCCCCGGCGCGGCCAGCGTCATCAGCCGGTCGAGGCCGAGCCGTTCGCGCAGCGCCGCGGCCGACGCCGCAAAAGGCGGGTCGTAGATCAGCGCCACCGGCGTCGAGTCCTGCATCATCTGCTCGAGCTCCGGCACGGCCAGCCGCCAGTTGAGGCAGACCAGGATCACGCCCGCCTTGGCGCAGCCCCACAGGATCTCGAAGTAGTCCGATGAGTTGTTCGCCAGCAGCGCCACGCGCTCACCGGGCCGGACGCGCCACTCGTCCCGCAAGAACTCGGCGAAGCGGCTGGCGCGCAGATGGAACTCGGCGTAGGTGAAGGAACGGCTGGTCGCCGCATCAATCAGTGCGATCTTGTCCGGTCGCATTTCGGCTTGCTTGGCAAGCCAATCGAAGGTGTACATCAAGGCTCCTTTCTAGGAATGCCGGTTGCCTCGTTTGGCACGATCCCGCGGCCGACGATTGAAATCATCGTCTGGTATGACAAGTGCGTTGAAAACGCACTGAGTCGCCCAACGGTAACCCGTTTCAACGGGTTTGGCATACCAGGCGTCGGTTTCAACCGATGCCCGGCGGCCGCAACGGTGAGTGGTGGGACCGTTACCCGGATAGATTCCCAACGTCGGCAACTATCGGCCGGCTACCACCGCCCGCGGTGCACCACTTCCGCCATCGCCAACTTGCCTCGCAGCAGCCGGCCCAGGGCCCGGCTATCGCCCCGGCGAAACTCGGAGACATCCGCCCGATCCTGCGCTGGCCGCGGCTTGGGCGGTTCGTCGTGGTAGCCCAGCGGCGTGGCGGCGATGATCTCCACCTCGGCTGGAATGCCGAGCAGCGCCTTCAGCGCCGCGCCGCCGTCCTCCAGCGCAAAGCCGCCAAACCAGCGGGTGCCCAGGCCGAGCGCAGTGGCTGCCACCATCAGGTTCTCCATCGCCGCCCCCAGGCTCACCAGACACCACTGGCGCAGAACTGCTTCATGCTCCGACCGGGCGAACGCGGCTTTGGGCTCCAGGCAGACGACCACGAAACACGGTGTCCGATCAAACCCCTCATACAGGCCCATCAGCCGCGCCGTGTAGCTCTCCGGCATCTCCAGCAGCTCGGTAAAGACGCGCCGCTCCTGAACCTCGACCAGGTAACGCGCGATCTGTCGCGTCAGCGCCGGGTCGGTCACTACAACGAAGGCCCACGGCTGCAGGTTGACTGGGCTGGGCGCTGCGACCGCGGCCGCCAGCACCGCTTCGATCTTGGCCGGCTCCACAGGATCCGGCCGGAAGCGGAGCACCCCGTGGCGTCCTGCGATAGCTGCTAATGCGTCCAAGGTGATGTTCCCCTCGTCGTCCGGCGATTGTAAGTCCTAAAGGATGCTACGCGATCACTGCAACGTTTGCCAAGTCCCACAGGGATGCTTCGCGATCTGCCTGCGCCGACTCAAGGCCTCTATCCGGAGTCCATCGAAGGATGGACTTTGCGACGGTTGCTGCGGTTTCACCGCCGGGCTGGAGCTTCATGACGACCTTTTAGCCTGCCGTGAAAGCCAACGCCGTGATCTTTGCCTCGCCCTCGCCGCGATCCAGGAAGGTCACGGTCATTGGCGCACCGATCCAGGCGACGTCCGGGTGTTTCGCGTCCACGCCCACGATCCGGGCGCTGATCTTGGCGCCCTCTTCCGTCTCGACGATGCCGGACACGTACGGGTTGTTGCGATCGTACCCCTCGGCCACCATCGCGCTGGGGCCGACGAAGACGGACGTGAACGCCGCCAGCTTGCCGCGGCCGGAAAGCTCGATCCACTCGAGCGCGTCGCTGTGGCACGCCGGGCAGATGGCGCGCGGGGGCAGATACGTCGCATCACAGGCCGGGCAGCGCGTGCCCATCAGCTTGTGCTCGGCCAGGTATTGGTTGAAAGACGCCGCCGTGAAGGGGCGGACGCTGTTGTCTGGCATGAGACTTCTCCTTTACGGTTGAAGGTTGCAGGTTCAAGGTTCAGCTGTAACCTTCAACCTTCAACCTGTAACCTGCGGCTACCTTCGTTCGTACACATGCACCACACACGTGGACCCCGTCGCGCCGACGTTATGCGTTACGGCCAGCGGAATGTCGCCCTTCACCTGCCGGGCGCCGGCGTCGCCACGCATCTGCTTGAAGACCTCGATAGCCTGGCTCACGCCCGATGCGCCGACCGGGTGGCCCTTCGACTTCAGGCCGCCGGAGGTGTTGATCGGCCGGGCGCCGTCGCGGGCGGTCATGCCATCTTCGGCCGCCCGGTAGCCCGTGCCGGGCGCAAAGAAGCCCAGATCCTCGCTGGCGATGACTTCGGCGATGGTGAAGCAGTCGTGCACCTCGGCGATGCGGATGTCGTTCGCCGTCACGCCGGCCTGCTCGTAGGCCTGCGCGGCCGCGCCGCGGGCGGCGCTCAACGTCGTCAGGTCGGCCCGGTCGTGCAGCGGTGCGTCGGAGGCCTGGCCCGCGCCGATGATGTACACCGGGTTGTCGGTGAACTCCCGCGCACGCTCGGCGCTCACCAGCAGCACACAGGCGGCGCCGTCGGTGATTGGCGAGCAGTCGAACAGCCGCAGCGGCCAGGCGACCATCGGGTTGGCCGCGTCGTCGTGCAGGAAGTCCCATTGATCGCGCCAGGTTGGCGCAGGCTTGCCCTTCTTGATGGCTGCGGCGATGCGCCCTTGCATCCAGGCCGGGATGGTGACGCCGAACTGCGCCTTCGGATTCAGCGCGCCGTTCTCGTGGTTCTTGATCGCCACGTTCATCAGGTGCTCCGGCGTCATGCCGTATTGATGCATGTACGCGGTCGCAATCGCCGCGTAAAAGCCGGGGAAGGTGAAGCCGGCCGGGATCTCGAACAGCGTGTCGGCCGCAGCGCCGAGGGTGTCGGTGACTTGGGCGGTGGGCAGCACGGTCATTCGCTCGGCGCCGCCGACCAGCACGACATCGTGCATCCCTGAGGCGACGGCCATCACCCCCTGGCGCAGCGCCACGCCGCCGCTGGCACAGGCATCTTCCAGGCGCATCGCCGGCACCGGGCACAGCCCGACCGCATCGGCCAGGATCGGCGCCATATGCCCCTGGCCCTCGAACAGGTCGCTGGAGAAGTTGCCCAGGTACAAGGCTTCGATCGCACCTGGGTCGAAGCCCTTGTCCGCCGTGCTGCGGAGTTCCCGGAACGCTTCCACAAAGAGGTCGCGGCTGCTCTTATCCGGGAACGCGCCGAACTTGGACATACCGACGCCGACGATGGCAACGCCGTGGGGAAAAGACCTGATTCTTCGCATGGGACACACCTCCTTGGGGTGGTTGGTTAGTTCGTTGGTTAGTTCGTTGGTTCGGTTGTTAGTTGGTCTGTGTCTGGATCAAGGTTGTAGGCGACGCCCGTTTCTTTGATAGAGCGTGTTTTCTGGTATTTGATGTACGAGTTGATCTCGATGGCCAGGGATTCAAGCTCGGCGGTGAGTTTGGCCGAGAACGCTTCTGGGATAAGGTTGCGGACCAGGGCCCGGCGAAGCCAGTACCGGGTTTCGTGGAGCGAACCCCGCGCATAGTACAGGAATCGAATCACGTCACCCGGGTGGAAGCGTCCTGCGCTTTCTGCAATGTTCGCGCCGACAGAATCAGCGGCCCTCGCCAACTGCTTGCCCACCGTGTCCTGTGCAAACGGCGTCCACTTGATCACAACGCCCCAAGTCTCATCCGCAACCTCCTCAGCCCGGCGATACATCCGCGATTCGCTGATATCCTGGAAAGCCATCTTCCACCTCCAGACAAACCAACCAACCAACCAACCAGCAAACAAACCAACAAACCAACTCAACCGTACATCCTTCTCAATTCCACTTTATCTACTTTTCCCGCCGCGGTGACCGGCAGCGCGGCCACGAAGACGACCGACTTGGGCACCTTATAGCGCGCCAGCCGGCCGCGCAGATAGGCCAGCAAATCCTCGCCGGTCAGATGGGCGCCCGGCTTGAGCACGACCACCGCGCGGCCGACCTCGCCCCACCGTGCATCCGGCACACCGAAGAGCGCGGCGGCGGCAACGGCGGGATGCCCGTGTAGGACGCTCTCCACCTCCGCGGGATAAATGTTCTCGCCGCCGGAGATGATCATATCCTTGGAACGGCCGACGATGGTGTAGCAGCCATCCTCGTCGCAGCAGGCCAGATCGCCGGTGTGCAGCCAGGCTGGCCCGGACGGGTCCGCCTTCGCCGGCCGGAAGGTCGCGGCGGTGGCTTCCGGGTTGCGCCAGTAGCCCGCGCAGACGTGCGGCCCGCGGATCAGCAGTTCGCCGATACGGCCGGCCGCGCACGGCTGTTCGCTGACCGGATCCACCACGGTCACGTCCACGTGAAAGAGCGGGTAGCCGACCGCGCCGGGCTTGCGCCGGATTTCCTCCTCCGGCAGCCAGAACGTGTTGGGCCCGGCCTCCGTCAGGCCGTACCCGGTCTTGAACGGAACGCCCTTGGCCCACCACTTCTCGAAGACCGGCAGCGGGCACGGCGCGCCGCCGTTGATGACGTACTTAAGGCCCGAAAAATCGGCCGCGGCCCAGCGCGGGTGCTCCTGCATCATGATGAACATGGTCGGCACGGCAAAGAACAGGCTGATCGTGCCATCCGCGATCAGGTCGAACATCTGGTCGGTGTTCCAGCCCTTGGTCACCACCGTCGTCCCGCCGATGTGCACGAG
>CAZYGI010000143.1:2810-6208 GCA_964647255.1 uncultured Anaerolineales bacterium | reverse complement strand
GAACGACTGAAGGCGTTACTACGAACCGCTGAACGACTGAAGGCGTTACTACGAACCGCTGGCCGCACGTACGGCCCCATGTGCTAGGGCGCCGGCGCGGCGGTGGGCGTCGCGGAGACGACCTGCTGCGCGAAGCCCTGCTGAATGAGCATGCCGAGCCGGTAGCGTGACATGGCCGCCATTTGTGTGTCATCCTGCGCCTGCGCCAGATCGGCACACCGCTCGATGGCCTTCAGCGCATCCTGCAACCGGCCCTGGCTCTCATACACGGAGGCGGCCGTGTAGTAAACGTAAGGGTTATCCGGCGCCAGAACCAGGGCTTCCTCGATGTCGGCCTGGGCCTCTGCAACCATCCCGAAGCCGAGAAAGACCTGGCTGCGGGTGAGCTTAAACTCCGCATCGCTTGCCGCCAACGCCTGCGCCTTGCGGTAACTCTCCGTCATACCGGCGGTATCGCCGAGCTTCTGCTGGACCGCGCCGACGCGCAGCCAGGCCTCGATGGCTTGCGGCTGGTTGGCGGCCGCAACCTTGAAGTTCTCCAGCGCGCCGGCAAAGTCGGCGGACTGCTGAATCTTGCGCTCGCCCGCCGCCTGCTGTTCATACGCGGCCCGCACATGGGGGTCCACCGGGAAGAGAAGCTGGATGCCGAAATAGAGCACCAACCCGACCCCAAGCACGGCCGCCGCAATCAGGCCGGAGCGGCGCAGCCGGCGCTTGTTCTCCTGCGCCACCTGCTCATCCAGGCGCCACCAGGCCGAGGCGACGCCGTCCGGGTGTCTTTCGGCGCGCAGCCCGGCGATGCCGCCGCCTTGCCGAAGTTCCGCCAACAGCGGCCGCGCGTTGCGCGCCACCGCCAACTGGATGGTCTCCCACCGGCCGGCCTCCGGTCGCAGGTCAACGCCCGCGGCTTCCAGCTCCGGCCACAGCCTTTCAATCCGATCCAGGTTGTCGAGCAGGTTCACCGCGGCCGGTCCGCTGTAGCGGATGCTGGCCGCCTGTTTTTCGACACGGGTCAGCAGGTCCCGGAGCTCGTCGGCCGGCGTTACCTGCTCGGGGCGAGGCGCTTGTGCCATGCGTTATTCGTCCCCCGCGTCTTCTTCCGGTTCGGGCTCCACCTTGTCCCTGTTCCTGGCGGCCTTCTCCAGCTCGTTCCAGATCCGTCCGATCCCTTGCTTGATTTGCGATTCCGTTTTGGATTTGAGCGCCACTGAGACCGGAAACCAGGTGCTCATCTCACGCAGCACGGTGAGCGTCGTCTCTTGCTTCGTGCGGTTCTGCCGGTGGAACATGCGCACGCGGGCCCGCATGTGGCGGATGTACTCGGACATCCGCTCGGTGGCTTCCCGGCCGCACACCGGCCCGCGGCCGGGCACGATCATGTCCGCCTTCAGCTTGCGGATGTAGGTGAGGCCATCCAGCCACTCCTTGGAGTTGGCCTGGGCCATGTACGGATGTTGATCCACCCACAC
This sequence comes from uncultured Anaerolineales bacterium, assembly GCA_964647255.1. Lineage (GTDB taxonomy): Bacteria > Chloroflexota > Anaerolineae > CG2-30-64-16 > CG2-30-64-16 > CAWJEL01. The sequence continues at coordinate 4,739 of CAZYGI010000143.1, read as the reverse complement.
CGCATCCCCCACGAACAGGATCTTCTCGTTCGGCATCCACACCACCGAGGTCGCCGCCGTGTGGCCGCCGATCCGGATGATGCGCAGATCGCGCCCCCCGCGCACCACGTCCAGCCGGTGGGCGAAGGTGATCTTGGGGACGATGATCTCGATCTCCTTGAATTGCGCCTGAATCTCCGGTTCCTTCTTGAAGGAGTCTATGACGCGCTGCTTGAAATTGTCGCCGTACCCCTTCATGTGTTTCCAGGCGATATCGTGCGCGATCACCGGTGTGGGCTTGAAGAACTGGTTGCCTACGATGTGCCCGCGATGGTGGTCGGTGTTGAGGACGTACAGGAACGGTTTGCCGTTCCCGATCCGCCGCAATTCGTCGCGAAAGGCGACCGCCTGCCGCGGCACGATGGGGGTGTCAATGATCACGAACCCATCATCGGTGAGCACCGCGCCATAATTGGCGCCGCGCTGGTCAGTTTCAACGAAAATGCCCGAAGATATCTCTCGCATACACGCCTCGTGCTATTACCATGACGCACCGCGGCCGGCAAGGAACCGATCTTTCCTGGTGCGTATCCAGTTCATGCGCGACGGTGGCTCAACCTTCCGCCAGCGCCGCGAGGCTATCCTTCGCCGCGCGGAGCGCCGCGTCCAGACCGTCATCGGCCGGCACGCCGCCCTGCGCGAAGTCGGGCCGGCCGCCGCCGCGACCGCCGGCCACTGCGGCCGCGGCCTTCAGCAGCGCGCTGGCGTCGAGGTTCACCGCGGCACCGCGCGCAAAGATGAGCTGGGGCCGGGCGCCGCGCACCCCCAACAGCGCGACCGCGGTGGGCCGCCCGGCCAGCAGTTGCGCCACCCGCTTTGTCCGCTCGAACGGCGCATCCCAGGCGCAGGCGATCACGCGCCAGGCGCCCAGCGGCTCCGCTGCGGCCCACAACGCCGCGGCGGTCGCCTCGATCCACTGCGCTTCGAGGTCGGCCAGCTCCCGGCGCAGGGCCTGCATCTCGGCGGCGCGGCGGTCCACGGCCTCCAGCAGCTCATCCTGGGCCGTGGTGAAGCGGGCCACCAGGCCCTGCGCCAGGCCCTGGAGCCGCGCGTGGTCGGCGCGGGCGCGGCGGCCGCACAGGAAGCTGACGCGCAGCTCGCCGCCGCGGCGCTCGGTAGCGGTGATCACGATCGCGCCGATCTGCGCGGTGGCCGCCACGTGGGTGCCGCCGCACGCCGACCAATCGAACCCCGCCACCTCGACGATGCGGATGTCCTCCGTGACCTTCGGCGGCCTGCGCAGCGGGATGCCGGCCAGCGCCTCCGGCGCGACGAACGCCGGCGTGACCGGCAGGTTGGCGTCCACGATCTCGTTCGCCAGCGCTTCGGCGCGGGCCAGGGCGTCGGGCTCCAGGTCGGCCCGGTTCAGATCAATGGTGCTGCTGGCCGCGCCCAGGTGAAAGGCCACCGTCTCCGCGTCGCACGCGGCGATGAACGCCTGTGAGAGGATGTGCTGGCCCGTGTGCTGCTGCATGTGGTCGAAGCGCCGGGCCCAGTCCAGCGCGGCAGTGACCGTCTCGCCCGGCAGCTCGCCGGCCAACACGTGCCAGATCAGCCCATCCTCGGCGAGGACATCCACCACCGGTGCGCCGTTCAACGTTCCGGTGTCGTTCGGTTGGCCGCCGCCGGTCGGGTAGAAGGCGGTGCGGTCCAGGGCAACGGCGGGCCGGCCGTTGAACTCGCGCCGCGCGATCACGCGGGCGGTGAACTCGCGCAGGTACGGGTCAGCGTAATAGAGCCGGTCGGTGGGTGTCATGGTAGACGTTCTCATTGGCAACGGAACGACTAAAGTCGTTACTACGAATCCTGGAACGACTAAAGTCGTTACTACGAACCCTGGAACGACTAAAGTCGTTACTACGAACCCTGGAACGACTAAAGTCGTTACTA
>CAZYGI010000143.1:0-2710 GCA_964647255.1 uncultured Anaerolineales bacterium | reverse complement strand
CGAATCCTGGAACAACTAAAGTCGTTACTACGAACCCTGGCCGCACCGACGCCCGGAGGTGCCAGGTTTCACCCAGCGGACGCCGTATGGTGGCCGCTCCGGATCGCGACGGCCCGCCGGTACAGCTCGACATATTCTTCGGCGGAGCGCCGCCACGAAAAATCGGTGCGCATGCAGCGGCAGATGAGCCCACGCCAGGCGTCGCGGTGCCGGTACGTTTCCAGCGCCCGCACGAGCGCGGCAAACAGCGCCATCGCGTCGTACTGGGTGAACCCGAAGCCCGTGCCGGTGTCGGTGCGCGGGTTATAGTCGGCCACGCTGTCGGCCAGGCCGCCCACTGCATGGACGACCGGAACGGCGCCGTAGCGCATGGCGAGCATCTGGTTCAGGCCGCACGGCTCGAAGCGCGACGGCATCAAGAAGATGTCGCTGCCCGCGTAGATGCTTTGCTCGGTCTGCCGGTTGAACGTCAGGTACGCCGCGACCTGCTGCGGGTAGCGGGCGGCCAGGCCGTTCAACAGGTCGTGATAGCGCGAATCGCCCGTGCCCATCACCACGAGCTGGCAGCCGGTGTGCCGGAGCAGCGGATCGGCGATGGCGCTGATCAAATCGAAGCCCTTGGCATCGTTCAGGCGGGACACCACGCCGATCAGCGGCACATCGGGGGCGACCGGCAGCTTAGCCGCGGCCTGCAGCGCGGCCTTGTTCGCCGGCCGCGCGTCGAGGTGATCCACGTCAAAGCGCGCGACGATGTGCGGATCGGTGCGCGGATCGTACAGCTCGGTGTCAATCCCGTTGCGGACGCCGAACAGCCGGTCCTGGCGGTCGCGCAGCACCGGATCGAGCCGCTCCCCGTACTCCGGCGTCAGGATCTCGCGCGCATACGTCTGGCTGACGGTGTTGATGATGTCGGCAAAGAGCAGACCGCGCGCCATCAGGTCAACGACATAGTTCAAGTCGGGCGCGATGTCGGGATGGGCGATGAAGCCCATGTCGGTCAGACCGGCGATCTCGAGCACGCGCTGGCCGAAGATGCCCTGGTACTGCAAATTGTGCGCCGTGTACAGGGTGGCGATCCCGCCGAAGTGCGGATCATCGCGGTAGATCGTGCGCAGCCAGTTCGGGATCAAGGCGGTGTGCCACTCGTTGCAGTGGATCACATCGGGCCACCAGTCCAACGTCCGGCACAGCTCCAGCGCCGCGCGGGAGAAGAAGATGAACCGTTCGGCGTCATCCGGGTACATGTAGATGCCCTGCCGGTCGAAGTAGCGCGGACTGTCCACGAAATACACCGGCGTGGCCTTCTCGCCCTCGCCGATGCTGCCTTCGTAGAGCGCGGCGCACTCCGTGCGCTCGTCCATCGGCACGGGCAGGCAATCCAGCAGCTTGCGCAGCGCAAACCGCTCCACCTCCACCCGGCCGTAGCGGGGCATGATGGCGCGGATGTCGTGGCCCAGGCCGCGGATGGCCTTCGGCAAGGCCCCGGCGACATCGGCGAGCCCGCCGGTCTTGGCGAACGGCACGATCTCAGCCGAAAGATAGAGCACTTTCAAGGGTGTTTGTTCGTTCATGGCCTCTGCATTACCGATTATTGGTTGCGCGTCGCCGCTCGATGGCTTCATGCTAACATATCAAAAGCCAAAAATCAACCTCAATCTACGATCTCGGCCCGCACCGCGCGGGTCAGCTTCAGGAAGTCCGGCTCGGCTGAGACGCCGGGCTGGCGGGGGCGCGGCAGCGGGACGGCGAATTCGGCGCGCACCTGGCCGGGCCGGGGCGACATCACCAGGATCCGGTCGGCCAGCAGCACGGCCTCGCTGATGCTGTGCGTCACCATGACCACCGTGCGCTGGTGCACGCTCCAGATGCGCAGCAGTTCGGCGTTCATCCGCTCGCGCGTGAGCGCGTCCAGGGAGCCGAACGGCTCGTCGAGCAGCAGCACGCCCGGCTCATGGATCAGCGCCCGCGCCAGGGCGACGCGCTGCTGCATCCCGCCGGAGAGCTGCCGGGGATAGGCGTCGGCGAACCCATCGAGTCCCACCAGCGCAATCAACTCGCGGGTGCGCCGCTGGAGATCGGCGGCCGGCGTCCCGCCGATCTCCAGCGGCAGGGCGATGTTCCCGGACACGGTGCGCCACGGCATCAGCGCGGCGCGCTGGAACACAAACCCGATCTCCCGGCTCGGCGCAGCGAGGGGCCGGCCGCGGAAACGCACCTCGCCGGCGATCGGCCGGATCAGCCCGGCGAGCAGGCGCAGCAGGGTGCTCTTGCCGCAGCCCGACGGCCCGACGATCGCCAGGAACTCGCCGTCGGCCACCGCCAGCGACATCCCGTCCAGCGCCAGCAGTTGGGCACGGTTCGGGTCGGTGAAGGTCATGCGGAGGTCTTCCGCCTCGAGAATGGGATCCATGTCTTCTGACCTGAAAATGGGACGCGGACGAGCGCAGATGAACGCGGATGATGGCATTTTCATCTCTGCTTCTGTCGCCCGCGACAGGGACGCTGCCCTGAAAATGGGACGCGGACGGGCGCAGATGAACGCGGATGACGGCATTTTCATCTCTGCTTCTGTCGCCCGCGACAGGGACGCTGCCCTGAAAATGGGACGCGGACGAGCGCAGATGAACGCGGATGACGGCATTTTCATCTTGCTTGTGTCGCCCGCGACAGGGACGCTGCCCTGAAAATGGGACGCGGACGAGCGCAGATG
>CAZYGI010000142.1:0-6258 GCA_964647255.1 uncultured Anaerolineales bacterium | reverse complement strand
GCATGGCCGGCCGGGCAAAATCAGATGAAAAGTGTTTCATGCGGCTTCCTCCTGGGCGAGTCTGGTCCCGCGCTGATGACTCGCTCCTGATTTCAGTTGCGCGCAGGGTAGATCCCTTGCAGCGCGATGATGAAATTGACACCGAGATAGGGCGAACGATTGTTGTGCGGCTGGGCTCCCCCCGTCATCGCCAGCGCCTGCGGGCTGAGTGTCGCCCCAGGATTTGCGCTAGATGAATAGGCGGCGGGCCGGCCGCGGCCGCCGGCGCCCCATGAGGCGCTTGCCGGGCTCGTCTGCCCGCCGCCCGCGGCGTCCGCCTGAGGCTGGTGCGTATGGGCCGGCATCTCGCTCGTGATCAAAGTGACGGTTGCCGTGCCGCTGGTCTCACCCAACGAGCGCGGAGTCAGGCCGGGGCCCTGGCCCCGGTGCAGCGGCGAACGATCCTGCAGGTTGGGTAAGGCGAACGTCGTCTGACCGTTGCCGCCGTACGTGGTGCCGAGCAGCGAAAACAGGGCTGTGTTCTGGGCGATGGACAGGATCTGTCCGTTGCAGAGCGCCCAACCGCGGGGCGCAAAATTGCCGGCGAAGATCCGGATCTCCCCAACGAATGGCTCAGACATGGTAGGCTCCTTTGATTCAGTTGCGCCCTAATTTCGCGAGGGGAAGATCCCCTGCAAGGCGATCACGAAATTGACGACAAGATAAGGCTGCTGGTTGGGATGCGGCTGGCTGCCGCCTGCCGTCCCCACCGATGCCGGGTTCATCGTCGTGTCCGGCGCGCTGCTGAACGGATTGTTATCCGACGCCGCCCAAACATTGCCGGTGGGCGATGCAACGGTCGCGCTGTTCGCGTCACCGGCAGCCTGATGGGTGTGCGCCGGCATCTCCACAATCGTCAGCGTATGATTCTCCTCCCCGCCGACCTGGCCCAAGATGACCTGTGAGCCGGGATGGACGGGGCTGCGCCCGCGCAAGTCGGGCAACGCAAAAGTCGTCTGGCCGTTGCCGCCGTAGGTCGTGCCAAGGATCGAAAAGAGCGCCTGGTTCTGGTTGATCTGCAGCAACTGGCCGTTGCACAGCGCCCAGCCCTTCGGCGCGAAGTTGAAGGCGACCATTTTGATTTCACCGAGGAAGGGAGTACTCATCGTGATTCTCCTGTAGATACCGCCGCGCTAGCCTTGCTGCGGGAAGACGCCCTCGAGGGCGATAATGAAGCTGAGAGCCTGGTAGGGCGCCACGTTATCGTGCGGTTGACTGCCGCCCACGGGCCGGATCGCACTGCTGCCCATCGGAGAGTTGGGTGCGCCCCCGGAGAATTGATTCTGCCCGGAGCTCGCCCACACGCCGCCGCTCGGCGCCGCCTGATTCCCCGGCCCGGACTGCGCCTGCGCCGCATGGGAGTGCACCGGAAGCTGCTGCTGCGTGAGCGTGACGGTCTCGACGCCGGCCTGCTGGCCCAGCACGTAGCCCGACAGGCCGGGACCTTGCCCAGCATGGACCGGAATCCGGCCGCGCAGGTCGGGCAAGGAGAAAGTTGTCTGCCCGTCGCCGCCATACGTCGTGCCGATCAAGGCAAAAAGCACATCGTTCTGGGCAATGGCTAGAAGCTGCCCGTCGCAGAACGCCCACCCGCGCGGCGCAAAGTTCCCACCGAACATGCGAATCTCACCGATGAATGGCGTACTCATGTCTGATTCCTTTCATCCCAATCCTGAACGCTCCGCGCGGCAGAAGCAGAGCAAAAAGCCGAAGCGACGGCGCCGACAGAACGCCTGCGCCGCCCCGCTGACATCATTCCGGCCGCAGCCGGTTGAACACCGCTTCGTACAGAAAGCCGTCCGCCTCCCGGCCGACCGGCACCAAAAAGAGATCGAACCGCCCCATGACAGGATGCGTCACCCCCAACGTGCCCTGCTCCAGGAAGGGTGCATGCGGCCCGCGGAAGGTCAGGGCGAACTGCTCCTGCCGATCGGACGAACGGCCAGCGCGCAGCTCGGTCAGCACGAGTGCACACGACACGCCCCCTGCGTCCTGGACGTGAAAGATGCTGTTCAACTGCGCCGCGAAACTGTCCCTGCTCAACTGTTCAGACACGGTTGTCCTCTCCAAAAAAATCAACCACCCGGCCTGCGCCGAGGCGGCACGCCTCGAGCTTGACGTACAGCGGCGCCAGCCATCGCTCGGACAGGCGGCGCATCTCCGCAGTGGCCGCGGCTTGCTTGCTCACGGCGTCCGCCACAAAAGTCAGCGCCGGCGTCTTGGCGTCAAACCCGGCCGCCTGGCGCATCCGCGCTAGCTCCTCGGCATCGAACGTGATCCCGAAGTGCGCCGGGATCTCCGTGCAGGCAGCGTCGGGCAACTGCCGGTAGTTCACAAACAGCCCGCCATCAGACCGATGCGCCAACGCGGCCTCGCAAATGGTCGTAAGCACGCGGACGGCGTATTCCTCGAGCGTCATCGCGGCCACGGCAGCCAGATCCAACCCCAGCCACCCGGGCCCCACCATGCCGGGCACCATCTGGGCGCCGGGTTGCCGCCGATGCGAAACCAGCACTTCAATCGGGTCTCGGTACAAAAAGAGCCAGGGCACCTCGGGATACGCCTGCCGGATCAGCCCCAGGTCCACCGTATGCCAACTGTCGAACTTGATGAAGAAACGGCTTTCCTGAACGCCGCGACGGCGCCCCAACGCGCTGATCACGCCCCGCAGCCAGGCGATCCACTGCGCATCCGTTACGTCAGGATCCCACTGCGCCGACCGCAGCACCCCGTCCACGACGCTCGCTTCCGAAACGACGATATTGGACCGCAGCCCCGCCAACATCTGCGAGACCAGGGTCGAGCCGCAGCGCGACATGTGAAAGATAAAACCCGTCGGCGGAATCCCCGGGTCGGTCGCTCGCAGCTCTTCCAGCAGCGTCATCGGGGTCTGCCGTCGGAAGGCCAGGTTGAACGGCCGGCGCAGACAGAGCTCAACGGTCTGGTCAAAGAACGGAGCGGTGAGCCGTTCAGCGCCCAGGAAACACCAGTCGGCCTGCCACTGGCCGTCGCGGCGGTAGACCCGGATCGGCGCCCAATCGCGCCAGTCCGCCGGGTTCACGGCAGCCACCGCTCGATCCACGCCCGCCGCCCTGCATGCAGAGCCTGCCCGACGTCCTCGGCGGCAAAGTCGCACCCGTGAGCCTTGCCCAGCGCCACAGCCAGCGCCATAAACGCCTCCCGCTCAGAAACGGCCCACAATTGCTCCTGGAGCGCCGGGTCGGTCATCACCAGCGCACGGAAGCGCTCGAACGCGCCGCCGCTCGCCGCCTGCCCCTCAAGCTCGCACATCATTTAGCCTGCTGCTGTCTTCACGAAAGAACTGCGCCAGCCAGTCGTTGACCACGCAGTCAATCACCAGGTGGACCCGGTCAATCTGGCTGCGGTTCTCGACTCGGTGCGGGAGGTTCACGTTGAGATACCAGCACTCACCCACGGCCATCGGGACGCGCTCGCCGGCCAGGAAGAAGGCTACGCCCGGATCGGTGACGATGGGCACGTGGAGCCTGACCTCGCCGTCCTCATACCCCAGCCTATAGTCGCGGTGCTCGGCGATGCTTGAGCCGGCCCGCAGGCGCAGCAGCCGAGCCGAGGTCAACGGGCACTTGAAGGTCGCCAGAACCTCGCGATAGTACGGGCAGCGCGCCAAGACCGTCGTGTCGGTGAACTGCTCCGTGGCCGTCGGATCGGGATAGAGCGGCAGCGCTGCGCCGCTCACCGCACGCAAAGCCACGCCGCTCCAATCCCCCTCGTAGATGCTCGTGTTGAAGTGAGAGATCCACTCTTCCGGGGCGACAACGGTCAGGTCGCGCGTGAGCAGGCCGGGATCGAAATCAAAAAGCAGCCTGAGACTGGTGAGCATCGGAGCCCTCACGTTGCGTTTCCCCGGCCGCGCCGGATTGCCACGCCATCGCCAGATACATGCCGTCGTCGGCTACCGGCGCAAACCCCAGCCGCGTGTAGAGCCGCCGGGCCGGGCTGTCGTTCAGCACATGGAGGCGGACAGGCACGCCGGCCTGTGCAGCTTCCGCCTGAAGCTGGCGGACGAGCGCGGTCCCGATTCCGGCGTCGCGGAACTCCGACAGCAGCGCGAGATCGGCCAACAGGAGCGCCTCGCCCGACCGCCGCACCAACATCCGGCCGGCGTCCTGGCCGTCCACCCGCACGATCCAGTTCTCAGCGTCCGGCAGCTCCGACGCGTAGCCGCGGCATTGGGCCGCGAACTGCAGCCGGAGAAACTGATCCGCCTGAGCCGCGCTCCAGCCCCACAGCGCCACCTCATCAGCGCGGGTGCTGCAGTAGAGCCGATACAGAAAATCAGTGTCGTTGGCCTGAGCAGAGCGAAATGTGAGGTTCATCTGTCCCGCTTTGGCTTACGCCTGGAGCAAGTTGAACGCCGCTTCGTATAACTGACCCCGCTCATTCGTCGCCATCGGGACGATCAGCAGATCGAAGGCGCCCGTCCTGGCGTGTTCGAAGCGATAGGTGCCCTGGGGCAAGGTGCGCTCGGACACGCCCACAAACATCAAGGAGAAAGCCTCGCCGCGCGAGGTCTGTTGACCGATCCGCTGCGGCTGCGCGGCGCGCCAGGCGCGGACCTGCACCCGGGCCAACTCCATCTCCTGCGCTGCGCCTCCGCCGCGCACCGCAAACCGCTGACCGACCAGGGCAGAAAAGGCCGTTGCCTGTGGGTCCGGCGCCGCAAGCGTTGTCTTGTCTGCGGGAGCGACTGGATCGTGCTGTGCGAGACCTGCCGCCGCACCTCGCGCCTCTCGCAGACCCGATGCCGCAGCGACCGCCCTTCCCCGCAAGATTGCACCGCCGGCCAATAACCCTCCCAGACCGAGGATGAACGAGCGCCTGGAGATCGGTCGAGCGCGCTCAGAGATATTGCTGACAGCCGTGGACTCTGCCACTGGTCTTCCTCCTTCTCCATGAGTAAGCGAGTAGTTCACAATACGATATCAAACAGACTACACATAGCACCCGCCTACGATTTGCTATGTAGCGGGCGCTACAATGCGGCGAAAACCCACCGGAATGGCGCTGAGGGGTTGCTCGAGGAGGAATTCACCGAAGCTGGACCTGCCCCAGCGGCAGCGAGTCGCCAAGCGTCTCGCCGCCTGCGCCGGTGGCAGGCAGGACGGTCATCGTGGCCGGGTCATAGAGGCGTAGGATCAGTTGATAGGCGCCGGGCGTGACATCGGCCGGGAGATCCAACCGATAGGTGTCGGTGATGATCTCACCGGGGAGCCAGCCGGTCGTCGGCGCGGCGCCCTCGGCCGGCTGCTGATCGCGCTGGGCGCGCAGCGCGCCGGTCGCGTCCAGCAGTTGGGCAGAGACGGTGTAGGGAAGATCGCTGGCGCCTTCGGCCTGCCAGAATAAGGTTAAGGTTAAGGCTGAGGTTGAGCCGGCGCCCCGGGCATCCGGGGTTTGCAGGCGATAGCCCAGCAGCCGGGCAAAGTCGCCAAGGCGGGCGCCCGAACGCGCATCCATCTGCGTGGGAGGCGCGAAGCTGTGCGGCCGGCCGGCCACCGTGAGCTGCCCCAACTCGACCGCAAACAACACCATCCCATCTGGGCCGATCAATTGCAGGGACAGACGATAGCGACCGTTGGGCAAGGCCGGGTCAGTCTGCCAGCGCTGGCCCCCGCGCAGCACTTCGCCGGCCGCCCAGTCTGCGGTCGGATAGCCCGCCACCGGCTCGGCATCCTGGGAGAAGGCGGCGCCGCCCTCGACAGGGGCAAGCGTCAGGCGGAGATTGACAGTCGCGGGGCCCGAACGCTCGCTCTGCCAGTACAGATCGAACGCCAACCGGTCGCCGGGGCCGATCGTTGCGGGCAGCGGGCCGCGGCCCAGCAGCCGCACGCCCTGCCAGGACGCGGCGTAGCGCGCGTCCAGCGCCAACCGGTCGGCGGAGGCCGGCGCGTCGGCGCGGGTCAGCGTCACCTGGCCCAACGTCACGAAGCCGCCCTGGGCGCTCGCCCCACTGACCGGCAGTTGCGCCAGCGTCGCGGGATCGTAGACGGCCAGTCTCAGGGTGTACGTTCCCGGTGGCGTCGCCGGGTCGGGATACAGCAGATACGCGCCGAGCGGCCGATCGGTCGCCGCCCACTGATCCGGCGCCAGGTGCCGGTCGTTGACGATGGGGCGATCATCCCGACCGACGATGGCGCCGTCCGCTGCCTCCAGCACCAGCGTCGCCTTGAGGGGCTGTCG
>CAZYGI010000141.1:0-6306 GCA_964647255.1 uncultured Anaerolineales bacterium | reverse complement strand
CCAACTGCGTCACGTTTCTTGTCAATCAGGTGCCGCCCCGCGGCATCTGGGGTCTGCTTAGAAACTCCGCGGTAGAATGAGATCCTTCGCTCTGTCCACAACCGTCGAATTGTCATGCTGAGGCACGGATAGGCTTCAAGAACACCTCAGGTTGCGAAGCCTATCCGCTCAGGATGACAATCGCTAGACTCTGGGAATCAAGTGCCGAAGCATCTCGTGCGCACAAGTTTCTCGTGCGAACGAATCCCGCCGCGCGGGATCGCGGGTCTCAGGATGACAAGTGCAGGTTTCTTCATTGTTATACGGAATTTTCGCAGTGACAAGCAGGATGCCCTTTCCGGGCAGGAAGACTGTATAAAGGGATGCTGACCGGGCCGGGGGAGTAGCACGGTCGGGTTACAGTAGCTCGAGTTACGGTGTCAGATGTCTCACCTCGACACCCAGGTCTACTGCTAGCCGCTCGGCCAGCAGCGAACGGTGACACGCTGCCGGCTCGCGCTCGACGCAGAACAGGGACACGATCCGGGCATCGGCACCCAGCTCGGCCAGGAACGCGGCGCTGTCGAACGTCGCCAACCGCTCGCGCCGGTAGGCAGCGACGAAGTCCGCGCCGAGGGCGGCGCGCAGCCGTTTCGGCGTGTGGCTCGCCCGGTCAGCGGCAAACTGCGCGGCGCGGGTTGCATCGCTCGGCGCCAGGTCGGGCCGGTGGACGTAGCGGATGCCGTGCTCAGCCAGCCGGGCCTGCAGACGCTGGCTGTTGGCGAAGGCGTAATCCGAGCCGCGCACCCCGCGACGGGCGCGCAGATCACAGAAGGTGTCCACGCCGGCCGCGATCAGGGCGCCGAAGAAGCGTTCCGCGTCCCACCCGTACGCGCCGATCGTGACGAACTCAGGCATCGTCGTCCTCCGCTGTGCGTGTCTTGGGCCTGTCGGCCTGGTAGCGTTTGCGCGAGGTGAAATCGTGCTCGCCGAACAGGCTCAACTGGCCGTCGGTCAGCTCAGCGACGACATCGTCCTGGGAGCGCAGTGCGCCGATCTCGTCAATGTGCGCCACCGGGATGCCCAGCTCGGCCAGCGACGCGCCGATGAGCTTGGTGCGATGACACATCTCCGGTTTGCCCTCGCTGCACATCAGCACAACCCGCCGCTGCCGTTGGAACGCGGCCTGGACCCGTTCCAACCCTTCGCGGTAGAACGCCTTCTCCTTTACCTTTGCGTATACGACTTTGTCGTCTTCGTAGCATGTCCGATCCGTGGGCTGCCCGCCTAGCAGATCGCCGAGGTAGACGTAACGGATGGCGTGCTGGCGTAAAGCCGTTTCGAGCGCGTTCCTGGAGAATTCCGGTTTGAAGCGCGAGTATGGGGCGGAACGCACATCGAGCACGAATTCGATGCGATGCTCTTGCAGAACGCGGATGAAGTCGTCCAGCGAGCGGCTGCCGTAACCGATGGTGAAGACCGGGATGGTTTCAGCGGTTGCGGCAGACAGAGCAGGTTCAGGGGTCACGAGCGATGCCTCCGGATAGCGTGCCGGCTGCCTGCGCAGGAAGCGGTGGGGGAAGGTCGTTCCAACGCCAGGATGACGGCGCCAGTGTAGCACGTTTGATGGTGAAGGGCAACTTGGAGCTTGCTTCGAGATATCGCCGGCTTTCCCGCCCTCGCAATGACAGAGATCTGCTCGGTGCAAAACCTTGCGGCGCTGTGTCAATTTGCCTTGCCTTGACCCGTGGGTGGCTGCGCCTGGGCGGCAGCTCGTCCCTTTGCCGTGAGCGCCAGCAGCGGCGCGCGGCGGTCGCCCTGCGCCGGCGAGCACGCGGCGGCGAGGCCGCACCCATCACAACCCGTGCCGCAGCCGGTCTCGATGGGTTCCAGGTACCCGCGCCGCGCCAGGTCGGCGGCCATCGCGCTGACCAGCCCTTCGGTCACGCCCAGCCGGCGCGCCAGCTCCGCGGTCGAGTGGAGCCCGCCGTCGTTCAACAAGCGCAGCAGTTCATCCAATACTGAAAGAATCTTTCGCATCGCCCCGTTCTCTCCGCTACAGCAGCCGCCCCACCTGGTATACCAACACGCCTGCGCCGAACGAGATCGCCAGCAGCAGGCCGATGCTGACGAGGGTCCAGCGCCATGACTGCGTCTCCGCCTTAATCGTTACGACGGTGGCCAGGCACGGGATGAAGAGCATCTGCACGACCAGGAAGGCCAGCCGGGCCGCGGGCGCCAGGCTGGCCGCCACCTGCGCGGCGGCCGTACCGCTCGCGTGTCCCCCGGCGTAGAGCACCCCCAGCGTGGCGACGGTGTTCTCCTTGGCGAAGAAGCTGGTCAGCAGCGCGACGATCAGCCGCCAGTCGGCCAGCCCCATGAGTTTGCCTGCCGGGGTCAGGAGGCGGCCGAACCAGGCCAGGACGCTCTCCTCGATCCCGCGGCCCGGCAGCGTCGAGAGCGCCCAGACCGCGACCGACGCCAACAGGATCAGCGTGCCGGCCTTGCGGATGAAATCTCGTACGTTGTTCCAAACGTAGAGCCCGACCGTGCGCGCGTTCGGCACGTGATACAACGGCAGCTCCATGATAAACGCGGTGGCTTGGCCGCGAAAAATCAGCCGATTGGCGATCACGCCCGCCCCGGCCAGCACTGCCAGGTTGAGTGCGACCAGGCTCCAGGAAACCAGCGCCGTGTGCCGCGGGAAGAAGGCCGGTGTCAGAAAGGCGAGCACGGCCAGCCGCGCGGTGCACGGCACCAGCGGCGCGAGCAGGATTGTTGTGATTCGCGAGCGGCGATCCTCCAGGATGCGGCTGCCCAGCACGGCCGGCACGTTGCACCCGAAGCCGAGGAAGAGCGGCATGAACGACTTGCCGTGCAGCCCCATCAGGTGCATGAACCGGTCGGTGACATAGGCCCCGCGCGCCAGGTAGCCAACGTCTTCGAGCACCCCGAGCGCGGCGAAGAAGATCACCAGGATTGGCAGAAAGGTGAACACCGTGCCGACGCCGTGGATCAGCCCATTGGAGACCAGGCCGACCAGCCAGGCCGGCGCCCAGCCGAGGGACGTCGCGGCCAGCGCATCCAGCCCGCCCAACACCTGCGTCGCCAGCCAACTCGAGACCGGCGTGGCGATCGCATAAGTCAACCAAAAGACCGCGCCGAACATCGCCAACAGAAGCGCCAGCCCCCAGAGCGGATGCGTGGCGATCCGGTCTATCCGCTCGGTGCGGGTGACCGCGCCGGCCCGCGGCTGCGTCACGGCGGCGCGCACCATCCGGCTGATCCACTCGTAGCGGCCGCCGGCGATGTCGAGGAACGCGTCTTCATGCTCGTGCAGAAGCGCGTGTGTTTCCGCCCAGGCATCAGCGGGGAGCCAGTTACGGACCACGGCAGTCAGCTCGGCGTCCCCCTCCAGCAGCTTGAGGCCCACCCAATCGGCGGGGTAGGGGGCCGGGACGTGCGGTTCGATCAACTTGTGGAGGCGCGCCAGCACGGGACGGTGTTCCGGCCGGATTGCGGGCCGGTTGGGGCGAAACCCGTTCGGGTCGGCGGCCAGCGCCATGGCGGCGTCCACGAGCTCGTTCACCCCGGCGTTGCGCGTGGCGGTCAGCGGCGCCACCGGCGCGCCCAACGCCGCGGCCAGCACGTGCGGCTCCACGCGGATGCCATGCTGCGCGGCCACGTCGCTCATGTTCAGCCCGACCGCTACCGGCACGTCCAGAGCCAGAAGCTCGGCAACAAGGTAGAGGCTGCGTTCCAATTGTGCGGCGTTGACGATCGCAATCGCCACATCCGGCCGTTCGTGGATCAGGAAGTCGCGCGTGATCCGCTCCTCCTCGGAGTTGGCGGTGAGGCTGTAGGCGCCGGGCAGGTCAATGATGTTGAGCGTGGTGCCGTTCCTCTGGAACGTGCCGGTCTTCTGTGCCACCGTCTTGCCGGGCCAGTTGCCCACGTGCTGGTTCAGCCCGGTGAGCATGTTGAACACCGTGGACTTGCCGACGTTCGGCTGGCCCACCAGTGCGATGGTGAGATCGGTGCGGTCGCGCGGCGCCGGGTCGCCGGGAGAATGGCATGGTGTCATCGTCGGCCGCCGGTCAAGAGGTGACCCGCACCAGGATCTTGGCGGCCTCGCCGCGTCCCAGCGCAATGAGCGCACCGCGCACGGCGACGAGCAGCGGGCCGTGGCCGTAGTTCTGCTTCACTTCGATCTGCGCGCCTGTGGTGAAGCCCAGAGTTGCGGCGCGGCTGCGAAAGTCGTGGCCGCCTTCCAGGGACCGGACCTGCGCTTGCTGCCCCGCAGACAGTGCGCCCAACGATGTCGGGGCGACCATTGAGTGGGTGTTCATCTCTTCCTTATACCTCATCCGGCGCTGGCTGGCCGCCGCGGCTCCGGGATCAGCCGCACTTTGCAGCCATCCGGCCCGCCATTGGCCTGGCCGGTGACGTGAGCCGCTGAATGACACCTGGCGCGGCGTTTTCTTTTTGCAATCTATTTGCAATAAGCGTACTCCCTGCGACGCCCGGCGTCTATGATCTTTCTCACATCTTCAGGTTTCGCGCGCCAAAGTGCGTGTTGTGCGGTGGTTTGACCCAGGCTGCCTTTCATGGTAAAAGATGCCCGCGCCTGGTTTCCTCGTTACGATGGGTTTCTCGATGGCAGGGCGTCATCGAAGGCCATCCCTCAGACAAAAGCCGGCTGCGCGCAGCCGGCGGGGAAGGGAGTTGCTATGCGAGTCGTCGCTCTGATTCTGGCAGGTGGCGCCGGCACGCGGCTCGGCGTTCTGTCTGAGCAGCGTGCCAAGCCGGCGGTGCCGTTTGCCGGTCGGTTTCGCGTCATTGATTTCACCCTCTCGAACTGCGTCAATTCAGGCATTCACGATGTCGGCGTGCTGACGCAGTATCTGCCGCGTTCGCTGAACGAGCACATCGGGATCGGCCGGCCGTGGGATCTCGACCGCAACCGGGGCGGCGTGCGGCTGCTGCAACCCTACCAGGGCGGCGGGCACCAGGACTGGTACGGCGGGACCGCCGATGCCGTGCTGCAAAACCTGGATTATCTGCGCGAGCGCC
This sequence comes from uncultured Anaerolineales bacterium, assembly GCA_964647255.1. Lineage (GTDB taxonomy): Bacteria > Chloroflexota > Anaerolineae > CG2-30-64-16 > CG2-30-64-16 > CAWJEL01. The sequence goes on along the minus strand of CAZYGI010000141.1, from coordinate 1,254 downwards.
GCGCCGAGGCCGTGTTGATCCTGTCGGGCGACCATATCTACAAGATGGATTACGGGCCGATGCTGCGCGCCCACGAGGAACGCCGGGCCGATCTGACCGTGGCGGTGATGAACGTGCAGCCGGACGAAACTTCCCGTTTCGGCATCGTGCTCACGGATGCGGAGGGCCGGGTGACAAAGTTCCTGGAGAAGCCGAAAGAAGCGCCCAGCACATTGGCGAACATGGGCGTGTACGTGTTCAACCTGGCTGCGCTGACCGAACGGATGAAGGCGCTGGCGAAAGATCATCCCGACCTCGACTTTGGCAAGCACATTATCCCGAGCATGGCCGATACGCACCGCATCTTCACCTATCCCTTCTCCGGCTACTGGGTGGATGTGGGGACGGTGGACGCCTATTGGAGCACCAGCATGGAGCTGGTCTCCGGTCAGTCCCAGCTCAACCTGTACGATCCCAGTTGGATCATCCACACCAAGAGCGAGGGCCGGCCGCCGGCCAAGCTAGGCCCGCAGGCGATGGTCAAGCAGAGCATGATCTGCAACGGCTGTACCGTGCGCGGGCAGGTAAGCCGCTCGGTCCTGTCGCCGGGCGTGTATGTCTCGCCCGGCGCGGTCGTGCGTGAGAGCGTCTTGATGAACGACACCTGGATCGGCCCCGGGGCGATCGTGGACCGGTGCATCGTAGACAAGAATGTCGTCGTCGGTCCCGGTGCGCAGCTTGGCTGGGGCGATGACTACGATACGCCTAACGCCGAACACCCCGATCGCTTCAACACCGGCCCCAGCATCATCGGCCGGGGTGCGCGCATTCCCGGCGGCAAGCGGATCGGCCGCAATGTGGTGGTCCAGACCGGGGTGGATGAGGAAGCGTTCGGGAAATACGGTGATGTGGTGCCGAGCGGCACCACGGTGCGCGCCGAGGCGTGAGGGGAGGAAGCACGATGTCTGTCATGGCGATGATCCTGGCCGGGGGCGAGGGCCCCAGCCTGAGTGCGTTGACCGCCCTCCGCTCCGAGGCGGCCGTGCCTTTCGGCGGCAAGTACCGCATCGTTGATTTCAGTCTGTCCAACTGTGTCAATTCCGGCATCTTCGACGTGGCGGTGTTGACCCAGTATCAGCCGCGCTCCTTGAACGAGCACATCGGCGTCGGCCGGCCGTGGGATCTTGACCGCACCGCGGGCGGTGTGCGCCTGCTGCAGCCCTACCAGAGCACACGCGGGGAGCGCGGCGCCTGGCAGGAGGGCACGGCCGACGC
>CAZYGI010000140.1:0-6428 GCA_964647255.1 uncultured Anaerolineales bacterium | reverse complement strand
GCCGGGCTTTGCAGCATGCCCGACGCCGGCGCGGCCGTCGGGCTGGGCGGGGTTGCCCCGCGGCCGGCACAGCCGCCCAGGCTCACAGCCAGGATCGCGGCGAAGATCAGCGTCCGCAGAACGTGCATGTGACTCAATTCTACAACTTTTCGCATCTGAGGATGCTCACTCCACTTTAGCTCTTCTGAATCCACGCGGTTCAGTCCAACAGCACGGAAACGGGCGAGCCGGCGGGGATGCCGCTGCTGTTCAGCGGCACCTCGACCACCCCTTCGGAGCGCACCAGGGTGAAGATCAGGTTGCTCTTACCGAAGACCGGCACGGCCCAGGTTTCGCCGTCCCGTTCCTCCAGCCGCACGCGGACGAAATCGGCGCGGCCGCTGGCCGCGGGGATGTTGCGCTCCAGCCGGGCTGCCACCCGGTGTTCCGGCAGGGGGCCTGCAGCCAGCAGCAGGCGAATGGTCGGCGTGACGAAGCGGCGGAAGATGTTGATGCACGAGACCGGATTGCCCGGCAGCCCGAACACCGGTTTGCCATCGCACAGCGCGAGGATCGTCGGCTTGCCCGGCCGGATTGCCACGCCGTGCACCAGCACCCCCGGCGCGCCGAGCTTACGGATGGCGCTCGCCGTCAGATCGCGATAGCTGACCGAGCTGCCCGCAGTGATCACCACCAGGTCGGCCTCGGTGAACGCCTGGCGCACGACCGCGTCCAGCCCGTCCGGCGTATCGGGCGCGATGGGATAGGTCAGCGGGACTCCACCGGCGCGGCTGACGTAGGCCGCGAGCGTGTAGGAGTTGATGTCGCGCACCTGGCCGGGGCCCGGCTCCTGCTCCGGCGGCACCACCTCGTCCCCCTGGCTCACGATCCCGACGCGCGGCCGGCGGGCGGCGCGGATTTCGGTGATCCCGACCGCCAACAGCCCGCCGATGTCCTGCGGCCGGAGCTGATGGCCGGCCGGCAGGATGAGATCGCCCGTCTGCACATCCTCGCCCGGCTGGATGCAGTTGTCCCCGCCGGCGACCGCCCGGTACACCTCGATCCCGTAGGACTCGAAGCCGGCTTGCAGCGCCGCGCCGCCGAACATGGGCGGGCCGATGCGATGCGTCTGCTCCAGCATCACCACCGCATCGGCGCCCTCGGGGACCATGCCGCCCGTGTGCACCAGCGCGGCCTGGCCCGGCGCCAGCTCGAAGTCGGTGCGCTGGCCCATCGGCGACTCAGCCACCACATCAAGATAGGCCGGCATCCCCGGCGACGCGCCGTGCGTGTCCGCAGCGCTGACCGCATAGCCGTCCACCGTGCTGCGGACGAAGGTGGGCAGATCGTGCGGCGCGACCGCATCAGCAGCCAGCACGCGATCCAGCGCATCGGCGACGCGCACAGTCTCGGCCGCGCCGGCCGGCCGGAAGTGCGCCAGGAAGCGCTCCCAGGCGTCCTCCGCAGTCATCAGCTTCAGGAATTCGGTCATGGCAGGCTTTCACTCGGGGGCATGGCCCCGTTTTTTGTCAGCGCCCGCCGCCGGCAGCGGACGCTGCAATCAGGACGACGATCCCCATGACGAACAGGAGCAACAGCAGCGCGGCGACGACGGCCGGCAACAGCACCGCAACGACGGCCCGCTCGACGCTGATCTTGTGGCTGACCGCGGTCGCTTTGACGTAGATCGCCAGCCCCCATGCGAAGGCGGCAAACCCGATCACCCCGCCGACGTAGGGAATCCAGCGCAGCACATCGAGCACGTGCGGCGCGGCGAACAGCGCGGTCGTGCCGAAGAAGCCGGTCAGCTCACCCTTGCCGTGAAACAGCCTGGCGGCCAGCATCACCCAGACGCCGTAGCCGAGCCACGTCGCCAGCACGGCCGCGCTCAGCGGGAAGCTGGCGCTGCCGAACGGCTGCGACGCCCACGCGCCGATCGCCTCCAGCGTTGCGCCCATGAACCTCGGCAGGGGGCGCGGCAGCGCTTCGATGTCCGCCGCGATCTTGAAGCCGGATTCCATGTTTTGCATGATCTGATCCAGGATCACCTGCTGCGCGCTCCCCGTCACGCCGGCCTGCTCCAGGTAGGGCGCGGCGGTGTCTAGCGCCTGGCGGAGCCCCTGGCGCGCCGCGGCGAGCTCGCTCTCAGCCGCCGTGGGGTTCAGGCCTCGGCCGAGCTGGATGACGAAGCCGGGGATCCCGGCCAGCAGCGCGACCACGACGATCAGCAGGAAGCCGCGCAAAACGCTGTCGCGGCGGACCGCCAGCCGCTCGTAGACATCGGTCTTGAAGCGGCAGGCATCCCACAGGTCACGAATCCATGCGTTCATGGCTCACCTCCCCGCGCCCGCTTGAACGGTGGCAATGATCGCGGCGGCGATCCCGCCCACGATCAGCCAGAAGAGCAAATAGACGACGAACGGCAGCAGGGTGGCCCAAAATGCGCGGCCCCAGGTGAGCCGATGCGTCACGCGCAGCGCCTTGTAGCGGCAGATCAGTTGCCAGGTGTTCATCACGCTGCCGATCACCAGGAACGGGATGAAATCCAGCCCGCGCAGCAGCAGCGGCGTGAACGCCAGTGCGGAGACGCCCAGCGTCTGGTTCAGGCGACCGCCGCCGCCCAGGATTCGGGCGAAGAGATGCGCCAGCAGGCCATAGACCAGCCAGCTCAGCAGGATGCCGAGCGGCCACAGCAAGATGTTGGCAGCCGCCCCGCCCGGGTTCGGCGCGCCGAACAGGGCCGGGAGCACCTGCCAGCCGCGATCATACCACTGGCGGAATTGCTCGGCGAAGCCCGGCAGCGGCGACATCTGCGCCCACCACGGCATCAGTTGCAGGTCGCGGAAGACGGTGTCCTTGATGGCCGCCAGGCTGGGCGTGCTGGCCCACGCCAGGAGCTGTCCGATCAACGCCAGCAACGCAGTGAGCGCGCCGATGATGGTCAGCAGAAACAGCCCTTCGATGAAGGGGTTATCATCGTCGCGCAACTCGGCGTAGGCGTCGCTATCCAGGAAGAGGGCGCGGAGGACGAGATTGAACGATAGCGTCCGATGTCCCATGCAGGCCTCCTTTCAGGGGAGAGACTCAGGTGAAGAATCGTTGCGCGCAGTATAGCACAGCGTGGGAAGGGGCTGCAAACGAAAACCGGGACGGGAAAAGCCCGTCCCGGTGCTTCTATGGGCCATCACAGGCGGGTGCAGTTTCAGGTTGGGCGGCGTGTCCATCCTGAAGCTGCGCCTGCACCCATTTCAAATCAAGCGTATCACTCCATGCCCGCCTGGAGCCCCGTGAACGGGTCCGCCAGATCGGCGCTGTCGTTCAGGCTCGTTTCGGGGGTGATCGGCCGCGGCCCCATGGGGCGGATGAGGATCTGGCTTGCCAGGACGGAGCCATCGGCGCGGCGCACGCCTGCCACCGTAACCGCGTTGCCCACCTTGGGCGTCGCGTCCTTCGGCAGGATCACTGTTTGGGCGGTCACCTCCACCTTCTTGTTATCCACCGTCCAAATGCCGATAACGCCAGTGGCCGGCAGCGCCGTGATGCGACCGCCGAAGATGACCGGCCGGCCGCCGGCCTGCGGGCTTTCCAACACGGTGATCTGGATCGCGGTCAGCTTGCCGTCCTTCGCTATCGCCCAAACGCTCACCTTCGCGCCGACCACGGCGAGGCCCTTCTCCTGATTGATGCGCGCCATCGCCGGGACGATGACCGTCTTGCCGGAGATCACCCACTCGCCCCGCAGCCCTGCGGTCGGCAGCTTCTCGATGACGCCCTCGAACCGCGTCTGCGTCGGCTGCTGCCGCTCGTTCCACTTGACAACCAGCCGCTGCGCCAGGAGTGAGCCGTCATCCTGCAGTTTGGCCGCAGCATGGGCGATCAGGCCGACGGCGGGCGTGCCCATCACCATCGTGTTCGCGTCGAGTTTCAGCGCAATGCTGCTGAGCACCCATTTGTCGGCCGCGAAGCTCTGAATCTCGCCGGTGACTTCGACTTCGTCCTGATCATCCAGCTTGAGAAGCCGGACGGCGGTCAACACGCCGCCATCCTCGGTCATCACGGCCTCGGCCCAACTGCCAACGTCAATCGCACCCCCGCGTGTCCCGATCTTGGTGTCCGCAGTGGCCTTGACCGTGACCCCGGCGATGATCCAGTCGCCGACGCCATCGGCCGCCGTGGGTTTGGCGGTCACGATGCCGCGCAACTGGACCGCCTCAGGCCGCACCTGGATCCGCGTCGCCAGCAGGGAGCCGTCCGTTTGGCGTTGGGCGTCCACATCGGCCCATTGGCCCGGTGCGGCCGCGGTCCCGCCGATGAGCACGATCATTGTGCGGGCGTTGGTGGCGACGGTCTGCGGGCCGACGGTCCAGGCCTCGCCCGCGGCGCCCACGGTGACGATCCGGCCGGTGAACTGCACATCCGGCGCCATCCTATCCGAGTCAGCCGAAGCCGGCACGGCGGGTGCAACGGCGACGGCCGCCAGAAGCAGCGCCGCCAACAGCCAAAACGATTTTCGCCATCTGAACTGAACTTTCATGCTGGAACCTCCTGTGTTGGGGAATCGGCATTTGCCAAAATGATAAACGATGCCGGACGAGAAAAGATACGCGCCCGGAAATTGCCCGGAACAGGCGCTGCGGCGTTGAGCGGTCCGGCTCCCCGAACGCCTCATCCCGGCCGCAGCACCAACGGCAGGTAGACGCGCCGCGCGTTTGCCCGGCGGGTCGCCGTCGGTGTAGGAGAGGCGGCGGCCGTCGCCGTTGGCCTCACGGTGGGAGATGAGCTGGGCGTCGCGGTGGGCGGTTGCGCGGTGGCAGTGGCCGTCGGCGTTGCCGTGGGCGATGGGCTGGCCGTGCGCGTGGCCGTCGGCGTCGCCGTGGGCGATGGGCTGGATGTGCGCGTGGCCGTCGGCGTCGCCGTGGGCGGCTCGAGGGTGGCGGTCGCCGTCGGAGTCACGGTTTCGCCGGGTGTCGCGCTGCACGCAAGGAGGCTCGCGTCATCCAGGAAGAAGGCGGTTGGGCTGCCGACCGCGTCGTTCGTCGCCGTGAAACGCAGCGTGATTGTCCGGCCCGCATACGGGGCCAGATCGAACGTTTCCGACGACCATACCCAATCATCGGCGCTCGTGTTATCCACCGTCAGGAGCGTGGTGATCAAGCCGCCGCCGGCATCGTCCAGCGCACCCTGTAGCAGATCGAAGGCGCCGGCGGCTTCCTGCGTGGACAGCGCCCACCAGAAGGTCAGCGTGAGGCTGGAGGACCCGGCGGGCAGTGTCACGGTCTGGCTTAACCTGTCGGTCGCGCCGTTCCGACCGGCCAGGTACGCGCCCAGGGCGCCGGTGTGCGGGAAGAGCGGATCAATCAAGGTGGCGCCGGCCGGCAGCGGCGGTGAGACGCTCTGCTGCCAGCCCGCAGCCCCCAGTTCGAACCCGCCGTTGGCGATCAGCTCGACGCAGCTCGATATCGGGCCGGCCGCGGTCGGGCTGCTGGCGCCCTGGCCGGCCCCAGGCGCGAGCGACCCGGCCCGGGCGTTGGCTGCAACCAGTCCGGCAGCCAGGATGGCCGCGGCGGCGAGGTGGAATGGCGTTTTACGGTGCATGGAGAACCTCAGGAAGTCCTACGGCTTCTATAGTTCGTCAGACAAAGAGCCGAGGATAACGTCGGAAGCATCCTGGACGGAGTCCGGCTGCGGTCCGGCGGGACGGAGTCGAAGGACGCTCCCTTCGGCAGGCTCAGGGAGCGTGCCGAAGGGAGTTTTCGGACAGATACTTAATCATTGACGCTGGCTGGAACGACCAAAGTCGTCACTGGTACACGTCGGCTGAATTGCGCCTGGGTTAGGTAGTAACGACTTCAGTCGTTGGCGCCGGACGGAACGACTGAAGTCGTCACTGGTACACGTCGGCTGGATTGCGCCTGGGTTAGGTAGTAACGGCTTCAGTCGTTGGCGCCGGACGGGACGACTAAAGTCGTCACTACGAACCCGGCCGCACCTGCGCCCGGATGTACTACGACGCCTGACGCCGTCGCGATGTGTTATGGCCGCCGCGGGCCAGGACCGCCGGGGCCGGGCGATGGTTCCGCCGGTGGCCCGGTCGGGGCCGGCGGCGCAGAGGTCGCCGGCGTCTCGGCCGGCGATGCGGTCGCCTCCGGTATGGCCGCGGTCGGCGCAGCGGTGTCTCCTGGCGCGGGTGTGTCAGGCGGCGTTGGCGTGGCGGGCAACCCGGGCGCAGTGGGCGTGCGCATCGGCCGCGGCGTCCACTCGGCTGGCCGCGTGCGCGTCGGTCGCGGTGTCCATTCCGGTGGTCGGGTGCGTGTCGGCAGCGGCGTGTGCGACGGTTGCGGCGTCCATTCCGGCGGCCGGATCCGCGTCGGCGGCGGCGTATGTGTGAGCGGCGGCGTGCGCATCGGCGGAGGCGTCCATTCCGGCGGCCGGGCGCGTGTGGACCAGGG
>CAZYGI010000139.1:1457-6458 GCA_964647255.1 uncultured Anaerolineales bacterium | reverse complement strand
CGCCACAGTGGGCCGTTGCTCGCCTTGAAGAGCGTGACCAGCGCCGTGCATTCGCCGGCCGGCAGCTCCGTCGCCGCTCCGCAGTCATACGCCAGATCGCGCACAACGGCCACGGGGGTCAGGCGCGTGGTCGTCGTGCCGTCGCCTAGCTGACCGTACTCGTTGTCGCCCCAACAGTAGACCGCGCCGGTGCCCAGCAGCGCGCAACTATGGTACCCCCCGGCACTGCTGCCGCGCACCCCGACTGCCAGATCGACCACTGGCACTGGCGTTAGCCGAATAGTGCGTGTGTTATCGCCGAGTTGCCCAAAGACATTCTCGCCCCAACACTGGGCAGCGCCAGCCGTGGTCGTGGCGCAAGTATGTCTGTAGCCTGTACTCACGGCGGCCAACCCAGTGTGCAGACCACTAACAAGTCGGGGGGTCGCTGCCGTCCATAAATTACCAACTCCCAACTGGCCCGATGCATTCCAGCCCCAGCACAGGGCGTCGCCAGTGGTGGTCACAGCGCAGGTGTGCAAGCCGCCTGCACCGCCTGCACTCACCGCCGTCACCCCGGCGGCCAGCCCCACTACCGGCACAGGCGTCAGCCGCTCGCTGAACGTGCCATCCCCCACTGCACCGTAGCGGTTGTCACCCCAGCACTGTACGCCGCCGATGATGGTCACGGCGCAGGTGTGCGAGCCGCCCGCGCTGATCGCCAGCACGCCGGCCTCGAAGCCCACGACCGGGGATGGAAGCAGCCGAGCGCTGGTCGTGCCGTCACCCAGTTGACCGTACGTGTTGTCACCCCAACAGCGCACCGCGCCGGTGTCTAGCAGGGCGCAGGTGTGTGCGCCGCCGGCACTGATGGCCCGGACCCCAGTCGCCAAACCCACCACCGGTGTTGGCAGCAGGCGATCGATCATCGTGCCATCGCCCAACTGACCGTGGTCGTTCGCCCCCCAACATTTGACTGCCCCCTGAGCCGTCACAACGCAGGTATGCCACCCTCCCGCACTGAGTTGCGTCACGCCCGCGGCCAGGCCCACCACGTCCACCGGCAGCAGGCGGGAGCGCAGAGAACCATCGCCCAACTGGCCGTGGTGGTTACGGCCCCAACATTTGACGCCCCCCATAGTCGTCAATGCACACGTATGCCATGCACCCGCTATCACCTGGGTCGCCCAACCCGCGTCGCGCGGCGCCATGACGACCCCGTCCGAGCCGGCGCGTGAGCCGGCCGCTGTGACACCGCCTGCCGTCAGGTGGACGAGCACGAGCAGCACGCCCAGGCAGCGCGAACCATAGCGCAAGTAACGGCGTGTCATAGCCACCTCCTCGTCAATGGTACCAGAGCGTCAATTGCGGCGCCTGGCTCAGGTCACAAGGACTCCAGCCCAACTCGCTACAAAAACCGGCGGACACGGACCCGCTGGCCGCCTGCGCCAGCAAGACCACCCCGTGGTTCGTCGCCGGGTCCGTCACCCAGGCCTGCGCCATGGCTTTCACATCCAATTCCACCCAGGCGCCACCGCCGCTGGTCAGCGCCACCGTGCTGGCGCCGGCCTGCATCGGCAACGCATAATCACTGCCCGCGCCTAACCCCACGCTCTGCCAGTTCACCCCGCTCTGCCGCTGCGTCCGGTTCGCCTGGCTGTCGGTCCAGTCCGCCAACACCTGGCGCACCGCCAGGGTCAACCCGTTAGCATTGCTGCGGCTCACCAGGTACAGCCGCAGCGTCGCCTCGTCCACCGTGGCCGTGACCGGCAGCGCCGGCCGGCGTCCAGGCGTTCAGCGTTGGGTCGTGCACTTCAGCGCTGGCCAGGGCCTGGTTGGCCGCATCCCGGCCGCCGACCACCAACACCCGGCCATCGGCCAGCAAGGTCGCGGTGGCCCAGCAGCGACCCTGGCGCAACTGCCCGGCCGCCTGCCAGGCCCCGGTCGCCGGATCGTAGGCTGCGGCGTCCGCCACCACCGCCGTCCCGGCCCCGCAGCCGCCCACCAACAGCAGGTGGCCGTCACGCAAGGACACGACCGGCGCGCCGGCGCGGCCCAACGCCAACGGCGCCGCCGAGGTCCAGATATTGCTGGCCGGATCGTAGATCTCTGTGCTGGTCAAGGGCTGGCCGGCATTGTCCCAGCCGCCGGCCACGAGCACGCGGCCAGCAGGCAGCAGCGCTGCGGCATGGTAGGCGCGCTTCGTTCAACGCGGCCGCCGGCGTCCAGACGCGGGCCTGGGGGTCGTACAGGTCAGCGGCAGCAGATGTGGCCGTGCCATCCCAGCCACCGGCAACCAGTACCCGGCCGTCGGCCAACAGGGTGGCGCTGTGCGAGTTACGCGGGATCAGCAGGGCGGCGGTCGTCCAGGGGCCGGGCGCGTCTTGCGCAGACAGAGCCGGACCGGTCAGGGCGAGCAAAAGGAGCGCACCACAGGCCAGGGCCAGGACCAGGGCCAGCGCCACGAGGCGCAGGTAACGGGGACGCGCCAGGGCGGCATGGGCGGTCTCAGGGTCATCTATGGCAACGAGGGGGGTGATAGCTGATGAGCCTGGTAAGCCAATTTTCCGGAGTAAAGCCGGGACGACGCGCAGCGACCAGTGGGACGATAAGCGACGGGGCATGGTGACCCCCTCCGATGGCGAAGGGACGACGTCGCGCCCGAGGCAACACCTGTCCGCGCGGCGCGCCCATGAGTGTGCGCTGACGTCCTGCCGGTTGCGGGGGAGGAACAACTGCAGCAGTGACGCCAAACCAGTGTAACTGGCCTGGGATCTACTGCCAATATTGATAGCATATATAATAGTATTGAGATATGACGAAAATCATAGTAGCTGATAAATTTAGCCGATCCGGCGCCATCTGCTTCGTTTGATGGTGGGTCAATTATTGGCCGCCGTGGCTTGCGCCGCGGCCTTCACGTACTTGTCGAAGAACGCGACCGACCGCTGCATCGCGCTGTTGAAGCTCTTCGACAGGTTGTGGTTGTCGCCTTTGTATTCGTAGTACTCCACCGGCTCGGCCAACTTCTCCGCTTGCGCCTGGGCATAGAGGCCGCGCGAGAACTCCACCGGCACCTCTGCGTCGGTGTCGGTCGCGTGGAGCTGCAACGGCCCGGAAAGATCGGCCAGGTAGCTGCTCGGCGAGATCGAGGCCCAGAACGCGGGATTCTGCTCCGGCGTGCCGTATTGCTGCGTCAAGTCATCCCGCCAGCGCCGAGCGGAAGGCGGCACACTGGTCGGGATCGCCGTCGGCCGGCGGCGCCAGTGGGCCAGCAAATCGGGGTACGAGGCCACCACGCCCGACCAGATGACGCCGGCCCGGATGTCGTTCGTCGTCACCATGGCGCGCAGCGTGATCTGCCCGCCCATCGAGTGGCCCCACATCCCGATCCGGTTCGGGTCGGCGTCGGGGTAGCGTTTGAGCGATCCGACGGCGTTGAGCACGTCTATCGTGTAATCCGGTGAGCCATAGCCGCCGCGGCTCTCGCCGTCGGATTTATCATGGCCGCGGTAGTCCGACTTGAACACGATGTAGCCGTTGCGGGCGAAGGCATCCACATACGCGACATACCGCTCGGTCGTGCGGTATTCCTTCGGTGGGATGTAGCCGTGGTTGAAGACGATCACCGGCCAGCCGGTCGGCGGCTTCGGCCCGTTCGGCACGGTCAGCAGCGCGTAGATTTTCAGGCCATCGGAACGATAAGAGGCGAGGTAACGCTGGTAGTTCGCGCCCGGCGCTAGCTTCTGCTCAATCACGATGTCGCTGCCGGGGTAACTGCGCCCGCGCAGGAACTCGATGGACAGCGGATTCAGCGCTGTGGCCGTTGGCGTTGGCGCTGCGGTCGGTGACGCGGTGGGGGTGGGTGAAGCGGTCGGCGTCTGTGTCGCAGTGCGGGTTGAAGTAGGCGTGGGCGTCGAACCCGGCGTCGCCGTTGGCGTGCCGGACGGCCGCGCCGCGGCCACGGCTGACGCTTGTTCCGGCAGCGCCCGGTTATTGCAGGCAATCAGCAGGCCCGACAGGATCAAGAGCAGCGCCGGGATGGCGAAGCGTGTCGTTTTCATGCGGTCATTGTACCTGCACACCCCGGCTAGGGCGTTTTTTGCAGAGTCTCGTTGGTGCTGCCCAAAAGCGACCTTTGAAGGAGCTTCCCCCGTTATCTGCGTTCTAGCGTCATGTTTGTAGGACAGGTTGGCAACCTGCCCTACAAACGTTTTTTCGGGCTAGAGATGTGCTCGGCGTCAGTTGTTTTTGGCGCCGGCCGCGACCCAGGCCGAGATGACATCAATTTCGGTCTGCGGCAGCTTGGCTGCGCGCTTCGGCATCTTGCCGCTGACGATGGCCTGCACCATCATGCTGTTGGCGGCATCGCCGGGGTTGATCACCTGGCCATCCTGGCCGCCCGCCATCAGATCATCATAGGTCTGCACTGAAAGCCCGCCCTTGGTGCCATCGCTGCCGCCGTGGCACTTAGAGCAGCGTTGATCCAGGATCGGCTTCACGTCCTTGGCGAAGCTCACGGCCGCAGGCGCCGCCGCGACAGGCGCCGCGGTCGGAGCCGGCGCTTGTGTGGCCGCGGCCGTCGGCGCGACTTCGGCCGGCTTGGTCGCGGCAGGGACTTGCGTCGGAGCCTGTGCTGGCGCCTGCGTCGGTTGTGCGGCCACCGGGGCTTGGGTCACGGCCGGCGCCTGGGTTGCCGGCGCGCAGGCCGAAACCACCAGGCTCACGCCAATCGCGAGCACCACCAGGACCAGGGTTGAACCTATCGGCCGGCGCACAGGCTGGGACTGCCCGCGACGGGAAGAGGCAAAGTGCATCTGGAACATGAGAGACCTCCGTTTCGCGCATGTTGGGTTGGTTAGCCATCGTGCGCTTCAGCCAGGGTGAGAAGACTGTTGCACAGCGATCACGTCTTGCGATGACGGGCACAGTTTGCTCTGATTTCGGGTTTGGTTCAGTGAGCGATCGTCCAAAGGACGACGAGCAGGTGAATTCGCGTTCACGTCGGCCCGTGGTATAATC
>CAZYGI010000139.1:0-1447 GCA_964647255.1 uncultured Anaerolineales bacterium | reverse complement strand
TGGGCGTCTACCGCACCACGCCGGGCGGCCGCATCATCGAAGCCAACCGCGAGCGCTTCCTGTCCGAGTTCAGCGCTTATTTGCGTTTCCCCAGTGAGAGCGGCAACGCCGAAGGCCTGGCCGGCGCCGCCGGGTGGACGGCCGCGCGGCTGCGGTCGCTGGGCGCGGCCGTGCAGGTGCTGACGGCCGGCGATGGCGCGCCCGTCGTCTTCGGTGAGGTCGGGACAGGGAAGCGCTCGCTGCTGAGCTATTCGCATTATGATGTGCAGCCGGCGGATCCGCTCGACCAGTGGACCTCGCCGCCCTACGAGCCGGCCGTGCGCGACGGGAAGCTCTACGCCCGCGGCGCGGGGGATGATAAGGGCGACACGCTCGTGCGCATCCACGCGGCCGAGGTGTATCGTCTGGCCTACGGTGAGCTGCCGCTGCGGCTGAAGTTCTTCGTGGAAGGCGAAGAAGAGGTAGGCAGCCCCAACCTGGCCCCGATCGCCGAGCGGCACGCCGATCTGCTGCGCGCCGACGGCGCAATTTGGGAGGGCGGTGGGTTCGACGACGCCGACCGGTACACCTTCTACTGCGGCGTAAAGGGGATCGCCTATTTTGAGCTGCGGCTGCGCGGCGCGGCATATGACCTGCACTCCGGCTATGCGCCGATGGCGCCCAACCCGGCCTGGCGGCTGGTGCAGGCGCTGGCGACGCTGAAGGACGAGCACGACAACATCACCGTGGACGGCTACATGGCGCACGTCCGGCTGCCCACCGAGGCCGAGCTTGCCTACATCCGGCGCATCCCCTTCGATGGCGCGGCGATGAAGGCCAACTGGGGCGTCAGCGGCTTTGTCAACGATATGAGCGACGAGGAGGCGCTGACGCGTTTCCTCACCGCGCCCACCTGCACCATCTGCGGGCTGCGCAGCGGGTTCATCGAAGAGGGTGAGAAAACGGTGCTGCCCAGCGCGGCCATGGTCAAGCTGGACTTCCGCCTGGTGCCCGATCTGACGCCGGAGCTGGCGCAGAGCCTGCTGCGAGCGCACCTGGATCGCCGCGGCTACACGGATATCGAGATCCATCCCTCGGCGGGCATGGTGAGCGCCCGGTCCGATGTCAACGCGCCGCTGGTGCAGACGGCGATCGGCGCGGCCCACCAGGTGTACGGCCACGAGCCGGTGGTCTACCCGTCCCACGGCGGCTCCGGGCCGATGCACACGCTGGTGCAGGGCGTGGGCACCCCGGCGGGGCTCATCATGGGGCTGTGCTATCCCGGCATGCGGATGCACGCGCCGAACGAGAATATCCGGCTGGACGACTACTTCCGCCATCTGGCATTCCTGGTCGAATTCATGCGGCGGTTTGCGACCGATCGCGCGGCGTGATACTGGGAACCAGGGCTTTAGCTCGGTGTAACGAATAGCTCCTTCCCCGCATTCCGGGGCAGGGGAGATATCAG
>CAZYGI010000138.1:0-6566 GCA_964647255.1 uncultured Anaerolineales bacterium | reverse complement strand
CTCCGCCGCCTATTATACCCGGGTTGGCTTACTCGGTTAAATTGTTAACGTGCATCAATCACCGGCTGATACGAACGGCTCAGCCCATTACCGCCCGCACCTGCACCTCGCGCGTCCCGGCCGGGGGCAGGGGGATCGTCGCACCTGCGACCGGCTGGCCGTCAACCGTCAGCGAGACCGCGTTGCCCGGCCCCTGGCGCGCGACGGTGATGCGATAGGTGACACCACGGAAGGCGCGCGTCGCGGTGAAGCCAGGCCAGCTCGACGGCATCACGGGGGCGATCGTCAGGCCGTCGTAGTCGGGCCGGATGCCCAAGATCCACTGCGAGATGGCGACGTAGTTCCACGCCGCGGTGCCCGAAAGCCAGGAGTTTTTCGCCTCGCCGTGGGTCGGCGCGTCGCGGCCTGCGATCATCTGCGCATAGACATACGGCTCACAGCGGTGCACCTCGCTGATCGCCTCACGCACCGACGGGCAGAGGCGCTGGTAGTAATCGAACGCCGCGTCGCCGTACCCGGCTCGCGCCTCCGCGATCATCACCCACGGGTTCGTGTGGCAGAAGACCCCGGCGTTCTCCTTGTAGCCCGGCGGATAGGTGGAGATCTCGCCCAGGTTGAGATAGTAGTGCGAGTAAGCGGGCTGCTGGAGCATGATGCCGTGCGGTGTTGCCAGCCGCTCGGCCACGGCCGCTAACGCCTGATCGGCGCGGCCGTCGTCCAGCCCGATGCCGGCCATGATGCACATCCCCTGCGGCTCGATGAAGATCTGCCCCTCCGCGCACTCCGCCGACCCGACCGGCGCGCCGAACGCGTCGTACGCCCGCCGGAACCACGCGCCGTCCCAGCCGTGCTGTTTGACGGTGGCTTCCATCCGGGCAGCGAGTTGGGCGTAGTCAACGTGGTGCGTGGTGCGTAGTGGTTGAGGCGCTGATGCGCTGATGCGCTGCATCTCCTGCGCGGCCAGCACGAACAGTCCGCCGATAAAGACCGATTCGGCGACTTTGCCCTCGCGGTTGGTCGTGGTCTGGAAGCTCTCGCCGGGTTGCTCGGAGAAGCAGTTGAGGTTCAGGCAGTCGTTCCAGTCCGCCCGGCCGATCAGCGGGAGGCCGTGCGGGCCGAGGCGGTCGAGCGTGTACTGGATGCTGCGCTGCAGGTGCTCATACAGCGGCGCCTCGGAGCCGGGCTGGTTGTCATAAGGCACGGGCTCGGCCAGGATCGTCCAGTCGCCGGTTTCTTTCAGATACGCCGCTACGCCGAGCACCAGCCACAGCGGATCGTCGTTGAAGTTGCCGCCGACCGCGTCGTTGCCGCGCTTGGTCAACGGTTGGTACTGGTGGTAGGCGCCGCCGGTTGGGAGCTGCGTCGCGGCGATGTCGAGGATGCGCTCGCGCGCCCGCGCCGGCACCATCTGGACGAAGCCCAGCAGGTCCTGGTTGGAATCGCGAAAGCCCATGCCGCGGCCGATGCCGGACTCGTAAAACGAAGCCGACCGGGACATGTTGAAGGTGATCATGCACTGGTACGCGTTCCAGATGTTGACCATCCGGTTCGTGTGCTCGTCCGGCGTCTCCACTCGCAGGCCGTCCAGCAGCCCAGTCCAATAAGTGCGCAGCGCGTCGAACGCGGCATCCGCGTTGGCCGGGTTGAGATACCGGGCGATGATCGGCTGCACCGTGCGTTTGTTGAGCGTCTGCGACCCCGGCGGGTCGAACTTGTCGTCCCTGGGGTTCTCGTGGTAGCCGAGCAGGAAGACGATCTGGCGGCTCTCGCCGGGCTGGAGCGTCAGCTTGACGTGGTGCGACCCCATCGGCTGCCAGCCGTGCGCGACCGAGTCGAACGCGGCCCCACGCTCGACGGCCACGGGCGCGTCCCAGCCGCGGTACGCGCCCAGGAACGCCTCCCGCTGCGTGTCGAACCCGGCGAGCGGCGCCGAGCAGGCGAAGTAGGCGAAGTGATCGCGGCGTTCCCGGTATTCGGTCTTGTGATAGATGACGCCCGCCTCAGCCTCCACCTCCACCTGGCCGGTGCTGAAGTTGCGCTGGAAGTTGGTGGCGTCATCCCACGCCTCCCAGAGGCAGAACTCGATCGCCGAGAAGACCGAAAGCTGCGCCGGCTCGCTGCGGTGATTGGTGACGGTGAGCTGCCAGACTTCCAGGTTCTCGCCGAGCGGGACGAAGTAGCGCGTGCTGGCCTCGATCCCGCGATAGGTTGAGCCGATGACGGTGTAGCCCATCCCGTGCCGGCAGGTGTACCCCTCCAGCTCGCAGCGGGTCGGCTGCCAGGAAGGGGACCAGTACGCGCCGTCCGCGTCATCGCGCAGATAGATGTAACGCCCGCCGAGATCGAACGGCGCGTTGTTGTAGCGATAGCGCGTCAACCGCCGCAGCCGAGCGTCGCGATAGAAGGAGTAGCCGCCCGCCGTGTTGGAGATGAGGCCGAAATAGGCCTCGCAGCCCAGGTAGTTGATCCAGGGCAGCGGCGTGTCCGGCCGGGTAATGACATACTCGCGGGCAAGATCGTCGAAGTAACCGTAGCGCATGATTCTGCTCCTAGAGAGGTTCAGCCGATCTTCTGGAGTTGAGGCTTCAGCCGGTTGGCTGCGCTGCTCCGAAAGACCGGCTAAAGCCTCGATTCCCGATCGCGAAGCCCAAATCCGGATGAAAGTCTGCGTCCCATCCTCGGGTCAGCCGACCGGCAGGTTCAGCGCCTTCACCAGGTCGCGTACGCCGTCCGGGGTCTGCGGGACGCCAGAGGCGGGATACAGCTCCCACAACTCGACGTGCGTCGCGGCCTGGCCGGGTTCGAGCCGCGTCAGCGGCCCGACGGTCTCGACTTCGATGAACCGGTCGTTGCAGTAGCTTTCGGTGTTGCAGCCGAAATCCACATGCGGCAGGGCCGGCTGCGGCTCGATCCGCTTGACGAAGAAGACACCCTTGACCAGGTAGCCGACCCAGCCGTGCCGGTTGAGGTACCCGATCTTGACCGGTGGGGTGAGCGCGTCGGCGGCGATAAAATGAAAATCATCGTTGAGGCTCAGCCGCGGGTCGGCCAGCCGGGTGTAGGGCCACAGCACCAGGTTGCGGTTGGGCAGCATTCCCGGCTCGTCCAGCTTATGCGCCGTCTGCGGGAAAACCGCCAGGCCTCCCAGCCGCATCTGCGTCAGCGCCCAGCACGCCAGCTCGACGGACCAGGCGCCAGTGTTCTCCAGCCGGTGCGTCACGGTCACGGCGGGTCGGTCGGCTGCCAGCCGGAGCTCGATGCTCTTGCGGATGCCTGTCAGCGCCTCAACCGCCTGGGTCAGCTTCACGCCATCGGGCAGGTCGGTGATCGCGGGCGGATCGTTGTCGGGCAGATAGGAGCGCGGGAACGCCTCAGGCGAGTGCCACAGGCGGTGCCCGCCGAACAGATTGAAGTCACCGTAGGGTGTCGGGAGCTGGATGTCGGCCACTTCGGCCAGCAGGTTGTCCGTCGAACCGGCCAGTGACAGGCGGACGATGCGTGGTCCTGCGGTCGCCAGATATTCCAGGTGGAGGTGTGCGCTGTCGAGGCCGCGGGTGGGCCAGCCGTAGAAATCGGCAGTCATGGCGTCATTACCTTTCGTGCGTGAGATGGTCGCGCTCTGCGCGGGTGCGTGGGGCGTCGCGGGGCATTGTAGCGGAGGCGGGGATGGGCGTCAATTTGCCGGACAGCGAGAATAGGACGCAGATGACGCAGATGCGCATGATTGACCAGATGTTGCATTGATCGTGCATGGCTACTATGCTGGACACGCTTCGTTCCTCATGGTATCCTTCCGGCCATCATGGTGTTCATTCCAAATCTCGATCCAATCCCGGCAGACTCCGGCCTCATCCCGCTCGACGCGTGCTCCGACGGGCGGTTTGCCGCGGGCCGCGACGGCGTGATCTCGATCCATGCCACCGGCGACCGCAAAGTGGAATTCATCGCGTTCGCCGATCACACGCTGGCCTATGTCCGTTCGGCATTGGGCTATCCGGCTTACTATCCGGTGCATCCGGTGGCGTTGGAGCGGCCTGTGCGCGCCGTGCTGATGGATCTCGATGGCACCAGCGTCCACAGCGAGGGCTTCTGGACCTGGATCATCGAGCGGACAACCGCCAGCCTCCTGGGGAACCCTCGCTTCGAGTTGGAACCGGCCGACCTGCCCTTTGTCTCCGGCCACAGCGTTTCCGAACACCTGGAGCACTGCATCCGCAAATACTGCCCGGACAAGACGCTTGAGGCGGCGCGAGCTCTGTACTTCGAGCACACGCACCGCGAGATGCAGGCGATCCTGGCGGGCCGCGGCCGCACCGATGCGTTCGTGCCCGCGCCCGGTCTGAAGGAGTTCTTGCTGGAGCTCAAAGGCCATGGGATCAAGATCGCGCTGGTCACATCCGGCCTGCACGAGAAGGCATGGCCTGAGATCGTGGCTGCGTTCCGGGCGCTGGCGCTGGGCGATCCCCGGGAGGTCTACGACGCGATCATCACCGCCGGTTTCCCGCTGCGCCGCGGCGAAGTTGGCACGCTCGGCGAGCTGTCGCCCAAGCCGCACCCCTGGCTCTACGCCGAGGCGGCGCGGGTTGGGCTGGGCCTCCCATTCGAGGCGCGCAACTCGGTGCTGGGCATCGAGGATTCGGGCGCCGGGGTCTGCGCCATCCGCCTGGCCGGCTTCCCGACCATCGGGGTGGCGGGCGGGAACATCATCAAGAGCGGGACGCGGGCGCTGTGCCAGTATCACTGCGCGACGTTTGAGCAGGTGTTGGACATCGTGCGGGGAGCGTGAAGCGTGGAGCGGGGAGCGGGGAGCGCCCCCAGTCCCTTTCTCCGCGTCCCCGCGTCTCCCCGTCGCCGTGTCGCCCCGTCTTTACTCCCGGTAGTGCGCGCCCATGCTCCGCTTGTTCTCCCAGGCCGCCTCAGTCACCAGGATCGCGCTGCGGACCGCGTGCCGGAGGCCGATCAGCTCGTCCGTCAGCCGCGAGCCGCGGTAAAAGCGCAGGATCTCGGTCTCCAGGTGACGCAGCTCGCTGAGCGCGCGCTGCAGCCGGCTGGTTGTGCGCACCAACCCCACGTAGTTCCACATGATCTGCTTGATCGCGCTCAGGTCCTGTTGGATTAGCGCCGGGTCGGGCGAGTCCAGCCCGGCGTCCTGCCAGGGCGGGATCTGGTCGGGCGCAAGCCGCAGGCCGGCCGGCAGGCCGCGCTGGATGTCCACCGCAGTTCGATGGCCCCAGACCAGCCCTTCCAGCAGCGACGTGCTCGCCAGCCGGTTGGCGCCGTGCAGCCCCGTGCATGACACCTCGCCGATGGCGTACAGGTCCTCCAGCGTTGTGCGTCCCCATTCGTCAACCCACACGCCGCCGCAGGTGTAGTGCGCAGCCGGCACCACCGGCACCAGATCGGTCGCGATGTCCACACCGTAACGCAGACAGCTCTCGCGGATCGTCGGGAAGTGATGGAGGATCTCATCCCTGGAAATGTAAGAGCGCAGGTCGAGGTAAACGTGCGTCAGGCCGCGCGAGAGCATCTCCCGGTGGATGCTGCGCGCCACCACGTCACGGGGCGCCAGGTCCTTCCATTCGGGCGCGTATTTCTGCATGAACGGCTCGCCGTTCGCCAGCACCAGCCGGCCGCCCGCGCCGCGCACCGCCTCGGTGATCAGAAAATTCGGCGCGCCGTCATGATGAAACGTCGTCGGGTGAAACTGGACGAACTCCATGTTGATCAGCCGCGCGCCCGCGTACGATGCCATCGCAAAGCCATCGCCCCGCGCGCCAGGCGGATTGCTGCTCCGCAAGAAGATCTGCCCCAGCCCGCCGGTCGCCAGGATGGTCTTGCGGGCCATGCAGCGTTTGACCGCGCCGTCGGTTTGATCGAAGAGGTAGGCGCCGACGCACGACAGCGGCTGGTAAACGACGTGACGATCCAGGGCGTGGTGCGCCGGGGTCAGCAGATCCACCGCGGTATGGCCGGTCAGCAGGGTGATGTTGGGGCGGGCGCGCACGGCTGCGATCAGCGACTCCTCGATGGCTTTGCCTGTGTAATCCGCCACGTGGAGGATGCGCGGCATCGAGTGACCGCCCTCGCGGGCCAGCGAGAGTTCGCCGGTTTCGGTGCGATCAAAATCCACCTTTGCACGCTTGAGCAGGATCTCGTCAACCCGCTCCGGACCTTCCTCCGCCAGGATATTGACGGCGATCGGGTTGCAGTGGTCGCCGCCAGCGCGGGTGATGTCCGCGGCCAGCGCCGCGGGCGCGTCATCCACGCCGCGGTAGATGATGCCGCCCTGCGCATAGTAAGTGTTCGATTCCTGCGGCGCCGTGGCGCTTGTGACCATGACGACGCGCACGCCCAGGTCGGCGAGCTCTAGCGCCGCAGTGGCGCCGGCGATCCCGCTGCCGAGGATCAGGACTTCGGTTTCGATGTATTCGGGCACGATGTAGTCTCCTGTAGAGGGCAAGCTGGTGGAGCAGTAGATCGGTTCAACGTCTCCAATGCACCAGTTTCCTAGCTTAGCATTCGCCCATTTTTCGACGGGCTTTTGAGATTGGGGTAAGCTTATCGGC
>CAZYGI010000137.1:0-6647 GCA_964647255.1 uncultured Anaerolineales bacterium | reverse complement strand
GAGATCACCCCGCTGGCGGTGCAGAAGGTCGGCGCCGGCGCTGGCGCCGGCGCGAGCGTGAGCAGCGCCGGGCCTTCCAAACAGCCGGCAACGCTGACCACCCAGGGCATTGCGGAGCTGGCTGCGCTGCCGGGCGTGACCGCCGTCATCCCGATGGAAGATGCGCAGAGCAGCGGGCTGCGCTATCGGCAGCTCATGGGCGGGGCGCAGGTGATCGCTGCGACCGCGGATACGATCACCCAGCTCGGCCTCGAGGCGGCGGAGGGCACGACGGTTTTAGGCCGCGGCCAGGCGATCGTTGGCCCGCGCGTCCGGGAGAACTTCTGGGATCCGCAGCGCGGCGCGCAGACCAAGATCGAGTCGCTGCTCAATGAAACGTTGACCGTTGAGGCGACAAAATTCGATGACCAGGGCAATCCTTCGACGCGCACCTGGCGGTATCAGGTGGTCGGAATCCTGAAGGAGAGCGGCGAGAGCGACTACCAGGTGTTTTTGCCCCAGCGCGATGTGCAGGCCTTGAACGAGTGGGTCACCGGCCGGAAGATCAACCGCAACAAAGACGGCTACGCGCGCGCCATCGTCCTGGTCGGCGACAGCAAGGATGTCGAGGAAGTGCAGCGCCGCATCCGCGAGCTGGGCTACAGCGCCTACTCGGCCATGGATACCGTGCGGGAGATCAACAGCTTCTTCGGCATCCTGCAGGCGGTGCTGGGCGGCATCGGCGCCATCGCCCTGCTGGTCGCGGCGCTGGGTATCGTCAACACGCTGAGCATGGCGATCCTGGAGCGGACGCGCGAGATCGGCTTGATGAAGGCGCTCGGCGCGCGCAACCGGGATGTGATGTTGATCTTTCTGGGGGAGGCGGCGTTTATCGGCCTGTTAGGCGGCATCGCGGGCACCGCGTTGGGCTGGGCCTTGAGCAGCGCTGCCAACCTGGTGATCGGCAGCCTGATGCAGCAGCAGGGCAACGGCGGCATGTTCTTCGGGCCGGGCGACGGCAGCGCGATGTCGGTGGTGTACACGCCGTTCTGGCTTCCGCCGTTCACCCTGGCGTTCGCCACCCTCATCGGCCTGCTCAGCGGCGTCTATCCCGCGCTGCGCGCCGCGACGCTGGATCCGCTGCGGGCCCTGAAGTACGAGTGAGATGAAACCGCCCGGTTCTCAGGTTGGCACCCGCAGCCGGTAGCCGACGCCCGGCTCGGTGAGAATATAGGCCGGCCGCGCGGGGTCGGGTTCGATCTTGCGGCGCAGGTTGCTCATGTTCACCCGCAGCAGATGGGCTTCGTTTTCGTAGCCCGCCCCCCACACTTGCCTCAAGAGCTGGCGATGCGTGAGCACTTTGCCGGCGTGGGTGATCAGCGCCTTCAGCAGATCGTATTCCGTTGGCGTCAGTTGCACCTCATGGCCGGCGACGGTCACAAGCCGGTGTGCCACATCCACGGCCAGGTCCGCGGTGGTGAAGACGGGGTCGGTGGCGGCAGGGGCCGCGCGGCGCAGCGCCACGCGCATTCGGGCGAGCAGCTCGCCCATACCAAACGGCTTTGTGACATAATCATCGGCGCCGTTGTCCAGCGCGGCGATCTTAGCGGACTCCTGCTCTTGCACCGTCACGATAATGATAGGGATTTGCGTCCACTCGCGCAGCCGCCGCGTGACCTCGATGCCATCCATATCGGGCAGGCCGAGGTCGAGGATGATGAGATCGGGCCGGTGCGCGATGACGGCCGACAGCGCCTCCTGGCCGGTGCAGGCTTCAAATAGCGTGTAGCCGTGCGCGGACAACGAGGTGTGCAGGAAACGGCGAATGGCCGGCTCATCGTCAACGACCAGCACCCGCGGCCCACTTTCGTTCATCGTTCACACCCTCCGTTCCGCCTCAGTTTTGCAGGGCAGCGCCACGGTGATGCAGGCGCCGCCGCCCGCGCGGTTCTCAGCCCAGATGCGGCCGCGGTGTGCCTCAACGATCCCCTTGCAGATCGCCAGCCCGAGCCCGGTGCCGCCCGCGCCGCCGGGCCGGTGCACGCGGTAGAACTTGTCGAAGATGCGCTCCAGATCACCGGGGGGTATCCCATCCCCGCGATCCAACACGGCGATTTCAAGCGTGTCATCGGAGAGACGGGCCGTCACCGCGATGGGCGACTCGGGCGGTGAGTACTTGAGCGCGTTGTCCAGCAAGTTAACCAACACCTGCACGATCAGCACGAAATCCAGCGGCGCCAGCGCCGGCGGGGCATCCACCGTCACGGACCTGCCCGCCAGCCGATCGCCCAGCCGGTCCAGCGCGGCGCTGATCACCTCTTGGACATCGCATGGCTCCTCGGCGGCCTTCAGCGCGCCGGATTCGATGCGGGTCATGTCGAGCAGGTTGCCCACCAGGCGATTAAGCCGCTCGGCTTCCTCGCGCGCCATGCTGATCAGGCTGCGTTGGGCCGGCTCATCGAGGCACGCACCTTCATCTTCCAGGCTGGAAAGCGTGCCGGTGATGGAAACCAACGGCGTGCGGAGATCGTGCGAGATCGAATTGAGCAGCGCACGGTGAAGCTCCTCGGCGGCGCGGGCCAGTTGCGCCTCCCGTGCCTGCTCGGCGAGTTCGGCCCGTTCAATTGCTAACGCGGCCTGGCTGGTGAACGCTTCCAATAACCGCCGCTGTTCAGGCGCGAGGGATGAATTCGGATCAACCGGCTTGACGCCCAGCACGCCGACTACGCCGCGGGCGGTCTTGAGCGGGATGTAGCGCACCGCGGCCGCAGGCAATGTCTCGGTGTCGCGGCCTGCGGGCTCCCCCTTTCTGAAGGACCACAGAGCGACGCCGAGCTCGCTGTCGTCCAAGACAAGACCGGTGCTCGAAGCCTTAGGTTGCAGCGTCTCTCCGACCGGCAGCAAGATCGCCGCAGTCCGGTTGAAGGTCCGGCTGACGTGGCGAACGATCACCTGCAGGATGTCATCCAGCCCACGGGCCGAGGCCAGATCGCGGCTGAGCTCGTATAGCGCGATGGCCTGCATCTCCCGGTGTTCGGCAGCCTCCGCCTGTTCGCGCGAGCGGGCGGCCAGGGTGCTGATCACCAGGCCCACCACAAACAAGCCTGCGAAGGTGAGCAGATACTCGGTGTCGGCCACGCTGAAACTGAATCGCGGCCGGACGAAGAAGAAGTCAAAGGTGAGGACGCTTAACCCGGCGGTCAACGCGGCCGGTCCACGGCCCAGGTAGATCGCGGCCACCACGACTGCGGCCAGGTAAAGCATCACCAGGTTGGTGGGGGAGACGAAACGGTGGATGGGCACACCGATCAGGCTCGATGCACCGACGAGCGCCAGGCTCCACAGGTAGCGCCGCCAGGGACGATGCGGCCGCCAGGGGGAAGGCGAAAACCGCCTGCCCGCGTCCCAGATGCGAGCCCGGAATTTCTCCAGGCGAGTGTGGATGGTCGGTTCAGACACGATCTCTCCGGCAGAGAACGGCGCCAGCAGCAGCCTGCGCCGTTCGTCCGTCGTGTATTCTACCCCATCCCACCCAAGATTCAACTTCAGGACCCCTTAACTGGGGCGCGCGGGATCGCCGCCGGGCAGCGTCACGCGGCGTTGTCCGTGCTCCGGCTCCGGCACGAACAGCTTCTGGGGTTCCTCATTCAGCGTGTCGTACAGCGGACGGTAGGCGATCCAGGCATCTGCGCCTTCGCGCTCCACCAGGTTGTGATGGCGTTCCACCCAGCGCCAGGCCAGGCCGCAGATGATCACCATGATCAGCCCCAGCAGGATCATGCGCATGGCTTGCGTCAGCGGCGCGTCATCGTCCAGTAGCATCAGCACAACCATCAACGGGACAAGCATAAACAGGCTCCACCACCTGGCTTCTCGGCGCAGAAATTGCATTCTATCCTCCTGCATTCGTTTGGCGCCATCACGGCGCCTGAAATACCTAGCTTAGCTTACTCCAAAGCGCATCAATTGGATGGCAAGAAAGGGAAGGCAGGTGTCAAGGAAGGGTCAATTTCACGAAAAACCGCTTGACGTCTGCTTCCCGCGCGGCGTAGGATGTTCGCAGAATGCAGTGATCCGGGGTATGGGCGCCCGCCTGTGCCCCTTTTTGTTGGCTTGAAGCCGAATGCAGTGGAACCCATGGCAATTATCCAACAGGAAACCGATCCTTCGCTGATGTTTCAAACGGCGAACTACCTGCCCGGCCGCTCGTGGCGCACCTGGCTTATCGGCCGGCCGTTGACGACCGCTGACGCGCCGCATCAGGCCATCGGCAAATTCGTCGGCCTGGCGGTCTTCTCCTCCGATGCGATGTCATCGGTGGCCTATGGCCCTCAGGAACTGATGTTGGTGCTGGTTGCAGCCGGCGCGGCGGGCCTGACCTACGCGCTGCCTCTGGCGATCGGCATCGTCATCTTGTTGACGATTTTGACCCTCTCGTACGAGCAGACGATCCATGCCTACCCGGGCGGCGGTGGTGCGTATATCGTGGCGCGGGACAACCTTGGGGAGCTGCCCGCGCAGACCGCTGGCGCGGCCCTGTTGACCGACTACATCTTGACGGTGGCTGTGTCCATCTCATCAGGGGTCGCGCAGATCACATCGGCATTTCCCGGCCTTTATCGGTATCGGGTTGAGATTGCCGTCGCCATGGTGCTCTTCATCATGCTGGTGAACCTGCGCGGGGTGAAGGAATCGGGCGCGATCTTTGCGGCGCCAACTTACTTTTTCCTGGCGATGGCGTTTATCACCGTGATCGTGGGGATGATGCGGTTCCTGACCGGCAATCTCAGCGTCGTGGCGAACCCGCCGGCGGTCGAACTCAAGCACGGTGCGCAGGCGCTCACCCTGTTCTTGCTCCTGCGCGCCTTTGCCAGCGGCACGACCTCCCTGACCGGCGTGGAGGCAATTTCGAACGGCATCACAGCGTTCCGTGAGCCCAAGAGCCGCAATGCAGGCATCACCTTGGTCTGGATGGCCTTCATTCTGGGTTCGCTGCTGCTGGGCATCACCTTCCTGGCGCGCCAGATCGGCGCCGTTCCTTCCGACAGCGGAGAGACCGTCATTTCGCAGTTGGCGCGCACCGCCTACGGCAACCGCGGGCTTATCTACCTGGCTACCATCGTATCTACGACCCTGATTTTGGTCATGGCGGCCAACACCTCGTTCGCGGATTTCCCGCGCCTGGCCGCGCTGCATGCTGGCGATGGGTTCTTGCCCAAACAGTTGACCTACAAGGGCAGCCGGCTGGTCTTCTCACGCGGCATCATGGCGCTGGCGCTGATCGCTTCGGCGTTGATCGCCGCCTTCAAGGCGAGCGTATCAGCGCTCATCCCGCTCTATGCGATCGGCGTCTTTCTGTCTTTTACCCTGTCGCAAGCTGGCATGGCTTACCGTTGGTGGCGTGTGGGCCATCTTAAGCCCGGCCAGGAGATCGTGGACCCCGGTTCCACGTTGCGCTTTGAGGACGGCTGGCAATTGAAAATGATCATCAACGGCGTCGGCTCCGTGGCCAGTGCGATCGTGATGTGCGTCTTTGCCATCACGAAGTTCCGGGATGGCGCCTGGATCATCGTGCTCCTGGTGCCAACGTTGGTGTTTATCTTCTTCCGGATTCATCATCACTATCAGCGCGTGGCAAAGCAGTTATCGTTGGAGGCGTACGGCGCGCTGTCGTCCGTGGGTCGGCATCGCGTCATCGTGCCCATCGGCGGCGTGCACCGGGGGTCGCTGGCTGCGCTGGCCTACGCGCGGGCGCTTTCCTCGGACGTGACGGCGGTGCATGTCTCACTCGATGCGGCCGCGGCCGAGCAGGTGAAGCGCAAGTGGGAAACCTGGGGTAACGGCGTGCGTCTCGTCATCCTGGATTCACCGTACCGGTTGATGATCGAGCCGTTGCTGGCCTACATTGAGCACATCGCCGCCTGCCGGCAGCTGAACGAGACCCTCACGATTGTGGTGCCGGAGTTCGTGCCAAGACACTGGTATGCCAACGCGCTGCACGCGCAGACCGCGCTCACGCTGCGGATGGCGCTCATGTTCCGCCGCGGCATTGTGATCACGAGTGTGCCGTACCAGGTGGAGTAGTGGACCATCTGTCCGCGCCCGAACTGTGTCCGGCATCTTCTGTCGTTGATACCGAACAGGGAGGAGCGATCATGACCGGTGAGGTTGTAACCTGCCGACGATCAGGCCAACACGACCCGCCGGACGGCATCCTGCCAACCAGCGTACAGCCGGTCCCGCTCGGCGTCACCCATCGCCGGCTCGTAGCGCATCTGCGGCCGCGCCAGGGCGGCGATCTCCGCTTCAGAAGTCCAGAGGCCCACGGTCAACCCCGCCAGGTAGGCTGCGCCGAGGGCGGATACGTCGCTGGCAAGGCTGCGCAGCACGGGCACCCCGAGAATGTCCGCCTGGAACTGCATCAGCGCCTGGTTGCGAGTGGGCCCGCCGTCAACCAACAGCACCTGTAAAGACGACCCGGCCTCGGCCTGCATCGTCTCAAACACGTCGCGGATCTGGTAGGCGATAGATTCCTGCGTCGCCCGCGCCACCTGCGCCGCGGTCGAACCGCGCGTGAGGCCGGTGATTAGGCCACGCGCCGCATCGTTCCAGTAGGGCGCGCCCAGGCCGGCCAGCGCGGGGACGAAATAGACGCCGCCGTTGTCCTG
>CAZYGI010000136.1:0-6763 GCA_964647255.1 uncultured Anaerolineales bacterium | reverse complement strand
GCCCAGGCCGGGAGCCCGGCGCCTGCGCGCAGCCGGACGGGGCCAGCCGCCCGCGCCATGGCCCCGGCGTCGAGGCCCTCCCATCGCTGGAACCGGGCCAGCGCTTCCCCCGCGTCGGCCGTTGGGGCGAGGCAGGCGGCCCAACGCCGCAGCCGCGCAGCCACGATCCCCCCGTCCGCCGGCGGCTCGCCGATGAATCCATCGGCCGCCAGCCGCTCGCGCCACGTGCTGGCCCGCGCGACCACCCCGCGCAGCCACCCCGCGGGGTCAGCCGCCGCGGCCGGGCCGTCCGTCCCGCCGGCGCTCGCCAGGTCTCCTGGGTCGAAGTCGTCCGGGGTGAGGATGCCGGCGGAATCCGGCGCGTCCGGGATGTCCGCGGCGGGGGTGGGCGGGATGCGCTCGGCGGTGATCAAGAGCGCCTGTGCTGAGACGCCCGCAGGGCGTGGGGGCAGCGCGGCCTGGCCGAGGGCGATCCGCCAGGCGCGGGCAAAATCGGATGCGCTGAGGCCACTCATCGGAGAACTGTCGCCCCCCTCAGTTTTCCTGTGGCGGTCATCAGGGCATGGGGCGCCAGATAGACACTGCGGACGGATGTGCACTGAAAAAGTGCACATCCGTCCGCAGCCGATTGACCCTGCACGCGGTGCAATTCAAGCCAAGAACCGCGCCTGCTTGAGATGACCACCGACAGACTGTGTAACCCGCTCGTGCAGTCCATCGGCTCAAGATTCGAGCCGGGGCCGTGAATTACTTCTTGCCCGTGCCGAACAGATCGTTCGGGGGAAGCGGATTGGTTGAAACCGTTGTTGAGGCGTTGACTTGAAGCTCGGCCTCATAGACGACCGCCGGGGCAGCATACGGCTTGCGTTCTTGCATCTTCTCGCTGATGGACTCCATGGTTGTTCCTCCTGAATGAGATAATCGAACGACAAACGGATCAATGAGACATCATCGGTTGCTGAGGGTTAGCACCCCACGCCCGGCGAGGTCTGCGTAGAAGGCCAGCGCATCTGTTTCAGCGCGAGCTAACTCAACTTGATATTCTGTTGCAATCGTCTGGGCGATTTCGTTGACCGAATGTCGCCCATCCGCCAACTCCCAGAGCCGCGCGCCTAGTGGGTTCAACACCCGGATCTTGTTCTGCCCCAAATGCACCAGCACCGCTTCGCCATCAAGCATCCGACTGATGACGTTCGGCGCCTGGTGTGGGATGTCCGTCGCTGCCATTACCCGATGCTCCGTCCTCGCAGGATCGCCCAGAAATCCGGGGATTTGCGAAAGTGCAGACGCTGCAGCGGCACCGTCCGCACCAGTTCACGGCATCGGTCCATCACGGCCGGCAACTCGGCCGGGTCGCCATTCACCACCGGACAATTGGCGACCAACTCGCTTGCAGCAATCGCTGGGGTGACCGGCTCCAGATAGTCGCCGCGGTCCTGCACCAGCCGATAGATCCCGGCCACGGGGCCGGCCGCCGTCTGTCCATCGCGACGCGTGGTTTCGCCGTTCCAGAAGGGCGTGCCGTAAGCCCGCCATCCCGCGCCCTCCGGGCGCAACAGGATCATATCGTCGTTCAGGGCCAGTTTGTCCGGTGAGAGCGCCGCTACGGTGGACTTACCGCTGCCGCTCCCACCCGTGAAGAGGAAGACTTCCTCGTCAGCAAGCAATCCGGCAGCGTGAAACAAAAGGCCACCTTGCCGGAGTGCCAGGTATGCGATCAGCACCTGAAGAAGATGCTCCAGCGCATCCCCACTTTTCTCACATTTGAGTTTTAAGGTCGCATCCCAGAAAGTCAATGCGATTCTACCACAGGCTCCCGGTACGTCAAGTATGCAAATATCCTGTTGGCGCTGCACCGGGACGCGCGGCCGTTCGCTGTCCGGCAGCGCCGGATCCAGGAGGATGGTCACCTGTGCATCGGCGCTGCCGGCGCCGGGCGCCAGGAACGGCGCGTAACGCCCGGCGATGTGCGCTGCCAGCGCGGGGACGTCGCAGGCCAGCCGGATGCGCCAGCCGGCCAGCGCCAGCGTGAACCACGGCAACGCCGTTACGCCCGCCGCCGCCGAAGCGCAACCCATCCGCCGGCCAGGGCCAGCCCGACCACCGGCGCCGCGGCCAGCGGGCTCAGCGGCGCGCGCGCGGTGAGCGTGCGGAGGGTGATGGCGGTGGGGGCAGTGCATGTATCAAGCGAAGTCACGGCGCCGGCCGACACGTCATTGGGACAGGCGCCGTCGCCCATGGTGTTGACCTGGCCGACAGACGTGCCCGGCGCCGCCAGGTTCCAGCTTTCGATGGTATAGCCACAGGTCGTGCAGGCGGGCACGGCCACCTTGGAGTACCCTGCGGCCATGGGCGCGGCCGCCGCGAGCGCCGCCGGGTAGCCCTCGTTCACGCCGTTGTCCTCGGACACATACAAGCCGACGAGGGTGGCGCCGCTCTTGACCGCGTATGCCTTGCCGGCGCGCGAGAAGCCGTTGGTTTCTTCGAGCCAGCCGCCAGAAGATGTCATATTCATCAGCGTGACAGCCTTAGCAGGTGAGTCGACGTTATCCGCACAGGTCGTATAGCCGGCATCGCATCCCCGAGCACGTACCGTCAACGAAGCAGTTGCAGTCGAATTCGCACGCCCATATAGCCACATCGAGACACTGCCGCCTGCCCCAATCGTTCCGCGTGTCAGTGCTGTATATGATGTCGAATCAGTTGTCCAAGTGCTGTTATCGGGCCTCCAGGTGCAGGCTGCCGTTCCCAAGCGTATCTTTGCGCCAAATGCCTGGTTGGCGGTACCATTCACAGTAATCCGCACAGCAAAAGGAGTACCACCGCCGCTCGAACAAGGGTTTGCAGCATCGGTAGGAATATACGTCGGATAGTAGTCTATTGAAATAGACGTAATCCCTGCTGCCGCCGCCTGCGGTGTGGGCAGCGCGCCGAACGCGAGGGCGACCAGTATGAACGCCAATACCAGGGATAGCCATTTCCGTCTCATGATCTCCTCCTCATTGAACGCGCAGGATGGACAAGGGCGGCGTGGGGGAACGCAGCGCCCGGGCTGCACGCCGATCGCATTTTATCATGGGCCCCGGCGTGCGCCAAATCCTTCGCAGCAAACGCAGGCCGTCTCGCTGTAGCTGGGCCATCCAGCCCCAAAATTCCTGCGGGCGAAGGCAATGGGTTTGACCGAAACGCGTTTTTATGGTTACATAAGGCACACGACGTCAAAGCCGACGCCATCCGCTTCCCCTAACCCCGGCGATGGTGTTTATGACGATGGTGCAGAAAAAAGGTGAGAGGAGAATCCCCATGAAACGCGTCCTGTTGGTGATCATGCTCTTGTTCCTGTTCGCCGTCCCGCCCGCGGGTGCGGCCCCGGTCGCCGCGCCGGAGACGCCGGCCGCCAATGCCGTGCGCATCAGCCAGGTGTATGGCGGTGGTGGCAATAGCGGCGCCACTTACAAGAACGACTTTATTGAACTCTTTAATGCCGGAACAACCGCGGTGAGCCTGGCGGGTTGGTCAGTTCAGTGGACCAGCGCGACCGGGACTAGCTGGTCAGTCACAGCCCTCAGCGGATCCATTGCGTCAGGAGGTTATTACCTGGTTCAGGAAGCGGCAGGCACGGGCGGCACTGTAAATCTGCCGGCTCCTGATGCGACAGGCACGTTCACGATGGGCGCGACTTCAGGCAAGGTCGCGTTGGTCAGCAATGCGACGGCGCTCAGCGGAAGTTGCCCCACAGGGGCCAGCATCATGGATCTTGCCGGTTATGGGACCACTGCAAACTGTTACGAAGGCACAGGCCCAACGCCAGCCCCTTCCAATACAACCGCTGTGCTGCGCGCCGGCGGCGGCTGCACCGACACCGATCAGAATAGCACCGATTTCGCGGCCGGCCCGCCGAATCCGCGCAACAGCAGCTCGGCCACGAACACGTGCACCATCACCAACACCCCGCCCACTGTCTCCAGCACCGTTCCGGCGAACGGCGCAACTGAGGTGGCGCCGGCCAGCAGCCTGACGGTGAATTTCTCCGAGCCGGTGACGATCGCAAACATCAACAGCTTCTTCGACATCTACTGCGACGCCGTTTTACAGCCGGCCACGGGCAGCGGCAGCGGCACGGCCTTCACCATTGATCCGACGGCCGATCTGCCGACCGGCGCGACCTGCACCGTCACCATCAAGGCGGCCGAGGTGGTGGATCAGGATGGCACGCCCGACGCGATGGCGGCCAACTACGTCTTCTCCTTCACCGTCGCCTCGTCCGATCCGTGCAGCCAGGCATACACCCATACGTACGAGATCCAGGGCAGCGGCACGAGTGCGGCCATCACCGGTGCAGTGACGACCCAAGGCGTCGTCGTGGGCGACTACGAGCTGCCCACAGGCACGGGCCAGCTTCGCGGCTTCTATATCCAGGATGCGACCGGCGACGGGAACGTGGCGACCTCCGACGGGCTCTTCATCTACGACGGCGGCACAAACAACGTGTCGCTGGGCCAGGTGGTGCGCGTCACGGGCACAGCCAGCGACTATCAGGACCAGACCCAGGTCTCCAGCACCGGCATCGTCCAGTGCGGGACGGGCAGCGTGACGCCGGTGGACGTGGCCCTGCCGGTGGCGT
This sequence comes from uncultured Anaerolineales bacterium, assembly GCA_964647255.1. GTDB lineage: Bacteria > Chloroflexota > Anaerolineae > CG2-30-64-16 > CG2-30-64-16 > CAWJEL01. The sequence goes on along the minus strand of CAZYGI010000136.1, from coordinate 2,139 downwards.
CGGCGACCGCGCTGGAGCCGTACGAGGGGATGCTGGTGCGCTTCCCGCAGACCCTCTACGTCACCGAGCACTTCCAGCTCGGCCGGTTCGGCCAGATCGTGATGTCGTCGTCCGCCCGGCTGGCGCAGCCGACCAATGTCGTCGCGCCCGGCGCGCCGGCGCTCGCCTTACAGGCCGTCAACGACCTCAACCGGATCATCGTGGATGATGACAACAATATCGAGAACCCCGACCCGATCACCTTCGGCCGCGGGGGCAACCCACTGAGCGCCTCGAACACGCTGCGCGGCGGCGACACCGTGGCGAACCTCGTCGGCGTGCTGACCTACGGCTTCTCCGGCAACGCGACGGCCAGCGGCAACGCCTACCGCCTGCGGCCGCTCCAGGCCCTGGGCGGCGGCTCGCCCAACTTCGTCGCGGCCAACGCCCGGCCCAACACGCCGGCGGTCGCCGGCCGGTTGCGCGTCTCAGCGGGCAACCTGCTGAACTACTTCAACACCTTCGGCACCGGTGCATGCACGAACGGCGTCGGCGGTTCTGCCACCGACTGCCGTGGGGCCGATAACCAGACCGAGTTCGACCGCCAATGGCCCAAGACGGTGGCGAACCTGGTCGGCGGCGGCGCGGATGTGATCGGCTTCATGGAGATGGAGAACGACGGCTACGGCTCGACCAGCGCGATCCAGGACCTGGTGACCAAGCTAAACAATGCCACGGCCGCGGGCACGTACGCCTTCATCAACGCGGACGCGCTCACCGGCCAGACTAATTCGCTCGGCACGGATGCGATCAAGGTGGGCCTGCTCTACAAGCCGGCGAAAGTCACGCCCGTCGGCGCCACCGCGCCGCTGAACACGGTCGCCTTCGTCAACGGCGGGGACGGCGCGGCCCGCAACCGGCCGGCGCTGGCCCAGGCGTTCGAGGAAGTCGGCACCGGCGAGCGGTTCATCGCAGTGGTCAATCACCTCAAGAGCAAGGGCAGCGCCTGCGACACCGCGGATGCCGGGGACGGCCAGGGCAACTGCAACATTGTCCGCACCAACGCCGCCAACGTGCTGACCGCCTGGTTGGCCGGCAATCCGACCGGCACCGGCGATCCCGACATCGTGATTGTGGGTGACCTGAATTCCTACGCCAAGGAAGACCCGATCACGGCGATCAAGAACGCCGGCTACATCAACCTGCCGGAGACGCTGATCGGCGCCAACGCCTACTCGTACGTCTTCGACGGTCAGTGGGGCTATCTCGATCACGCCCTGGGCTCGGCGGGCTTCGCCGCACAGGTCGCCGGCATTCAGGAGTGGCACATCAACGCCGACGAGCCATCGGTGCTGGACTACAACACCAACTACAAGACCGCCGGCCAGATCAGCAGCCTCTATGCCGCCGACCGGTTCCGCGCCTCGGACCATGATCCGATCATCGTGGGGCTGAATCTGCTGGCGAACGACCTGAGCGACCTGGCGACTCCTTACGGTGCGGCCTGGCACACGCCCGATAGCCTGAAGCTGGGCGCGACCTGGGCAGCCGGGCACTCGACGGTGGGCGGCGGCACGAACGACGGCGTGGTGCGCACGTCGGGCTTCACCTGGAGTGACGTCAACGGCGGGTCGGTGGATGTCACCGTCAACGGCGCGGCCGGCTATGTGACCGGGTGGATTGATTGGGACAAGAACAACACCTTCGATGACCCGGCCGAGCGCGTCTTCATGAACGAGGTGTTCACCGCGGGGCAAACGCGCACGATCACCTTCGCCGTCCCCGTTGCGCCGACCGGCATCTACAACGCCCGCTTCCGCGTCTATCCGACCGCGCAGACCGCGGCCGCGGTGGATGCCGCGCCATCCCCGATCGGCGGCGCGACCGGCGGCGAGGTGGAGGACTACGCCTGGAACCTGAACCCGAATGCGGTGTCGCTGCGCACCTTCGGCGCGACGGGCGCGGCCCCGGCCTGGCCGGCGGTCGCCAGCCTCGGCCTGCTGGGCGCGGTCGTCCTGGTCTGGCGCCGGCGCGGGTCGCGGTAAGTCGGTCGGGTTTGTCGTAACGGCTTCAGCCGTTCGGCCCGACGGCAAGGACGACGACTGAAGTCGTTGCTGCCGGGCTGACGGCAAAAACGAAAAGGGCCTCCGAGGCGGAAAC
>CAZYGI010000135.1:0-6899 GCA_964647255.1 uncultured Anaerolineales bacterium | reverse complement strand
CGCGGCGATGGTGGTGCCGCAGCGCATCTGCACATCCATGGCCCACGCCCGCGTCGCGCCGATCTCGTACGCCAGCTTGATGCCCGCGGTCCAGAGGAGATATTCTTTCCATTCTTCGGTGGTGCACAGGACCACGTCAATCTCGTCCGGCTTGATGCTGCAACGGGAAAGACAGTCCTGGCTGGCCCAGATGGCCATCTGGTTGGTGTGGTCGTTCGGGCCGGGCATGTGCTTCTGAGTGATGCCGAACTTCTCGCGGATCACCCACTCCTCGATGCCGCTGGCCGCGGCGATATCGGCGGCGGTCATGACCGGTTCGGGTGCGTACGTGCCGACGCTGACGATGCCGACCGTTGGGGGTTCAATCGCCATCGGCGCCCTCCTCCTGCAGATCCACATACTCGGCGATGAACGCCGATGCGTCGGCCCAGCGGGTAAAGTGGCGTTCGGTGTTGGACTGCACATGGCGGACGACGCCGTGCCAGGCGGCCGTCCGGCGCGCTGTCTCGTCCGGTTTCGTTTCCTGCATAAAGCGCAGGACGAAGGAGTTGAAGTCGGTTTCGTTCGGCATGAGCAGCACTCTGGTGGCGGTGGGTTCCGTGCAGTGTGAGGAGTGTAGCGCGGGCCGGTCACAGCGGAGTTACAGGGGTTAGTTGCTGAGCTGGCGGTACAGGGCGACCGTCTCGGCGGAAGGCGGCACGTCCAGCTCGGCCCGCAGCGCCTCGACGCAGCGCATGTAGACGCGCTGCACCTGGCCGCGATTGCCCTGCCGGGCGTAGGCAGTCATCATCAACCGATACGCGCGCTCCCAGCAGGCGTCTCGGCCCAGGATGGCCTGGCAGATGTCTAGCCCTTCCTCGTCGTCCCCGCGGCCGATCAGCACGCCGGCCAGCCGATCAGCCGCGCGCAGGTAGAGGGTCAAGAGGCGTTCTCGTTCATCGGTTGCCCAGTCTTCGTAGATCGCTTCGGGCAGATAATCGCCGGCGTACAGCCGCAATGCCCGGCGCAGCTCGGCGATCGCGCGTTCATCGGCCGGGCCATGCAGGCCGCGTTCGCAGTTTTGTGCGAATTCGGTCGCGTCGAGCCACAGATCGGCTTCAGGGCGCAGGCGGTACGCGGCGCCTTCGCGCATGACGAAGACGAAAGGGGCGTCGGCGGCATGCGTCGGTTCCAGAGCCCGGTTGAGCGCGTTGAGCGCCACCTTGAAATCGCGCGTCGCGGCCTCGGGCGAGAGCTGCGGCCAGAGGCGTTCCACGATCTCCTCCCGCTGGAGCCAGCGCCCTGCAGGGTGCGCCGGGTCGGCGGCCCCGCTGCGGTCCGTCAGCAGGAGCTGGAAGAGCTGGCGGGCCTTATCCCGCTGCCATTCGCGCGGCGCCACTTCCACGTCCCCGCGCCAGGCGCGAAACGCGCCGAGCGTCTGCACGCGCAGTTGGTAGCCGGGGTGCACTTCGATGTCGGGCAGGCCGAGCTCGGCCAGGAGCCGGTTGACGTAAGCGGGCCGGATGCGATGGCTGCGAGCGGTCAAGAGCAGCGGCACCAGCCGCCGCACGTCGGGCGGGCCCAACAGGCTGGATTGGGTGAAGATGAAGTCATAGCCGTGTGCCTCGCAGAGCGCCAGCAGTTCTTCGGCGGAAGCCAGGAACGGGCTCAACGCGCCGGATTTTTCCGTGTTCCCCCGGCTGCGAGCGATGTCGAGGTGCGCCAGGCTCAGCCACAGCCGGCTGGCGGCGCGGCCGAACGTGTCGTTGCACTCGCGGAAGGCGCCCAGGACGCGGGCCAGGATATCGCTCGCCGCTTCCGGCTGCCCGGCGAGCACATGGCTGGCGCCGAGCGCCAGGGTGATCAGGGCGGCGATCCAGGCGTCGCCCGCTTCCTCTGCGACCTCGATCCCTTCGGCCGCGGCCTGCGCGGCGAGCTCCAGGTCGCCGCCGTAGCCGTAAGCGCGCGTCAGCCCCCACAGCGCCTCGGCGCCCGTGCGGCGCACCGCCAGGCGGTCGCCCAGGGCGATCGCCTGGCGGTAGCAGTGGATCGCCTCCGCCGCGCCGGGGCGCGGCCCCGGGCGATCGCTGGGCAGCAACTGGAGCGCGTGGCCCAGGCGCATCCGCCCCACCGCGATGATGAAGGGCGATTCCAGGCGTTCGCCGAGTTCGATGCCTGCATGAGCCGCCGCCGCAGCCTGCACCGACTGTCCCATGAAGGCGTCCACGAGCGATGACAGCAGCGCCGTCTCGCGGTGCGCCCGGGGCGGCCGGATCTGGCCGCTGTCGGCCGCGCGCTGCTCGGCGGCGGCCGATGTTTCGAGGGCGCGGCGGGCCTCCGCCAGCCGGCCGGTGCGCAGCTTGACGCGGGTGCCGAGCGTGTCCTCCGTGGGCGCGTCGTCGCGCAGCGTCTCGGCTTCGCGGCGCAGCGCTTCGGCGTCTTCCGGCTTGCCCAGGTTGAGCTTGTTCTCGGCCAGCAGCTCGAGCAGGCGGGCGCGGGCTTCCCGGTCGGGCATGCCGTCCGCCAGCCGCAGCGCCTCCTCCAGCAGGCTTTGCGCTTGCGTTGGCCGCACCGTGTCCAGGTAGACCAGCGCCTGCCCGCGCAGGGCGCGGCTGACCCCGGCCGCGTCGTCGCGGGCGCGGCTGGCCGTCTCGGCCTGGGCGTACCAGGCGAGCGCCCGATCAAAGAGGCTGCGCAGCCGGTAAAGATCGCCGAGGTAGGCCTGCAGCCGCGGGTGAGCCGCGACGACCGGCGGCGGCAGCGCATCAATCCAGTCCGCCACCCGGTTCAGGCGTCCGGCGCGCAGCGCCTCTTCCCCAACGGCCTCGATCGCGGCCGCAGCCTCTTCAAAGGCGTGCGCCGCCAGCCAGTGCTGGATCGCCTTGTCATAATCGCTCGTTTGCTGGAAGAAGGCGCCGGCCCGGCGGTGGCGCGCCTGTACGGCAGGAAGATCCGCGGCGCTCTGCGCCCGGAGAAAATCGTGGAAGAGGTGGTGATAGCGATAGTGCTCGTCGCCCAATGCCACCACGAACAGATCAAGGACGTGCAGCCGCGCCAGCAGAGCCGCGCTGTCGCCGAGAGCGGCGCCGCCCCGCACGGCGTCGCATGCGGCCGGCGTCAGCTCGCCCAGAACAGCCGTCTCCCGCAGGAACGCGGCGATCTCCGGCGGCTGGCGGTCGAGCGTCTCACGCGCCAGGTAGTCGAACAGCGCGGTGGACGATGTCACCCCCGCGGCCAGCAGATCGGCCACGCTGCGGGCCGCGCCGCTCCGCAACCCCTGCCAGGTGAGCTGGAGCGCGATGGGCCAGCCTTCGGTCTTGTCGTAGAGGGTCGCGACCTCGTCCGGCGCGAGCCCCATCCCGTACGTCTCCCGGAAAAGCCCGGCGATCTCCTCCGGGCGGAAGGCCAGGTCGCGGCGGCCGATCTCCAACAGCTCGCCGCGCGCCCGCCAGGTTGTCATGGCCGGGAAGCTGACTGGGTGCCGTGTGGCGAGGATCACGTGCAGCGCGGGCGGTATGAAGCTCAGGAAGCGTTCGGTCAGGGCGGAGATCTCGGGCGAGCCGGCGACGAAGTGGTAGTCGTCCAGCACCAGCAAGGCCGGGGTGCGCAGCCCCTCGGCGAGCGCATTGAGCAGCGCATCCACCACCTGCGCCGGGGTCACGGCGTCGCTGTTGCCCAGCTCACCCAGCAGCGCCAGCGGCGCGGCGGTCAGGTCGGGGAGGTGCAGGCGAAAAGCCGCGATCAGGTAGGCGAGGAACTGCTGCGGGTCGCGGTCCGACTCGTCCAGGGTGTACCAGATCAGCGGCTGCACCTGCGCGTCAAGCGCGGCCAGCGCCGTGGTCTTGCCGTAGCCGGTGCCGGCCTGGACCACCGTCAGCCGGTAATCCAGCGCTTCGCCCAGCCGCGCCAGCAGCCCGGGGCGCGCCAAAACCCGGCGGTAAGGCCGCGGCGGGATGAGCCGGGTGCGGAGGAGCAGGTCGTCGCGCAGCATAGTCGAGACCGCACTTGGACGCCGGCCGCGGCCGGCGGTTGTCGAACAACTGGTGGCAAGTATACCGCGCGCACACGAACAAGGTCAAAGCCTGGGCGCGCCGGCCCCTTCACATTTCACTGCCATTGGCGTATAATCTGATCGAACTCCGTCCAGTTCTTCCTCCCCTACTGTCTGGAGGCGCACATGCGCGATGACCCCGATTATGCCGGCCTGTGGTCGTGCTTCCTGGTGCTGCTGGGCGATCTCGCCCTCTTCTACGCCTTCTTCTTCCCGATCCTGCGCTCGCCGGAGCGGGCGCGCTTCGGGGATCGCATTACGGGTACGCGGGTGGTGCGCATACGCGGGAGGAGGTTGGCATGAAGGACGGAACGGTCAACGTCGCCATCGTGGACGATCATCCCGTGGTGCGCGCCGGCATTCGGGCCATCCTGGCGGTCGCACCGGATCTCAACGTCGTGGCGGAAGGCGTCAGTGGTCAAGATGCCCTCCGCTTGATAGACGTTCACCGGCCCGACGTGTTGGTCCTGGACGTGAACCTGCCCGACCTCAACGGCCTGGAGGTCACCCGCCGGCTGCGCAGCCGAGGCAACCTCACTCCGATCGTGATCCTGACCGTACATAACGACAGCCAGACGGTGTTGGGGCTGCTTGAGGCGGGCGCGACCGGCTACGTGCTCAAGGATGACGCGCCCGATCGGCTGGCCGGGGCGGTGCGAGCCGTCGCACGCGGGGAGACGTGGCTCAGCCCCGCAGTCGCCGGGCAAGTCGTGCGTCGCGCCGTAGCGGGACCCTCTGAGCCGGCAACGTGCGCTGACCCGCCGCTCTCGCCCCTAACCCCGCGCGAACTGGAGGTGCTTCAGCTTTTGGCCCTTGGATTGGACAATGAAACCATCGCGCAGCGGCTTGTATTGACCAAACGCACGGTGCAGAACCACGTCAGCATCATCTACGATAAGCTTGGCGTGACCTCGCGCACTGAGGCGCTGTTGTATGCCGTCCAGCACGGATGGACGCAGGCTCTGTAAACAGCGGGGTCCACGATGAACCATGCGAAGCGCTCAGACCTGGCTTGGGCAGTCTTCTTTGGGGTGGCGGCGCTGATCGTCCCGGTCCTGGCCGGCCTCATCCTCTTCCATCAGTCCCGGCTACCGATGTTCGGTGTTTACCTGGACAATAGCGATCCGCCGATCATTACTCAGGTGATGTTCGGATCATCGGCTGACGATGCTGGGATGCAGCGCGGCGACGCAATCCTCGCAGTGGACGGCGTGCCTTTTCTTGCTGTGCGAGCTGCGGATGAGCGGCTCGGACAGCGTTACACTGTTGATCTGCTCCGGCAGGGCCAACCGCTGACCCTCGCAGTGACGATGGAGTCCATGCTGGAGGCCAACACCGCGAACGCGTTCAGCGCTATCCTGGTGGCCTTCACGTTCTGGGGCGTCGGGCTGCTGCTGCTGCGGAAGCTGCTCCATCAGACGTATGTGCGCCCCCTCTCCCTGTTCTATCAGGCCTGTGCCATCGCCTTGCTGGTTGGGCTGGCGTATCCGCGCTTCCGGCTGCCCCAACCGTGGATGGTCTCCCTGGCCGTTGCCAGCCTGGTCGTGGCAGCGCCCCTGTTCCTGCACTATCAGCTCACGGTCCCGGTGATGTTAGGCACGTCCCGCCAGCGCGCCTGGCTGCTGGGGCCGACGTATGTGCTGGCCCTCGTTGGCGCAGCGGACGCCTGGCAGCAGGCCGAGCCGTGGCGCAGCCCCGCGGTTCTCGGTGCGCTCGTGGTGGGCGTCTGCGCCATCGGCGTCGCCGTATTCGTCTATCTGCGCCGGGCGTCGGCCGATCAACGACGGCGCCTCCGCGTTGCCTTTGCCGGCTTAATCCTTGGCCTGGCGCTGCCGATGCTCGCTTACATCCTGCCGACAGCGGTCATGGGCTACTCGCCGGCCATCCCGAGGTGGGCGGTCAGTTTGTTCCTGGCGATTATCCCGCTCAGTACTCTGTATGCGGTCGGCCGCTATGACCTGTTCGGCATTGACCATCTGCTCAACCGCGCCTCCGTCTATGGCCTGCTCTCCGCTGGCATCTTCGCGCTCTACGTGGCGCCGCTGCTCCTGCTCTATCGCTACGTGCCGAATCGCTGGCTGCTCCAGGTCGTTGTGGCCACCGGCTTGACCCTGTTCACCGCATTGACGTTCCAGCCCATTCGAAACAGAGTGCAGCGCTGGGTGGACCGGCTGTTCTATGCCGGCTGGTACGACTATCCGGGGATGGTGGAGGGCGCTACCGCTAGACTTGCGCGCAGCCGTGAGTGGGCGGATCTCTCCGGTATCCTGACGCGCGAGATACCGGTCCAGATGCACTTGCGCGGGGCGCGGCTTGCGATCGGTGAGCGCAGCGCCTCCACGCTGGAAGCTGGCGTCCGGCCGGGGCTGGAAATCGCCCTCGACTGTGGAGGCCAGGCCTGCGGCGCATGGACCATCGGGCCGCGGCGTGATGGTAAAAGCTTGAATCTGGAGGATTGCCGGATCCTGCAGACACTGGCCCGCGAGGCCGAGATCAGCCTGAGCAACGTGCTGCTGCTGGAGGCGCTGCGCCGCCAATTGGACGAGATCCGGGCCAGCCGTGAAACCCTGATTCAGCTTCAACATCAACTCCTGCGCTCCCGCGAAGAAGAGCGCGGCCGATTGGCGCGCGACCTGCATGATGGACCGATCCAGGCGCTGGTGGGCATGAACATGCAGCTCGGCATGTTGATGCCATCGAGCGACCCAGCCGAGGTTGGCTCACCGGTCAACGAGGGGCTGCAGGGCGTGCGCGCGGAGGTGCGCGATCTGCTCGGCGAGCTGCGGGAAGTGTGCACGGAGCTACGGCCGCCCATGCTGGACACGCTGGGGCTGGGCGCCGCGCTGCGCGCCCTGGCCGAGGATTGGTC
>CAZYGI010000134.1:0-6914 GCA_964647255.1 uncultured Anaerolineales bacterium | reverse complement strand
CATGACGTTGATCTCAACTCCTGCCGCGGCGCCCACTGCGTCAGTTTCTTGAAAGGCCGAATCCCGTACCGCAGTGAGCGACGCAAGGTTGTCAGGCCGAAGGATCTGTCCAGTTCTTGAAATAGGGGGTTTTATGAAAGTCCTGATCGTTGCAAAGACCCGCCAGGGGAGCGGTGCCTGCATCGGCGGCATCACCCTGGACGAAGGCCGCAGCGTGCGTCTCATCGCGGCGGACGCGGCGTGGAATGAACACATCGGGCTGGAATACGAAGTGGGCGAGGTGTGGGAAGTGGACGCCGCGCCAGCCGAGCGAGTGATCCCACCCCACGTCGAGAACATCGTCGTCCGCTCGAAGCACCGCCTCGGCCCGATGACCGATCCCGTGCCCTTCATCGAGGCCCACATGCCACCGGTGTCCGGCGACGCAAGTCTCCTCTACACCGGGTTGACCCAAACCGCGCGTTCGGGCGCCCTGTACATCGCCGAGCGCACCGGCATCCCGCCCTTCAGCACGACCTTTTGGCGTCCCGACCAGCCGCTGCAGCGGACGGACGAGAGCAAGCGCATCCGCTACCGCTACCCTACGGCCGATGGCGGCTGCACCCTGACGTTTGTCGGCTTCCAGGAACCCGTCGAGACGATCCCGGCCGGCGCGCTGGTGCGCGTCTCGCTCGCGCACTGGTGGCGGCCCGAGGACGACCACACGGGCGAGCTGCGCTGTTATGTCCAGCTTTCCGGTTGGTTTTTACCCAGGCCGGCCGCGCCGGGGATGGGACGCGGACGAGCGCGGACGGGCGCGGATGTCGGTTTCCCATCTGCCAGCCCGCAGGCAAGCTCCGCGCAGACGATGCCGACAGGCCGCGATCAGCGGCATGCCACCTCGCCGACGGGCGGGCCAGCCGAACCGCCTGAAGGCTCGATTCCAGAGCCGGGCCGCCCGTCCACGGCAGCTTCATCCATCCATCCTTCCCTCATTCTTCCCGACTTGTCGGCTGCCCGCGGTCTGCTCAAGACGATCTTCGGCTACGACGACTTCCGCCCGCTGCAAGGTGAGATCATCGCCAACCTCCTGTCCCGCCGCGATACGCTGGCCGTGATGCCCACCGGCAGCGGCAAATCGCTCTGCTATCAGTTGCCTGCACTGTTGTTCGAGGGCCTGACCGTGGTCGTGTCGCCTCTCATCGCCCTGATGCAGGACCAGGTGACCCAATTGCGGGAGCTCGGCGTGCCGGCGGCGTTCCTGAACAGCACGTTGGACTATGATGATTACCTGCGCGTTGCGGCGCGCGTCCGGTCGGGCGAGATCAAGCTGCTCTATACGTCACCCGAAACGCTGGTGCGGCCGGAAACCCGGGTGCTGCTCGACGGCGCGCTGGTGGCCTGCCTGGCGATTGACGAGGCGCACTGCATCTCGCAGTGGGGGCACGACTTTCGCCCGGAGTATCGCCAGTTGTTGCCCGTGCGCCAGCGCTATCCGGCTGCGGCCTGTGCCGCGTTCACCGCCACCGCGACCGGTCGCGTTCAGCGCGACATCCAACAGACCCTGGGCATGCGCGCCGAAAACGTCTTCATTGCGAGCTACAACCGGGAGAACCTGTTCCTGGCCGTGCAGCCCCGGCACAGCGGCGTGAAGCAAGTCCTGGCTTTCCTGGCAGCACACCGCGGGCAGGCAGGTATCATCTACTGCAGCACGCGGCGACAGGTGGACGACCTCACTGCCCGTCTGAAGGCGCAAGGTTGGACGGCCCTGCCCTATCACGCGGGGCTGGACGACGATACCCGCCGCCGCAACCAGGAACTTTTCTCCCGTGACAAAGCGCCGATCATCGTCGCGACCATCGCGTTCGGGATGGGCATCAACAAATCGAACGTGCGCTTCGTGCTGCACTACAACCTGCCCGAGAGCCTGGAGCACTACTATCAGGAGATCGGCCGCGCGGGCCGCGACGGGCTGCGGGCCGATTGCCTGCTCCTCCATAGCCGGGCCGACCTCGTCACGCGGTCCAGGCTCATTGACGATGGTGCGGCGTCGGAGCGGGCAGGAAGGCAGGCCCGGCTGCAAGCCATGGTGCGCTACGCCGAAGCCACGGGGTGCCGCCGCGTGCCATTGCTCGCCTACTTCGACGAAGAGCCAGCCCAGGCCGCGTGCGATTTCTGCGACAACTGCCTGACCGGCCGCGCCGAGGAGACGGGCTGGGAAGATGTCACCGCAGCCGCGCAAACGTTTCTCGCCTGCGTCCAGCACACCGGTCAAATGTTCGGGCCGGCGCACATCGTCAACGTCCTGCGCGGCTCGCGTGCCGGCGACGTGCTCCACCGGCACCACGACAAGGTGCCCGAATACGGCGCCGGCGGCGATCGTCCGGCCCGCGAATGGCGCAGGCTGGCCGAGCAGTTCATCCGCCTGGGCCTGGTGCAGCAGGACATGGAACACGGCAGCCTGCGCCTGACGCCAAAAGGGGAGAGGGTGCTGAAGGGGGAGAGGGTCTTCGTGGCGGTTGAGGCGCCGTCGCCCGCGGCCGCTGCGCCGGAGACAACCTACGACGGCGAACTGTTCGAGCGCCTGCGCGCCCTCCGCCGCGAGCTGGCCGACGCGGCCGACCTGCCACCCTACGTCATCTTTTCCGACCGCTCGCTGGCCGAGATGGCAACTTATTTCCCGCAATCGCCGGCGAGCTTCCTGGCGATCCACGGCGTGGGCGGGCGTAAGCTCGCGCAGCACGGCGACCGCTTTCTGGCGGAAATCCGGGCTTACTGCGTCGCAAAAGGGCTCAGCGAACGCACCCGGCAGCCGGACGCGCCCGGTAGCGGACGCCGGCCGGGGGGCAGCGCACAGGAGATAGGCGAACTCTTTGCCGCCGGCCATTCCGTCGAAGCGCTCCAGGATCTCTTCACCGTCACCCGCGGCACCATCGTGCAGCACCTCGGCCGCTGCGTCTGGGCCGGCCAACGCTTCGCACCGGAGCGCATCCGGGAGATCTCGACGCTGACCCCGGAGGATCAGGCACGCGTGCTGGCGGAAATTGCGACGCGCGGCCCAGAACGGCTCAAGCCGATCTTCGAGGCGCTGGGGGAGGCGATCCCGTATGAGGAGCTGCACATCATGCGGATGCTCGCCTTGTGTCTGACCCGGACGTCGGTTGAAACCGACGCCTGATATGTCAAACCCCGTTCAAACGGGTTGGCCCACAGCCCCGAGGGTAAACCCGTTTCAACGGGGGTTCGCATGCCAGACGCCGAATGAATTCGGCGACAGGCGCGGTGGGCGCCGGACGGTCAGGCATCGGTTGAAACCGACGCCTGATATGGAAAACCCGTTCAAACGGGTTGCCACGAGCCATCGGCGGTGAACCCGTTTCAACGGGGTTTGGCCTACCAGACGCTGAATTCATTCGGCGACGGTAGAGAGGATGGTGCAAGATGACGTTCTGGAAGCATTGCTACCACATCGTTTGGGCCACCAAGGGGCGCGAACCGCTCATCCTCCCAGCCATCGAACCGCGCCTATACGCATACATCACCCACAAGGCCGGCGAGCTGGATGTCTTCCTGCACGCCATCGGCGGCACGGAGGGCCACATACATATCGTCCCCGCCATCCCGCCCAAGCACAGTGTCGCCTGGGTCGTAAAAATGCTGAAAGGCGCCTCCGCACATTTCGTGAACACAGAATTGCGTCCACCGGGCCTCTATTTTGCCTGGCAACGCGGCTATGGCAGCATGACCATCGGTGAACAACAACGCGCACTCGCCATGGACTACGTACTGCGGCAGAAGGAGCACCATCAACAACAAACGACCAACATCTGGTTGGAACGCTGCGGGGACGAGGAGGATCAAGGCAAATCGGAAGAGGACGAAGACGCGCCAACGGTCTCACCCGTGTTGCGCCAAGCGATCACCGATTATGAGGTTGCGCTTGACCTGCCGTAGTGATCGCCGAGCCGGAATCCGTTCCTGCCGATGAGTCTGGCCTGGCTGAAGGGGCGGTGTTCCTAGTACAAGAGATGCTTGTCACTTCGGCAGCACAGTCCGCGGATCAATGAGCTGGCCGTAGTCGCGCACCTCGAAGTGCAGGTGCGGGCCGGTGATGTTGCCGTTGGCGCCGCTCGCGCCGATCACCTGGCCCTTGCTGACCACCTGGCCAGCCTTGACATAGATATCGCTGAGGTGGGCGTAGAGGGTGACGTAGTCTGTCCCGTGATCAATCACCACGCGGAAACCGTAGCCGGTCGGGTTCCACCCGGCCATGATCACGCGGCCGCGATCTGCAGCCTTGATCGGCGTGCCGCTTGGCACCGCGATGTCAAGCGCAACATGCCCGGCATGCGCCCCTTGCGAGATCGGCCCGACGGCCGGCCAGAGGAATTTGCCGTCGCCGTAGGGCCACGCCTCGTAGGCCGTCCCCGCCCAGGTGTCCACCTGCCGGCTCACCTGGCGCAGATCGGGGCGCGGCTTGGCGTCCGGGTTGACGCCGGGGAGCAGCACCCGCTGCCTGGCGATCACGCGGTACGGCGGCTGGGTGAACCCGTTCCACGGCATCGCAACGATCGCATCCACGGTGATGCCGTACTTGGCCGCAATCCCGGCCAGGGTGTCACCGGGGGTGACGGTGTAACACACGTCATCCAGCGCGGGCACCGTGATCGTCTGCCCCGGCGTGAGGGTTTCGGCGTCACGGCCGGTGGGCGTCGTGACGCACGACATCGCCTCAAGATCGCGGCCGAAGTCCAGCGCCAGCGACCACAGGGTGTCGCCGGCCTTCACCTGGTAGGCGAAACTGGCCGGATCCGTGTGCAGCGCAGCAGCCCCGCTGCCGGCCGTCGAGATCAGCGGCAGAAAGATAAAGCTGCCGGTCCGGTCCGCCTCGGGCGTCTGCAGCCAGGCAGCGCGCGCTTCCAGGGGGCTGATCGTCGGCGTCGGCTGCGGCGTCGGAGTCGTGATGATCGGCTTGGCCTGCTGTGCCGCGGCCGCGCCAAACCCCGCCAGGGTGAGCACCAGGGCTGAGGCTAAGAATGAGGCGAAGGTCAAGCGTTTGGCAATCATATTCCGATAGGGATCATACACGAAAGAGCGGTGTGAAGCAATAATCCCTTTGGGGTGTCTCAAGGTTTCGCGCTCAGCAGCAGGCTTATTTGGGGGTATGACTGGGATGCGCGATGATAAACCAGAAGGCGCATCCTTCGACTGATTTTGCGCTGTCACGCACCTTGAGCCGTATACCCGCTCAGGACGCTCATGCTGGAAGCACAGAGCATACGCGTGATTCCCACCACAAAAACCACCGAGGTTCCAATGTCCGAAACCGATCTCGACCCTGCTGGCCGCCTGCACGCGGCCTTGTGGCGGCTCTACCGGCGCCCGCAGCCGGCCTTGCCATGGCGCGACGGCAGCAACCTGCCGTGGGACGACCCGGCCTTCAGCGAGCGGATGCTGCGGGAACACCTGGACCAGAGCCACGGTGCGGCCAGCCGGCGCCTGCCCGAGATTCGCGGCCAGGTGCAGGTGATGGCCGAGTGGCTGGACCTGACGCCGGGCAGCCGCCTGCTCGATGTGACATGCGGGCCGGGCCTCTACGCGGCCGAATTTGCGCGCCGCGGAGTTGCTGTGACCGGCATTGACTTCAGCCCCGCCGCCGTCCGCTATGCTCGCGAACTATGCTGCGAGCTACCCTGCGAGTTCATCCAGGGCGATGTGCGAACGATGGACTTCGCCGGCGAAAACTTCGACGCGGCGATCTATCTCTACGGCCAGTTCACCGTGCTGCGACCCGAGGAGTCGCTCGACGTCCTGCGCCGCATCCGCTCGGCGCTGCAGACGGGCGGGAAGCTGCTGCTCGAAATCTTGGACGACGACAGGTTCGATAAGAAGAACGGCACTTGGTGGTACACCGATCGCGGCGGGCTGTGGGGCGACTTCCCGCATCTGCACCTGGGCGAGCGCGCCTGGGATCCCGACCAGCGCGCCGCGGTCGAGCGGTTCCACATCCTGAACCTCGAGACCGGCGAGGTGCAGGTCTACGGGCTCTCGGACCAGGCCTATACCATCACGCAGGTCACGGCGATGCTCAGCGAAGCCGGTTTCGGCGCCGTGGAGGTGCACCCGGCCTGGAATCGGCTGGCGCTCAACGATGCGGCGGAGTGGGTGGTGTATGTGGCAGTGGCTGATGGGTGATGGCGGACTGCAGGCGTCCATCTCGCTTGGACGTCGGGGAAACGCGCTGCGTCACGCATCGGTGGGTCCCGGCTGCCAGCGCGTGGCTGCGGCCCACTCTTCCGCGGCCAGGTAGATCAGATCGACTGCCGGGTCCTTCACGTCGGGATAGGTGTCTGGATCGGCCAGGTTCTCCGCCAGGCGCCGCTTAAGCTCCGCGTACGCGGCCGCGGTGGCAGGGTGGCCGCGCAGAAAGTCGCGAAACAGGAGCGCGTAGCGCTGGTTGGCCCGGCCCAGCACGCGCACGTGGGTGTTGGTGCGGCGCTGGCCTGCGGGCGGAGCAAAGTACCACTTCTCCCACTCGGCCGCCGTCGGGTTGGCCAGGGGCGGGCAATGGTCGCGGCTGATCCTTTCGATCCGTGTGAAGCCGAGCGCGGTCAGCGCGGCCAGGACCCGATCATCGAACGCGGCCACCGCGATCTGCACGTCGATGATGTCCTTGGCGGCCAGCCCCGGCACCGAAGTCGAGCCGATGTGATCGATGCGCAGCGCCAACTCGCCCAGCCCGCGGCGAAAAGCGCCGGCGATCGCGGCGAACTCCGACGGCCAATTTGCCCGATATGGCACGATTTCGACGGCCATCGCATCCCCCTCGATGGGCTGCTCTCAGCTAGCGGCCATCCGCCAGCAGATCGCGCCATACGGCCTCTCGCGCGGGGTCATCGTCGAACGCAAGATAGGCCGTCGCGTCAAAGGGTTTA
>CAZYGI010000133.1:0-7079 GCA_964647255.1 uncultured Anaerolineales bacterium | reverse complement strand
GAGATCGTGCTAGGGGCGGCCGGCGCAAATCAACGATTTCTTGATATCACTGCTTCGCCGCTGTCTTATGCTGAAAATCGGCAGCGCGGGCAACTGCTCCTCGTGCGGGATATGACCGAGCACCGCCAGAGCGACGCAGCCCTGCACCAAGCCTACGCTGAATTGGAGCAGCGCGTCGCTGAGCGCACGCAAGAGTTGCAGCAGGCGAATGCAGCCCTGAGCCGGGAAAACGCCGACCGGCAGCGGGCGGAGATGGCGCTGCGCAGCCTCAACGCTACCCTCGAAACACGCGTCGCCGATCGGACACGCGAACTTACGACGTTGTACACGATATCTGCCGCCGCCGCCCGCACCGAGGATCTGGATCGGTTCCTGGAAGAAGCCCTGGAGATGATTGTAGCGGCGCTCCGCAGCGAGGTGGGGGCCATCATGCTCCAGGCGGAAGATGCCGACCAGGCGAAGACAAATCGCTTGCAGCTCGCGGCTCAGCATGGTGCTCAACTGATTCAGGCCTCGCGCCGCGAGATCACGCACCTGGACGAAGGCCTGTATGCCGCCGTGGCTGCATCCCGCCAGCCGCTTTTGATCCCCGACATCACCGCGGACCCTCGCGTGCCCACGGCAATGCAGCAGGCCTCCCCACAAACGCTGCTTCTCGTGCCTTTCGAAGATGATGGCCGGGTCCTGGGGCTAGCAGGCGTCATGCGCGACGCTGAACTGGGCTTCACCGGGGAAGAAGTCGCCTTGCTCACCACCATCGCCGATCAGATTGCGGTCATCGTCCGAAGCCACCACCTGCGCCAGGAGGCGCAACAGGCGCGGCTGCTGGCCGAGCGCCAACGCGTCGCACGCGATTTGCACAATTCCGTCACTCAATCGCTCTACGGCCTGGTGGCGTTTGCAGAAGCCGGCCAGTCTCAGTTGGAAGGCGGAGATCTGCACGGCGCCAGGCATTCTCTCGACCGAATCGGCGAGACCACCCGCCAGGCATTGCGCGAGATGCGACTCTTCATCCACCAGTTGCGCCCGGATGTGCTTGAGCAAGAGGGTCTGGTCGGCGCGCTTCAACTGCGCCTGGCCGCAGTGGAGGGCCGGGCCGATCTGCACGTCAGTCTGTGCGCCGATGAGGTTCCACGGTTCCCCCCGCCGGTGGAAAGCGCGCTCTATCAGGTCGCCCAGGAGGCCTTGAACAACGTGTTACGGCACGCCTGCGCGAGCTCAGTGACCGTGACGCTGCGCTGTGAGACGCGGCGAGTGGCCCTGGAAGTCACCGACGATGGCTGTGGCCTAGACCCAAGCCGCGTGACAAACGCGGGGATGGGGCTTAACAACATGCACGAAGCAGTCAGCGAGGTGGGCGGCACGCTGGAAATCCTCTCGGCGCCCAACCAGGGGACGACCGTGCGGGCGATCGTGCCCATCAAGGAGTGAAGCCATGGGAAATCCGATTCGCATCCTCGTGGCGGATGATCATGCCGTAGTCCGGGAAGGACTGACGGCGATGCTGGCCACACAACCCGATCTGCGCCTGGTGGGCGAGGCCGCTGATGGCGTTGAAGCGGCCGCGCTGGCGCGTGAACTGCAGCCGGATGTCATCCTGCTAGACCTGGTGATGCCGCGCCAGGATGGCCTGGCCGCCATTCGAGAGATCAAACGGACACTCCCAGAGGCCCGCATCCTGATCCTCACCAGCTTCGCCGACGATGACCGCGTGTTTCCGGCCATCAAGGCCGGTGCACTGGGGTATCTGCTCAAGGACACGCCGCGCGCACAGTTGCTCCAGGCCATCCGCGATGTCGCGCAAGGCCGGGCGTCGTTACACCCCATCATCGCGCTCAAGATGATGCGTGAGCTCCAGGAATCACCCGCGACGCCCTCCCAACCGACCATCCCACTCACAGAGCGCGAGACTGAAACACTGCGCCTCGTCGCCCGCGGGTTGACAAACCAGGCCATCGCCGCCGCGCTTGTCGTAGACGAGCGTACCGTAGCCAAGTACGTCAGCAGTATCCTCGGTAAGCTCCATGTCGCCAATCGCACGCAGGCCGCGCTGTACGCGGTTCGCAAGGGCCTGGCCGACTAAACGCGGGCGACACCTCGCCCTGGGAGGCCCTCGGTCTCACCGGGCTGGTCATTAATGACCGCACCACGGGCGCCAAAAACGGGCACTTCTAGCCATCCCACGCGCTTGTTTATCCCATTGCCCGGCAAGAGTATTCGTGTCATACTCAATTGTACTGAGGATAGATGCCCAGACCGGGCAAGCGAGCGTCCGCCATCGGCCTCGCTGTTCAGAGGGCTCATGAGCGTCCGGCGCTCAGAAGGAGAATCAACATGGAAGGCAAGCGACGACTGCGGAACGCGCTCAGTGTTATTGCTGTGCTGAGCATGGTAGGTGCGATGCTGATTCTGGCATCCGTCGCGTATGCGAGCGCTCTGGCGTCCGGGCCGGAAGGGATTGACTGCTCCCCGGTCGGCGCCAAATTCAAGGACCTGGATGCAGACGGCCAAAACTGGGAGAGCGGGGAACCCGGCCTGAGCGGCTGGAAGATCAAAATCCAGATGGTGAGCTCCCCCTATACAACGTACTACGCAACGACGTGGAGCAATGAATACGGCAGCTCCTACTATGGCAAATGGGAGTTCCCCTCCATGCCATCGTACAAGACATATAACGTCTCCGAGGTGCTCCAATCCGGGTGGACGCAAACCTACCCGAATACAAACGGCGGTGTGTATCAGATCTATTATAAGGGAGGCACCAATTTCCAACTGCTGAGCACGGCCCCGACCGGGTACAACGGCAGCCTCAACTTCGGGAATGCCTCGTTGGGCAGCATCGGTGACTACGTGTGGCACGATGAGGATCGCAACGGCCAGCAGAACGAGGCGGTGGCAACCCATGCGTTGGCCAATGTGGATGTGCGGCTCTGGCTTAAAGACCCGAACACCGGCGCTCTCACCTATCAAGGTGTCCGCACGACCGACGGCAACGGCTGGTATCTGTTCGACAATCTGCCCGCGGGCGCCTACGTGGTGGACTGCGATCAAAGCGACGTGCCGTTCGGTTGGACGTTGACGACACACAATGACCCGATGGATGTCGCGTTGGGAGTTGGACAGCACTTCCTGGATGCAGACTTCGGCTTCGCCGGCATCCCGAATACAGAGGTCGGTGTGGGTGACTGGGTCTGGTGGGACATCAATCTGGATGGACAGCAGAATGATGGCGGGCCAGGTGATGTCGGCCTGCAATGCATCACGGTGCGCCTGTACAACGCCGCCAACGCCCTGATCGGCGAGATGAACACCGACACCTTCGGGCTCTACACCTTCCAGGGGCTGCCGCCCGGGACCTACACCGTCCGGTTGGATGCCACCGATGTGGACCTGGAACAGGTGTTGAACTACACCAGCGCCACCAAGCCGTGCCACAAAGTCGCGGAGTGGGTCAACGCGGCGGCCATTGAGCAGCCGAATGATTATGTCCAAATCACCACCCCAACCTCGATCACCTATAACGTGCCGAGCGGATACAACCCGAACTACGACTTCGCCGCCGGCACGAGCCCGACCGCTGTAACGCTCCAGGGGTTCGCCGCGGCACCGCTGCCGGCGATGTCAGTTGAGGTCGGTCTTGCGGCCGCGGGCGCCTTGCTGGCAGGCATCCTGGCCTGGCGCCGCCGCCGGTAAGGCTCTTGTCTGAGGCATACCAGAGGCGACTCCTGCACCCTGCGGTGTGGGAGCCGCCTCTCCGTTTAGGGATGGCGAATCCGCTGTTGTTTCGATGTTTGACAAACACACCCCATCTGCGGCATAATCGGTCTTACAATTGAATGACCGCGAGCACAGGCTGTGACGGAGGAAAGTAAGCGCGGGGATGGTCCCAGAGAGGCCGGGTCCCACAGGGGGCTGCAAGCCCGGCCGGCATGAACCACGCCGAAGTTCCCTCCCGAGCCGGACGAGGGAAACCAGATAGAGAGTAGAGGATAGAGATAGAGAGACAGGCACGCGTCTCTATCTCCGGTCTCAAGTCTCTATCTCGCGTAAGTAGTTCGTCCCGGCGCCCCGCCGTTATCCGGGGAACCGGTAAGCCCGTCGAATCGGGCCGCCGGAGTTGAGGGCCTTCGCGCGAGCGAAGGAACCAGGGTGGCACCGCGAAGTCGAGCAGCGCTTCGTCCCTGTGGGGATGGGCGCTGTTTTTGTTTAAAGTTAGAACGTTGGAACATGCAAACGTGCACACGTGTCAACGAGGTTGATGGAGGACCCATGTACGAAAACCTGATCCAACTCCGAGATGAAGCGCTGACGGGGCTGGCCGCGGCGGCGGATGCGGAGGCGCTGGAAGCCTGGCGCGTCCGGTATCTGAGCCGCAAGGGCGGCGCGCTGACCACGGCGATGAGCGTTTTGGGCAGCCTGCCCAGGGAGGAGCGTCCCGCCTACGGCGCCGCTGCGAACGAGGTCAAGGCGGCGCTGGAGGCCGCGTTTGACGCGCGGCAGGAGGCGCTCAAGGCGGAGGCCTTAGCCGCCGAACTGGCCGCAGGCGCGGTGGACGTCACCCTGCCCGGCCGGCCGCCCAGCATCGGCCATCTGCACGTCACCACGCAGAACCTGCGCCAGCTCTACGCGGTCTTCGCGGGGATGGGCTTCGAGGTCTACGACGGGCCGGACGTGGAGACGGACGATTACAACTTCAGCCTGCTCAACATTCCGGCCTATCACCCGGCACGCGACATGTGGGACACCTTCTGGGTCAGCCAAAACCCAAACCCCGATCCGGCCGAGCGCACGTTGGTGATGCGGACGCACACCAGCCCGGGCCAGATTCGTGTCATGCGCGAACGTTGCCCCGAACCGATCCGCGTCGTGCTGCCCGGCAAAGTCTACCGTTACGAGCAGATCACCGTGCGCTCCGAGCACCAGTTCTACCAGATGGAAGGGCTGGCGGTGGGCAAGGGCATCCGCATGACCGACCTGATCGGCACGCTGCGCGAGTTCGCCCGGCAGATGTACGGGAGCGGGCGCAAGTTGCGGGTGCGCGGCAGCTACTTCCCCTTCACCGAACCCAGCATCGAGGCCGACATGGACTGCGTGCTTTGCGAGGGCAAGGGCTGCCCGGTCTGCAAATACACCGGCTGGCTGGAGATAGGCGGTGCGGGCATGGTGCACCCGGTCGTCCTGCGCAACGGCGGCTACGACCCGGACGTCTACTCCGGCTTCGCCTTCGGCATGGGCGTCGAGCGGCCGACGATGCTAAAGTACAGCGTCAAGGACATCCGGTACTTCTATGGGAACGATCTGAGATTCTTGGGGCAGTTCGGATGAACGTTGAAACGTGTAAACGTTGGAACGTGTAAACGTGTAAACGCAAAGGAACACGGCTATGAAAATACCCCTTAGTTGGCTCAAAGACTATGTGGACATCACCCTGCCCGTGGAGGCGCTGGCGGAGCGGCTGACGCTGGCGGGCTTGGAAGTGGAAGGCATTCAGCGCATCGGCGAACTCTGGGACCGGGACAAGATCTTCGTCGGCCAGATCCTCGACGTGCAGCGCCATCCCGACGCGGAGCGGCTGACGCTGGTGCGCGTGGATTACGGCGCCAGCGCACCGATGACCGTGGTGACGGGTGCGCCGAACATGTTCCCCTTCATCGGCCAGGATCTCAGCGGCGGCCGGGGGCCTAAGGTCGCGTACGCCATGTCCGGCGCGCGGCTGGTGGACGGCCACAGCGAGGAACGCCGGATCGTCAAGCTGAAACCGAGCAAGATTCGCGGCGTCGTCTCCGAGGGCATGGTCTGCTCCGAAAAAGAGCTTGACCTGAGCGACGCGCACGAGGGCAACCTGGTGCTGCCGGACGACGCGCCGGTGGGCACCCCGCTGGCCGATTACCTGGGCGACGCGGTGCTCGAGTTCCAAATCAAGGGCGCGTTCGGGCATCTGCAATGCGTGACCGGCATCGCCCGCGAGCTCGCCGCTCTGACCGGCCAGCCGTTCCGCCACCCCGTCCCCATGCCCGACCGGACGCCGCTCGCCGCCGACGCCGACTTCACCGGCATCGTGATCGAGGCGCCCGACCTGTGCCTGCGCTACTCGGCCGCGCTGATCGAGGGGCTGCGGCTGGCGCCGTCGCCCATGTGGATGCAGCAACGGCTGCTGCGCGCGGGGATGCGACCGATCAACAACGTCGTGGACGTAACGAACTACGTCATGCTGGAAGTGGGCCAGCCGCTGCACGCGTTCGACTACGATCTACTGCGGGCGCGTGCCCAGAAACCCGGTTTCTCCGAGAAACCGGGTTTCTCAAGGCCCACGATCATCATGCGCCGCGCGCATCCGGGCGAGCACCTCACAACGCTGGACGGCGTGGATCGGGCGCTCGATCCCGACATGCTGCTGATCACCGACACCGCCGGTGCGATCGCGGTGGCCGGCGTGATGGGCGGCGCGAACACCGAAGTCAACGACGCGACGGTCACCGTGCTGCTGGAATCGGCCAACTTCAACTTCCTCAGCATCCGCCGCACGGGCCAATTGCTCAAGCTCAGCAGCGAGGCCGGGAGCCGTTTTGGCAAGCAGGTAGACCCGGAGCTGACCGCCTCCGCGCTGACCCGCGCGTGCCAGCTCCTGGGCGAGCTCGCCGGCGGCGTCACGCGGCCGGTCTACGGTGACGCGTACCCCGGCAAGCCGGAAGCCAAAACCGTCGAGCTCGACCCGGCCTACGTCAACCGCATCCTCGGCGCGGAGATTCCGGTCGAAGAGATGGTGCGGATCTTGGAGGCGTTGGAGTTCGTTGTGGCCGAGGAGCCGAGGGGCAGAGGGGCAGAGGAGGGGAGCAGCGAGCGCCTTCCCACCTCCACACCTCCGCTCCTCCGCGTTGGAGTCCCCAGCCACCGCCAGGACGTGAACATCCCCGCGGACCTGGCCGAGGAGATCGGCCGCATCTACGGGTACGACCGGCTGACGCCGACGCTGTTGGAGGATGAGCTCCCGCCGCAGCGCCGCAACCTGAAGCTGGAATGCGACGAGAAGGTCCGGGACATCCTGGTTGGCGCCGGGCTGGACGAGGTGATCACCTATT
>CAZYGI010000132.1:0-7146 GCA_964647255.1 uncultured Anaerolineales bacterium | reverse complement strand
AACCGGCGATCTTCTCCGTGCAAGGGAGACGCCTTCCCGCTAGGCCACGGGCCCAGACCGAACACTACGATTATTGTACTCAACTCCACGCCGGACGGCAAATCTGCTCCGTACCCTTGTGCGCGAAGCTCTCGTCCTGCAAAGCAACCCCGGCTCCGGGTGTTTTGGCCGCCTTGGGCGGCCAAAACACCCACTTTCAGATCATGCCTTCATCTCTACTTCCGGGCGAAAGATGGCTGGGTCTGTGAAATCGCTGTTTGGACCGCCGCTTCGACCGTCGCCTGGCCGTAGAAAGCCTGCTCGATCTCATTGTTGACCATCTCTTCAACGCTCGCCCACGCGGGCAGCATGGGCATGTGCCGCAGTGACGGGATCACGTCCAGGAAAACCTGGCTGTGAGCTGGCCGTTGATTCGGGTCCAGGAAGGCCGCCGACTCAGCCACCGAGCGCAGCGACGGGACAGTGCGCCCCGTGCCCGCCATGATGGTTTGGCCTTCGGCGCCGTTGGCAAACTCAATGAACGTCCAGGCCGCCGCCTTGTTTTTCGACTTGGCCGACATGCAGTAACCATCGCTGTGCAGGATGGAGGCTGCCTGTACGCCCCGAGGCAGCGGCGCGACATCCCAATCCAGCGCCGCAATCGTGCGGAAGGTCGTCACCGTGCGGCGGCTATTCAGGAACATGCCCAAGCGGCCGTTCATGAAGCGGGTTTCGCTGTCCTCGGCCTGTTCGGCCGCGGCATCGGGCACGACGTGCTCCTTCACCTGCAGGTTGACAAACCATTGGAACGCCTCCAGCGCGGCCGGGCTGTCCAGGGCGAGCTTCGTGGGTTTGGCAGGATCGTCGAGCAGGTCGCCGCCGTTCTGCCAGATGAAGGGCGCGAGCCGCATCAGCTCAGCGGACACACCGGCGCCGTATTGATCGGTCTTGCCGTCACCGTCCAGGTCCCGCGTCAGCGCCTTGGCCGCCCCGAGGAAATCCGCCCAGGTCCAGCCGGCCGCCGGATAGGCCACGCCAGCCGCTTCAAAGAGCGCCCGGTTGTAGTAAACCACCAGGCTGGATGCGTTCTGTGGGATGCACCAGGTCTTGCCATCCCACTTATACGCGTCGAGCGCCTGGGAATACAGGTCGGCGGGATGGAGCACCTGGCTCTTGTCCAGGTAGGGGCCGAGCGCTTCCAGGCCACCCAGCGCAGCAAACTGCGGAACGCGCCGGTGGTTGAGAAGCATCACATCCGGTTGAGCGCCGGCCGAGAACGCGGTCACCAACTGCTTCATGAAGTCGCCCGAGCTCGCCACGCTCCGCAACT
Organism: uncultured Anaerolineales bacterium; assembly: GCA_964647255.1. Taxonomy (GTDB): domain Bacteria; phylum Chloroflexota; class Anaerolineae; order CG2-30-64-16; family CG2-30-64-16; genus CAWJEL01. The sequence continues at coordinate 5,837 of CAZYGI010000132.1, read as the reverse complement.
CGATGTGGATGTCGGGGTATTTGGCCTGGAACGCGTCAACCAGCTTCTGATATGCTGCGATCTCTGCCGGCTCTCCAGAAATCATGAATGAGACCGGCTTCGCCGTCGCGGGTACACACCCACTCAACAGTAGCGTGATCACCAGGCCGACCAAGAGGACTTTACCGATGCTGCGCATGTTGTTCTTCCTTTCCCAGGGGTTATTTTTCGTCGAGCAGACTCGACAGTGATCGCTCGCGCAGAAACAGGACTTGTACGAGCAGGACAAAAACCACGATCGGGGCTACCATGATCGCCGCCGCGGCCATCAGCAGCGGGAGGTTCGTGTCATCCATTTGGCGCAAGAGCTGCAGCCCGATGGGCAGCGTGTACCGCTTGGTGCTGTAGAGGTACAACGCTGGCGCGGTGAAGTCGCCCCAATACAGCACAAACGCGAGCAGCGCGGCGGCTGCGGTCATCGGCCGGGCCAACGGCCAGGCAACCTGCCGCCAGACGGTCCAGGCTTCGGCGCCATCCAGCCGGGCTGACTCGTAGAGCTCGTGCGGGATGCGCCAATAGGCCCAATAGAACAGCAGGACGAAAAGCGGACTGCCGCCGGCCAGCCCGGGCACGATCAGCGCCCACAGGGTATCCACCAGCCCCAATAGATGCAAAATATGAAACCGAAAGGTCCAGATCGCCATGCCTGGCACGAGAAGCAGGGCCACGGTGATCGTGACCAGCCGCTGCCGCCACGCATCGGACAACTGCGTCATGGCAAAACCGGCCAGCGAGGCCGTCAGCAGCGTCAGCGGAACCGCCAGGCCGACCACAAAAAGAGAATTGAGCGCATAGCGCCCCATCGGAACCGTCCGAAACACCTGGGCATAGGTGTCCCAGTGGAACACGCGAGGCCACCAATCCAACGTGGCATCCGGCGGCTGCCCTGCCGGACGCAGCGAGACGATGATCACCCAGTAGAGCGGCAGCAGGCAGAGCAGCGCGATAACCAGCCTCGCCAGGTGCCCCAGAACGATTGCGGCTTTTCCCCTCATCCAGGCACCTCACGGCGGCGCAGGCCCTCGATCAGGTTGCGGGCGCCCCAAATCAAGAGCAAAATCCAGCCATAGACCACCACCAGGGCCGCCGAGGCAAGCCCCCAGTCCAGGAAATCGAACGACAGCTCATAGATCAGGAGCGGCAGGAAAGTGGTCGCATAGTTCGGGCCACCGTAAGCCAGGACGAAAGAGGGTGTGAAAGTGTTTTGCACCGACACAACCAGGTCACGACACAGCAGAAGCAGGATCCACGGCACGATGAGGGGAAGCGTGATGTGCCAGAAGCCCTGCCAACGGCTGGCCCCGTCCACCGCGGCCGCCTCGTACACTGCCGCAGGCACCATCTGCCGGGCAGCGATCAACACCACGAACCCCTCACCGATCTGCAGCAAAGCCATTAGAATGACCGTCAGCCGCGCCGTCCCGGCCTGGGTAAGCCAGATGGGCGCGGGCACACCGAGCGCCGTCAGAAACAGGTTCACCGGCCCGGAGATCGGATTCAACATCCAGAGCCAGATCAGCGCATAAGCCGTCTCAGGCAAGATCGTCGGCAGGAACGCGGCCACACGAGCCAGACCCACGCTGCGCCCCCGCCCGCCGAGCAGCAGCGACAGCCCCAGCGCCCCAGCCAGGCGCAGCGGCACGGCCGCAACGACGAAAAGAAGCGTGTTGTAGAGGCTGACACGCACCAACGGCGCCGCACCGAGCCGCCGGAAATTGTCCAGTCCGATCCAGGTGGGAGGTTTGATGCCTTGATAGTCGGTGAAGGAAACGCCCAGCGTCATGAGGGCCGGCACAACGACCAGCACGAGGGTGCCGAGAAGAAAGGGCGCCAGAAACAGCACGTTCTGTCGCCGGTACGAGAGGCCAGGTCGTCGCCCTCTGGATCGCGGAACGCTTCGCTCTGCGCCGTGCGGATCTAGGTCACCCGAGGACGAGGCGCCTGACTCTGAAACCATCTGCTTCCTGTTTGTTGTTGGGGCCTCCGATCTCCCTCAGGAAATCGGAGGCCCCAAACGCAAGTAATACTGCGTAAACCTGGACTCGCACGAGTGTCTACCGGTAAGTCACCTGCACCGCGATCTGATCCAGCGAAAAATCACGGCTGGTGTTCGTCGCCACATTCGTCACGCGCACCCGGAAGTTCGCATCACTGAGCTGCGCCGCCGTCCACGTCCGGCCCCACAGGTCGCTCGTGCTGCCCAGCGTGTAGAGGGTGTCAGTCTTCGACAGCGTGGCCGTGCTCTTGGCCGCCGTCCAGGTCGCGCCGCCGTCGGCCGACAGCTCCACGTACATCTTCGGTGTACCGGAGGTGCTGTCCACCTTCGCCTCCAGCCGCACCTGAATCCCCAGGACCGTCGCGCCCGTCGGTACGCTGAAGCCGTAGGTGTAGAACAGGTGCCGGTCCTTCTGCGTGCTGGTGTACACCGAGCTGGTGCCGGAGCCGCTGTTGGTGTCCACGGCATAGAGGTTATCGCTGGCGTAGGCGTAGGTCGGGTTGGTCTGGAAGCCGTCGTTGTCGCCGCTGCCGGAGGTCACAGGGGCATTCGCTGCGGGCGCCTTGTAACCCGTGCTGCTGGGCGTCGCCGTTGCCACCGGCGTATTGGTCGGCGTGTTCGTCGCCGTCGGCGTGTTGGTCGGTGTCGGGGTGTTGGTCGCGGTCGGCGTCGGGCCGGTCGTGGGCGTGTTCGTCGGCGTAGCGGTCGGCGCGGTGGACGTCGCCATCTTGAAGGCGCCGATGCGGGTCACCCAGCCGGCGGAGCTGCTCGATGCCATGTATTCCGTCGTGAACCAGAAGGTGGCGTCATCGGTGGGGTCCACCTGCATCGCACTATAGTCGCCCCAGCGGCTGTAGCTGCTCGATTGGTAACCGCCACCGTTGATGAGCGTCGCCTCGCTCTGACCCATGGTGCCCAGCGTATCGCTTGCCAGCCGACCGACGTAGCGGATGCCGGGATAGATGCTGCTGCTGGACACGCTGTAGCCCAGTGCGATGTTGCCGCTGCCATCCATGGCGATGCTGCCCATCCACCGGTTGACGCTGTCACTCAAACCATACGTCCCCTGCTGATACATCGTCCAGTCTGTGCCGGTGTTGCGTAGCTCAAACCAGTGGATGCCGGCGATGCCGGCCGGGTTGTTCGTGTCCACCGTGTGGTTGCCGACCAGGGTCTGGTAGCCGCCGAAATTGCGGTACTGCACGCGGTGCATCAACCGGTCGGTGATCTGGTCCAGGTTGACGGTCGTGCCCGGCTGGTCAATGCAGTAAGAGCTGGAGCAAACCGTCGGGTCCACGTTGTTGGTGTTGATCGTCCAGTTGGGGCCGCCTGCCGCGCCGGCTGCGCCCGTCCCCAGGTAGGAGTTGCCGGTCGTCGTCCAATCAACATGGAACTTCCAGATGTGCAGCGCATCGCTTGAACCGACGCCCCAGGTGGAATCGTCCCACGACATCATGAGGCCGGGCGCCCCGCTGGGCGGCTGAGACGTTCCGTCCATGTCGGCCGGGAGCAGCGCGCTGTAGTTGGTGTTGACATTGTACAAGTTGAAATAGACCATCTGGGCCGATGCGCCGGTCAGCATCTTCGCCCGCTCAAAGGCCGCCACGCCGACGCCGCGCCACGCGCCGCTCGAATAAACGAATTGGTTGGCGGTCATGTAGTAGGCGTCAGGCCACAGCCCAAAATGGGGATAGTCGTTCATCAGGCTGCTGGGCCAAGTAAATTTGTAGCGGTACCAGGAGCCGGTGGGATCCCCGGTGGTTGAAATCGCAATACACTGATACGACGACCCGGTGGAGTTGACCTGGAACTGACTCATGAACCAACGATCCGCCAAGTAATCGTAGATCGTGATCGGATCGCCATCGTTGTTGTTGGCACAGTTCGTATCGAAACCGCTCCAGATCGTGTTGCCGTTGGCCGGGCCGTACAGCACCGTACCCGACTTATTGTAGATCGTAAACGCCAGATTGACCCATTGCACATAGTGATTCGGGCCGACATCACCCTGCGTGTCAGGAGGCAGCACGCCGCTGAGGTTGCTGGTTCCTGCGAAGTTGGCGATGGGAGTCGGCATCGCGGCCGTGATCGCAGCCGGCGCCAACGCCTGGAGGCCGGGGTCAAAACCGCCAAAGCTGCCTTCGCCCGGATGCAATGAGGTTTCATTCCACCGGAGCAGCGTCTCTTCGGACCTCTCCGGTGCAATCGGGGGGATGTCGCGCAAGGCCGGCGAGACGTCCACCCTGTCCGATTGGATCACGATCACCCGGTCGGCGGGCGCCGGCTGGTCAATCGCTGCCTGGTCGGCGGCTGCTCCGCTCGGGGTAGGTCCGAGTGAGGCGCTTCCGGCCAACATGCCGCCTCGCTGTCCCGGGGTCGCCCGGTCGGGCGCGACGACCCACGCTGCCGCCGCAACGACCAACACGATCGCCACGACGCCGCTGACTACCTTGAACAGTCTCCTCTTCTCCATGATTCCTCCTCAGTGGTTGAGTACTTCCGGAAAAGCGTTAGTCTTTATCTGACACAAATCGTAACATGCACGGAATGGAATGTCAAAGCATCATCAACCGTCTGAGGCTCATCTGAGGAGAGATCGGGCCCCCAACCAGCGGCTTAAAAGGCAGGAACCGCTCGCTTGAACGGTTCTTGCCTCTCACGTCCGCTGATGCCGACGGGGGGATTTGAACCCCCACGCCTTGTGGGCAGCAGATCCTAAGTCTGCAGCGTCTGCCATTCCGCCACGTCGGCGCCCAGCAAAGGAATGCCGGATCATACCCCCGATTCTGTGTGGGTTCCCCCGAAGGGAAACCGTGCCGCCATCTATCTCACCCAGCGTTCCGGCGAACGGCTGCGCTGGGTGGCAGCGCCTGGCTTGGCGGGCGTGACCCGCCCTCACTGGCGCCGCTGCGATGAGACCGAATCCTTCGCCTCGCTCAGGATGACCTGGCGAAGCGAAACACCCGGCCCACTCACCTTGCTCCCGGCCGCACGCTCGCCTGGCCGGCCGTGTCACCACGGGCCGCCGGTGGGCTCTTACCCCACCCTTTCAGCCCTCACCCGCAGCCCAAAAGGCTACGTCGGCGGGCATGCTTGCTGTTGCGGTTGTAGTCACCTGCGGGTTACCCACGCAGATGCCCCCACTTGCTGTTTCGTGGGGCGGCCTCCCCATCTCCCTCACGGGTTGGGCGGGAGTCGGGAAGTTCCTCCCCGGGGTCATGCCCCAAGGCGGCGGCTCACCGGCAAACCGAAGCCATTCTAACCTCTGAGCGGATCGGTGTCAAAAGCCGAGGTATCCGTGGGTTTAGTTTGGGGATAGATCCATGCGCCTGAGGATGGCCTTCACCGCCGGGCGGCTGGCGACAGTCCTTTTCGACACACCGTCACCCAGAGTCCGCGATGTCTTGTAGCGCACCGAGATCTACCAGCACGACCTTGCCGCGCCGGGTCTTGATCAGCTCGGCGCGGCGGAACTTGCTCATCACCCGGATCGCCGTCTCAACCGTAGTGCCTGTCATATCGGCCACATCCTGCCGGGTCAAGGGCATCTCGATGACGCGGCCCTCGGCTTGATCAGCGCCCGCGCTGGCCCCCAACTTCAACAAGGTGCGGGCGATGCGCTGCTCGACGCGCTCCACCGCGAGGCTGCGAATCTGCTCGGCCGAGCTGCGCAGCCGGTTCCCCAAATCTGCGATGACCGCCAGCGCAAACACCGGGTACCGCGTCACCAGGGTCAGGCAGTCATTGCGGGCAATCACCAGCAACGTGCACTCCTCGATGACCTGCGCCGTGCCGGGATACC
>CAZYGI010000131.1:0-7183 GCA_964647255.1 uncultured Anaerolineales bacterium | reverse complement strand
CCCGTTCAGGGTGACAAAGAATAGCTCACTTCAAGCCAAACGACCCACTAGTACACGCCGGCTAAATTGCGCCTGGGGTTGGCAGTAACGACTTCAGTCGTTGGCGCCGGACGGAACGACTAAAGTCGTCACTACGAACCCTGGCCGCACCTACGCCCGGATGGACTAGCTTTTCTCGGAGGGAGTCATGTCATTTATCGCCGTCATCACCGATACCGACGCCAGCCTGCCGCCCGAGCTGGCGCAGCGGTACGACATCCGGCAGGTCCCGATTACGATCCTGTTTGGGCAGGAGGCCCTGGTGACAGGGCAGGACATTGACGATGCGCGCCTCTTTGCGCGGGTGGACCAGGAGGGTAAGCTGCCGACAACTTCGGCGCCCAGCCCCGGCCAGTTTCTGGAAGCCTATCAGGCCGCTTTCAGCGCCGGCGCCGGTGCAGTGGTGTGCCTCTGCGTCAGCTCGGCGATCAGCGCGACCTACGCCGCTGCGGTCGCCGCGCGGGAAATGCTGTCCGACCGCGACATCACGGTGATAGACACGCGCAGCGTCGCGATGGCGCAGGGCTACATCGTGCTGGCTGCGGCGCAGGCCGCACGGGCCGGCGCGTCCGTGGCTGAAGTGGTGGCGGCCGCGCGGTCGGTGCAGGCGCGCGTTCACCTCTTCGGCGCCCTGGCCACACTGAAATATCTGGCGATGGGCGGCCGCGTGGGTTATCTGGCCGCCGGGTTCGGCAACCTGCTGAACGTCAAGCCGCTGTTGACGATGCGCGACGGCAAGCTCGACCTGCTGGAGAAGGTGCGAACGCGCACGAAGGCGTTGGCGCGTGTGGTTGAGCTGGCCGGGGAGGCGTCCGCCGGCCGCCAGGTCGAACAGATGGCGATCCTTCACGTCGCGGCGCCCGAAGAGGCGCGCGCCTTTGAGGCGCAACTGCGCGCCGCGCTGCCCTGCCCGCCGGTGATCCTCCATGCCGAGCTCACGCCCGGCCTTTCGGTGCACACCGGCGCGGGGATGCTGGGCGTGGTGCTGGTTACGGCGTGATCTCGACCACCACGCCGGCCTCGGCCCAATCGTAGAGCAACTTGGCGTTGGTCGTGCTGATCAGGATGCAGCCGTAGGTGATCGGCCGGCCCAGGTTGCGCTCCCAGAGGAATTGCTTCCGGTCTCGGCTCGGAAAGCCATGGAAGCCGTTCATGAAGGCCTGGCCGGGGATGGGCTGATAAATGCCCATGAACCACGGCATATACAGATTCCAGACCGCCGCATAGGCCAACTCTTCGTGGGACTGCACCTGGAATATGCCCGGCGACGTCGGGCTCTCCGGCAGGCCGGTGCTGGCCGGCCAATCCCACTTGAGCTGGCCGGCTTCATAAACCTGCACCCGCTGTCTTGCGATGCTGACCTTGATCCGTTTGTTTTCGACCACCGGCAGCGGCAGCAGCTCGTCTTGCGATGGGATCTTGAGCCTGTCACCGACATAGATCGTGTCGCTGATGCCATGATTGGCGATGATCAGCCAGCCGTAGGGCATGCCATACTCGTCCGCGATGCTCGACAGCGTCTCGCCGGCCCGGACGATGTGCTCGCGCTCGGCGTGGCTGACGCGCAGACGGATCTCCGGCCGGCGGTTCTTGAAGGCGTCGGCCAGGGCCGGAACGACATCTTCTGACTTGACGTAACGTTCGTCGCCGAAGGACTTGTTCCGGTCGGCGATGAACGCGGCCGCCCGATCTTCGTTCAGCGTCCACGAGAGCTTGCCCTCCGGGTCGGCGGCGAAGTCGAGCCAGCCGCCGATTTCGGCCGGGGCGACGGTCCAGGTCGCGCGCTCATCGCGCACTGCGTCGTAGAGTTCGATGGTGATGGGGTTGGCGAGCAGGGGCGTGAGCTCCTGCTCGATGCCGCTGACGTCGGTGACGGCCGGGGCGCGAGACACAAGGGGCACGGCGAAACGGATCGGCGGAGCAGCGGGGCGCGCCAGGCTTTGGTCCCACGGCTGCTGTTCGAGCGCCGCCAGCAGCGCCGCGATGTCCGCCGCGCGGCCGGGCGCAGAGGGGGTGGTCTCGATGCGCCCTTCCGCCACCCGAATGCCCGCGTTGTGCGGCTCGATCGCGAGCTGGGCGGCCAGGGTGCGCAGCGTGGCCGCGGCGACCTCCGCGTCGAACCGCCAGGCCGGCGGGACCGCGGCCGCAGCCGGCGCCGTCCCCAGCCCGACCGTCGCCAGGAGCCGCTGCGCAAGCGAAGGCAGGGCTGCGAGGGTCACTGTGTCGCGGCCCTGTCGGAAGGCAGCCTGCGCCATGGCGTTCGCATCCAGGAGGATGCCGAGCTGGGCAGGAGCGAGGCTCCAGCTCTGCTCGCCCGCGTCGAGGACGATCTGCCGGCTCGCCCAGGCGGCGTTGAGCCGGGCGGCCGCCTCGGCCGGGGGGAGGCCGGCCAGATCCTGGCCCAACGCGTTGGCGCCCGCCAGGATGCGGTCGCCGCGGTAGATGGCCGCCAGGCCATACAACACGCCGGCGATGAGTCCCAGGATCAGCACCCAGGTCACCAGGATGATCCAAAAGGCCGCCGCGCCGCGCCGCGGCGCGGCCGGCGATGAAGAAGATAGCGTTTTCATTCGGGTGTCATTTCGCAATCGTGCTGTTCGTGCTCAGAACGGCCGCGGCGCGATGCCAACCAGGTAGCCATAGCGCGCCTTGAACGCGTCCGGGGTGAGGTTGGTCTGCATCGCCAGCCGGGCCCAGTGCAGGTCATCATGCGCGTGCTGCGGCTTGAGGCGCAGCATGAACTTGTACGCCGAGCGGTAGGTGAAGGAGTCCACGTTCACCATGCGGACTTCGGTGCGGCCCGTCGCGGGGTCCATCATCGTTTCGGTCGGGATCGGGACCACCTGGTTCTGCTGGAGCGTGATCGTTGCGTCGCTGCCGCCGCTCAGCAGGAAATCCACGGCCGCTTCACCCAGGCTGCGTGTGTAGTCAATGTCGTACGCAATGGGCGCCGCGCAGCGCAGCTCATAGCCCAGTTCCTTGTCCACCAGCTTGCTTTGGACGCCGAGGCTTCTCAGGTTCTCCCCCAGCATCTTCTTGAGCACATCCGCAAAGTTGACGTCGGCCAGCCGGATGTGGCCGTGCTCGTCGCGTTCGACCCAATCCAGCGTTTGCAGATCATCGTGGGAGATGTACTCGATAATCCCCTCGGCGATCAGCGCGACGCCGTAGTTCTTCCCGTCCGCCAGGCGTTGAATGATCGCCGTCGCGAGGATGTCCACCACCTCTTGCAGCCGGATCTCGCGGCCATGCCACTCCTCCGGGATCAAGGTCAACGTTGCGCCCGAGCTCTTGCCGATGCCCAACGCCAGGTGGCCGGCCTGGCGGCCCATCGTGACCACCAGGAACCAATGGCCCACCGTCAGGGCATCTTGCATGAAGACCATCACGATGCGCGTGCCGAGTTCCCGCGCCGTCTCGTAGCCGAAGGTTGGGGTGCCCTCAGGCAGCGGGAGGTCGTTGTCAATCGTTTTCGGCACGTGCACCGCCTGCAGGGTGATCCCCATCTTCTCCCGGGCGAACTTCACCACGCGGTAAAGGGAGTAGGCGGTGTCGTCGCCGCCGATGCCGATCAGCGCCGAGATGCCGGCCTCCATCAGCGCGCAGACGCAGTTGCGCAGCAGTTCCGGCGATTTGGTCGGGTTGACGCGCGAGGTGCGCAGGATCGAGCCGCCCTCCAGGTGAATCAGGCTGACGCTGGCGATGGTCAGCGGTGTGCTGACGAGCTTGCCTTCCGTCAGGTGCTTGAACCCGTCGTAGATGCCGACCACCTCATAGCCGTTGCTGATGGCTTCGATGGTTGCCGCATGGATCACGCCGTTGATGCCAGGGGCCGGTCCGCCGCCCACCAGGATCCCGATCTTACCGCCGCGGTTGTCTGTGGTCATGGCGACATCTCCTATCCGCTGAAGAAAGAGGCTGCTGCACAAAACGAAGACCCGACGATATTGTAATCTGGCCGCGGAGGTTTGGCAAAGTTGTCCCGTGCGAGCAGCACGGCTTTCGCGACCCCGGGCGGCAACCCCGAGGCGCAGTTCACGCCAGGAGTTCCAACTGTAAGGTGTCACGGCGGTCATTCTGAGCGGGTAGGCGGCTCAACCTGCCCTGCGGATTGTCACCAGCGAAGAATCTCGGCGTAGATTCTTCGCTAAAGGCTTGCTGTAGCGAACGTTGAGCCATTCACCCGCTCAGAATGACAGGGCCATTTAGAATTGCTGAGTTCACGCCGGTAGAAGTCCGCCTGGGTATCGGCAATCACGACTTCAGTCGTTGGCGCCGGATGGAACGACTGAAGTCGTGGCTACAAACCCTGGCCGCACCACAGCCTCGATGCGGAAGATGGTCTGAACACCTACAGCACTCAGCGCGAGACGAGAGGCAGATAGACGTGTTTGAGCGGCGGCGCGAATTGGGCCGCGCGACACAGCGAAAATTCGGAGGTGCTGCCGCCGGAATTCGTCGCCGTGGCGGTCACCGGTGTGCCGGGCGCAACCCCGGCCGGCAGCACGATGCTGAAGCTGGCGTTGCCGCTCCCATTGGTTGAGACGCCGAAGGTTCCGAGCCAGGCGCGGCCTTCGCCGTAGCCCGACGGATCGCAGGCGCTGTTCGAGTAGACGTCAATCTGATAGGAAGCGGCCGGCAGGCTGTTCAGTGACCCCTTGAGTTGGGTGAAGCTGCTGCCGTCGCTGCTCACCGCGGTCAGGATCGGGAAGTTTTGCAGCCCGTTGGGCCCGGCATCCCCGTCGCCGCTGTCGTTGGCCGTGACGCCGTTCTCGCCCAGGTCTATGCCCAGGCCATCGTTGCTGTAGATGCGATTGCTGCGAATGCGGTTGCCCGTCGCGCCGTCGCCGAAGACGTAGACGCCGTCGGCGGCGTTGAAGGCGATCGTGTTGCCCCGCGCCGTCGTGGTTCCGCCGACCGTGACGTTGCTGCTGTTATTGATGTGCACGCCGAAGAACCCGTTGCCCAGGTTGCTGCCCCCGCTGCCGACGCCGATGAGGTTGCCCACGACCTGGGCGCCGTTGCCGCCGTTGATGAAGACGCCCTCCTGGCTGTTGCCGCCGATCACGTTGCCCCACCCGGCCTTGCCGAGCTGGGCGTTGGCCCCCGTGACGTAGATGCCGTAGCCGCCATTGCCGAGTTTGGCGGTCGCGTCGGCGTTGACGCCGATGTAGTTGTTGAGCACCTGCACCCCCGCGACGTCCACCATGATCCCGTGCGAGGCGTTGCCGGAGATCACGTTGCGCAGCCTGGCCGCCTCGCCGCCGATGACCGCCCCCGCGCTGTTCACGGCCACGCCCATGCCGCTGTTCGGGATGGCGCCGGCGCCGGAAGCGTTTGTGCCGATGAAGTTGCCCGAGACCACCGTGCCGGGCGAGTTGCCCGTGATCGCGACCCCATTCCCGTTGTTGCCCGAGATCAGGTTGCCGAGCCCTTCATTCAGGTTGCCGATGGCCGTGTTCGGTGCACCGACCACGAGGACGCCCTCTTCATCGTTCTGCAGGGCGGCGGTCCCGGCCGCGTTGACGCCGATGCGGTTGGTGTGGATCGCGTTGCCGTTGGCCGAGGCCCCGCCGACATACACGCCGAAGCTGCCGTTGCCGGAGATCACGTTGGTGTAAATCTTGTTGGCCGCGCCGTTGTTGATGTAGACACCGATCCCGCCGTTGCCGAGGTCGTTGATCCCGGCGGCGTTCAAGCCGACGTAGCTGCACGACACACTGTTGTTGTTGCCCGTGATCACGATGCCATGCGAGGGGAAGCGTTGGATCACCAGCCCGCGCACCTCAATGCCGCTGGCCGCGAGCGTCAGGCCGGTGGTCCCGGCGCCGAGGCCGGTGCCGTTCAGCACGATCTTGAGCGTCAGCGGCCAGGCGCCACAGCTCGCCCCCGCCTGGGTGAGGCCGTCAATGATGACCGGCTGCGAGATGCTCTGCAGCGCCGCAGCCAACGTGATGACGTGCGGGCCGGCCCCCGGGATGGCGAACGCGATGGTGTCTTTGCTGGCGCCGTTGGCGTTGGCGGCGATGATCGCCTCACGCAGGGTGCAGTTAGCCGCGTTGCAGATGCCGTCGCCGGGATCGGCGGTGGAATTGACGGTGAATGTGGCTGCCGGCCCATCGGCCGCGACCGGGGCCGCGGGTTCGGCGGCCGCCGGCAGGGGCGCGATGGTTAGCACCAGCAGCACCAGGCCAACAAAGATGCGCGCGATCGGGGTCATAGCTGCGTGTCTCCTTTCACGTCGGGTTGAATAGAAAGCTATTATGCCGGGGTTCGCGCGGCGTTTCAGGAGTCTGGCTTACTCCGTGGCTCAATATCGGCACAAATTGAATTCAGAAGGAAGGCAAACAAAACGTCCCGCCGGAGGGGGTGGCTCCGGCGGGACCAAGAGGGATGGTGCAACGGCTGTGGCGGCGTAGGGAGGGCTTACCGGCGCTTCTTGAGCGATACGTCGGCATACACAGCCAAGACAAGGACGATCCCCTTGAGCACGTATTGCCAGGCGGCCGGGACATTCATGATTTGCAGGCCGTTGGTGAGGCTCGCCATGATGAGAGACCCAACCATCGCCCCGAAGATGGTGCCCACGCCACCGAGCGGGGAGGTGCCGCCCAGGATACAGGCCGCGATTGCATCGAGCTCATAGCCATAGCCGGCCGCGATCGTGCCGTAGCCCACGTAAGAGGCCAGTACGATGCCAGCAACACCGCACAGGAACCCCATCAGCACGAAGATCCTGAAGAGGGTGTTGTTGATGTTGACGCCGGAGAGCCTGGCAGCCTCGCGATTGCCGCCGATCGCGTACGAGTAGCGACCAAAGCGTGTGTTGTTCGAGATATACGCGATCGTGACGGCAACGATTGCCAGGAGAAGCACGGGCATCTGGATGCCGTGGTAGAGGTTCACGAAGTACACGTATCCGACCACCACTGCTGCAAACAGGATGGTCTTGAGCAGATCCAGGTACAGGGGACTCACCTCGATGCCGTAGCGGCGTTTCCTCTGACGGCTGCTGAACAGATTGTAGATGAGGAAAGCCACAATCACGGCGGCAAAGATCCATCCGACCAGAACGGGCAAATAGCCCTGAGCGATCTGCGAAAAGACGGGCTGGTTCGCAGGAATGGTCTTCCCTTCGGTCACG
>CAZYGI010000130.1:0-7211 GCA_964647255.1 uncultured Anaerolineales bacterium | reverse complement strand
GTTCGCCGGCCCGCTGCGCTGGACGGTGCGCTGGCAGGCGGTCGCGTGCGCCGAGCTGCTCTTTCTTGCCGCGCTGGGCATCCTCCATCTCGGCGAGCCGCGCGCCATGGCGGCCGCGTTTGCCGGTGAGGGCGGCGGGTTGGTCGGGTGGGGGATCAGCGCACCGCTGGCCGACCTGCTCGGCGCACTGGGCGCGCGGCTGGTGCTGTGGGCTGGGATCATCGCCGCGGCGTGGGCGCTCTGGCGGTCTCTGCCGGCCGGCTGGACTGGCGGTGCGGGGGCTGCCAACCGCGGCCCCGGTTATCTTATCCGAGTGCAGGCGCAGCGCGTGGGGCGGGCGCTGGTCGGCGGTTCGGCAGGCGCTGTGGCCGGGGCCGGCCCGCTGAAGAACGTTACCAGCGCTGGTCGTAGATCGGGGATCCCCGGTGGGCCGAGTGCTGACGTCGGATCGGCGCTGGCCGGGCGCATCGAACGGTTTTTTGGCTGGATCGCCCTCTCCGCGCGCGTGGCCGCCCTGGGACAACGTCTGCGTGACGGTCTAGGCGCTATCCGCTCGCTGCCGTCGCGCTTGCGGCGCGGCCGGCCCGTCGAACCGGAAGCGCTGCCGGCGCCGGAAGCGCCGTCCCGCTTGTCCGTCGCGCCGCGCCGCGCGGCACGCGTCGCGGCCGCCGATGAGCCCACCGTCGCGGCCAAACCGGCCCGGACCGGCAAGGCCGAGGAACCCGCGCCGGGCCGGAAAACGCGCCGGCCGGCCGGGCTGCCGCCGATGGATCTCCTCCGCCTGGATCAGGGCAACGGCGGGCCCAACACCGACGCCCGGCACCGCGCCCAGCTCATCAAGCAGACGTTGGGCGAGTTCGGTGTGCCGATTGAGATCGTCAGTATTAAAGAGGGACCGACCGTCACGCAGTTCGGGCTTGAACCCGGCGAATACGTGCGCGAGCTGCGCGGGGGCGAGGTGCTGCGCCGCCGCGTGCCCGTCTCGGCGATCCTGCGGCTGAACAACGACCTGGCTCTGGCCCTGGCGGCGCCGTCGCTGCGCATTGAGGCGCCGGTGCCGGGGCGGCCCTACGTCGGCATCGAGGTGCCGAACGTCGCCAAGACGATGGTCGGGCTGCGCAACATCCTGGAGTCCAAGGAGTTTGCCCGTGTCGGCTCGCCGTTGACGGTCGCCTTGGGCCGCGATGTCTCCGGCGATCCGGTGGTCGCCGACCTCACCCGCATGCCGCACCTGCTGATCGCGGGCGCGACCGGCTCGGGCAAGTCGGTGTGCATCAATGCGATCATTTGCAGCCTCCTGATGAACAACGCGCCGGAGAGCGTCCGCGTCCTGATGGTGGATCCCAAAATGGTTGAGCTGCCGGGCTATAACGGCATCCCGCACCTGGTCGGCCCGGTCATCACCGACCCGGCGCACGCGACCGGCGCGTTGGCCTGGCTCATGCTCCAGATGGATGATCGGTATCGGATGTTCGCCGATCGGGGCGCGCGCAACATCGTCGAGTACAACCACAAGATGAGCCATAGCCAGGATCGGCTGCCCTACCTGGTGCTCGTGATTGATGAATTGGCCGATCTGATGATGACCGCCGCGGACGACATCGAACGCCAGATCTGCCGCCTGGCGCAGATGGCGCGCGCCACGGGCATCCACCTGGTGCTGGCGACGCAACGGCCCAGCGTGGATGTCATCACCGGGCTGATCAAGGCCAACTTCCCGGCCCGCGTCGCGTTTGCGGTCACGTCGCAGATTGACAGCCGGGTCATCCTTGACACGCCCGGTGCTGAGAAGCTATTGGGCCGCGGGGACATGCTTTTCATGGCGCCCGACACATCCAAGCTGGCGCGCATCCAGGGCTGCTTCGTCTCCGATAAGGAGATCGAGGCGGTGGTTTCGTTCTGGAAGGCGCAGAACGACGGCGCGGAGGCGCCGGCAGCCTCTGCGCCGTGGGAGGGGCTGGTCGGCGGCGAGGGCGAGGAGCGGGACGAATTGCTCGATCAGGCCTTGAAGCTGGTCGCGACCAAGACCCACATCTCCACTTCGCTGTTGCAGCGCCAATTGCGCATCGGCTTTCCGCGGGCCGCGCGGCTGATGGAGCAGCTCGAAGAGCTCGGCTACGTCGGCGCGGACGAAGGCGGCGGCCGGAGCCGGGAAGTGATCATGCGATCGGATTGACACGTCGCACCAACCCACATATAATCTCATCGCTGCGGGCGAATAGCTCAGCCGGTCAGAGCGCCTCGCTTACACCGAGGAGGTCAGGGGTTCGAGCCCCTTTTCGCCCACCAGACCCAAGCCAGGTTGCGAAACCTGGCTTTCGTTTTGTGATGGGTCATGCTAGAATGCGGGCCATGTCAGACGCATCTCTCGTTTCATCCGATCCCCGACGCCATCTGCCCAGCGTGGATCGTCTCCTGGCAACCGGATCGCTGCCGTCGCTGGTGGCCGCACATGGCCGTGCCCTGGCGGTCGAAGCCGTGCGCGTGGCGCTCGAATCGGCGCGCGCCGATCTGGCCGCGGGCGCCGCGGCGCCTGCGCTGGAGGATCTGGCCGGGGCGGCCGCACAGCGTGTCCGTGCCATGACCCGCGGCTCGCTGTTCCCCGTGATCAACGCGACCGGCGTGATCATCCACACTAACCTCGGCCGGGCGCCGCTTAGCGCGGCCGCGCGGCGGGCGATGGAGGCGGTTGCAGCCGGTTACAGCACCCTGGAATACGATCTGACAGCCGGCGAGCGCGGCTCACGCTACGTCCACGCCGAGCAGTTGTTGCGCAAGCTGACCGGCGCGGAAGCCGCGCTGGTCGTGAACAACAACGCGGGCGCGGTTTTTCTGGCGCTCTCCGCGCTGGCCCGCGGCCGCGAGGTTGTGATATCGCGCGGCCAGCTTGTGGAGATCGGCGGCGGGTTCCGCATCCCAGACGTGATGCGGCAGAGCGGCGCGCTGCTGGTTGAAGTCGGCACGACCAACCGCACCCACCTCCACGACTTCCGCGCCGCGATCGGCCCGCAGACCGCGCTCCTGCTGCGGGTCCACACGTCCAATTTCCGGCAGATCGGCTTCACCGCCGAGGTGGCGCTGGCCGACATGGTGGCGTTAGCGCGGCCGGCCGGGGTGCGCGTGATGGACGACCTGGGCAGCGGTACGCTGCTCGATACATCGCGCTACGGCCTCAGCTATGAGCCGACGGTGCAGGAGAGCGTGGCCGCCGGCGCCGACCTGGTGACTTTTTCGGGCGACAAGCTGTTGGGCGGGCCGCAGGCCGGGCTGATCGTTGGCCGGGCCGAGCTGGTGGCCGAACTGCGAGGGCATCCGCTGGCCCGCGCGCTGCGGGTGGACAAGAGCACGCTGGCCGCCCTGCAGGCGACGCTGCTGCATTACCTGGCCGGTGAAGCGGAGCGCGAGGTGCCGGTCTGGCGGATGATCTCGGTCCCGGTCGAGGCGTTGGAGCGCCGCGCGGCGACCCTGGCCGCGGCGTTGTGCGCGGCGGGCATCGCGGCGGCGGTCGTCGCGTCGGCGTCAACGGTCGGCGGCGGTTCGCTGCCCGGCGAGACGTTGCCGACGGTCGCGGTGGCCGTCGAGGCGGCCGCACCCGACGCGTTGGCCGCGGCGCTGCGCCTGGGCGATCCGCCGGTGGTGGCGCGCATCGCGGACGGGCAACTGCTGCTCGATCTGCGCACGGTGCCGGAGGAAGAAGACAGGCAGCTGTTCGACGCGATCAAGGCGGCCTACGGTTGAAACCACGGGCTGGTATGCCAAACCCGTTGAAACGGGTTGCCGCCACCGGCGCAGTGCGTTTCAACGCACTTTCTGTGTCAGACCGTGATTTCAATCACCGGTCCGAATGGCTCTTGGCGTTTTCATTGAGATGATTGTTCGAGGCAGCGATGTTTGAGACTGTGACACTCCACGGCCGTGTGATCAAATCCGGCCGCGGGGTGGGCTCCGCGCTGGTTTCCCCTGCGCCGATCGGTTTCCTGGGCGGGGTGGACCCGGACACGGGCGTCGTGCTGGAGCCCGGCCACCCCTTGCAGGGGCAATCGGTGGCGGGCCGGGTGCTCGTCTTTCCCACCGGCAAGGGCAGCACCGTCGGTTCCTACACCATCCTGCGCCTGGCGAAGAGCGGCCACGCGCCGGCCGCGCTGATCAACGCGGAGAGTGAGGCCATCGTTGTGGTCGGCGCGATCATTGCCGACATCCCGATGGTGGATCAGGTGGACATCAGCCAGATTCGCGAGGGGGATTGGGTCGCGGTCGAAGATGGCGTTGTGACCATCACTCGCGCCTCTTGAATTTGGCGGGAGTCTGTCATTCTGAGCGGGTTAACCACTCAACACGCGTTACGGCGAGACACCAGCGAAGAATCTTTAGCACGAGGCAGAGATTCTTCGCTATTGACTTGTCGCGTTGTGGGCCGACTCGTTAACCCGCTCAGAATGACAAATTGGCAGGGGCAGAAACACGGTGGACGAGCTGGTCTTTCTCAAGCTCGGCGGCTCGCTGCTGACCGACAAGACGCGGACCCAGGCGCTGCGGGCCGATGTGCTTGACCGGCTGGCGGGGGAGATCGCAGCCGCGCTGGCCGTTCGGCCTGGGCTGCGCCTGCTGCTCGGCCACGGCAGCGGATCGTTCGGCCATGTGGCGGCGCGTCAGCACGGCACGCGCGCCGGAGTACGGACGCGCGACCAGTGGCGCGGCTACGCGGAGGTCGCGCACGTCGCCGGCGAGCTGAACCGCCGTGTCGTGGACGCCTTGCGCGCGGCCGGCGTGCCTGCGCTGCGGATTCAACCCTCCGCGTCGGCGCAGTGTTCCGACGGGGAACTTGTCACGCTGGCGGAGCGTCCGCTTGTGGTTGCGCTCGACCACGGGCTCGTGCCGGTGATCTACGGCGACGTCGCGCTCGATGCCGTGCGTGGGGCCACGATCGTCTCGACTGAGGAGCTCTTCCGTTGGCTTGCCTCCCGGCTGACGCCGCACCGGGTGATCCTGGTGGGCGAAGTCGCGGGTGTCCTCACCGCGGACCCGGCCGGCGGGGTTGCCGGCGAATTGATCCCGGAAATCACGCCCGCGACCCTGCCCACCATCGCGCAAGTCCTGGGCGGATCGCGCGGGGTGGATGTGACCGGTGGGATGGTCGCTAAGGTGCGGGAGATGATCGTCCTGGTGGAGGCAGCGCCATCTCTGCGCTGCGTGCAGGTGATTTCGGGCCTCGTTCCGGGCCTGGTGGCGCGCGTCTTGAGCGATCCTGAGCTGGCTGCCGGAACGCGCATCGTCGCAAGCTGACCTGGACTGACCCGCTCAGCGTGACAGACACTGTCTATCACTATCCGCTCTGAAGTGGAACCCTGACCGCTGAACGCGGAATAGTTTTGGGGGATGTTTCCCGCAAGAGTATAATGTTGCTCCGGATCGCTGCCGGGGTCTTGAAACGTGCATGTGACTGTGATGTGGAGGAAATGAGAAGGTGAATCTATGTTGACTCTTGTTTCGTTCATCGTGGTGATGGGCGTGATCGTCTTTGTGCATGAGCTCGGGCATCTGGTGATTGCCAAGCGCAGCAAGATCGTCGTCGAGGAGTTTGGCTTCGGCTACCCGCCGCGCCTGGTCAAGCTGTTCGAACGAAACGGCACGATCTATTCGCTCAACTGGATCCCGTTCGGCGGGTTCTGTCGGATGAAGGGCGAAGACGATCCGAGCGAGCCGGGCAGCTTTGCGGCGGCGTCGCGGTGGGCGCGGGCTTCCACCCTGTTGGCCGGCCCCATGATGAATTTCCTGCTGGCGATCGTGCTGTTTGCGGGGTTGATCCTGACCCAGGGCGTGACTGACGCCAGCCGCCCCGGCGCCGTGGTCAAGGAGATCGCGGCCGGTTCTCCCGCCGAGTCCGGCGGCCTGCAGGTGGGAGATCGCATCATCGCTGTGGAAGGCGAATCCGTCGCCAACATCAGCGACCTGAAGACGCTGACCGACGCGCGCCTGGGGCAGCCGACGCGCTATCGCCTGGTGCGCACCGATGCGGCGACGAAGGCCGAGCAGACCCTGGAGCTCACGTTGACGCCCAGGGTGTCTCCGCCGGCCGGCCAGGGCGCACTGGGGGTTGCGATCGGGGTGGCGGTCCGCCGCGCGGCGGTTTGGGAGGCCGTGTGGGGTGGCGTCCGGGACGTCGGCAACATCATCTACATGACATTTGCCATCCCCGCTAACCTGATCCGCGAAGGGAAGCCGCTGGGCGATGCCGGTTTCATGGGCCCGGTCGGGATCGCCGTCACGACGGGCGATGTGGTGCGCGAGGCGCAGGCCAGCCGCACGCCCAGCCTGGTGTTCTACTATCTCGCCCTGTTGAGCACCGCGCTCGGCCTCACCAACCTGCTGCCGCTGCCTGCACTGGATGGCGGTCGGTTGCTCTTCATCGCCATCGAGGCCATCCGGCGCAAACGCATCGAGCCGGCGCAAGAGGGCCTTGTCCACTTGATCGGTTTCGGCCTCCTGCTGCTGCTTGTGGGCCTCTTGACAATCCGAGAAGTCAGCGCGTTGATCGGCGGCCGGCCGCTTGTGCCGGGGTCATGACCTTTTGAAGCGCTGCGGAAGTTGTTCTTTCCTGAATCCTGAGGAAGACTCGCATGGATTGTAAGCGTTGCGGCACGCCGTTACATCAGGGCGTTGTGATCTGTCCGGAGTGCGGCGCGCGCCAGCGCAGACTGGCCAGCTCGGTCCGCTGCGCCGGCTGCGGCGGCCGGGTCGCTGTGGGCCTGACCGTCTGTCCGCACTGCGGACGGGACGTGCGTCCGGCCGGACCGCGCTGGGGACTATGGATCGTCGGCCTGGCTGCTCTCATCCTGGTGAGCCTGTGGGGCCTGGGCGAGCTGCCGATCGAAAAGCTCCGCGGCGAAGTCTACGGCTTCCGTGACCGCCTGGCGGGTTTGGTGCAGGTCTTTGGCCCAGCAACGGACTCCGCGGGCGGCGTTTCGACGCCGGAACGGCCGCAGCCCACGGCGCAGGCGGTTGCGCTGGTCGAGGCGACGTCAACCCGTGTCTCACCGCCGACCGCCACGCCATCGGCTGTGGCGGAACCGGCGATGGGCGCGGAAACCGGGACGCCGACCCCGCCGCCCGCTGAGACCCTGACCGCAGCCACCGTCACACCGCCGAGCGCGACCGCGACGCCTACGGCGCCGCCGACGCCCACTGCGCCGCCGCCGACCGCGACGCCCACG
>CAZYGI010000129.1:0-7229 GCA_964647255.1 uncultured Anaerolineales bacterium | reverse complement strand
GGGCGAGGCGGCGCGCGCCGCCGCGACGAGGCGCTGGCGCCTGGCCGCGGTGACGGACGCCACGTTGCAGGTGTACGCCCCGGCGCCGGCCGCGCCGGGCGCCGCTGGCCGCACGCGGGGAGATGTCGCATGACCCGACCGTTCCGCGTGGCCCTCGTGGCCTTCTATCCTGCCGATCCGGCCCAGATTTCCGGCGGCATCCGCGCGGTGGCACATCAATTGGTCACCGGCTTCCGGCGCCGCGACGATGTTGAGATTCATGTCGTCAACTGCCACTCCGACGTGGCCGAATCGCGCACGGTGCACGAGGGGAACGTCACAGTGCATCACCTGGCACAATCGCGACAGCGCCTCGTGCCGAACATGGCCGCCGCCGTGCCCCGGATCGCGGCACAGTTGCGCGCCATCGCGCCGGATGTGGTCAACTGCCACCTGCACAGCTACGCGGTGGCCGCGCTGAACGCGGGCTATGCGCCGGTCTGGACCATCCACGGCGTGGTGAGGGAGGAGGCGCGCTACAATCCGGGCGCCTTCAACCGGCTGGCGTTTGCGCTGGCGGGCTACTATGAGCGCCAGGCGTTGGCCCGCGTCTCGACCGTCACGGCCATCAGCCCGTACATCCGCGAGCGTTTCGCCGGCCGCACGGCTGCGCGCTGGTTCATCACCGAGAACCCCGCACCGGACGACATGTTCGGTCTGCCCAGGCGGCCGGCGCCCGGCCGGCTGCTGCTCCCCGCGTCGGTGATCCCGCGCAAAGACCCGATCACGCTGGTGCGGGCGCTGGCGCAGGCCCGGCAGGAGCTGCCCCACCTGCACGTCCAGATCGCCGGCCGCACCAACGAGGCCGGCTATGTGGCGCAGGTGCAGGCGGTGTGCCGCGAGCAGGGCGTGGCGCAGCAGGTGGAGTTCCTGGGTGTGCAGAGCCAGGCGGAGATGCGGCAGCGTTATGCCGAGGCAGAGCTGGTGGTGCTCTCCTCGCGCGAGGAGGTGTCGCCGATGTCGGCCATCGAGGCGCTGGCCGCCGGCATCCCGGTGGTCACGACGCGGGCCGGCGGCGCGGGCCACATCGTGGAGGATGGCCGCACCGGTTACGTCGTGGATGTGGGCGATGCACCGGCGTTGGCCCGCGCCATCGTCCGCGCGTTGGCGGACCGGGCGGCCTATGCCGAGATGAGTGAGGCGGCGCGCGCCGCGGCCGAGGCGCGTTTCCGGCTGGATCGCGTGGTGGCGCGGTACATCGAGGTGTACCGCTCGATGGTGAAGTAAAGCGATGCGTCTGTTGGTTTTCAGCGAGCGGTTGGCGCCGCCGCCCGACGAGGGGATCAAAAAGCTGGCGTTGAGCCTGGCCGCCGCGCTGCGCGGCCTCGGCCATGAGGCGCTGACCCTCACCACGGCCGGCGCGGACTGGCCGGAGCGGGCCGTGGCGAATATCCCGGCGGACCGGCTGCTGCGCTCGCCCGCGCTGGCCGCGCGCATCGCCGCATTCCGGCCCGACGCCACGCTGTACGTCCCCACCGCCTCGCTCACCCTGGCGAGCGGGCTGCGGGCGCGGATGCTGCGGCGTCACGGCCGCGGCGCGCCGGTGATGCTGGTGGCGACCCAGGGCCGGCGGCACGGCGCGCTCGTGCGGCTGGCGGCCCGATTTGCGGCGCCCGACCTGTGCGCGGTCCAGTCGGTGCAGACCGAGGCGCAGGCGCGCAGCCTGGGCTGGCGCACGCTCCGGTTGCCCCCCAGCGTGGATGTGCAGACGTTTCACCCGGTCCCGGCGGCGGAGCGGCGCCTGCTGCGCCGCGACCACGGCCTGCCGGAGGACGCGTTCATCGCGCTGCATGTGGGGCATCTCAACCGGCGCCGCGGGGTGGCGTTGCTCGCCGCGCTGGCCG
The DNA here is from genome assembly GCA_964647255.1 of uncultured Anaerolineales bacterium. Classification (GTDB taxonomy): domain Bacteria; phylum Chloroflexota; class Anaerolineae; order CG2-30-64-16; family CG2-30-64-16; genus CAWJEL01. The sequence continues at coordinate 5,346 of CAZYGI010000129.1, read as the reverse complement.
ACCTGGCGCTGCCCGTCCTCGCCGCCAGCAGCTCCACACCGCAGGACGCCGCGCTGGCCGGCGAGCTGCAAGCGGCCGGCGTGCGGCTGATCACGCATTACGTCGCCCGCGTGCAGGAGCTGTACCAGGCGGCCGATGTGTACGTCTTCCCCACCCCGCCCGCGCCGGACGACCCAAGCTGCATTGACTGGCCGCTGTCGGTGCTTGAAGCCGCGGCGTGTGACCTGCCGATCCTGGCGACCCGGTTCGGCGCGCTGCCGGAAGCCTGGGGTGGGCAGTCGGGCGTTGCATTCTTCGAGGATGCGGCGTCGGCCCGCGCTGCGCTCGCACGGCTGCGGGAACAGCCGGCATCCACGCGCGCCCTGGCCGAGCCGCTCAGTTGGGAAGCCGCGGCCGCGCGCATCCTGGCCGCGCTGCGCGCCTGAGATCAGTTAGGGCGTTTCGGAAGTCGGATTCGATGCCAGCTTCAGGACTTTCCCGTAGAGCCTTCCTCCGGTTCTCTGCCGGGGCGATCGCGCTGGGAGCGGCGCCGCGCTCGCTAAGGCCGCTTTTGTACGCCGCGCCGGGGCCCGGCGATCCTGATCTGGAGCATGATCTTCTCTTGCTTGATGCCTTGCCCGCTGCCGCCGCGCAACGACTTGGCGCCCCCGATGTGACAGGCCCCCTGCCCGAAAGCTATTACGCCGTCCATGTCAGCCTGGTTGAAGCCGAACCGACGCCGCTCATCGCAGAGGATGCGGGTGAGGCGGACGACGTTGAACAGCTGCTCCAAGATGTGAACGACTGGTTCGCAAGCCAGCTCGGTGACCGCCGGTTACGTTTCTTCTATCACGGGCCAGTGGCCGATGCCCGGCAGTCGCTCAAGCCGGGCGCCGTCCCATCCGCATCTGCTGCACGCCTGTTCGCCGGCGCCAACCTTTTGCCGGCGCTCGGACAAAGACAACAGATCCAGGTGCTTCTGGTGAAGGGGCGGGGACTTCGCAGTTGGGCTTGCCCGTTCACCGTTGTCATGGCGCTCTCTCCCCGGGAAAATACGCTCCGTACGGCACAGAACGCGGCCGCACTCGCGCATCTGCTCGGCCACGCGCTGGGCCTGGGCCATCCGGTGGCCGACATTGATACCAGCGGCACCGCGTTTGCCAGCGAAAATTCATTCATGAATCCTGGCGCGGCCGCGCGCGGACTGGCGGCCAGCATCGTGCTTGACTCGCCGTTGAATCCTGAGAAGGCGCAGTTGATCGCCTCGGGCTTCTTTCCCTACGCAGGCCGGGTCTATACCGCACAAGACGGGGCCATCATTTTGCAGCAGGGGATGGTCATCGAAGGGAGCGATCAAGAACTCAGAGTGGCTTTGGGCCACTACGTTTTGCCCTGTGAAGCCGGCCGGGCCGCCGTCACGATACGCGGTCAGAATTTGACGGTGGATCTGGGCGGCGCGCTCTTGAGGGGTGACACCGAGGATTTCACGAAATTCGGCGATCATCGCACGTACGGCATCGGTGTGCTGCTCGATGGCGGCGCCGGCTTGACCCTGCGCGGGGGCGTGATCTCCGGGTATCATTATGGGGTCAAAGCCAGGGCGCTGACGGGTGGCGTGATTGAGGGCGTGTCCGTGACCAACAATCGCCGGTTGTTGAGCGACGCCAGCCGGGAGGTCAGTGACAAGCGGCGCGGCATCTGGTTGGATTTCTGGGAAACCCCCGAAGAGAGCGACACCGAACTCTGGAGCGGCGTCGCGCAAGACGACACCTTCTATGCCGCGATGGGGGCCGGAATCGTTCTGACCGGCTGTCTGGCCATGACTTGCCGCCGGACGCTGGCGACACACAACACGGTTGGCATCGCCGATTTTTATGGGCAGGGCAACCGCTACGAGGAAAACGACGTATCGGGCTGTGCGATGGGGATCCGGTTGTGGCAAGCGCGCGGCGGCCGAGAGCAACGACTTGTTGTGACGAACAACATCATGCACTTCAACACCCAACCGGTCCCCTACTGGTGGAGCGGAGGGGATGGTGCGGCGATCATCGGCGCGGGCGTGAGTGGCTGCGATATCACGGGCAACCGGATCGCGTTCGGCGGCGACGGGGTTTTTCTCAGTGGCTTGCCGCGGCTGCCCGGGCAAACCCAGGACGTCCTTATCACGGGCAACCAGATCACGCAGGCGTACAGCCATGGGATCGAGCTTGATTTCGCCAGCAACTGTGTCATCGAGGGCAACACGGTCACTCTATCGTGGCTGTCGGGCGTGTGGGCCGGGCACGCCGCCGGCATCCTGATCCTGCGCAATGTCTTCACCGCCAATAACCGCGGCCGGTTATACGGTGGGTGGACTGACTCGCAAGGCGCGATCTCGTGCCCGCAGGGCCGCATCACGGTCGTGGGAAACACCTTTGTTGAGAACTGGGTGGCGATCAATTTGTTGGCCGATCCGCAGCCGGCCTGGTGGCTATTCAGCGGAGACGCAACGCGGCACATCGTCACCGGCAACACCTTCCAGGAGAACCAGGTCGGCGTGCGCCTGAATCGGGTGAGCGCTTCGAGGGTGACCGGAAACCGGATGGTGGGGAATACCGCGGACGTGATCGGCGGTCTTGCCGAAAATACCGTGACAGAGAACGGACCGGACACCGATCCTTCTGGCTATCGCGTCGTGCATATGCCGATCGAGGCGTTGCTTTTTGACCGGGGCAGCGCGGCCGCGAGCTTCACGGTCAGCGCGGTGACCGCCGCGGGGGCAGAGCCGCTCTGCCCCGTCAGCGTCACAGTGGACGATCCTGAGGTTGCTTCATGGCTCACGTCTGCTCAGGCCACCGATGGCGTGCTGCACGTAGCAATCAACAAGGCCCCAGGCTTCAATGGACTCGATTTCGCCCGCCTGACCATCGCAGCGGGCGGGATGATCTATCACGTGCCGGTCAAGCTGATGGGGGGAGACTACGGGGTGTCAGTGGGGCGGGCCGGGCCGAACGCAGTCCCCAGCGCAGTTGGGGCGCAAATGCCGGTGGATTCGGGCGAGGCCCTAGGCCGCACCCCGGTCGGCCCGGCCGCGATCTGGGGGCTGGCTGCGCCTCTCTCCACGACGCTGCGCACAGAATACGCCACGGTCATCATCGGAGAGGAGGCATTTTGGGCCAATTTTGCACAGTTTTCTTTCCACGTGCCCGCTGCTGTCACCAAAGCCTTCGTGGCGGTATGGGCTGACGATGTGCTGCAATTGAGCTTTGATCGTGCGGCGCCCTGCTATTCATCTCCGGAGCTTCAGGAAGGTCAGGTGTGGCAGTGGGCATCAGGCACGGTGGAGATTAGCCAGGAGCAGCACGCGTGCGGCGTCCGGTACACCCATCGCCGGGCCGGAGAAAACGGGGTTGTTGGCTGCACGGCGCTGTGGCTTTATCCGCTCGACAGCGCCGACCTGGCCAAACTGGACGCCGTTTTCCGGGTCGCGGCGGACGCAGCGCAAGCCGGCGCATCGTACTTGAGCCTGCCGGGCGCCCGCCGTTTCTACCGGCCGCTCCCATGAGGCTGCAATCGCCTGGTTTGGGCGATCACGCGCCAGAGCTGGGTCAGGGCCAGGGCAAAAACTGGTGCAAAGGCCAGCGCCAGCCAGGCCGTCCCCAGCCAGCCGTAGATGATCCAGGCGGTGGCCGTGAAAGCCAGAGCGAGCCGGCCGGCCGGCCGCCAATCGAGCAACGCGGCCAGGCTGAGGGGCAAGATGGTGTACCAGGGCCAGAACCAGGTCGTGCCCAGAACGATGTAGATCAGCAGCACCCAGAAGCTCGCCCAGACGAACCGCTCGAACGTGGGCCGGCGCCACAGCGCGATCAGCATCGCGAGCCAGGTGAACGCCAGGGCCGCGCGGCCGAACCAGCGCACGGCCTGGCTGACGGCGAGCTGCTGCGGGCTCAAGCCCATCTCGTCGGGCAGGTTGGGATCGCGGGCCGCCTGGTCCAGGTCGTCGCCCAAGCCCACGAGATTTGTCAGCACGGGCCAGGCGCGCGTGGCAAGCATCGCGATCGAGTTGAGGCTGCGGTCTGCCGCGGGCTGCGCCAGCAGCGGCCGGACGACGCGGCCGCCCTGCCAGAACGGCGCGAAGAAGACGAGGGCGAGGAGCAGGGAGATCGCCGCCATCTGCCCAGCCGTCTTGAGGCGCGCCGGCCAGGTCGGGCGGCCGCGCAGCACCACGACGGCATAGAGAGGCAGCACCAGGAGCGGGATGTATTTGACCAGCGCACCCAGCGCCAGGCCAGCGGTCGCGCCGCGCCACCGCCCCTGCTGCGCAAGCCACAGCGCCAGCAGCAAGAAAAAGATCATCGGCGCATCGTTGTGTGCGCTGCCCGCGTACTCCAGCAGCGCCAGCGGATTCCAGGCGTACAACAGCGTGCCCCAGATCTGCTGGTTCGGCTTCCAGGCGCCCAGTAGCCGCCAGATCATTGCCGCGTTGGCGAGGTGAAAACCGGCCGCGAGCAGTTTGTAGGCCGCCAGATAGAGCCACGGCGCATCGCCCAGCGGGCGCAGGGGGTACGTCAGCGCCGAGAGCAGCACAGCCCAGGCCGGGCCGTAGATGGCTGGCAGGTCTTTCCAACTGGTGACGTACTTCAGCAGGGGATCGCTAGGGAAGGCGCCCGGCGGCACGACCATCGGGTTTGCGTGGTGGACGACGCCGACCCGAATCTCCATGATGTACGCGTAGACATCGGTCGAAAGGAAATCGGGCGGCACGAGGAGGAGGGGCAGGCAGAAGGCCGCCGTCCACAGCAGGATTGCGCGCAGCGTCATCGGCGTCTGCCGGAGCCGTGCCGCGCGGATGACGCAGGTGTAGCCGAGAAACAGCGCACTCAGGATCAGCGCAAATTCGATGAAAGCAAGGTGGCGGCCGGGGAAGAGCTGGTTGAGTGCGCGGATCGGGTTAAGACGGTAGAGAAACGGAAAAACCAGCGTCTGGGCGATCGGCAGGATCCTGCGGGACCGCTCGTCGGTCAACAGATACGCCATCGTCCAGGCCAGGCCGAGATAGCCGGGCAGCAGGCTGGCGCCCCAACGGGCGATCCGGGTGGCCTTGATGCGCATTTTCCGAAGTCTCCGCTGGAATGGTGCGGCGCTGGTCTGTGGGCAACGCAGCCGCGAGTCTATCACGGCCCCGGCGGGTACGTCAAAGATAGAATTGCCGCGCGCGCCTTTGTCGGGTATACTCGCGGCGGACAGAGCATTTCAGCAAGAGCAGGAATCGTTTGAACGGTAGCTCATCTCCGGAAGACACGCGCGACACCGCCCTGCCTTGGGCCGCATATCTGCTGGCGTCCTGGTGGGACGCCGCGCCGGCCGTCGCGCCGGCCGCCGCCGACC
>CAZYGI010000128.1:0-7303 GCA_964647255.1 uncultured Anaerolineales bacterium | reverse complement strand
CGCAGCGCACGAGCTGAGCGTTGCCCCCGAACGACCCGCCGCGCAACGCGCGCCGCACGGTATCCGACGCGTTCTGATTCTCCCGCCCATCCTTGGCATCGTATGGATAGCCATACTCAGGTTTGCTCGCATCCTTGCCCCACAGGCTGCTCGTCCACTCCCACACGTTGCCCGCCATATCCAGCACGCCATACGGGCTTTTGCCGTCCGGGTAGCTGCCCACCGGCGTGGTGTCGCCCACGGTCAGATTGAAGTTACACACCCCGCTGTTGGGCTCCCGGTCCCCCCACGGCCAGATAAAACCTTTCGTGCCGCGCGCGGCCTTCTCCCACTCGGCCTCGGTGGGCAGCCGAACGGCCGCCCACTTGCAAAAGGCCAACGCGTCGTGCCACGAGACGCAGGTGACGGGATGCTCCTGCTTCGCCCGCACATCGCTCCCCGGCCCGCGCGGGTGCGCCCAGTCCGCGCCTTTGACCTCCTCCCACTTCGACCCGGTCCAACTCCGCGCCGAACCCTGCTGCTCGGCCGTGGTGCGGTAGCCCGGGTTGGCCGCCATGAACGCGGCGAACTGCGCCACCGTCACCGGCACGCGAGCGATGCGATACTCCGGCAGGGTGAGGGTGTGCTGCGGCGTCTCGTCGTCGAAGGCTTGCGTGTCCTTCTTCTTGTCGCTGCCCATCAGGAACTCGCCGGCGGGGATGGGAACCCAGTCGAAGTCAATCGGGCCGCGCTTCATCGCGGCGCGGTCCGGCGTGTACGTTGTCACCGGCGCGACAGGCAGCGTCCCGCTATCCGGCAGGGCAGCTTCGATCTGCGGCGGCGGCTCGACCGCTGCCCGCATCGGCGCCTTGTCTGCCCGTTCCTTGTCTGCCGGTTTCCCTGCTTCCCGCTCCGCCCCCACCTCGAAAAGCACGCCGTCCGGCGACCGCATGATGAGCACCGGGATGCCCCACTCCAGCGTGTCCCGGATCGCCCCGCTCACCCCCTTGCGCGCGTCCGTGACCGCCGCGTCCACGGGCAGGCCCTCGGCCAGCGCCTCGTAGAACAGCTCGGCGAACTCGATCGCGGCCCGATCGGTGATCTCATACTGCATGGCGACGGCCGCGGGCACGCCCCGCCGCACCAGTGTGGCCGCGGCGCTGGAGAAGATGTCGCGCTTGGCCGCGTGCGCGCTCTCGCAGGCATTCAGCACGACCAGGCGCAGGGTGGGATGATCCGCCAGCTCCCGGCCCAGCTCCGTGGCGGTGATGAGATCCGGCCGGCCTTCCCGGTCGCACAAGGCCAGGAGCCCCTCTTCTCGCACCGGATCGAACCCGCCGTGGCCCACAAAGTGGAAGATGTGCCAGGGGCCGCTGCCCGGCCGCATGGCCCGGTGCAGATCGCGGCGGGTCTGGCCCTCCAACCACTGGAGCTGCACCAGGTTGCGCGCCGCCAGCCCGGCGACGGCTTGCTCCAGCTTCTGCCGCTCGGCTGCGACATCCAGCGGCGTCAATCCTGCGGGGGAGGCGATCATCGCCAGGATGCGCAGCGGCGGCGTCACCGCCAGCGGCAAGATCGGCTGCGCGACCTCCAGAAAGCGGACAATCGGCGTCCCAAAAGAGAGACAGACGTATTCATCGAGGCGCTCGTCGAAGAGATACTCCCACGGCAGCACCGCCAGATCGGGCGCCAGGATGCGCAGCTTGAGGCGCAGCCCGCAGCCCGCCTCCCGCGCCATGCGCCGGCTGACATCGTACGCCGAGCGGACGTCGTCCCGGAAGAGCGCGGCGAACAACGCCTGTCCGAAGCCCCGGACCGATCGCTCCTCGTCGGTGAGCACCTTGCGCCGCGCGCCGCCGGACCGCAGCAGCGCGTTTTGGAACGCCAGCAGGCGGTTCTCCAGGTCAAGTTCCCGGAAAGGAAAGTCCATCTGCCCGCGCGCATTGCCGGCAGGCGAATGAAGCACGGCCAGGGGATAAGTGCGGCCGTCGCCAGGGCCGATCTCGAGGTCAAAGTCCAGGTAGGTCTGGGGCATCGTGACGCCACCTTTGAGGCGGATTGTGAATGACTGGACGCATTCTACCAGAGGAGCCACCCGGCCGCAACCGCACGAAGCCCTGCCAGGGCGATTTCATGTTGCGGCCACCCACGGAGGCCGGCAGTTGAAACTGCGCCTACCACTGCAAAACCGGCCTTCGCCGGTTGAACGCCCGTCTGCGCAGGCAGACTTCGCAAGGGTAGCCGCAACTTCAGTTGCCAGGCCCCGCGCTCGCCACACAATGACTTCGCCCTGAAGCCCTGCGCTACCCTCTTGTGTTTCGTGCCGTTTGCCGCTATCATCCTATCGGCAGTGCAACGAATGGACAAAGCTAAAGGCCTGCCACAGGAGACTTCCCATGCGCACCCACATCGGCCACATCCAATTTAACGTCGCGGCGGCGAACCTGCCCTTCTACCGGGACCTGCTCGCCGCCCTGGGCTGGCAGACGCTCTACGACACCGAGGACTTCATCGGCGCCGCGGATGAGCGGGGGGCCAGCCTCTGGTTCATCGGCCAGGTCAAGCCGGTCAGCAACGACTACGACGGGCCGGGCATGAACCACCTCGCCATCAGCACCGGGACGCAGGCCGACATTGACGCCGTCGCCGGGCGCCTCGCCGGCCGCGGCGTGGCGCTGCTCTTCGAGACGCCGCGCCATCGCCCGGAATTCGCCCACAGCGAGGCGGACACTTACTACCAGATCATGTTCGAGTCGCCCGACCGCATCCTGTTCGAGGTGGTGTACACCGGCCCAAAGGCGGCATGACCTTCACCCACCTGGAAGTTCACTCCCATTTCACCCTGCTCGGCGCGACGCCCTCCGTGCCCGAGCTGGTCGCCCGCGGCCGGGGCGACGGCATGACGCACCTGGCGCTGACCGACACCAACGCGCTCTACGGGGCCGTGGCGTTTGCCCGCGCGTGCCGGGGGGCCGGCATGCAGCCGGTGATCGGGATGACCGTGGCGGTCCTCACCCCCGACCCGAGCTTGCCCCCCGCGCAGCGGGGCTCTCCTGTTGCGACAGGAGAGGGGAGTAGCGCGGTGGCGGGGCATCTTGTGCTGCTGGCGATGAACCCGGCGGGGTATCGGTCGCTGTGCCGGCTGTCGTCGCTGATCCAGGGCAGCCCGGAACGCGAGGCGGTGGCGGCGCGGGGCCTCGGCTGGACCGATCTTGCCGCGCATCGCGAGGGGGTAATCTGCCTGAGCGGCGGCCGGATGGGGTGGATCGAGCGCTTCCTGCGCGCGGGCGACCTCAGCGCCGCACAGCTTTACGCGGGGCGACTGGCGGGCATCTACGAGGAAAATGCTTGCCTGGCGCTCGAGCTCCACGCGCCGGCGGACGAAGCGATCGCGGCGGAGGTCGTGGCGCTGGGCCGGCGCCTGGGGCTGCCAACCGTCGCGGTCGAGCCGGTCTACTGCCTGGCGGCCGAGGACGCGCCGAAGCTGCGGCTGCTGGCCGCGATCCGCGAGAACCGGCGGCTGCGCGAACCGGAGGATGAAGTTGAGGCTGAAGATGAGCTTGCGCATGAGGACGACGTTCCGACCGTAAGTCCGGCCAATTTCCGGGCTTCACGATCCGGAATAGAGGCTTTAGCCGGTCTCTCGCCACAGCCAGGGAAACCGGCTGAAGCCTCCATTCCGGAAGAACGCGCGGACATCCACGTGAACGTTTCATCCGGCGTTCTTGATGTGAACTGGCTCTCGCCGGCCGAGATCGCGGCACGGTACGCGCGCTTCCCCCAGGCGGTCAGCCAGGCGGGCGAGATCGCCGCGCGCTGCGGTGACTGTCTGCCCGACGGCCGTCCCATCTGGCCCAGCCTCAAGCTGCCGGCCGGTCAGACGCCCGACGCGGCGCTGGTAGCCCTGGCCAGTGCGGGACTTCAAGACCGATACGGCACGCTCGCGCCGGCCGACGTCGAACCTTCAACCTTGAACCTTCAACCTTCGACTTCTCCCGTCCAACGTCTCTCCCACGAGCTCGCCGCCATCGCCCGCCACGGCTATGCGCCGCTCTTCCTGGTGGTGGCTGACATCGTCCGCTACGCCCGCGAGCAGGAGATCCCGGTGAGCACGCGCGGCAGCGTGGCAAACTCGCTGGTCGCGTACTGCTCCGGCATCACCACCGTGGATCCGATCGCCCACGGGCTGTTGTTCGAACGGTTCCTGAATCCGGCCCGCGCAAATCCGCCGGACATTGACCTGGATTTTTGCAGCCGGCGCCGCGACGAAGTGCTGCGCTACGTCCGAGAGGCGTACGGCGCGGAGCACGTCGCGCTGGTCGGCACCGTCAGCACGATGCGGCCCCAATCGGCGGTGCGCGAGGTCGGCAAGGCGTACGGGCTGGCCGAGGCCCGGATCAGCCAACTGGTGGATCTGCTGCCGCACTCGTGGCACCCCGACCCCCGCCGCCGCGACAAGCGGACGATGGACGATGTGCTGAGCGCCCTGTCTGACCCGCAGGAGCGCGAGATCGTGCGCGCCGGCTACGCCCTGGTGGGCCAGCCCGATCATCTGAGCGTCCATCCCGGCGCGGTCGTGATCACGCCCGGCCCGCTGACCGACGTGACGCCGGTGCAGTGGGCGCCGAAGGGCTTCCTCATCACCCAATTCGAGCACGGCGACGTGGAGGCGCTGGGCCTGCCCAAGATGGATCTGCTCGGCATCCGCGCGCTGACCGTGCTGGCCGATGCGGCCGAGCTGATCCGCCGCGACCGCGATCCCGACTTCCGGCTGGACAAGATCCCGCTGGACGACCCCCCGACGGCCGATCTGCTGGCGCGGGGCGACACCATTGGCGTATTCCAGTGCGAGTCGGACGGCGCGCAGCGCACCCTGCGCAAGCTCAAGGCGCGCACCGTCGCCGACCTGGCGATTGCCAACGCCTTCTTCAAGCCGGGGCCGGCGATGGGCGGCATGGCGGCCGCGTTTGTCCGGCGCTACCGCGGCGAGGAACGAGTCACTTATCTCCATCCGGCGCTCGAGCCGATCCTCGGCCGGACGAAGGGCGTGTTGATCTTCCAGGAGCAGATCCTGCGCGTGGCGCGCGAAGTCGCCGGGCTGAGCTGGGCGCAGGCGGATCAACTCCGCCGCGGGATGAGCCACTTCGGCGCGCAGGAAATGGAGGCGATCCGCGAGCAGTTCGTCGCCGGCTGCATGCGGCCGCCGCCCGATGGCCCCGCCTTCACCGCCGCTCAGGCCGCGACGCTGTGGGAGCAGGTGATCCCGTTCGCCGGCTACGGGTTCAACCAGGGCCACGCCACCGCCTACGCCGACGTCAGCTACCGCTCGGCCTACCTGAAGACACACTACCCCGCGGAATTCCTCCGTGCGCGCCTGGCCGACTGGGGCGGGTTCCACCACCCGGCGATCTACATGGCTGAGGCTGTTCGGCTCGGGTTCGCCGTGCGGCCACCCCACGTGAACTTCAGCGGAGAAGCGTTTACACTTCAGACCCAACCCTCAACCTTGAACCTTCAACCGCTCTTCATCCTCTACATGGGCCTGGGCCAGGTGCGCGACCTGCGGCGGAGCGCCGCGGCCGCGATCATCGCCGGCCGGAAAGACAGGCCGTACACCGGGCTGCGCGATCTGCTCAACCGGGCTGAGCTGCGGCCCAAGGAGATTGACCACCTGATCCGCGCGGGTGCACTCGATGGATTGGGCAAGGACCGGGCGGCCCTGCTGGTCGAAATCGAGCAAATCCGCCGCGGCAGCGCAGCCCAGTTGACGTTCGACTTTGCCGCGCCCCAGGCCCCGGACGAAAGCCTGGCGGAGCGCTGGGCCTGGGAGACGGAGCTGCTCGGCCTCCCGGTCAGCGCGCTCGCCGATCCGTTGGCCCTGGTGCGCGATCGTCTCCCGGAACGGCGGCCGCTGCGGGAACTGACCGGCACAGGCGGCAAGCCGATCCTGACCGCGGGCGTGCGGCTCCCCGGGTGGACGGGCGGTCCCGGCTTCTTCCTGGGGGATGGCGCGAGCTTCGTCATCTGCCGCGGCGCGCGGGATGCGAAGGCGCCGCCGCCCTGGCGGCCGCTCCTTGTCCGCGGCCGCTGGATCGGCGACGGGTTCGGGTCCTTCTGGCTGCAGGCGGATCAGATCAGCTACCCAGGATGACAGCAGCGACCTCACTACGGGAGACACCCCCGCACTGACCGTTTGACAGCGCCGCTGAGAGAAAGCTATACTGGGCGCACCATCCGTTTTCATCGAGGAGGTTCTCATGCTGGTGGTCCTCGTCCACGTCCACATCAAGCCCGAATGCGTTGAAGCCTTTCGCGCGGCGTCGCTCGCCAACGCGCGCAACAGCATCCAGGAGCCCGGCATCGCCCGCTTCGACGTGATCCAACAGGCCGATGATCCGACCCGCTGGGTGCTGGTCGAAGTCTACCGCACGCCCGACGCCCCAGCGCGGCACAAAGAGACGGCGCACTACGCCGCCTGGCGCGACGCCGTCGCCGATATGATGGCGGAGCCGCGGTTCGGTGTGAAGTACACCAACGCGTTCCCCGAAGACGCGGGCTGGTAACGGCCTCCAAGCTGCAATGGGAGGAAGCTGTGCAATTCGAATTCGCTTCCGCGGCCCGCATCCTCTTCGGCCCCGGCACGCTCAAACAGGTTGGCCCCGCGGCGCGTGCGCTGGGCGCCCGCGCCCTGGTGGTGACCGGGAGCCATCCCGGCCGCGCCGAGCCGCTGGTCGCGCTGCTGAATCAACATGGCGTCAGCGTCTCCGATGTATTTTCGCTGCCGGGCGAGCCAACCACTGACCTGGTGCGCGCCGGCACGGTCCTGGCAACCGAGAAAGGCTGCGATCTGATCGTCGCGTGCGGCGGCGGGAGTGCGTTGGACGCGGGCAAGGCGATCGCTGCACTGGCGGCCAATGGCGGCGACCCGCTGGACTACCTCGAGGTGGTGGGCCGCGGGCAGCGGCTAGCGCGGCCCTCGCTGCCCTTGATCGCCATCCCGACGACTGCGGGCACCGGCGCGGAGGTGACGCGCAACGCGGTGCTGCTCTCGCCCGAGCACGGGATCAAGGCCAGCCTGCGCAGCCCGACCATGCTCCCGCGGCTGGCAGTGGTGGACCCGGAGCTGACTACCAGTATGCCGCCCGCGGTCACGGCCAGCACGGGCCTGGACGCGCTGACGCAGGTGATCGAGCCGTTCACTTCGATCCGCGCCAATCCGCTGACCGATGCGCTGTGCCGGGAGGGGATCAGCCGCGTCGCCCGCTCGCTGCGGCGGGTCTATGCGGACGGCCAGGATGCGGCCGCGCGCGAGGACATGGCGCTG
>CAZYGI010000127.1:3870-7349 GCA_964647255.1 uncultured Anaerolineales bacterium | reverse complement strand
TGATTCTGGCCCGATTTCTACGAATCGGGCGCTGATTGTGCAATAGTTACGCTAGAACTCCTGTACCACGCGTGACCGGACACCGGGCTTTGGCCGCGGCGCTGGTCGTCATGGCGCTGTGGTTGGCAGCTTGCTCTGCCCCGGCCACACCCGTGCCGGCACCACCGAAGCCTCGCGCCGATTGGCCCACCGCCGGCTGGCAGACCGCGCCGGCCGGCGAGCATGGGCTGGACGAGGCGAAGTTGACCGCGCTGGAACCGGAGATCACGGCGCAATTGCCATTCCTGAACAGCCTGCTCATCGTCCGGGACGGCCGGCTGGTCTACGAAGCCTATTTCAACGGCGTTGACGCTGCGTCGCTCAACGAGCTGCGGTCCGTGACCAAGAGCGTCACCTCGATGCTGGCCGGCATCGCACAGGCTCGCGGGGAGGTGGCCGGGCCTGATGTCACCCTGGGCAAGGCCGCGCCTGCGCTCTTTGCCGGCAGCCGGTTTACCGACAAACAGAAGCTCACCCTGCGCGAACTGCTCATGATGCGCTCCGGGGTTCAGTGGGACGACAGCTTCTCCGAAAAGCTGATCGCGGGCAGCCAGGTTCCTGCCTTCCTGCAACAGGACATTGATCAATTCGCTCTGGCTCAGCCGATGGCGCACAAGCCCGGCACGGCCTGGAACTACAGCACGCTCGACACGCAGTTAGCCGCCGCTCTGCTGGAAGGCGCAGCGCGACGCCCCCTCCAAGATTATGCCGCCGAACATCTTTTCGCGCCCCTGGGCATCACCCGCTACGAGTGGCAGACCGACAGCGCCGGCCATGCCGTGGGCGGCGGACAACTTCAGCTCACGGCGCGCGACATGGCGAAGCTCGGTTACCTTTACCTGGCCGGGGGCGCGTGGGATGGCCAGCAGCTCATGCGGCCCGACTGGATTCGGCTGACCACCTCACCCCAGGCCAGCGGCGTCTATTCTGACACCGGCCAGACGATCCCGATCGAGTGGTACGGCATGGGCTGGTGGACCTGGAAGCCGGAGGTCTTCGGCGGGCAGCGGGCGATCGCGGCGCGGGGCTATGGCGGACAGGCGATCATCCTTCTGCCGGATCTGGATATGATCGTCGTGGCAACCGCCGATTCGGTCGTGCCGCCCGAAAAGGCGGATGCGCAGGACGCTCGCGTTTACGACCTGGTCAAGTACAGCGTGCTGCCCGCGGTGACCGATAAACGGCCCGCCGACCCGTTTTGGGCGGTTCCGGCCGCGGTGCCGCCCCCACACGAAGCACTCTATCTGACCGGCGCCGATGGTCGCGGCCGCCGTGTCCTGCTCCAAGACCCGTCGTTTGGTTTCTGGGGGCCAGCCTGGTCTCCGGACGGCAAGCAGATCATCTTCTCCCGCACTATCCCGGCTGTGGTGGAGCCTGGCACCCCAGTCTCTGAGTTGTTTATTTCAGACGCCGACGGAAAGAATGCGCGACCGCTCACCCACAATGGGCGTAACAATTACCTGCCCGCCTGGTCGTCGGACGGCCGCACGATTGCGTACCTGTCGGGCAGGGGTGACGCGACGGAAATCTATGTGCTAGACCTCGAGAGCCGCCAGGAGACGCGGTTGACGAACAATTCGGCGCTGGAATACGGCATCGCCTGGTCGCCGGACGGGAAGCAGATCGCGTTCGGGACCAGGCGGGATGGCGACTGGCAGATCTACACGATGAAGGCGGATGGCAGCGATCCACGCGCCCTGCCCACGCCTGCCGCCGGTCACTCGCCCGCGTGGTCGCCGGATGGCAAGCACATCGCGTTTGTCGTCGAGAAAAATGACGACTCGGACATCTGGGTGATGGACGCCGATGGCTCAAACCAGCGCCCTCTGGTCGGCGGCCCGAGCGCGGATTATCTGCCCGCCTGGTCGCCCGATGGCCAGAGTATCGCCTACACTTCATGGCGCGATGGCACTGAGGCAGTGTTCGTGGCCGCCGCGGACGGGAGCCAGAAATCGCGAGTCAGCGGCAGCGACTTGGCTGCCAGCTTCGCCTCCTGGTCGCCCGACGGCAAGCACCTGGTCTTCCACGGCCTCGCGAAGCACCAGGGCGGTTTGTGGGAATGGCTCGATAGATAAACCCTGGCTGGACCTGAAGCAGCGCTGTTCTTGCGGCAGGGTTGATCAAACTCGCACCGTGTGCCATAATGCGCTCATTGACGATCCTGCCGCCAGGGCTGGTGAGATGGTCCAGGAGCTGCTCATGCCGTTACGGCTGACCCAGATCACGCCGCGTTACCTGCTCGCGCTGCAAGTCCTCAGCGCGGCCGTTCTGTTGACTGCGTTCGGGGTCTCGCTGCTCGGCATCCCGGCGCGGCTGGAGGAACTGCAGCGCGTTTCCATTTGGTACGACCACCTCCGCCTCTCGTCGAACGCATTGGCCCGGAGCACGCTGGCCGTCGAGGTCGGGATGGCGCTGGTCTTCTTCGCGTGCGCGGCGGTCTTGCTGGTGCGCAAGCCGGGCAGTCCGATGGCGCTGTTCCTGGCGATGACGCTGGCGGCCATCGGCGCAGTTGAGACCGGCATGAGCGACGCCCTGATCAGCCCGCTGCAGACGGCCAGCATCCCCGCCTTGCACGCGCCGGTCTGGGCGCTGCGGGCGCTGGAGATGGCGGGCGCGCTGGTGCTGCTCTATATCTTTCCAGACGGCCGTTTTACCCCACGCTGGACCCGCTGGCTGGCGCCGATCTGGATCACCTACATCACCGTGTGCGCCTTCGTGCCGCGCACCCCGTTCAACCCGCTCGACGGCCCGACCTGGCGCGCGACCCCGATCGCGTCCTTTGTCTTCGGCGTGGCCTGGTTTGCCACCGGCGTCTTCGCCCAGGGCTATCGTCTGCGGCGCAGTCGCGATCTCGTGGAACGCCAGCAGCTCAAATGGACCGCAGTCGGCCTGGCGCTGGCGGTGGTCGGCATGATGATCTACTACGGTGCGGTGGCGTGGGCCCAAAGCCCCGGTTGGCCCCGACCCTTTGCCCAAGACATCGGCGAGACCTTCTATGTGCTCTTCCGGCCTGCGCTCCTGGCGATTTCGCTGGCGGTCTTCCCGGTCTGCCTCAGCATCGCGGTCCTGCAGTACCATCTATTTGATCTGGACTTCGTCATCAACCGCGCGCTGGTCTGGGGCGCACTGACCGCGCTCACCATGGGCCTCTACGTGCTGATTGTCGGCGCGCTGAGTTCCCTCTTCCGGGCCAGCAACAGTCCCCTGGCATTCTTCCTGGCCACCGGCGTCGTTGCAGTGCTGTTCCAGCCTGTGCGGCAGCGCCTGCAACGAGCAGTGAATCGGTTGATGTACGGCGAGCGTGATGACCCGTACGCAGTGTTATCTCGGCTGGGTCAGCGTTTGGGCGGCGCGCTGGCGCCGGACGCAGTGGCGCCCACCATCGTGGAATCCATCGCCGCGGCGCTCAAGCTGCCCTATGTCGCGTTGATCGTTCGTAG
>CAZYGI010000127.1:0-3770 GCA_964647255.1 uncultured Anaerolineales bacterium | reverse complement strand
TAACGGCTTCAGCCGTTCGGCCCCACAGATAGCGACTGACGTCGCGACATCGAACGCGGACGCTCGTAGTAACGGCTTCAGCCGTTCGGCTCCACAGATAGCGACTGACGTCGCGACATCGAACGTGGAAGCTCGTAGTAACGGCTTCAGCCGTTCGGCCCCACAGATAGCGACTGACGTCGCGACATCGAACACAAACACGGAAGCGCCGCTGGCCGTCTGGGGCCAGCCGCCTGCCTACCCGTTGGTCCGACTGCCGTTGCTCCACCAGGGCCAGCCGGTCGGTGAGCTGATCCTGGCCCCGCGCGGCCCGGGCGAGTCCTTCTCGTTGCTCGACCGCCGGCTGCTGGACGACCTGGCAAAGCAGGCCAGCGTCGCGCTCTTCGCCGCGCAGCAGACCTGGCAGGCGCAGCGCTTGGCTGCCGACCTCCAACACGCGCGTGAGCGTCTCGTTGCCGCTCGCGAGGAGGAGCGCCGCCGCTTGCGCCGCGACCTGCACGACGGCCTCGGCCCGGCGCTGGCGAGCCTGACCCTGAAGGTAGATGCGGCGCGTGATGAGCTGGACTACGATACAGGATCAGCATCCGAGATGTTGGTTGGCCTGAAGGGCGACATCCAGGCGGCGATCAGCGACATCCGCCGCCTGGTGTACGATCTGCGGCCGCCCGCGCTGGACGATCTGGGGCTGGCAGCCAGCCTGTGTTTGCTTGCCGAACGCTCCCGGAGCGCCGACCTGGCCATCACGTGCGAATTGTCCGATCGCCTGCCCGCGCTGCCCGCAGCGGTCGAGGTTGCTATTTACCGCATCACGGCCGAGGCGCTGACCAACATCGTGCGCCACGCCGGGGCGCACAGGGGTTGGGTCCGGCTGACGGTGGGCGAAAAGGTCGAACTGGAAATCAGCGACGACGGACGGGGCGCGCCGCACGACTCGGCCGCGGGCGTAGGGCGGGTTTCGATGCGCGAGCGGGCCGCCGAGTTAGGCGGGGAGTGCACGGTCACGTCGAAGGTGGGGGAGGGGACGACGGTGTGGGTGTGGCTGCCGTTGCCAGGATAGAATCACGAGACGTGCCTGGCACTTCGCATGTGCCAGGCACGTGGGAGAAGGCGTACCCATATGGATCCAATCACCATCCTCATTGCCGACGATTCGACATCCTTCCGGGACGGCATGCGCGCCATGCTGCGCCGTGAAGCAGACCTGACGCTGCTGGGCGAAGCCATCACCGGCGTGGAAGCGGCCCGCATGGCGGTCAGCCTCCAACCGGACGTGGTGCTGATGGATCTGCATATGCCGGACGGCAATGGCATTGATTCGACGCGCAGGATCGTGGCGCAGGCGCCGCACATTCGGGTGTTGGTGCTCACCATGTTCGAGGACGACGATTCGGTGTTCGCCGCGCTCCAGGCCGGTGCGCGCGGCTATCTGCTCAAGGGCGCAGACAAGGCTGAAATTTTGCGCGCCATTCGCGCGGTGCACAGCGGTGAGGCGATCTTCGGCCCGGCCATCGCCCAGCGGATGATGGGGTATTTCACTGCGCTGCGCCGGCCGGCGACGGCGCAGCCCCCCTTCCCCGAGCTCACTGACCGCGAGCGCGAAATCCTGGCAATGATCGCCCGCGGGTGCACCAACCAGGAGATCGCCGCCGACCTGGTCGTCAGCCTCAAGACCGTGCGCAACCACGTCTCCAACATCTTCGCCAAGCTCCAGGTGGCCGACCGGGCGCAGGCCATGGACCTGGCGCGCAGGACCGGGCTGTGATCGTGAGTGTGACTGATTCAAGGAGCCAGGTGTATGAATGCCGATGCTTTCTATCAAACCGTAGCTGGATTTTCTTTCACCCTGATGGGCCTGTGGTGGGCGGTCGTGCAATTCCGCCACGAGGAGTGGATGGCCCGGCCGGGGTGGCGCCGGCTGGCGTATTGCGTGCACCTCTCGTTCCTGGCGCCGGGTGTGATGAGCCTGGCCGCGCTGGCCGCGGGTGACTTGAAGATCATCTGGCGGCTGGCTTTCATCCTCGCGTCCGTCTTCGCCATCGCCGCCATCCTCTATCTGACCCGGACGGTGCGGGCCGAGGGGCCGGGGGCCGTCGCAGCGTACCGCGGTTGGTTCATCGCGGCCGGTCGCTGGGTCACGGTGCTGCTCTATGCGCTGGTGGCCGTGGTCGCGGTCGCCCCCGAGGCGGTCAAGCTGATCGCAGCCGACATCAAGCCGCTCCAGGTGGAAGGGCTGCTGCTGACCCTGCTGGTTTTCCTCGGGACGAGCGTGGCGTGGGATCTCCTCGCGACGCCGCAGCGCTGAACGGTTAATTCGCGCGCACGTCCAGCACTTTGACGACCACCGGCGTGACCGCCGCCACGAGCTTCTCCGGGCTGATGTCGCTTACCTTGAGATGCGCGCCCCAGTTGCTGGGATCATCGCCCGCAAACATGTTGAACGCCAGGATGTTGCCGCCCTCCTGCCAGATCGCGGTGGCGATGCGCGCGACCGCGCCTTTGACGTTCGGCGCCAGCACCGAGAGCCGGATGCCGCTCGCCGTGGCGCCGAGCATCTCGCTGAAGATGCGGAAGATGTCCGATTCGGTGATGATCCCCACCAGCGCGCTGCCTCGCATCACCGGCAGACCGCCGATCTTGTTGTTCAGCATGATCCGGGCCGCCTCTTCGAGCGGGGTGTCCTCAGCCACGGTGATCACCTTCTTGCTCATCACGCTCTTCACCTTCACCTGGGACAGCAGATAGCTCACTTCCCAGATGCTGAGCGAGGTCACCGCGGACGGCGATGCGCGCAGCAGATCGTCCAGGCTGACGATGCCGACCAGCCGCCCATGCTCATCCAGGACGGGATAGCGGCGCACGTGTTCGCGCTGCATCCGGTCGGTGGCTTCGGCCACGCTGGCATCTGGGGTGATGGTCTTGGGGGTGTGTGACATGTAGCGGCCGACGAACATGATCCTCTTCCTTTCTTGTGGCGTCGTGTGGCGGTCTCCCACGGGGGTTCGGGGGTACTTTATCATGGGCCGCGCGGCCTGTCAACGTGTTGCGCGTGGGACCGGGTGGGTGCATTTTTCGGCGATTGACCCCCGCAGCCGGCTATGCTACAATCCCCGACCAGTGCGACACTGCAAAACGTCAGACTCCATCCACCACCCCACTGTGAGGCGCCGATGCCCGCACCCGCCGAGATCGTCCAGCTCGTTGAGCTTTTCGAGCGCAACTATGACCAGTACCGCGACCCCGCGTTCAGCGAGGCCGCGGTCCGCCACCAGTTCATTGACCCCTTCTTCACCGCGCTCGGCTGGGACGTGAACAACGTCCAGGGGTTCGCGGAACAGTACAAGGAGGTGGTCCACGAGGACAAGGTGAGGGTGGCCGGCGCGACCAAGGCGCCCGATTACTCCTTCCGCATCGGCCGGGAGCGCAAGTTCTTCGTCGAGGCCAAGAAGCCCGCGGTGGACATCACCCACGGCATCGAGCCGGCCTACCAGCTCCGCCGCTATGCATGGAGCGCCAAGCTGCCGCTCTCGATCCTGACCGATTTCGAGGAGCTTTCAGTCTACGAATGCCGATCCAAGCCTGCGGCCACGGACAAGGCATCGGCGGGACGCATCCTGCTGCTGACCTTCCGCGATTATGTGGCGCGCTGGGATGAAATTGCGGCGATTTTCAGCAAGGCCGTAGTGTGGCAGGGCGCGCTGGACAAGTTCGCGGAGGCGAAGGCGGGCAAGCGCGGCACCGCGGAGGTGGACGACGAGTTCCTGGCCGAGATC
>CAZYGI010000126.1:0-7405 GCA_964647255.1 uncultured Anaerolineales bacterium | reverse complement strand
CGTGCGATCTGCTGGCCCTGCCGAGCCAGGTGGACACCTTCGGCATCGTCCTCCTGGAGGCATGGCTGCACGGCAAACCTGTCATCGGCGCGGACGCGGGCGGCCTCCCCGAGCTGATCCGCGCCGATGAAAACGGCCTGCTGACGCCGTTCGGCGACGCGCCGGCCCTGGCCGCGGCCATCCGCCGGCTGGTCGAGGCGCCTTCATTGGCCGCACGGCTGGGCGCGGCAGGGCGCCGCCGGACGCTGGAAGAGTACACGTGGGATCGGACCTACGGGATCCTGGCGGATATCTACGCGGAAGTGAGGCCTTAGCCGTGCGCATCGCTTTCACTGTTCACAAATACCCGCCCGAAAGCCTGGGCGGCACCGAGGTCTACACCTGGAGCCTGGCAAAGACGTTGGCGACGGGCGGACACGAGGTGCACGTCTTCTATCCGTTGGCCGGAATCACACCGGCCGAGGTGCGCGTCGAGCGCGACGGCGTCCACCTGTGGCGCGTCGCGCTGCCGGACGACCGCGCGACCGAGGGGCCGGCCCGGCAATACTGGCACACCTTCCGGGATTCGGCCATCGAATCAGCCTTCGAGACGTTCCTGGCCGAGACGCGGCCCGATGTCGTCCACTTCCAGCACGTCCAGGGCGTTTCGGCGCGGCTGATCGCGCTGGCGGCCGGCCGGCCGCGCGTGATGACGCTGCACGACTACTGGTACTTCTGCGCCAACAGCCAGTTGATCCGGCCCGACCGGCAGGTGTGCGCGGGGCCGAAGCTCGGCTGGAACTGCGTGGACTGCGCCACCGCACGCGCCGATCTGCAGCGGCTGCGGGCGTTCCGGCCCTTGCTTGCGCTGCCCTTCGCCTACCGAAACGCGTATCTGCGCCGGTTGATTGCGGGGATAGACCGCTTCATCGCGCCCAGCCGTTTCCTGCGCGACCGTTATGTTCGCCAGGGGTTCCCGGCCGGCCGGATCACGGTGCTTGAGAACGGGCTCGACACTGCACGCTTCGCCGCCGCGGACGCGACGGCGCCGCCGCCCCCGCCGGGCAGGCCGCACTTCGGCTTCCTCGGCTCGCTCGCCTGGCAGAAGGGCGTCCACGTGTTGGTGGAGGCATTCAACCGGTTGCCTGCGGACGCCGCTCTGACGATTTACGGGAGCGAGACCGTTTTCCCGGAGTATGCGGCCCAGGTGCGGGCGCTGGCGCGACACCCCAACATCCGTTTCGCCGGCCCTCTGGATTACCGGCAAGTCGGCGCGGCGTTGCGCCAGTTGGACTGCCTGGTGGTGCCATCACTATGGTATGAGAATTCACCGTTGGTCATCCAGGAAGCGTATGCGGTGGGCGTGCCGGTGGTCGCCAGCCGGCTGGGCGCATTGATCGAGAAGGTGCAGGATGGCCGCACGGGCTATCTTTTTGCGCCCGGTGACAGCGCCGACCTGGCCCGTGTGCTTCAGCAGATCGTCAATCAACCGGAGCCATTGGCCGACCTGCGGGCGAATGTGCGCCTGGGACCGAACATGCAGGAACATGCCAGGCAGCTCGTCGCGCTGTACCTGGAAATTAGAAGCTGAAAACTTGACACTTCTTGCGGGCGACCAGCATCCCGATTTTAGCTTCCAGTTTCCAGTCCTCACAGCACCTTCAATACGTGCAGCAGCGCGTCCACCAGCAGCCCGGCGAGGAAGAATAGCCCGTAGCGCCGGTTGTGCATGAACGCGGCCGCGGCGAAGTAGGTGGGCCAGGCTTCCTCCGGGAAGTTGGCCGGCCGCGCCTTGGGATAGGGCTGGCGGTACATCGCCCACACCGAGGGGATCATCGTCAACGCCAGCAGGACGACCAACATCACCGGAGTGTAGAACCCGGTGATGATCTGAACGATCACCAGCAGATACATCAGCGCCATCATCCCGAGCGCAGCATAGCGGGCGGCCTTCTCGCCGATGATCACCGGCAACGTGTGGATCCCCTTGGCCTTGTCGGGGTCATGTTTGTCAATGTGCTTGCCGAAGATCACGGTGGTCGGGCCGAGCGCGTAGGGCAGGCTGGCCAGCGCGACGTTCCAGTCCCAATGCCCCGTGATGACGTAGTAGCCGCCGCCCACCATCAGCGGCCCCCAGACCAAGATCACCGAGATCTCGCCCAGGCCGATGTACTTCAGCGGCCAGGTGTAGAAGAGCACAAAGAACGCGCCCGCGGCCAACAGCAGCACGGCCGGCCAACCGCGCAGGACGATGAAGTAGACGCCGCACGCCAGCGCGATCAGACCGGTCACCCCGGCATAAGTCAGCAGATCATGCTCGGTCCACAGCCCTTGCTCCAGCGGCTGCGCGCCGTACTGAGTGCGGAAGTAGTTCCCCTTGTCCACGCCCCGCCGATAGTCGGTCAGGTCATTCAGCAGGTTGTTCGTCGCGTGCGCCAGCACCAGGCCGACTGCTACCAGCAGCCAACGTCCGAAGTGAAACTGCCCGTTGCGGAAGGCGAAGATTCCGGCGATCGCGGCCGAGATGAAGGTCATGATCAAGACGGCCGCGCGCGTGGCGATCAGCCATTTGGAGATGACATCCAGCCGAGACCATTCTTCTTTATTGAGCCGCGGGATAATGCGCAGGGCTCGCGCCCACATCGTTGGGTTCATTCAGGAAAATCCTCTCATTGATGACAGTTCAGCCTGGGAATCGGCTCGTCGGAGGGACAAGTCGCCGCTCGCAGGTCAGTCTCAAGCGAGGATGATGCCACGGTCTGCGGTTTCCTTCCGGTATCTTGCTTCCGAAGCCGAAGAATAAAAATACAGGGGTTCTGGACGGTAAGGCTGGCAGAAACCCCTGTAGTGGGGTGATGGCGAAGCGTTCGCTATTCCGCTGTTCGACGGAACACGACCCGTCCGATCCCGCCATCCGCCCGCAGTTCGACACGATTTTGCGCCGAGGCAAAGCCGGACGAGGTGTATTCGCGTGTAGCCTAGCGGTTCTGCGCCCGCCGCCAGATGATCGCCAACCCTGCGAGGATCAGCAGCACCGGCCAAAGGTTGCCGAAGTTAAACCAGTGCAACCAGGGCAAGTCGAACCTGTCGAGCAAAGACACCACACCCGCCAGGATCAGCAGGCCGCCGATCACGAGCAGCGTCTTGGGATCGGCCTGATGCAGGGCTCGCTGGGCCTCATCACCCAGAGCGCGCGTGCGCTCGGCCAGATCCTGCGCGCCGGTTGGCTCCGCGGCTGTCTGGCCGCCCTCCGCGCTTTCTGCGGGCGGATAAGGAACGACGATCCATAAGATGAGGTAAAGCGGCACGCCGAAGCCGCCGCCCACCGTCAACAGCACGAACACAATACGGAGCAGCGTCGCATCCAGCTTCAGATATTCACCCAGGCCGCCGCACACCCCGGCGACCATCTGGTTGGTGCGGCTGCGGTAAAGTCGTTGCGTCATCAGACACCCCTTGCGCTTTAGCGTTTCTGCATCAGCGCCCGGAACAGGACGTATGCACCGCCGATGATCAGCAGCACCGGCCAGAGGTAGTTGATCCACTCGCCGAAGGCCAGGGACATGGCAATGCCCATCACCGCCAGGATGCCGGCGGGGATCAGCGCCCACTTGCGCCGGCCTTCGTCGCTGGGCAGCGCATAAACTGCGAAGAAAGTCACGGCCAGGCCCAGGAAGAGGATGCCTGGCACCATTTCACCGTTGTCCAGCGCGGCCCCCAGCGATGCGATCACCGCCAGCGTGAGCAGCGTGCCCGCGGGGATGATCGCCCACCAGAAGTCGCGGCGCACGAGAAAGACTACCAGGAAGCTCAGCCCGATGGCGGCCAGGAACAGACCGCCGCCGATCTCACCCAGCCGATCGCCGAAGGCGATCAGCCCGCCCAATCCCAGCAGCGTGAAGCCGGGGATGGCGGCCCACCACCGCTTATGCGGATCGCTGGCGAACGCGGCGAGAAACGCCACGCCGCCGCCGGCAAACAGGATTCCCCAGATGATCTGCCACACGACGCCCTCGAAGCCGCCGAACACGTTCAAGTTCTGCAGCAGGAAGAGCACGCCGAGCACGATCAGCACTGCGCCCAGGATGGTGTAACCGCGGTTATCCTTCATAAGGTTCCTCCTTGCAGTATCACAGCGACCAACTCGCTGTCCCCTTGCTACTCTTTCATACGCAGGAACGCGGCCGCGGTTGCAGGGGCGCTTCACCGTCGCGACCGCCGAAACTTACGGCGACAGGCTGCGTAAAGGAGAACAGAATCATGGAGAAGGAGAGAAGCACATGTCAGATGAGACGATGATCCCTGCGGCCCCAGAACCGCCGACGGGCGAGCCCCAGGCACAGGTGGATGCGTTATCGGAAAAGTTAGCGGAGCAAGCAAAAGAGGTGACGTCGCAGCTTCAGGATCTGCTGCCGGAAGCGGCCGCGCCGGCCGTTCAAGTGCCCCCCGTTGAGGCGCCGGCCGCTGAACCCAGCGCGGCGGAGCAGCCCGCTGAGTCCGCACCGCAGGTTGTCGCAGCCGCTGCGCCCGAAGACCGGCTGGAGCCGCCGGCCGCGTCGAACGCGGCGCAAGAGGTCAAGCGGCTGCTGGCGCCGGGCGAGTCTGTCGAGTCGGATTCGGACGACCGGACGCTGTCGGCGTTGGCCTGGGCCTCGATGGCGCTGTTGCAGCTTCCCATCGTCTCGGTGGTGCAACTGCTCTCGGACAACACCAAACACCGCCGGTTCCAGCAGCACCACGCAATCACCTCGCTGCTGTTCTACGTGGCCGGCTTCGCCTACGAGATCGCGGCCGCGATCGTTTTCACCGTGTTGGGTGCGCTGACCCTGGGCTGCGGCTATGCGTGCTTGTGGCTGATCTTCCTGGTGCCGCACGCGCTCGCGCTGTACTACGCCTTGCAGGCGTACAACGGCAAGACGATCGAGCTGCCGGTGCTGTCAAGCTACGCTCGGAAGCAGGGTTGGTTATAAGTTACAGGGCGTGTTTGGGCGGCAAAGCCGCCCAAACACGCCCTGTAACATTAATATACCCACGGCGCCAGTTTCTTCACCCGCTTGCGATACGCCGCATACTCCGGGTACGCCTCGATCAGCCACCGCTCCTCGCGCCGCGACTTCAGATCGAAGAAGACGAACAGGACGACCGCCAGCGCAAGCCCCAGCAGGCTCGACCGGAAGACGCCCCAGCCCAGCGTGCCCAGGATCAACCCCGTGTAGATCGGGTGGCGCACCACGCCGTAGACGCCCGCCGTGACCAGCGTCCCGCCGGGGAGCGGCTTCGGGAAGGGCGTCAGGTTACGGCCCAGCGCCAGCATCCCCCCCGTGCCGAAGACGCCGCCGGCCGCCAGGATCGCCAGGCCCGCGATGCGCAGCCAGAGCGGGAACGTCACCGCCGGCCAGCGCGGAGCCAGCAGGATGACGGCAAACAGAACCATCTGGAGCGCGAACCAGCCTTCGCCGCGTTTACCCACAAGGTGATCCTTTCTGCAGACGTGCCAGATACTCGCAAAGCATCAAGCACCTTCCTTGACTTTGCCCTGCTGCGTGCTTCGCCGAAGGCTACCACAGGCAGCAGGGCCGTTCGATATTCGCCCGGCGTCCACAACGGACGTCGGCCAGGGACAGGTCACGCCATTTTGCCTCGGCCCCGCATCGCTGCGCGATCCGGGACATTGCCGGCTGGGGCGAGAAAAGATGTGGGAGACCAAGCGGAAGCCGATGTTCCTGTTCGAATTATCTGGATTGTTCCTGTTGAGGGCGGACGGACGAGCATTCCTCTGATTGTTGTTCCACGACCCGCCCCGAACCACACGGTCTCCTGTTGACCTGCCCCCGCGGTCAGGGTCAAACGACCCGTTACGCCGATGCTAGAGACTGCCGCCAGCCACCCAGCAGCCGACCAACCTCTGAAACCATCTCGGCCACATGCTGATACTGGCGCGGGGTGATGATACTCAGGTCGAGGCATAACCGCAAGTAGAACCGCAGCTTGGTCAGCAGAACGTCGGCCTCGGCCAGTCGAGCAGGTTTGGAACGCCCCGAAGCCAGCCCGGCCTCAATCAAGGTCTCCTGCAGGCGCAGCGCCGTTTCCTGCACGCTCTTCGCAAGAACAAAACGATGCTCACGCGGAAATTTGGTGGTCGTAGGAATCAGCCAGACCAACAGATCGTAGGTCTTGGTGAAGATGGGGGATTGTTGCATGAACTCCTCTAAACTCGCACTGTCACTCTGAGCGGGTTGCCAGCACAAAGCAGATTGCAGTGATAGGCTAGCGAAGAGTCTTGGCTGCGCGAGATTCTTCGCTGACGCCTCGCCGTAATGAGAGTTGAGCCGTTTACCCGCTCAGAATGACAGTTGTCAGAGCACTACTTCCTTGAACACTGCTCGGCGCAGACCCCAGGTGTCGCCATACCGGGCATGGTTGATCCAGCCCAGCACTGAGGCTGACACCTTGTTTGCCGGCACTTTCCCGGCACGATAGCCGCGCATCTCAGCCCGCAATTTACGCCGGAAGTGGACGACTTTGCGCCGTTTCAACCGACGATGGGTCGGATACACGACGAAGCCCAGGAACGGGATCCCCTCGGTCACCGGCCGGGGTTGGGCGCCGGGGTGGATCGTCAAACGCAGGCCGGCCAACCGATCAACTACGGCTTGGCGCCAGGTCCACAACGTCGGTTTGTCGGCGGCAAAGAGCAAAAAGTCGTCCACGTAGCGGACATACCCGTGACAGTGTAATTCTCTTTGGACAAAGTGATCGAACGAATTCAAGTAGCAATTGGCCCAAAACTGGCTGGTCAAGTTCCCGATCGGCAAGCCCCGCGGCCGCGTCGCAGCCAGCAGATCGTCGCCGGGAAACCACTCCATCTCATATTCCTCGGATAGCACGCCCACACCGCTGGCCAGGATGCTATTGACCAACCAGAGCGCCTCGGGATCGGCGACCTTGCGCGCCAGGATCTCGCGGAGGATAGCAAGATCCAGGCTTGGGAAGAATTGCTTCACATCGCACTGGAGCACATAAGGATAGCGCCGAGCGAATTGCTGCGCCCGGTCCAACGCCGCATGCGTGCCCTTGCCCACGCGATTGGCATACGAATCAAAGATAAAGCTGCGCTCGAAGATGGGTTCGATGACGTTGCACAGCGCGTGGTGCACCACGCGATCCCGGAACGGCGCGGCCGAAATCAGGCGCCGCTTGGGTTCATGGATGTAGAACGACGAATACGCGCCGGGCCGGTAAGTCTTCGTTTGTAGCTCCCGTCGCAGCTCCACCAGGTTGTTTTCCAGGTCGAACTCGAAGGTCGCAGCCGGCGGCCGGCCGCGTTTGCCCCGCCGCGCCTTGCGGTACGCCAGGTACAGGTTGTCCCAGTCGCAGATCTGTTCGTAGAGATGCTTGTAGCTTTTCATGATCCAAATATCGTGTT
>CAZYGI010000125.1:0-7497 GCA_964647255.1 uncultured Anaerolineales bacterium | reverse complement strand
CGGTTTTAGGCCGTTTTCAACGATTCGGCCTCCGATTGCACAATTGTTACGCTAGAGTGTCCCATGATTCCCCCTTGGAAACGTGCCATCTCTCCGATATCGGGTTTTGGCCAGTTGCGTCGGAGACTGGCGACTGCTCCGCTGCGCAGCGGAAAGGTCCGCGACCATGAACGATGATGGTATGGCACACAGACGCATGCCAGCAGTCGGATCGCTATGCCCCTACACAGGACTGTTTGTCAGAAGACGATAATCATGAAACGAGTGTCTTCAGTGTCAACGGACTGATTTGCCCGGAACGTTCGTACATCGATTGTGGTGTTCGCAGCCCCAAAGTCAAATTCCGCGTCCATGTTGTTGCCCAAGGCATTCCTTGTGGCAGTTACGGAAACAAAACGGTCCCCGACATAAAAGCCAAAGTCGATTCCATAGCCGCCAGCCGTGAAGTGATTGACCGTGAAGCCGCACCCGTTGCTCGACGAACCGGTTACGCCATTGTAGCATCCAAATATGAGTCCGTCGGAGCGTACATACGCCATCGCCTTGACCCAGCCGCCCTTGCTGCTAGCTTGCACCGCGTTGCCGTCGGCCCGCATCGCCGGACCGTTGGTGCTCTGGCCCCAGACGCCAATCCCATTTGTGCTGAGTCCGTATACGCCGGTATTGGCGTTGCTCTGGCCCCACACGCCCACGCTGCCCGTGGCATTGGCCTCGCCCCTCACACCGATGCCGCTCGATGCGGCATTGACCCCGCGCACTCCGGGCTGGTTGGAGGCCGCGGTCTGGCCATAGACACCGTTGCTGTTGGAGCTGGAGCCATACAGGCCGCTGCCGTTCGTGCTGACCCCATACACGCCCGCGCTGTCCGTACTGGTGCCCTTGACGCCGTTGCCGCTGGTGCTCACACCGTTGACGCCTGGGCCGTTGGTGCTCACGCCGTGAACCCCCGCCCCGCTGACCCCGGTCGAAAGGTTGGTGCCGCGCACGCCAGCATAGTTGGTGCTCTGCGTCAAGCCGTCCACGCCGTAGAAACTCGTGCTGTTCCCCGAGACGCCGGCGCCGCTCGCGCTCTCGCCCAGCACCCCATCGGTGCTTGTACTTTTGCCCCACACGCCCCGTCCGCCTTGGCTAAGACCGTAGACGCCGGTGTTGCCGACGCCCTCGCCCCACACGCCGATCGAGCCGTTAGCAGTGCCCTTGCCGTGGATTGCGGTGGCGTTGGCGGCGTTCTTTTCAGCATAGAAGCTGTCAGTCGTAGTTACATCTTTTATTGCCACGCCTGGCCGCAGTCCGAGGGCATACGGCACAGCATTCAACGGTTGGCGCGGGCTGAGCGTCACAAAGCTGGCGTCCCCAGCGCACTGCACTGCGGTTTGCAGCCAGCGGGCCTCGCCGGTGAACTGGCTGCCGAAGTCGAGCGCGATGGTGAACACACCGGCCTGCACCTGCACGCCGCTGGCGGTCTGGGTGGCGCCCTGCTGGGCCCCGGCTGTCAACGCATCCCACAGGCTGAACTGGAAGCTGCACGTGGTGGTGACGGGCTGGCCGGCCTTCTTAAGGTTGCCCTGGTAGGTGAAGGCGGTGCCGAGCCCGGCCTGGACGGCGTCGAGGCCTTCGGCCGCGCCCACCTGGGTCTGGTCGGCGTCCGGTGCGGCCGGGCTGCTGTCTTGCGCGAAAGCTGAGAACGCACCGCCCAGAAGCAGGACGCAAAACGTCAACAGTGCAGGCAGAGTCAAAGCTCGAGATCGTTTCATGCTACACACTCCTGAGCATCCATCACAACAACCGCACTCGGTCACTTGGACTTGCTGAAAGCTCAGCGGTTGCGCAGGACTACCGGCAAATAGACGCGCTTGCCGCCGGGGGATGGGATCACGGCGCCGGCGCCGCCCCACACGCCGCCGGTGAGGCTGTATCCCCCACCGTCCGCGCCCGGCCCTGGCTCCGGCTGGCCGATCGTGCTGACCAGGCTGTACGCGCCGCCGGTCAACGTCCCGCCGCCGGCCGCGATGACGGTCCAGGTCAGATCGTAGCCGCCGTCGGATTGGGCATTACCGGTTCGCGGCACAAGCAGCAGAAGAGCAAGAATACAGCATGACATTGCCGCTATAGCGCGCATTGCCTTCTCCCTAGAACACGTAAATAAAAAATGCCATTTGGTTTTCATAACAAAATCCATTGCTGCAACCATAGACTCTCTCGTTGTGTATCGTTGCTGTGTTCCCACTGATTTCTTCGATGTACAGATAACGTTGCTTGTCCGTTCCGCCCGCATCGAAAACACTCACCAGGATGAAGCGGCCGCTAACTGGGAATCCAAAGTCGACAAGCGTCTTATCGAAGATCGGTGATCCGGGTGAGCTAGGCAAGGGCGTGGCTTGAATCCCGCAACCGGCTGACGAGCCCCCTGTGAATCCGTTGTAGCAGCGGATGATACTGGCAGACGTGTCTACGAGCGCCATCGCTTTGACGAAGCCGCCCTTGTCCAGGCTCTGCACCGCGTTCCCTTCGGCCTTCACCGCGATGCCACCGCCGGTGTTCTTTCCCCACAACGCTACTCCTGCGGCGGTGGCCTGGCCCATGACGCCGGCACCGGCCGCGCCGATGCCGTAGACGCCCCAACTGTTGCCCAGCGTGGCTTCGCCGGTGACCCCGATGCCGCCGTCGCCGGTGGACTTGCCGTACACCCCAGCCGGACCGTTCGAGTGCGCGACCGCGGTTTCCCCGTAGACGCCCGACTGCTGCGCGCTCTTGCCGTAGACGCCGAACCAGCTCGTGCTTTCGCCGGCGACGCCGGTGCCGTTGACCGCCTTGCCTTTGACGCCGATGCCGTCAGCGGTGCCGCGATGCTCGCCGTAAACGGCCGGGTTGTAGCGCGTGCTGGTGACGCCGACGACGCCCGCGCCGCCGCCCTCGCCGTACACGCCCCACCCCGTGGCGCTGGTGCCCGAGACGCCCGGCCCGTTCGCCGCCGAGGCCCCGCGCACGCCCGTCGCGCCGTTCTCGCCGTAGCCCCAGACCGCGAAGCCGTTGGGCGAGAAGGCGTTGCCAAGCACGCCATAGGTGGTGCCGGTGGCGCTGGTGGCCATGCCGACGAGCGCCGCGCCTGCGCCACTGTTAGCGGCACGCACGATGCCGTCGGTGGTGTTGCTGGCGCCGACCACCTGGGCGCCGGGCCGCAGGCTGAGGGCGTAGGGCACAGCGTTGAGCGGCTGGCGCGGGTTGAGGGTTGTGAAGCCGCCGTCGCCGGCGCACTGCACCGCGGTCTGCAGCCAGCGCGCGTCGCCGGTGAACTGGTTGCCGAAATCGAGCTGCACGGTGAAGACACCGGCCTGCACCGCAACGCTGTTGACGGTCTGGGTCGCGCCTTTCTGGCTGCCGCTGGTCAACGCGTCCCACAGGCTAAACTGGAAGCTGCACGTCGTGTTGACCGGCTGGCCGCTCTTCTTGAGGCTGCCCTGGTAGGTGAAGGCGGTGCCGAGCGCGGCCTGGACGGCGTCGGGGCTTTCGGCCGCAACGGCGCCCACCTGTGTCTGGTTGGCGTCCAGCGTGGCCGGGCTGCCCTCCTGGGCAAAAGCCCGCCCGGCAGGGAACGCGCCCGCCAGGATCACGGCGCACAGCGTCAGGGACAGGGTCAACATCAAGGCTCGGGATCGTTTCATGGCAGATACTCCTGTCTATCATTTGTCCAGCACTACCGCACCTGCAAACACCCCCCGGCAAGGCCGGGCATGGGTGCAGATGTCAGCAGCCTACCATGCGGGATGTCCCGATGTCGAGGGATGGATTCCCGATGCGCCGGGAATTTCGCAGGACGGGTGGCACGGAGCACACAAAAAAACCGCCGCCCCGAAATGGGGCGGCGGTTCGATCAAAGGCTTTGACTGTCTTATGCGGCTGTCGCCAGGTCCTGGCGCTTGCCCGACGCGGCGTCGCCGAACAGCACGGCGCTGTAGCCGCTCAGATCGCCCGTCCGGGCCAGATCCCACACCGTGCTCCGCCGCGCGTCCAGGAACGCCAGGCCGACGTTTTGACGGTCGAGCAGCCGGGTGTAGAACATCTCGGCAAAGGTCTGCGCACCTTGGTCGGTGACGGGCCAGAAGTAGCCGGCGTAAGCCGCGACCCCGGAAGCCAGGAACGCCGCGGCGAGGCCGTTCGCCTGGCTGTCATCCGAGACCAGGCGCACACCGCCCGCCGCGCGACCGCTCTCGCACGCGCTGTTGAACACCAGGTAGGGCGGCGCCTTCCAGTCCAGCTTCAACAGGTCGTCGGCTGCCAGGACCCCGTCGGCCAGCCGCAGCACGCTAGCACCCGGTCGGGCCGGATCAAACCCGGCGTGGCCCGCGAAGTGCACGATGTCGTACTTGCCGCTGGTCAGACGCTCGGTGAACCGGGCGCCTGTGGCCTCGTCCCGCGCCAGCACATCCACCGCGACGCGCACGGGGCCGTGCGCACCCTCTAGCGTCTTCAGCGTCGCCACCTCGCTTTCGCTGGCAGCCAGATCAGCGGTCGGGTCGGCGACGGCGAGGATGCACAGCTCAGCGTCCTCCTGGAGGGGATCGCGGCCGGGGCGGGGCCGCGTGCGGGTGCGCACGATGCGACCAAACGGGAATGCCAGAGCCAGCGGATCCCCACGCCGAATCAGGAGCTCCCACGGCAGGTTGAGGATCGTCTCGTCTACGTCGAGGAGCAGCACCGCAGTCTGGCGCAGCCCCTCAAGGCAGGCTGCCCCCCCTGGGCCGAGGAAGGCGTCCCACAGCTTGCTCCCCAGATCCTGCGCCTCGGCCGCGGCCGATTCGGGCGTCCCGCCGCCATAGCCCAGGCCGCGGCGATAGAGCGTCGCGGTGGTCTCCAGGATGTGCTGCTCCAGGTCGGGATCGAGGGTGATGTTCTGCTGCCAGGTGACGCCCGTACCCTCCTCGTGGATCGCAACCAGGAACGGCAGCGGCTCGCCCGGCCCCGGCAGCGCCTGGCTGAAGCGGGCGATAGACACTTGCACCACCTGCGGCAAATCCTGCCGCCCCTTCCCGTAACCGCCGAACATCATGTCCCCCTCCTCACCGCGCTGCGCGCCGCCGCCGATCCCGCTCCCGCCGCTTCTCCGAGATAGAAATCGCCGGCCCGCCCCGCAGCACATTGATCACCTCGGCCATGATGCAGATCGCGATCTCGGCCGGGGTGTGCGCGCCGATGGCGATGCCGATGGGCGCGTAGACGCGGTCGAATTTGGCCGGGTCAAGGCCCATCTCATTCTCCAGCAGCTCGAAGACCGCGTCCACCCGGCGCTGCGAGCCGATCATGCCGATGTAGGCTACCGGCCGGTCGAGCACCTCCAGCAGGCAGTCCACGTCGTGGCTGTGTCCGCGCGTTACCAGCACCACGAAGGTGTCGGGGTCCATCGGCAGCTCGCGCACGGTCTCGCGCAGCGGCGCGGCGATGGTCCGCTGTGCGGTCGGGAAGCGCTCCGGGTTGGCAAAGCTCGGCCGATCGTCGAGCACCGTCACGGCGAAACCGCACAGGCTCGCCATCTGCGCCAGCGGCAGGGCGATGTGCCCGCCGCCGACAATCAGCATCTCGGGCGCGCGGCGCTGGACTTCGACGAAGACGGAGAGGTTGGAGGTTGGAAATTGAACGCTGGCGGTTGAATAGCAAAGCAGCCGGTGCTGGCGGCCGCGGAGGACCTCTTGCGCGTCGGCGATGACCTGCGCCGTCATTTCGCCCAAGCCCAAGTCGCCCAGCGGTGGCCGGTCGAGCCAAACCACGGCTTGACGGCCGGCCGCTGGCCCCTCAGTCACTGTGGCTAACGCCACCGGCTCGCGCGTGTTGATCGAATCGAGAAGGATCGGGACAAACGACGAAAGGCCAACGAGAGAACCCCCGGTGTCTTCAGTCGTCCGTCCACCGGCCTGCGTCTCGCCTCCCGCCCGTTCCACGAACACGTCCATGATCCCGCCGCAGACGCCGAGCGCTTGCAGCGAGACATCCTCCGTCAGGTCCACCCGCACGATGGCCGGCGCGCCGGTCTGGATCACATCAAGCGCGGTGCGCATGACGTCTGCCTCGCCGCAGCCGCCCCCCACCGTGCCCACGTGCCGGCCCAGCGGATGGATGATCATCTTGGCGCCAACCTCGCGCGGCACGGAACCGCGAATGGCGATGATGGTGGCAACCGCGACGGTCTCGCCTGCTTCGATGAACTCTTTCAGCTTGCTGTAGATGGTGTCCACGGATGATCCCTCCCAGCATGGTTTTGCTTCCGCACGCCCATTCCTGCCCGATTATAGCACAGCCGGCTTTCGATACCGAGGCAGTCGTGTTAGAATCCCTGATAGGCGGAACTGGAGACCCTTGTCACCGCCGGACTACAAGGAGCACTACAAATGATAGGAAACACCTCTCTCCCCGCTGAGCAGCCCGACCGCCGCGCCTGGCGACGGGACATAGCGGATTTCCAACACGCCGACCTCCGCCGGAGCGTGTGGCAGCTCGTCAACACACTGGCCCCGTATTTCGGGCTTTGGGTGCTGATGGTGCTCAGCCTGCGCGTGTCCTACTGGCTAACGCTGGCACTGACGATCCCGGCCGCAGGCTTTCTGGTCCGCGCCTTCATCATCTTCCACGACTGCTGCCACGGCTCGTTCTTCAACGACAAGCGGGCCAACGATGCGGTTGGCATCCTCCTCGGCCTGCTAGCCTTCACGCCCTACTACGCCTGGCGGCACAGCCATGCCCTGCACCATGCCGGCGCCGCCGATCTTGACCGCCGCGGCGTGGGCGATGTCTGGATCATGACGGTGGCCGAGTACCAGGCGGCGTCGCGCTGGACGCGGCTCGCCTATCGGATCTTCCGCTTCCCGCTCATCACGTTCGTGATCGGGCCGCTGTTCATCTTCCTGGGCGCGCATCGCTTCCCGGGCGCCACCGATGGCCGCCGCGAGCGGATCGGCGTCTATGCGACGAACCTGGCCCTGGCGGGCATCATCGCGCTGGCGGCCTTCACCATCGGCCTGAAGGCCTACGTGCTGATCCAACTGCCGGTCATGTGGATCGCCGGAGCCGCGGGGGTCTGGTTGTTTTATGTCCAGCACAATTTTGAGGGCGCGTATTGGGCACGGCACGCGGAGTGGGATTACGTGACCGCCGCGCTGCAAGGTTCATCCTTCTACAAGCTGCCGAAGGCGTTGCAATGGTTCTCGGGCAACATCGGCTTCCATCACATCCATCACCTGAGCCCGCGCGTCCCGAACTATTTCCTGCAGCCGTGCCACGAAGCCAGCGCCCTCTTCCGGCAGGTCAAGCCGCTCACCCTGCTGACCAGCCTGCGTTCGCTCCGGCTACGCCTGTGGGATGAGAACCGGCGGCAACTGGTCGGCTTCCGCGCGCTCCGGCCCCGAACGGGCGACATCGCGGCGTGATCCCGCCAACGCGCAAGGGCAAGTTAAAGGGGTGGTTTTGCCGCGGGCGGCGGCCCAACCACCCCATTCGAGCAACTTCTCT
>CAZYGI010000124.1:0-7657 GCA_964647255.1 uncultured Anaerolineales bacterium | reverse complement strand
ACTTATTCAAGACGAATTCACGCGGATCGCGCCCAATTTACGCGGCCGCCTACAACTCGTGACAATTGAACCAGCAGCGCGTGACCGTAGATAAGAGAGCCATTGAGGAGCGGAAAGATGGAAACTGAACTGAGAATGCTTGACACCGTGATCGCTACGACCAATTTCCCCGAGTATAGGGTATTGGCGGGCGACCTGGGAACGGTCGTTGAGATCTATTCGATCCCTGACAGGGCCTATGAGGTAGAGTTCGTTAACCCGGATGGTTCGACTCGTGCGCTGCTAACCCTTGCGCGCCAGCAGGTGCGTTCACTGCTGCCTGTAGATGTGTTGACCACTCGCCAGTTGCCGCTGGCAGCATGACCTATCGCCTTTCTGAAGGCGTTTCCCCCCTACACGCGAACAAGCGACGCTCTGTCACCAGAGCGTCGCTTGTTTAGTGGGCTTGGTACAAGCGAGAAGCCTTACTTCAGATAGCTTGTGGGGTTGAGCTTGACGCCATCCTTGATGATCTCGAAGTGTAGGAGCGGGTCGGCGCCGTGGCCCGTGGATCCCATTTCGCCGATCAAGGCGCCCTGCGTCACCTGCTGCCCAATCTTCACACCGACTTTGTTCAGGCAGGCGTAGCGGGTTTGCCAGCCGTTGCCATGATCAATCACGATCACGTTGCCCTCGTCGGCGTCCTGCCAACCGGCCGCCACCACCTTGCCCGCGTCCGCAGCCTTGACCGGCACGCCAACCGCGCGCGCGATGTCAATACCCGGATGGGAAGTCGCGAATCCCCGGGTAACGTTCCCTGTCGCAGGCCAGACGAAGTGTCCAGTGGCTTTCGTCGGTGAAGGCAAGCTGCCGATCAACTGCTTCAGCGCATCGTACGCCGGCTGAGCCTCCCGTCGTGTAATGTCGAAATACGCCTCCCCGCGATTCGGATCCTTGGCCCCGTAATTCAGGTTCCACAGGAACATCGGCCCGACCCACCCCCACTCTTTGCCCATCTGATAGGCGCGCACGATGTAATCTGCCTGCTCGGCCCGTGTGTTGTCGGATGCGTAGGCGTAGCCGGTCGCGGGCTTCAAGGCCGACGCCCAGCCGAACTCCGTGACCCAGATGCGTTTGTCGGAGCTGCCGTCAGCCACCATCGCCTGGCGATACGCTTCCAGTGTCTCGCGGAAGAAGAAGCCGCGGGCATTCTTGAAGCTAGATTCTTTGGGATTTAGATAGTTCCGCTGCGCATCGGGCGGATTGTTGTAGCCCGTCGGGTGCGCGCCCAGCGCGTCGAGACATTTGGCGGCGCCTGCCTTGTACATCACCGACAGATACTGCAAGTCGTCGTAGCCCTGGATGTTGCCGCCGGTTGGCACCAACCCGCCGGAAACCACGACCATGTCGGGGTCAGCGGCCTTGATCGCTTGATATGCCGTACAGAGCAGGTCGGTGTAGCGGTCGGGATCAATACGCTCGTTGCCCCACTTGTACCCCAGGTTCTGCTCATCCCACACCTCGATGGCCTGCACCTTGCCCCGATAGCGCGCCGCGAACGCGGCGACGAAAGTCGCATACTCGGCCGGGTCGGCCGGCGGGCCGTCCACGGCGCGATCTGTGTTGGTTGGCCGCGCCCAGTCCGGGGCCTTCCCGATGGTGGCGAGGATCCGTAGGTTGGCCTGGTCCTGCGTCAGCCCCGAGACGATGCGATCCAGCTCCTGCCAGCCGCGTTGGCCTTTCCTTAGTTCGAATTGTTTCCAGGGCACCTCGATCTTCACCCATTCGAAGCCGATGCCCTTCGCCAGGATGGCGACTGATGGCACATCCACGCCACCATAGACCTGGGCTGCGACGCCGTACGCGAAGGCATCATCGGCTGCGGCCGTCTGAGTTGATAACGACTTCTTTGGTGGCGGTGTAGCCGTTACGATGCTGACAATTCGGGTTTGAACCGGCCGTTTTGTGTCGGCTGCGAGCGAAGGCGTCTTTTCTTGCGTCGCAGCGGCTCGAACAGCATCGGTGAATATCGTTGCAGCGATAGCGCGTACTTTGTCTACATCGGGAACGAGCACATAACCCAAGTTTGGATCGTTGGGGATGACCGTACCCATCTGCGTATCAATCACAAACCTGGTTACCTTGTCCCCGTCGATCCGCTCAACTTGGCGAGCGATAGCTGTCATGTTGTCAATGGGCAGATCGGTCTGCACCGAGCCGGCCAGGGTCGTCAACAAGTGGGGCAGGCGCGTCAGCAGCGCAGCCATCTGCCCCGGCTTGCTCATTTTATCCTGGATAGCCATGACGATTTGCTGCTGGCGAGCAGCG
The DNA here is from genome assembly GCA_964647255.1 of uncultured Anaerolineales bacterium. GTDB lineage: Bacteria > Chloroflexota > Anaerolineae > CG2-30-64-16 > CG2-30-64-16 > CAWJEL01. Next base: position 5,350 of record CAZYGI010000124.1, on the reverse strand, counting down.
CGCATGAAGTCGTTGTCGGCATGACGGGTGCGAGCGTACTTCAACACCGCTTCACCATCCATGTGCTGTCGCCCTGCCTTGAAATGCACGGGAGGCAGGTAGCCGTTCCGGTCGTCGGGATATGCGGCGTCGTAGATTTCCGTCGGCACATCAATGTCAACCCCACCGATAGCGTCAATCAGCGCCTTGAAGCCCGTGAAATCAACATTCAGGGTATAGTCGATAGGGTGGCCGATTAGCGCGGCGGCTGTGTTCCGCACCAGCGCACTGCCGCCGCCCGGATAGGATCCGGCTTCCCCGGCCGCGTAGACCATATTGAGCTTCATATCGATGTCGAAGGCAGGCGGGCGGACCTTCAGATCGCGCGGGAGCGAAAGGATGCCGGCCGACTGGGTCCGAGGATCGAGTGTCAGTACCATGACTGTATCGGTCTTGAGGTTGATGTCCGTTCCCAGCAGAAGGAGGGTGATTCGATCATTCAGCTCCACAGCCGCCTGCGGTCGCCCAAGCATGGACGGCAGAAGCTGCTGCCAGCCGGGCGCGCCCAGCCCCAACCACACGCTCGCCAGCAAGATCAGGATCACCCCCGCGGGCACAAGTACCCCGGGCAAATTGAAGCGCGGTGTGCGTTCGCTTATAGTCGTGCGCGCCGCAGTCCGCGCCGGGAGCGGCTCGTCCGCCAGGATCGCCGCAACCCCCTCTGCTACGCGGCGGCTCGGCCACGGATCCTCCAGGCGCCGCAGCGCTTGATCCATCCGGCGATAGGACGCCAGCCGCGCCGCGCACTCGGCGCACGAGCGCACGTGTTCATCCACCGTCGTCCGTTGGGCCACGGTCAGAGTATCGTAGAGAGTCACCATATCCAACAACTCAGCGTGACTGTTCATCGCGTTCCTCCCGTTCATACGCTCGACGGAACCTTTCCCGCGCCCGGCACAGCCGCGTCCTGACGGCCCCTTCGCGAATAGCCAGCGCCTCAGCCAGTTCGCTCATGCTGAAACCGTGGTGGTTGTGGAGCAACAGCAGCGCCCGTTGATCCGGCGGCAGTGTTGCGAGGGCCCGCTCCACCGCGTTGCCACGGCCCACCTGCTCCCCTGCGTCCGGCCGACTTAAGGCGGGATCGTCCGTGTGACGCCAGGGCAACCAGATGAAACGGCGCTGGCGCCTCAACGCGGTAAAGGCGACGTTTGTGGCAATCCGGTAGAGCCAGGCCCGCCGGTTGGCAACGTGAGGCAGCCGCTGGCGCGCGTTGAAGGCGCGCAAGAAGGTTTCCTGCAGCAGATCCTCGGCCCACTCGCGAGCGCCGCACAGGCGATAGAGGTAGGCGAAAATCGCCGAGTGATGGCAGTCAAACAACTCCGCCACCAGTGCCCTCGCGTCATCGCGCACGATGCCGTCAGTTATCATGACACCTCTGTTACTTGCGGACCCCAGATCACCCTTCACAGCATGCCAATTTTCTTCCATCTGTTAAGTATGACTATCGAGGAGACTCGTTGTTACAGGCTGTAGCATAATCTGTGAAACGGCGGCGGTCAATCCCTTGCTCTCCAAACTCCTTAAAGTCACACTTGCCACCGCCCCCCATCTATTGTAGAATAGCGCCCGCGAAGTGAGTTTGACCCCATCTGTCAGCAGCAAGTTGCGGCTTCTAAGCGCAGAGCAGCGCAACAACGGAGACGTCATGCACGATCCGCTTGATGATCAAGCCCGGCAGCTTCGAACGCTCAGGACTCCAGGGAGAACCGATGAATGATATTACCCCTCCGATCGCCGCGCCTGATGAACGCCCGTTTAGCGAGTTGAAACAGGTCACCGTGCGCGCCGACGACGAGATCAGCCAGGTTAACATACTGTTGGCCGACGGCTGGCGCCTGGTGAAGATCGGCCAGCGCAGCGATGCAACTGTGTACGTGTTGGGCCGGATGGCGGACAAGCCGAAGCATCGCACCGGTTTTTTGGCAGTGGATTGAGAGGATGGTCTCATGAAGATCGAACAAGACGACCTCCCGGAAGAACTCAACAAGAGTGTGTTCCTCACGACCGTAGACAACATCTACAACTGGGGGCGGGCGCGCTCGATGTGGCCAATGGCGTTCGGCCTGGCTTGCTGCGCCATCGAGTTCATGGCGGTGGGCGGCGCGCGTTTTGATCTGGCCCGGTTCGGGATGGAGATCATGCGGGCCTCGCCGCGGCAGGCCGATCTCATGATCGTGTCCGGGACGGTGACCAAGAAGATGCTGCCGAACATCGTACGCCTGTACAATCAGATGGCTGAACCCAAGTATGTGCTGGCGATGGGCGCGTGTGCGACCTCCGGCGGGCCGTTCAAAGAGGGCTACAACGTCGTTTCCGGCCTCGATAAGTACATCCCGGTGGACGTTTATGTGCCCGGTTGCCCGCCCACACCGGATGCCCTGCTTTACGGCTTCCTGAAGATGCATGAGAAAGTCTTCTCCCAGTCGGTGCGCACGGCGCCGTGGTATCGCAAGGATCAGCTCAATGAGCCGATTCCAGTGCCGGTGTTGGGGCCTGACCTGGTTAATCCCAAAGATGTTGAGGCGCTCAAGAAGATTGCTGAGACCGCCAAGAAGGGTGAGCTATGACAGCGACACTTGAAGCGATGACGCAGGCGTCTGCATTCCCGTTCAATGACGTGGTGTCGGGTGCTGTGGTCGAGTCTGCCAAGCAGGGGTGGGTCGTGTCAGCTGAGAAGCTCCTCGACCTTGCTCGTTATCTGCGCGATGCGCAAGGCTACGACTACTGCTCGATGGTCACTTGCGTTGATTGGCCGCAGTATTTCGAGATAGTCTATTATTTGTACCGGGTCGGCCAGGCTCCTGCGAACGCGGCCCCGCGTCCCGGTCTGCCCGCGGCCGCCGAACCGCTGGTGCTCAAGGTCCGGCTGCCGGATAAGGCGACCCCGGCGTTGCCATCCGTGACGGGTGTTTGGCCGGGCGCAGACTTCCAGGAGCGCGAGGTCTACGACCTGTTCGGGGTGCGCTTCGAGGGCCACCCGAACTTGCGGCGCATCTTGCTGTGGGAGGGTTTCGAGGGCCATCCGCTGCGCAAAGACTATCGGGAGCCGTACTACGAAGAGGACGTCAAACCTTTCAAAAGCCGCCACCCGGATGGTCAGCACCTCTGGGCCGAAGATCGTGTGCCGTGGAAGGACAACGTGACCTATCCGGTCGCCTGGGACCCGGATCTGTGGACCTCGCCGGAGGTGCAGTATCGCCGCATCATGCAAGTGGATGAGGGCGGCCAGGGAAACGGCGAGGGCACGGATCTCAAGACCGAACGGATCCTCCTCAATTTGGGGCCACAGCACCCCAGCACCCACGGCGTGTTCCGCATGGTTTTGGCGCTCGAAGGCGAGAATGTGGTCGGCCTGGAGCCGGAGATCGGCTACCTGCACCGCTGCCACGAGAAGATCGGCGAGCGCAACACTTACCTCATGAATATCCCCTTCACCGACCGGCTGGATTATATCGCGGCCATGTCCAATAACTTCGGCTACGTGCTGGCGGTCGAGAAGCTGATGGGGGCGCCAGTGCCGGAGCGGGCCGACTACTTGCGTGTGATTATGGCGGAGTTCGCCCGCGTCATCAGTCACTTTATCTCCCTGGGCTCGATGTTCAATGACCTGGGCGCCTACTTCACGCCGTTTCTCTACGGCATACGCGAGCGGGAGCTGATCCTCGACTTGTTCGAGGCGGTGTCCGGCTCCCGCATGATGAACAACTACATGCGTTTCGGCGGCGTCGCGGCCGACTTGCCCGAAGGGTGGGTCGAACGGGCACGCGACCTGGTGTCGAATCGCCTGCCGCGAGTGATGGTGGAACTTGAGAACCTGATGTCGGGCAACGAAATCTTCGTCGCACGGACGCGCGGTGTGGGGGTGTTGACCGCGCAGGAGGCCATCGCCTACAGCATGGCCGGTCCGATGCTGCGGGCTTCCGGCGTCCCCTATGATCTGCGCCGGGCGCGGCCCTATTCGATCTATGACCGCTTCGACTTCGATATCTGCACCCGGCCTGAAGGCGACGTGTGGGCGCGGTTCCGCGTCCGCATGGACGAGATCTACCAAAGCCTCCGCATCCTGAAACAGGCGTTGGATGGGCTGCCGGAAGGGCCGATCCTGGCGGGCAAGAAGCAATACCAGTTCAAGGTGCCGGCCGGGGAAGCCTACGGCGCGGTCGAGGGCCCGAAGGGTGAGCTCGGCTTCTTTGTGGTCAGCGACGGCAAGGCCAACCCCTACCGCTACCATGTGCGCGCCCCAACTTTCATCAACCTGACCAGCCTGGAGAAGATGAGCCTCGGCCACAAACTGGCGGACGCGGTCGTGATTTTGGGGGCGATTGATATTGTATTGGGGGAAGTGGATCGGTAGACGAGTAGACAAGGAAACAAGGATTTTCGGCGGCGATCTCCTTGTTTCCTTGCTTCCTAAGGAGTAACCCATGTTCGGATCCGGTGTTCTCAAGGGCTTGGGCGTCACGCTGAAAGAATTCGTCGAGACCTATCTTGACGACATCAAGAAGATCCCCAGCCGGTACGCGGGTGGGAAAGAGGCGCTGGACCAGACAAAGGCATCCGCGCAGGCCGGCCTCTTCACGGTTCAGTACCCGGAGGAGCGGCGCAAGCTGTCTGAGCGGTTCCGCTATATCCCGGTGCTGGTGTACGACGCGGAAACCGGCGAGAACCGCTGCACGGCGTGCGGCATCTGCGCAAAGGTCTGCCCGCCGCAGTGCATCTGGATCGTGCGCGACAAAGACGAGAAGGGCAAACCGATCACGCGGCCGCTTGAGTTTTGCATTGACACCTCCATCTGTATGAACTGCGGCCTGTGCGCCGAGTTCTGCCCGTTCGACGCGATCAAGATGAATAACGACTACGAGATCGCCGCCTATCGTCGGATGCCGCAGCTCGTCTTCGATCTGAAGGCGCTGCGCGTCCCCACAACTTATTACGCACGGATCAAGCCGACCGATTGGGCGGCTGAAGAAGCCGCGCGCGCAGCGAAGGAAGCGGAGAAGGGTGCAAAGCCTGCGCCGGCGGCGAGGCCGGAAGCTGGCAGCCCGAAGCTGGCGGCCGTGCCCCCCGCGGCCGCAGTTGCCTCTGCACCGGCGCCGGCCGCCGAAGCTGCCGCCAAACGCACCCCTGAGGAGATCGAGCGGCTGAAGGCCGAGGCGGCTGCCCGCCGCGCGGCGCAGGCCGGGGGTGAGGCCCTGGCGCCGGCCGCTGAGGCTGCGGCCCCTGTTGCGCCGCCTGCCGCGGGCGCGAAACGTACCCCGGAGGAAATCGAGCGGTTGAAGGCCGAAGCGGCGGCGCGCCGCGCAGCGAAGGC
>CAZYGI010000123.1:6539-7710 GCA_964647255.1 uncultured Anaerolineales bacterium | reverse complement strand
AAGAACCGGTTCGAGGTCGCCTACGGCCGGGTCGAGGCGCGCGTCAAGGTGCCGCGCGGCGCCGGTCTGTGGCCCGCGTTCTGGATGCTCGGCACAAACATTGACCAGATCAGTTGGCCGCAGTCCGGTGAGATTGACATCATGGAAAATGTAGGTCGCCTGCCCAACCAGGTGTTCGGCACCTTGCACGGCCCCGGCTACTCGGGTGGCAACAGCTACGGCAAGGTCTTCGATCTGGGCAAGCCGGTCGCCGACGACTTTCACACCTTTGCGGTGGAGTGGCAGCCGGACAAGATCACCTGGTTGCTCGACGGCGCGCCCTACTTCACGGCGACCCCGGCCGACCCGTTCCTGGCGGGCAAGGAGTGGGTCTATAATCACCCGTTCTACATGCTGCTGAATGTGGCAGTCGGCGGCAACTTCGGCGGCGCGGTCGGCTCCGAGACGGCCTTCCCGCAGCAGACCCTGGTGGACTACGTGCGCCTCTACCAGGCTGCGCCGCAGCCTGTGTCGTTCACGGCCTCATTCCAGGATGACTTCAGCGGCTGGCGGCAGATCAGCCTTCCCTTCGCGTCCTTCCAGGGCGCCCAAGGGACCACGCTGGACCTGGCGGCTGTGCGAGCGCTCAGCTTCGATGTCCCGTCGGCCCTGCGCGACCCGGTGCTGCTCGACCAGGTGCGCCTGAAGTACGCTGACACCACGCCGCCGACGGTGGCTATTACCAGCAGCGCGGCCGGCGGGACAGCGAAAGGCCCCGTCACGTTCACCTTCACCTTCAGCGAAGACATCGGTACGAGCTTTACCGCCGATGACATCGCCGTAGCCGGTGGCACGGCCGGCGCGTTCACGCGCGTCAGCGGCACGCAGGCGACCCTCGTCGTGACGCCGCCTGCCAACGCGGCCGGCACGATCACGGTCAGCGTCGCCGCGGGCAAGTTCTACGATGCCGCCTACAACACCAACACGGTCGCGGCTTCGCTCGATCAGACCTACGACACGACGAGCGTCATCATCCCCGGCCTGCCGATCACGTTCGACAATCCGGCGGTGACCTACACGCTGACCGGCTTCGGCGGGGCCGAGGCGACGAGCGTGGTGACCGACCCGGCCGGCGGTGCGAACCAGGTGGCGCAGGTCACCAAATCGGCCACGGCCGAGCTGTGGGCGGGCG
>CAZYGI010000123.1:0-6439 GCA_964647255.1 uncultured Anaerolineales bacterium | reverse complement strand
GAACTTCGGCAAGACCGGCGGCCAGATCGGCGGCCCGTCCATCTACTACTTCGACGACTTCGCCATGGCTGGCAGCACCCTGCCCGGCCTGCCGATCACGTTCGACGATCCGGCGGTGACCTACACGCTGACCGGCTTCGGCGGGGCCGAGGCGGCGAGCGTGGTGACCGACCCGGCCAGCGGCGCGAACCAGGTGGCGCAGGTCACCAAATCGGCCACGGCCGAGCTGTGGGCGGGCGTCACGGTGTCCACCGCCCCGGGCAACACGATCGCACCGATCCCGTTCAGCGCGACGGCCAAAACCATCACGGTGCGCGTGTGGTCCCCGACCGCCGGCGTCCCGATCCGGTTGAAGGTGGAGAATGGGGCGGACGGCAGCAAGAGCTGCGAGACCGAGGCGACCACCACCGTGGCGAACGCCTGGGAAACGCTGACCTTCAACTTCGCCAACCCGGCCGCAGGCACTCAGGCGCTGAACCTGGCGACCACCTACAACAAAATGTCGGTATTCCCGAACTTCGGCAAGACCGGCGGCCAGATCGGCGGCCCGTCCATCTACTACTTCGACAACCTGGCGTTGGGGTCCTGAGCCTGGCCCAAGCGCGTGTGCTGTTATCCGGCAGCAGTCTCTCCTCTGGAGGCAGTCAGCCGGGTCTGGGCAGTCTGTTGCTGCAGCCGCCCAGACCCGGCAAGCTGGTACATCCGAGCGGAAACCCACCTGGGTGTTCAGCAGTTGGCGCCGGACGGAACGATGAACATCACCATCACAAATCCGATAACGAAGTCAGCGGGTAACATATCATCTTCTCGCTAAGAAAGATCCGAGACCATGAAGATGCCAGTATCGCCGATCCTCATCGGCAACACCCCCCTCAACCGGACCGAAAATCGAGTTCAGGGCGAGTATCTCACCCTGGCGGACGAGGTATACTACCGAATCAGCAATTACGATGCGATGGAGCCCTTCTTTATCAACATCGTCAGCAGCTCCGATCATTGGTTCTTCATCGCATCCACCGGCGGACTGTCTGCCGGCCGGGTCAGCCCCGAAAAGGCCCTGTTTCCCTACTACACCGTAGATAAGCTCACGGAGAACAGCGAAAACACCGGCAATAAAGCGATCCTGCTCGTCAGGCGCGGCGATCGCACGAGCCTCTGGGAGCCGCTGTCCGACCGGCAGCAGGGCATCTATGCCATTGCCCGGAATCTCTACAAGAACGTGTGGGGAACGGCGCTGATCTTCGAGGAGGTTAATCGCGATCTCGGCCTGACTTACCGCTATGCCTGGCGGACCAGCGAGCGATTCGGTTTCATCAAGACGACCTGGCTGGTCAACTCCAGTGATTCACCCTGCCAGGTGGCGCTGCTGGACGGCATTCAAAACATCCTGCCGGCCAACGTGGTGATGGCCACCCAGCAGGGCTACAGCGTTCTGCTGGATGCCTATAAGCGCAACGAGCTGGACGCGGAGACCGGGTTAGGCATCTTCGCCCTGAACTCCACCCTGACCGATCTGGCCGAACCCAGCGAATCACTCCTGGCGACGACCGTGGCCCAGGTCGGACTGCCCCAGGCCGAGCATCTGCTCTCCTCGGTGCAGCTTGATCGCTTTCGCGCGGGCCAGGCAATCTCGGCCGAGATGGAGGTGCGCGGCCGGCGCGGCGCGTATTTCGTCCATGCAGCGCTTGATCTGGCGCCACGCGAGGAGCGGAGCTGGCATCTGCTGGCGGATGTCCAACAGGACGCCGCCGCGATCGCCCAAAAGCGCCAATGGCTGCGCAACGACCGGGCGGGCTTGATCCGGGAGCTTGAAGCCGATATTTCTGCCACGCAACTCAACCTGTGGAAGATCGTCGCCGGCGCGGACGGCGTACAGCTTTCCAACAGCCAGTCATATGCCGCCTATCATTTCGCGAACGTGATGTTCAACGTCATGCGCGGCGGCCTGTTCTCGGATCAGTATTGGGTCGAGACAAAGGCGTTCACCGATCTTGTGACGGTGTGCAATGCACCAGCGCTGCGGGCAAATACGGACTTCTTCGCCGGCTTGCCCCCGCGCATGCGCTTCACCGATCTTCAGGACCGGTTGCAAGCCAGCGGCTCGGCCGATTTGATCCGCCTGGGCCGCGCCTATCTGCCCCTGATTTTCAGCCGCCGGCATGGCGACCCCAGCCGGCCGTGGAATCGCTTCGCGATCAGCCTGAAAAAGCCCGACGGTTCTTACAAATTGGACTACGAAGGGAACTGGCGGGACATCTTCCAGAACTGGGAAGCCCTGGCCTATTCCTATCCCGAGTATATCGAGAACATGGTCAGCACCTTCCTGAATGCCACCACAGTTGATGGCTACAATCCCTATCGCATCACCTATCATGGGGTTGACTGGGAGATTCCGGAGCCGGGCAACCCCTGGGCGAACATCGGCTACTGGAGCGATCACCAGATCATCTACCTCCAGAAGCTGCTGGAGATCAGTGTCAGGGTGCATCCGGGCAAGTTACAGGAATTCTTGTCCCAGCCGTTGTTCAGCCATGCCAACGTCCCGTATCGCCTGAAACCCTACGGCGAGCTGCTGAAGGATCCCTATAACACGATTGACTTCGACTGGGACCTGGAAAAACAGATCGCCGCGCGGTGCCGTGAACGCGGCACCGATGGCAAACTCGTGCCTGCCGGAGATGGCCGGGTGCTTCATGTTTCGCTTGCCGAAAAACTGCTGACGCTGCTGCTCGCCAAGCTGGCGAACTTCGTGCCCGAAGGCGGCATCTGGATGAATACCCAGCGGCCGGAATGGAACGACGCCAACAACGCCCTGGTGGGCAAGGGGCTGTCCGTGGTGACGCTGGCCTACCTCCGGCGCTATCTGGTTTTCTGCCAGGACCTGTTCAGCAGCAGCGGACTGAGTGCGGCGCCGTTGCATGTGGAGGTGCAGCGCTTCTACCGACAGGTGGCCGGCATCCTGCAGCAGTTCCGGCCGGCTTTGGGCGGTTCGTTCGATGATGAACAACGCCGGGCGATGATGGATCTCTTGGGCCAGGCTGGCAGCGACTATCGCTGGAGTTGCTACCGGAACGGATTTGCGGGGGAGCTGGTTGCTTCATCGGTTGAGGAGATCACCTCTTTCCTGGCCCTGGCGCAGCAGTATGTCGAGCATTCGCTGCGGGCCAACAAACGCAGCGACAACCTGTACCACGCCTACAATGTGCTGCATCTTGCGGCCGGCCGCGCGTCGGTCAGCCAGCTCTATGAGATGCTTGAGGGCCAGGTAGCCATCCTGTCCTCCGGGCTGCTCTCTGGCGAGGAATCGCTCGCCCTGCTCCAAAGCCTGCGCCAAAGTACGCTTTATCAGGCCGATCAACAGAGCTATATCCTGTACCCGGATCGGCCTCTGCAGGGGTTCCTGGAGCGGAACTGCCTGACGCGCAACCAGGTGCAGACGGTGAGCCTGCTGGCCGCGCTGGTCGAAGCGGGAGACCCGTCCATCATCACCCGGGATGTGGATGATGTCTACCACTTCAACGGCCAATTCCGTAACTTCCGAGATGTCAGCGCGGCGCTGGAAAAGCTCAAGGCGCAACCCCGGTACGCGGCTTTGGTGGAAGCCGACTTCGCGCGGATCCAGGCGCTGTTCGAAGAGACGTTCCACCACGACCAGTTTACCGGCCGTTCGGGCACCTTCTTCGCGTACGAGGGCCTGGGCAGCGTCTACTGGCACATGTCGGCCAAGCTCCTGCTGGCCGTGCAGGAAACCCTCCTGCGCGTCAAAGACGAACCGTGCGCTCAGGCGTTGATAGACAAGTATGTCGAGATCCGGGCGGGCTTGAGCTTCAACAAGTCGCCGGAGGCTTATGGCGCCTTCCCCACCGATGCCTACTCGCACACGCCGAAGGGGCAGGGCGCGAAACAGCCGGGCATGACGGGTATGGTCAAAGAGGTGATCTTGACCCGGCTGGCCGAGCTGGGGGTGGCGATCGAGGATGGCCGGTTGGCGTTTGATCTGCTGTTGTTCGATCCCCAGGAACTGCTCAAGGCCCCGGCCGAGTTCACCTATCTGGATGTGCACGGCCGGCAGCAAACGCTTGCGCTTCCGGCCGGCTCTCTGGCGTATTCGATCTGCCAGACGCCGATCATCCTGGACGCCAACGCGCAGCCGGGCATCACCGTGCACCTGGCAGACGGCGCTCAGCAGCGCGTCGCAGGGAATCGGCTGGACGCCGTCAACAGCCGGCATATCTTCCAGCGCGACGGCGCGGTGCATCATCTGACTGTGTCCCCGCCACAGGCATGATCACAGAACCGATCGCGGCCCGGATGAAGTGACTCTCTGGTGAAGATTTCGGTGAAACACGTGCGCCCAACCCGACATGTCGGGTTGGGCGCACGTTCTTGCTGATGGGCTGGGCGCTCCCCGGTTCACGCTGCCGCTGGGTTGAGCGCCGGCAGCGTGACGGTGAACGTGGCGCCGGCGCCCGCCTGGCGGGCGACCGCGATCCGCCCGCCGTGCGCGGCGACCAACTGGCGCGTGATCGCCAGGCCCAGCCCCGCGCCGCCACCCCGCCGGCTCCCGCCCTTGTCCCCACGATAGAAGCGATCAAATACATAGGGCAGGTCTTCGGGCGCGATGCCCGTGCCGGTGTCCGCGACCCGGATCTCCGCTTGCTCGCCCGCGCGGCTGACCTGCACCGCCACCTGCCCGCCGGCAGCCGTGTGGCGGAGGGCGTTGCTGAGCAGGTTCCGCAGCACCTGCGCCAGACGGTCGGCGTCGCCCAGCACGGCGGGTGCATCCTCAGCGGTGCTCAGCGCCAGCCTGACGCCCGCAGCTTCGGCGGCCGGGCCGAACTGGCCGACCGCCGTGCGCGCCAGCGCTGCCAGGTCCACCGGCGCACGCTCCAGCCGCAACTGTCCCGCCTCGGCCAGCGCCAGCTCGTGCAGATCGTCCACCAGCCGGGTCAGGAGGAGCGTCTCATCGTACACGCCCGCGACCTGCGCCATCTCCAGCGGGTAGACGCCGTCGAGGATAGCCTGGAGGTTGCCCTGGACAACGGCCAGCGGGGTGCGCAGCTCGTGGGAAATGTCGGCGATCAGGTTCTTGCGCAGCGTCTCGGCCTCGGCGAGGCTGGACGCCATGCCGTTGAAGGCCGCCCCCAGGTCGCCGATCTCGTCTCGGTTCGCCACCGCAACTGGCACCCGCTGCGAAAGGTCGCCGCCAGCAATGGCCTGGCTGGCCCGCGTCAGCCGTGCCAGCGGCGCGGTCAGCACGCGGCTGATCAGCACGCCGAGGCCGAGCGACAACGCTGCAGCCAGCAGCGCGGCCCACAGCAGCGATGTCTGCACCTGGCGCAAAAACGCCTGGCCCTGAGCATCGAGCGCAACATCGGCCGGCCGCACATTCAGCAGCGTGCCGATCGGTTGGCCGTTCAGGGTCAGGGGCAGGCCCTGCGCCACCACATCGGCCGGAAGCATCTCGCCGACCAGCTCGCCCGTCCGGCTGGCGAGCACACGGCCCGCGGCATCAGTCACCGCGAAATTCGGCCCGGCCATGCCCATCGCACCCCACCCGCGGCCCATGCCGCCGCCCGGTCCGAGCTGCGCCAGCACGGCGTCCACGCCGGCCCAACTTCCGTTTGCGGCATAGTAACTGGTCAGCGTCTCCGCCCAGCCGGCCTGGCTCATCATGCCGCTGGCGACCACGTACCGGCGGAACTGCTCGCCCGTAGTGCGCAGCGAAATCGCGGCGACCACTCCGATCGCCGCGAGAGAAATCGCCAGGAAAGCCAGGGTCAGCTTGACCCAGAGGCGGTTCACAGGTCGGCTCCCAGCTTGTAGCCCACGCCGAACACGGTCTGAACGTAGCGTGGGTGGCGCGGGTCGTCGCCCAGCTTGGCGCGCAGGTTCTTGATGTGCGCGTCAATCGTGCGCTCATAGCCTTCATAGGCTTCGCCCTGCACCCGATCGAGCAGCTCCAGCCGCGTGAAGGCGCGGCCGGGGTTACGGAGCAGCACGGCCAGCAGCTCGAACTCGGTGGGGGTGAGGTCGAGCGCCCGGCCGGCAAGGGCCGCCTGATGCCCGGCCTCGTCCAGCACCAGCGCACCGGCGCGCAGGGTTTCGGCCGCGGGCGCGGCGCCGGATGTCCGCCGCAGCACCGCGCGCACGCGGGCCACCAGCTCGCGCGGGTTGAACGGCTTGGTCACGTAGTCGTCGGCGCCCAGCTCCAGCCCGACGATCTTGTCGGTGTCCTCGATGCGCGCGGTCAGCATGATGATCGGGGTTTCACGCTCGCGGCGCAGGGTGCGCGCCACCTCCAGGCCATCAATGCCGGGCAGGCCCAGGTCGAGCACCACCAGGTCCGGCTTCTCGCGCCGCACCTGGATCAGCGCAGTCTGCCCGTCGCCGGCTTCAACCACGGTAAAACCCGCCTGCTCCAGGTAGGAGCGCACCA
>CAZYGI010000122.1:0-8157 GCA_964647255.1 uncultured Anaerolineales bacterium | reverse complement strand
GATGTCCGGCCATGGCTGCTGGCGCTGATCGCGCTGGCCGTGGGCCGCGCCCTGGCCCTGTGGGCCGGCGATATCATGGCGAACCGGGTCGCCGTGCGCGTGAAGTCCGACCTGCGCGAGCGGCTGACCCGGCACCTGCTGGCATTGGGCCCGACCCGCCTCCGCGACGAGCGCACCGGGGAACTGGTCAACACAGCCGTGGAGGGCATCGAGGCGCTGGACGCCTACTTCAGCCAGTACCTGCCCCAACTGGCACTGGCTGTGATCGTGCCCGTCACGTTCCTGGCCTTCGTCTTTCCCCTGGACTTCCTCTCCGGCCTGGTGCTGCTGCTAACCGCGCCGCTGATCCCGGTCTTCATGATGCTGATCGGCAGCCTGGCCGATGCGGTGACGCGGCGCCAATGGACCGCGCTCAGCCGGATGAGCGCGCATTTTCTGGACGTGCTGCAAGGGCTGACCACGCTCAAGCTGTTCAACCGCAGCCGCGAGCAGATCGCGGTCATCGCCCGGATCAGCGACCGCTACCGGGACGCAACGCTCGAGGTGCTGCGGGTGGCGTTCCTCTCCGCGCTGGTGTTAGAGATGGTCGGGACGATCAGCACCGCGGTCGTGGCGGTGGAGATCGGCCTCCGGCTGCTGTACGGCAAGATGGCGTTCGAACAGGCGCTCTTCGTGCTGATCCTGGCGCCGGAGTTCTACCTGCCGCTGCGCCTGCTGGGCACGCGCTTCCATGCCGGCGTCGCGGGGGTGACTGCCGCACGTCGCATTTTTGAGGTGCTGGAGACGCCGGCTGCGGAGCAGAGGAGCGAAGGAACGGGGGAGCCGAGGAGAGAGCGCACCGCTGCGGGGGAGCACAGCCGCACTGCCGCACCCCCGCACCTCCGCATCGAAGGCGTCACCTACGCCTACGACGGCGGCGGCCGGCCAGCGCTGAACGGCGTCTCGTTCGAGATCCGGCCCGGCGAGGTGGTCGCATTGGTCGGGCCAAGCGGCGCTGGCAAGAGCACCCTTGCGCACCTGCTCCTGGGTTTCATCCAGCCGACATCGGGCGCCATCACGGTAGATCCCCAACCCCCAACCCTCAACATCGCCTGGGTGCCCCAACGGCCGCATCTGTTCAACGCCAGCGTGCTGGACAACATCCGCCTGGGTCGGCCGGAAGCGACCGCGGCTGAAGTGGCGGCTGCAGCGCACGCGGCGCACGCGGATGGCTTCATCGGGGCGCTGCCCCAGGGATATGACACGCCTCTCGGCGAGCGCGGCGCCCGGCTCAGCGGCGGACAGGCGCAACGCATCGCGCTGGCGCGCGCGTTCCTGGTGGATGCGCCGCTGGTGATCCTGGACGAAGCAACCGCCAACCTCGACGCGGAGAGCGAGGCGGCGATCCGTGCCGCTCTCGAACGCCTGCTGGCCGGCCGGAGCGCGCTGATCATCGCCCATCGGCTCGCCACCGTCCGCCTGGCCGACCGCATCGTCGTGCTCGATGCCGGCCGCGTGGCCGAGACGGGCACCCATGAGGAGTTGATCGGGCACGACGGCCTGTATCGCCGGCTGCTGGAGGCGGCGGGGGAACGGGGGGGCGGAGGAGCGGAGGAGCGGAGGTGTGTAGGAGTCTGGGAGTGGGAGAATGAAGGCGTTGTGGCGCCAGCGCAAGAGCCGCAAAGCGGCGACGCGGGCCCAGCGAACCCTAACGCTCCCCGCTCCACGCCCCACGCTCCACGCCCCACGCCCCCCGCGCCTCGCTCCGCGTTCCCCGCCACGCTCTCCTTCCTTGCGCCCTTCTGGCCCTGGATCGCACTCTCGGTGCTGCTCGGCTTTGTCACCGTGGGCAGCGGGTTTGGGCTGATGGCGACCTCGGCGTGGATCATCTCGATGGCCGCGCTGCAACCATCGGTGGCTGTGCTGCAGGTCGCGATCGTCGGGGTGCGGTTCTTCGGGATCGCTCGCGGCATCTTCCGCTACCTCGAACGGCTGGTGTCGCACCAGGTGACGTTCCGGGTGCTGGCGCGGCTGCGGGTCTGGTTTTATGCTGAACTTGAGCCGCTGGCGCCCGCCCGGCTGGCGCAAATCCACAGCGGCGATCTGCTCAGCCGGATCGTCGCCGACATCGGCACACTGGAAAACTTCTACCTTCGCGCAGTCGCGCCTCCGCTCGTCGCCGCGCTGACTGCGGGCCTCCTGGCGATCTTTCTCGGCAGCTTCTCACCGCGGCTGGCGTGGACCGGGCTCGGTTTCATGGCGTTTGCCGGCATCATCGCGCCGCTTCTGGCCCAGATCGCCGGCCGCGGGCCGGGCGACCGGCTGACCCGGTCACGTGCGGCGCTGAATGTTGCGTTGGTGGACACGATCCAGGGCGCAGCCGATCTCATCGCGTTCGGCGCGGATGCCCGGCAGGCGGCCAGCGTTCAGCGGCTGAGCACCGCGGTGGGCGATGCACAGGCGCGCATGACGCTCACCGGCGGGCTGCCGGCCGCGCTGGGCAACCTGTCAGCCTCCCTCGCAGTGATTGCCGTGCTCGCGCTCGCCATCCCGCTGGTGGCCGAGGGCCAGATCGCGGGCGTCAGCCTGGCCGTCCTGGCGTTGGCGACCGCGGCCAGCTTCGAGGCGGTCCTGCCCCTGCCCGCCGCGGCGACCTTCCTGGAGAGCAGCCTGGCCGCCGCGCGGCGGCTGTTTGAGATTGTGGGCGACGCGGGGGCGCAGGGGCGCGGGGATGCGGAGACACGGCGACACGGAGAATCCGCCGCACCGCCCCGTGGCCCCGTGGCCGTATCCTTCAACGCCGTGCGGATGCGATACGGGCCGGGCGAGCCGTTGGCGCTTGACGATGTGAGCTTTGCGATTCCCGCGGGCAGCCGGGTGGCGGTGGTGGGGCCTAGCGGCGCAGGGAAATCCTCGCTGGCGAATGTCCTGCTGCGTTTCTGGGAGCATGAGTCCGGGACGATCGAGTTGGACGGCCGCGATCTGGGGGAGATGGCGCCCGCCGAAGTGCGCGCACGGATCGGCGTCGTCGCCCAGGAGACGCATCTGTTCAACGCCACCGTGCGTGAGAACCTGCGCCTGGCGCGACCGGATGCAACACAGACCGACATCGAGGCCGCGGCCCGGGCCGCGCAAATCCACGACACCATCGCTGCCCTGCCGCAAGGCTACGACACCTGGATCGGCGAGCAGGGCTTGCGCCTCAGCGGCGGCGAGCGCCAACGGCTGGCCGTCGCCCGCGCCCTGTTGCGGGACGCACCGCTCCTCATCCTCGATGAACCGACGGCGAACCTGGATGCGACGACCGAACGCGAGCTCCTGGCGGGGATCCAGACCCTCATGGCCGGGCGCACAGTTCTGCTCATCACCCATCGTCTGTCGGGGCTGGCACAGGCCGATCAAATCCTGGTGTTGAACCGGGGCCGCATCGTCGAGCGCGGCAGTTACACTGCGCTGATGGGCCAGGAGGGGCTTTTCCGGCGGATGTGGGAGCTCCAGCAGCGCTTCTAGCGAGGCAGGTCAGGCGTTTTTGTCCCTCGCCGGGGCCGTGGTATAATCCAGCCTCGATCGAGCGGCCCCGCTGGCACATCCCGCGGGGCTGTATATTGAAACGACATTCGTTGATCCTGACTCGGAGGCAGTTTTCAGTGACCACCTATCTGTACCTGGCTCAGATCGTCCTGGCGATCACCATCAGCGTTCTCGTCCTGCTCCAGGCCAAGGATGCGGGCTTGAGCAACGTCTTCGGCGGCAATGACATGGGCGTAACGCGCACGCGACGTGGGGTCGAAAAGACCATGTTCAACGCCACCATCGCGGTCGGCGTGATCTTCCTGCTGCTTTCGTTGATCAGCGTCAAGATCTCCGGGTAACGTGGGCAGATACCTACGCTGGCAAGCGGTGATCGCCCTGCTGGGCATCTTGCTGCTGTCTGCGCTGCTCGGCTACAGCGCCTACAACTTCACCAGCGTGATCGTGCCCGAACGGGGCGGCGCCTATGTCGAAGGCGTAGCCGGGAATCCCCAATACCTGAATCCCCTCCTCAGCGGCAACAACGAGGTAGATCGGGAACTCGTCGCCCTGCTCTTTAACGGCCTGACCCGGCTGGATGAGCAGGGCAATGTGGTTCCTGATCTGGCCGAGAGCCTCAACGTCAGCACGGATGGTCTGACCTACGACTTCCGCCTGCGCTCTGGCCTGTACTGGCACGACAACGTCCCCGTCACCGCAGCCGACGTGCTGTACACCGTCGGCGTCATGCAATCGCCCGATTTCACCGGCTCGTCTTCGCTGAAGGTCATGTGGACCACCGTGGAGGCGTCGGCGCCCGACGGCCCGGATGGGCTGGCGGTGCGGTTCAAGTTGAAGCAGTCCTTTGCACCGTTCCTGGACTATACCACCATCGGGCTGTTGCCGGCGCACGTATGGGAGAGCGTGCCGGTGGCGGACCTGCCGACCTCGCAGTTCAACACCCGGCCCATCGGCACCGGACCGTTCCAGCTCGCCAGCATCACCGCCACGCGCGCTGATCTCACGGTCAACCCGCGCTACTACGGCCAGACGCCCTACCTGCAAGGCCTGACCCTGCGCTTCTATCCTGACCACCAAAGCTTGCTCTCGGCATACGATCGCAACGAGATAGATGGCATCAGTTGGCTCTGGCCCGACGAGATCGCGACCGCCAGCCAACGCCAGGATCTCCAGATCTTCAGCGCACCGCAATCCGGCTACACCCTGGTCTACCTGAACCTCCAGAACTCGAACACGCCCTTCTTCAAGGATGTCAAGGTGCGCCAGGCGCTGCTCTACGCGCTGGATCGCCAAAAGATCGTTGACACCGTGTTGGATGGGCAAGGGCTGGTAGCGCACTCGCCGATCTTGCCCGGCACCTGGGCCTACGACGCCACCACGCCCAAATATGCTTTCGATCCGGCCAAGGCCGCGCAGCTCCTGGACGCGGCGGGCTGGGCCGACAGCGATGGCGACGGCGTCCGGGACCGCGACGGCGTCAAGCTGGCCTTCGTGCTCCTGGGCAAAGATAAGGCGATGCTCGACGAGCTGGCGAAGGCCTGGCAGGCCGTCGGCGTCCAGGCCCAGCCGCAGATCGTCACCCTGCCGGGCCTGACCAGCGATTTTCTAGTGCCGCGCAGCTACGACGCCGCAGTGGTAACCTGGGAGCTCTCCGGCGACCCCGACCCCTATCCGCTCTGGAGCTCAACGCAGATCAAAACCGGGCAAAACTATGCCGGCTGGGACAACCGCACGGCTGACGAAGCTGTCGAACGCGCCCGTGCGATCAACGACCGCGAGCAGCGCCGCGCGCTTTACAGCCAATTCCAGCAGACCTTCGCCGGCGAAGTTCCGGCGCTGATGCTGTATCACCCGGTGTACAGCTACGGCGTCCGCACCAAAATCCACAACGTGCAGATCGGACCCTTGAACACCCCGGTGGATCGTTTCCGCAACATCGCCGACTGGTACATCGTCACTAAGCGTATCACCGTAGCGAATACGTCGCCCGGACTTGACAGGTCCAGCCAGTGATGGTATAAAAAGACTCGCAAAACTGATAGCCCAGCCGAAGTGGCGGAATGGCAGACGCGCTAGGTTCAGGACCTAGTGAGGATTAGACCTCGTGAGGGTTCAAATCCCTCCTTCGGCACTCACCGCCAGAATCCCACGCGACATCGCCGTGGGATTCTGCGCCTCAAGGCCCGAAACCGGCTCCGGGAGGACGATATGTTGGCGCAGCGTTGGTCAAGGCTTCTGACGGGACGCTCCCCGCTGGTGCTCCTGGCCGTTCTGGCGCTGCTCGTCGGTGTGGTGATCCTGTTCAGCAACCTGGCGATCGAGCGCAGCGCTGCGACGGCTGAATTCGAGCAGGCCCAGGCGCGCCTCACCCAGCTCGGAGAGCAGAATGCCCGCCTGCGTGCTGAGGTGTCCCAGGCCGAAGGCGGCCAACAAGTCGTTCCGTGGGCCTATCGGCTATTTCGCCTGGCGCCGGCCGGAACCACCGTCGTGGAGGGGCAGGCCGAAGTCCCGGCGGCTGCGACCGAGCCCGCCGCGGCGAATCAGCCCTTCTGGCAGCGGTGGTGGAACAAGCTACGCTAACTTTGACAAATCGCCCAAAGTGCGTAGAATAGCATGTGTGACGCGGGGTGGAGCAGTGGCAGCTCGTCGGGCTCATAACCCGAAGGTCGCTGGTTCGAATCCAGCCCCCGCAACCTGAGCAGACCTGACAGCCAACCCCTGTCAGGTCTCTTATATCAAACAGGCGACGTAGCTCAGTGGCAGAGCAAGCGGCTCATAATCGCTGGGTCCTCGGTCCGAGTCCGAGCGTCGCCACCTGACCCCAAGATGTAGTAGGTTCCCATCCTCCACCCACAACCCCTTGTGGTGTCCCTGAGACACCCAAGGGGTTTTTTGATGTCTGCCAAGCAATCGACACCCGATTATCTGACCTTAACGCAAGCCGCGGAATCCTTCTATTTGGACCGGGAGGCATCGCGGTGCACCCCGGCAACCCTCCGGTGGTATCGCAAATATGTGGGTGCGCTGGTGGGGTGGCTCCAGGACCGCGGGGTGGTGCTGGTGCGTGACGTGACCCCGGACCTCCTCCGGCGCTATCTGGTGGAGGTGCAAGCGCGGGGACTGGCAGCCACCACGGTGCACCACCACGCAAGTGCGGCGCGCACCCTGTTCCTGTTCCTGGAGTACGAGGGCCGGCTCCCCGGTGACAACCCCATGCGGCGGGTGCGTATGCCGCGGCTCCCCAAGGAATTGCTCCCGGCACTGACCCCGGAGGACGTGCACAAGCTCCTGAATGCCTGTGACACCGAACGTGACCGGGCGTTGGTGCTGTTCCTCCTGGACACCGGGGTGCGCGCTACAGAGTGCGCGGCGCTGAATGTGGGTGATGTGGACCTGACCACCGGGGCGGTGATGGTGCGCGCGGGCAAGGGGCGCAAGGACCGCATGGTGTACTTGGGGAGCCGGGGGCGCAAGGCACTTATGCGGCACCTTGGGGAGCGGGGGACCCCACCCCCGGAGGCGGCGCTGTGGGTTGCGCTGGTGAGTGGGGTCCGGCTCACTACGTGGGGCATCCGGCAGGTTTTGGAGCGGCTCAGTTTGCGCAGCGGGGTGAAACCGTGCAACCCCCACACCTTCCGGCGCACGTTCGCGCTGTGGTCCCTCCGGGCCGGCATGGACCTGGTCAGACTGGCGGCGATTATGGGCCACAGTGACCTCAAAGTGTTGCAGCGGTATCTCAAAGTCGTGGAGCAGGACCTCAAGGCCGCGCACGATGCGCACGGGGCGGTGGATACCCAGCTCCACAAGTAGCACGCACGGAGGTGCACATGACCACACACATGACAGGTTCACCTGGCGCAGCCGACGGCACGCTGATTGCGGGACTGCTCCAGGCAACGTTGGTGAGCAAGCGAATCAATAGCATTGTCAGTCTGGCGTGGGACGGTCCCCAGCTGCGCGTCTACGCGGTCACGCTGGCGCTGGGGGAGACCCCGGAGGCGGTGGAGCGGCTCAGCGGCGCGTTAGCTATGGCCGCCGGCGCGGAAAGTTGCCGTGTGGGACGGGATAGCGGCCGGCTGCTCCTGGAAATTGCCAAGCCGGCCGCCGAACGGGGCGTGTTGGCCGCCGGCCGGCTGGAGCAGCTGGCACCACCCACCCCCACGAGTGTGGCGTTGGGTATCGGCGTGCACGGCCGTGTGGTGTGGCATGACCTGGCCACGGAGGGGCACGCGCACACCGTTATTGGGGGCACCACCGGCTCCGGCAAGACGGTGCTCCTCAAGTGGCTGCTCTACCGGCTGTGCACGCAAAACACCCCGGAGCAGCTCCGGCTCCTGGTCATGGACCCCAAAGGCTTTGAGCTGCGCGAGTTCCGGCAGAGTGCACATTTGCTCCACCCGGTGGAGACGCACCCGCTCCAGTGCGTGCGGCTGCTCCAGTGGGTCACGGAGGAGGTGCAACGGCGGGCGCAGACCGGGAGCCGCACCCCGCGGCTGGTGGTGGTGGTGGAGGAGGTGGCTGACCTGACCGCGCAAAACCGGGACATTGTCGGGCAACTGGAGCGCATCGCGCAAATGGGCCGGGCGTTGGGGGTGCACCTGGTGGCCACCACCCAGCAACCCGGGAGTGCGGCGTTGGGGCGGGCGT
>CAZYGI010000121.1:0-8186 GCA_964647255.1 uncultured Anaerolineales bacterium | reverse complement strand
GGCCGCCGCAGACACGCGGGAAGCGGCCAGCCAGCCGGCGGTCGCCGCCAAGATTGCGGCCACGCCCACGCAGGCGCTCGTCGCGGCCGCAGCGGCTCCTGTCACGCCCGAAGCCGGCGCGATGGCGCTCGGGCTGGGCGGCGGCGCTGGCGCGGCCGCGGCGCTGCCTGACGAGGCGTTAACCCCTGAACCGCTGCCGGCCGCGGCGCGGGTGAGCGAGGTCCTGCCCGCAGGTGCGCGGCTGGTCTATGCCGATCTCAAGACGCTATGGGCCATTGATCGCACCGCGGGCACGCGCCAACTGGCCGCGGCCGATGGGCTGAACACGCCGCTGCTCTCCTCAGATCAGACCTGGGTGGCGTATCGGGTGATACGATCGGATTACGTCGAGCTGTGGGCCATCCCCTGGGAGGGCGGCGCGCCCCGGCTGCTGCTCGATGAGCACACGCTGCCGAAAGAAGGCCTGGACGCCGATCACAGCGAACGGCGCGTCAGCGATGTGCGCTGGGTGCCCGGCAAGCTGGTGCTGGCGTTGAACCTGGTCGCTGTCGCTTCGCCGAACGCATCGGCCGCGCTGCCCAAGCTCGAACTGTGGAATCTGGACCTGGAGACGGGCGCGTTGCGCTACGTGTCGGATCTGGAGCAAGCCTACCGGCCGTTCTATTCGCCCAACGGCGCGCGGTTTGCCACCCTGCAATATGGTTCCGATGGCAACGCCCAAGGCCGCCTGGCGGTGGCCGATGCAGACGGCGGCAATCGCCGCGTTGCGCTGCAATTCGCGGCCAGCCCCGCTAAGCTGAGCTACGACACCCAGTTGACCTGGCTTCCGGACAGCAGCGCGCTGCTGCTGGCGCTCCCGGATGCTGACTCGCTCCAGCCGGGGCAATTCAACGGGACGACGCTCTATCGCGTGGCGGGCAGCGCCCAGGTGATCGGCCGCGTGGATGCGTACCAGGTGGCGTGGTCACCCGACGGCGGCCGGCTGGCGTTCACGCGAATCACCTCCGATGACATGGTCGAGGGCGAGTTGTACCTCGCTGACGGTGATGGACGGTCCGCTAAGCTCTATGCCACCGTGAAGAATGGTGCGTTTCTGAGCTGGTCGCCGGATGGGACGCATTTCCTCTACCAGGACAACTATCAGACCTACCTCGGCGCGCTCGGACAGGCCCCGCAGCGGCTGGGCACTGGCGTCAGTTTCGTCAACCCGACCTGGGTCTCGAACACGCAGTTCGTCAGCCAGCACGACACCGGCGCCGGGTGGGTGTTGACCTTGCGGGGAACGGACGGGGCAGCCTACAGCTTGCTGCCGCTGCCCCGGGAAGCGATGCTCGATGTGGCGCATCGGTAGGTGAATCAGTGTTGCCGGTGGTGCACGGAAAGCCGTGCGCCACCGGCATTTTTGTTTTCAACCCGAGGATGACTGCGCCATGCCGGAACTGCCGGAAGTTGAAACCGTCGCTGCCGACCTGCGCGGCCAGTTGGTCGGCCGGCGTTTTGCCGGCGCGCATATCGTGTGGCCGCGCACCCTGGCCCAGCCCGACGCCGCCAGCCTGGCCGAACGCCTGGCGGGCCGGGAGGTGATCCATGTGGGCCGCCGCGGCAAATACCTGCTGATCGCGCTGGATTCCGGTGCGATGTTGATTGTCCACCTGCGCATGACGGGGCAACTGACGATCGTGCCCGACGGCAGCCCGCTCCTGGCGGATCGCCATCTGCGCGCCCGCTTCCCCCTGGCCGACGGCGAGCAGTTGGTTTTCACCGACATGCGGAAGTTCGGGCGCATCTGGTTGGTGGATGACGTACAGGAGGTGGTGGGCAAGCTCGGCCCCGAGCCGCTGGATTGGACCTTCACCCCCGAAGTTTTAGCCGACCGTCTGCGCGGCCGCCGCACGGCAATGAAGGCGCTGCTGCTGGATCAAACCGTGGTGGCCGGCGTGGGCAACATCTACGCCGACGAGGCACTGTTCCTGGCCGGGATCCATCCCCTGCGGCCGGGTGCCAGCCTGACCGGTGCGGAGGTCACGCGGCTGTGCGACGCGATCCGGCAGGTGTTGAACGAATCTATTGACAAGCGCGGCACCCTGCTGCGCGATTATCGCACTCCCTACGGGGTGGACGGCGCCTATCGCAGCGAACTGCGCGTCTACGGCCAGCCGGGTAAACCCTGCCCGCGCTGTGGCGCTCCCATCGAGCGCATCCGCGTGACCCAACGCAGCACGCACTTCTGCCCGGCTTGCCAGAAGGTGAACGCAGACGACGCAGATTCATCGGATTGACATGATCCCGTCCTTTTGATTCCTGGATTGTACCTGCAACGATGAAAGTCTTCTACAGCGATCACGTCGCTTATCCGCTCCCGCCCGGACACCGTTTTCCGACCTCAAAGTATGGCCTGCTCCGCCAGCGCGTCGCCGACGAGTTGGTTCCTCCGTGCGAGCTCCTGCCGGCCGAGGCAGCCACCGATGGGCAGCTCCTGCGCGTCCACGATGCCGCGTATGTGGACAAAGTGGCGTCCGGGATGTTGAGCGATCGGGAAGTGCGGCGGATCGGGCTGCCCTGGTCGCCGGAGCTGGTGGAGCGGTCGCGGCGCTCCGTCGGCGCAACTCTCGCCGCGTGCCGCGCCGCGCTGGAAGATGGCATCGCCGCCAGCCTGACCGGCGGGACGCACCATGCCTTTCCCGATTTCGGCGCGGGCTATTGTGTGTTCAACGATATCGCGGTGGCGAGCCGCGCGATGCAGGCCGAAGGCCGGGCGCGCCGCCTGGTGGTCATCGACTGCGACGTGCATCAAGGGGATGGCACCGCGGCCATCTTCGCGGGCGATTCCTCGGTCTTCACCTTCTCGATCCACGGCGCAAAGAACTTCCCCCTGCGCAAGCAGCGGAGCGATCTGGACGTCGAGCTGCCGGATAGGACGGGCGACGCCGACTATCTCGACGCGCTGGAGGTCGGTCTGGAGCGCAGCCTGGCGCTTGCCGTCGCCGATCTGGCGATTTATCTCGCGGGCGCGGATCCGTTCGAGGGCGACACCTTGGGCCGGCTGGCGCTCACCAAGCCCGGCCTGGCCGGCCGCGACCGGCTGGTGTTTAACGCCTGCGGTCGCGCCGGGCTGCCGGTCGCGGTCGTGATGGGCGGCGGGTACGCGCGGAATATCCAGGATACGGTGGCGATTCAATTGGAGACGGTCAGGATCGCAACCGGGGTGGGGCAATGAAGATGGAAGATGGGGAGGTAATGCGCCTGGTTGCACTAGGGCTCTCTCTGGCGGCCGCTTCGTGTCTGTACGTTTACGTGCTTAACCGGCGCCTGATCCAGCTCCGCGACAACCGCCACAAGAGTTGGCTGATCCGTGCGGGCGGCTTGCTGAGCGTGACGCTCGGCGCCGCGCTGGGCTACCTTGCGGCCGGGACGCCGTGGCTGTTCCTGCCGGTCGCCGTGCTGCTGGTCACCGCTGCGGGAGAAGCCCGACGGTGGCTCATCCGACGCCGCTGTGCGGGATCTGCGCCGGTGGCCCAGGAGGCCGCTCCGATCCGGCTGTTCGTGCCGAACACCACCACCGATCTTGCGGTGCGCCGCTACGAGCTGGCCGTCCCCGATTGGCGCGGCCCAGCCCTGCGGATCGCGCACGTCAGTGATCTGCACCTCAACAGCCATCTGCCGCTGGCGTATTTCGAGGACGCGGTGCGCCGCGTCGCGGCAGCCGATCCCGATTTGCTCTTTTACACCGGCGATTTCATCACCCACGCGGAGTTCATCGGCCTGATCCCGCGCGTCCTGGCGCTGGCGCGCGGGCGGCTGGGCACGTTCGGCGTGTTGGGCAACCATGACTACTGGGCCGATCCCGCGGCCGTGGCTGAGGCGCTCCGCTCGGCCCGCGTGACGCTGCTCGGCGGGGAATGCACCCGCGTGCCGGTTGACGCAGGGTACACGGTGTTGCTGGCGGGCTGTGAGTCGCCGTGGTCGCAGCAGCCGCTTCCGCCCGCGTGCGTGCCCGCGTCCGGCGAGCTGCCGCTGCTGCTGACCCACACGCCCGATAATATCTATCCGCTGAGCCGGCTGGGCTACGCGGCGATCTTCGCCGGACACTATCACGCGGGCCAAATCCGGCTGCCGGGCCTGGGCTCACTGGTGGTGCCGTCGCGGTATGGCCGGCGCTTCGATCACGGCCATTTCATTGTCAATGAGACGCATCTGTTTGTCACGGCCGGCGTCGGTTCGGCGGAGCCGCCGCTGCGGCTGTGGTGCCAGCCGGATATTTTCATCGTGGACATCGCCGGCGGCAAATCGGCTGCGCAATCTGCTGCGACGGTGCTATAATGAAGCCGCGAAGGTGGAGCCGTACGGGGCCGATGGCGCCAAACGCCGTCCCGCCCGTGCGCAGCGACCGTGTTTGGTCAGGGAGGGTTCTATGAGCGTAACCGAGACGATTGTCATCTATGCGTCACGACGCCAGCGCACCATGCTCGCCAGGCAGGGCATCGTGATCCTCAGTGAGTACCAGGATTATGTCCTGGCCGAGGCTGACGCCGATCAGGTGGCGCAGCTTCGGGCGCGCGGGTTTGAAGTCGAGGTGTATCAGAGTGCGGCGCCCAAAGCGTTGGCCTTTGCCCACGCAGAGCCCACCGCGAGGGCGCAGCCGCCCTCGGCCTATGGCCCCGGCGAGCATCATTACCTGGTGCAGTTCGCCGGGCCGATCAAGCCGGAGTGGTTGGCCAGCATCGTGGATCACGGCGGCCGGCCGCTTGAGCCGCAGCCGCCCACCGGCTACATCGTCGCCCTGGGCGATGCCGCCTACCAATGGATTACCGCCGGGCCGCGCTACATTTCTTCGGTAGCCCATTACGACGCGGAAATGCGTCTTAGCCCGGATGTCGCAGGCGCAGCAGTAGGCGCCGATCCCCTCCTGGCGCGCGGCGGAATCCGGGCTAACCATGAGTCGCACGCGGGAGCGGCCCAAGCGGTGGAACGGGTGCCCGGCGCGTTCAGCGTGCGGTTCTTCGAGCCGGCCGATGTGCTGCAGGCCCTGCCGCAGATTCGCGAGCTGGGCGGAGCGCCCAGCGATCCGGTCCCGGACAGCACGGTGATCACCGTAGGGTTTGAGCCGGGTATCCCCGATCTGGCGGCCAGGCTCGATCAATTGGCCCGGCTGCATGGGGTTCGTTCGGTGGAGCCGTTTACTCTGCGGCAGCTCCGCAACGATGTTGCCACCGGGTTGATGGGCGCGAAAGAGGTGCTGCCCCCGTCGGGGTTAGGTCTTAGTGGCCGGGGCGAGATTGTCGCGGTGGCGGATTCCGGGCTTGACACCGGCAACCCGGCTACGATCCATCCGGACTTCGCAGGACGGATCGCCGCCATCACTAGCTGGCCTGTCGCGGCCGACTGGGCACAGATCGTGACCAACGTCGGCGGGGATGACGGGCCGGCTGACGCTCGCTCCGGCCACGGCACGCATGTCTCCGGTTCCGTGTGCGGCGACGGCACCGCCTCGCTTGCCGTCCAGGCTGATCCCGTCCGCGGGATGGCGTTCGAGGCGCGCCTGTTCTTCCAGGCCGTCGAGCAGACGCTCAAATGGACCGACGCGTACCGCCAGGCGTACTACCGCCAGTACCGGCGTTTTCCCCCTGAGGCCGGGCTCGCCGGGCTTCCGGTGGATCTCAAGCTGTTGTTCCAGCAGGCCTATGACGCCGGCGCTCGGGTGCATAACAACAGTTGGGGCGGCGGCGATTTCGGCGCCTATGACGATTTCTCGGTCGCTGTGGATCAGTTCATGTGGCAGCACAAGGACTTCCTGGTGCTGTTTGCGGCAGGCAACGACGGCGCTGATGGCAATCGCGACGGCGTGGCGGATGACGGCAGCATCACGCCGCCCGGCACGGCCAAGAATTGCATCACGGTGGCTGCGGCCGAGTCTGTCCGCGCCCAGGGCGGGTATCAGACGAGTTATGGTCAGCTTTGGCCCGCTGACTTCCCGACCGCGCCTCTGCGTGACGACACGCCGTCGGACAACGCGAATGACATCGCGGCCTTCAGCAGCCGCGGCGCTACGCGAGATAGCCGCATCAAGCCGGACCTGGCCGCGCCGGGGACGAATATCTTGTCGGTGCGCTCGCAAGCGTTGCCCGCGGGCCAGCTCGCGGGCTGGGGCGCATGGTCGAAGCTGCCGGGCAAATACATGTTCGACGGCGGCACCAGCATGGCGACGCCGCTGACGACCGGCGCCGCCGCGGTGGTGCGCCAGTATCTCCGTACGGTCAAACGCCGCGCCAATCCCAGCGCGGCTCTGGTGAAGGCGATCATGCTGCACGGCAGTGTGTATCGGCCCTATCGTCACGGGACCGCCCGGGGAAACGGGCTCTACGACACCGCCCAGGGCTGGGGGCATCTGGATCTCGGGTGCGTCCTGGCGCCGCACGCGCCGACCCAGGTGCGTTTCTACGACAATCGCAGCGGCCTCAGCACCGGCCAGAGCTGGCGTTGGAGCTGCGATGTGGCGGACACGACGGTCCCGCTGGCCTTCACACTGGTCTGGACGGACTATCCTGGCAGCGCGGGGAGCACTCCCAGCCTGGTGAACGATCTCGACCTGGTGATCATCAGCCCGTCGGGGGCGATGTTCTACGGCAATAATGCGCCGGGGCAGGCGGGTGGGAGCACCGATCGCCTCAACAATGTCGAGCGCATCGTCGTGCCCGCGCCGGAGCGGGGGCGTTATACCGTTCGCGTGCGCGCGTTCAACGTGCCGCGCGGGCCGCAGGATTTTGCGCTGGTGTATTCGGGGGGGATAAGGTAGGACATACTGAGAAACGAGAAACGAGTCACCTGTCGCCTGGCAAGTTACTCGTTTCTCGTCACTCGTTATGATACGGATTTTTCGCCAAACTATGGCTTGGGTTCAGCCTTCGCCTTAACTTTCGCCTCAAACCGCGCCAGATCAATGAGCGCCCGCTCGTGCACCCCTTCGCCGATCAGCTCGGCGCCATCGTGCGCGCGCACCTTGAAGGTGAGCCGGCGGCCATTGACCTCGATCAGCTCGGCCGTGGCGGTGACGGTGGCGCCGAGCGGGGTGGCGGCCAGGTGCTTGACGTTGACCATTGTGCCCACCGATTGCTGACCGGAGGCCAGGTGCGGCGCCAGGCTGTTGACCGCGGCGCGCTCCATCAGACGCACCATCTCGGGCGTGGCAAACACCGACACCGCGCCGCTGCCCAGGTGCCTCGCCGTCACCTCAGGGGTGACGGCGACCGTGGCGGTCCCGGTCAAGCCGAGGGGGAATTGATCTGACATCGTGTGTGTTTACGCTCCTAAAAGACGCAGGGCGGGTCAGCAACCCGTCCAGCGGCAGGTCTTTCACGCGGGCGCGGGCCACGGCGCGGGGGCGCCGGCAGGCCGGTCGTGGACGGGTGCGCCGGGCGTGCGGTTCGGCGCAGGCATCTCGGGCGTGGGGGACGGCTCAGACTTGCGCGTCGGCGCATCCGGCACGTCGGCGAAGAAGGCCTCGAATTCCTCGGCATCCAGCGTCTCGGCCTCGATAAGCCGCGCGGTGATCGCACGGTGCAGGTCGCTGTGTGTGGTCAGAATATTCAGCGCTCGGTCGTAGGCCTCGGTGACGATGCGGTTGACTTCCTTATCAATCTCCCGCGCCACCTGCTCGCTGTAATTGCGCTGCTCGCCAATTTCGCGGCCGAGGAAGATCATCTCGTGGCGCTGGCCGAAAACCATCGGCCCCATGGTCGGGCTCATGCCGTACTGCGTCACCATCGCCCGCGCCAGCTTCGTGACCTTGTCCAGGTCATCCACCGCGCCGTTGGTGACGTCGTTGAAGATGAGCTGTTCGGCGACGCGGCCGCCCAGGATCGCGCTCAGATCTTGCTCGAATTTGGTCTTGCTGACCAGCACGCGGTCGGTCTCCGGGAGCGCCATAGTATAGCCCAACGCCATGCCCCGGCTGATGATACTGATCTTGTGGACCGGATCGCACTTAGGCAACATGCGGCGCACCAACGCGTGGCCCACTTCGTGATACGCGATGATCTCTTTCTCCCGCGCCGAAATGATGCGGCTGCGGCGCTCCGGCCCGGCCATGACGCGTTCGACCGCCTCCTGGAACTCCGCCGCGCCGATGGTCTTTTTGTTGCGCCGCGCGGCCAGGATCGCCGCCTCGTTCACCAGGTTCTCGATGTCCG
>CAZYGI010000120.1:0-8213 GCA_964647255.1 uncultured Anaerolineales bacterium | reverse complement strand
GTTCGCTTGTGCCAGCATCCTGTGCGACATGACAGTTTTCGGATAGGTTCTAAGTTGGTTTGACAAATCATATGCGCGGCGCATATAATTGCCTCCGGCAAACAATCGAACTTCCGAATTCGCATGGATTGCCAAGTCCCTAATCTTTTACTATATATCAAGGGGGAGAACAGTGAAACGACTAATCAAATGGATCGGATTCGCCTTGTTGGCTTGTCTTGTCGTGGCTGTTATTGGAGCACTACTTGGCGGCGGCAAAAAGACCTCCGATACTGCGAACACTCCATCCACATCGCAAGGACAGGCGACGCAACAAGAACAGCCGGCCAGTGAAAAGGCCGTCACACCATCGACCGCGCAGACCGCCAAGCCAACAAACACCCCGCGACCCCAGCCATCACCGACACCCATTCCCGTCGTCGGCACTGACGTTACCGTTGGCAAGATCAAGTGGAAAGTAACCGCTGCTTCTGTTCTCGGTCAAACGCTCAAGAGCGACAATCAGTTCGTTACTGATAAAACGACCTCCGGCACATTCGTCAGAGTATCCTATCAGATTGAGAACCTCGGTACGGACAAGGTCTACTTCGAAGCGCCCAAGCTGGTAGATAACCAGAAGCGCAAATTCAGCGACTATAACGAGGCTCTGCTGTTCATTCCAGATAAGGAACAGTGTATCCTCAAAGAGTTGAATCCAAATATATCAACCCTGTGCACCGTGATCTATGAAGTCGCGGCGGATGCAAAACAACTCACGGCTGAAGCTACGTCGCTCACATTGCTTGGGGGTTCACAGGTTTTGATCGACTTGGCTATCAGCAATTAACGGACTCGCTTTCTGAAACGACGGCAAGAGCAAGACTAAACGCAATACCTTTCAAATAGTGCATTGGAATCGAGGCTTTAGCCGGTGGGAGACCGCCTGAAGGCTCTACTTCAGTCTTATTTGAAAGGCATTGGAGCCAAACAAAGATCCGGGTATGGTATCTTCGTTCGTGCTGATTCAAGCTGGGATTGGCATCCGGGCATCCTGAGCGGAACGAAGCAATGTTGACGGAGTGGAGTTGAAGGGCCTGCTCTGAGGGCGGCCGAAGGCAGGCGGCCTTGGGTCAAGATCG
This sequence comes from uncultured Anaerolineales bacterium, assembly GCA_964647255.1. Taxonomy (GTDB): domain Bacteria; phylum Chloroflexota; class Anaerolineae; order CG2-30-64-16; family CG2-30-64-16; genus CAWJEL01. The sequence goes on along the minus strand of CAZYGI010000120.1, from coordinate 7,095 downwards.
CTGAGCATCCTTCGACTACGCCGGGAGCTGAGCGGAGCGCAGCGCAGTTGAAGGACCCGGCTCCGCTCAAGATGCTCCACTCTTCGTTCTACCACTAAAAAATACGCCGGCGCAAATCAGGACTCGCTCAGGTCCCTGATCTGCGCCGGCGCCTTGTCACCTCGTCACCGGTTCACGCCGTCACCGCGTTAGACTTTGCGGTACTCCCCATCCACAACATCCTCGCCACCGTCGTTGCCGCCGGGCTGGCCGCCGCCGAATGGGTTGCCGCCAGGAGGCGGGGTCTGCGGGCCGGCCTGCTGGTACATCTTGGCGCCAACCTTCTGCCATTCGTCCATCAGAGTGTTAACCAGCTTGTCCAGCTCGTCGGAGTCGGCATTGCGATCCAGCGCGCTCTTGACCGCGTCCATCTTCTCCTGCAGCGTCTTCTTGTCCGCGTCCGCCAGCTTGTCGCCGTTGTCCTGGATGAACTTCTGCACCTGGTAATGGGCGTTATCCGCGTGGTTGCGCGACTCGATCTCGGCCTTATGCTTGCGGTCTTCATCGGCGTGGCGCTCGGCGTCCTTCACCATCTGCTCGACCTGATCCTTGGCCAGGCCGCTGGATGCAGTGATCTTGATGCTCTGCTCGCGGCCGGTGGCCTTGTCCTTGGCGCCCACGTGCAGGATGCCATCCGCGTCGATGTCGAACGTGACTTCGATCTGCGGGATGCCGCGCGGGGCCGGCGGGATGCCGGTGAGCCGGAAGTTGCCCAGCAGCTTGTTGTCGCGCGCCATCGGCCGCTCGCCCTGCGTCACCACGACCTCGACCTCGGTCTGCATGTCGGCCGCGGTGGAAAAAAGTTGCGACTTCTTGGTCGGGATGGTGCTGTTGCGCTCGATCATCGGCGTGGACACGCCGCCCAACGTCTCGATGGAAAGCGTCAGCGGCGTGACATCCAGGAGCAGGATGTCCTTCACCTGGCCGCCCAGCACGCCGGCCTGGATCGCCGCGCCGATGGCGACGACCTCGTCCGGGTTGACGCCCTTGTGCGGCTCCTTGCCGAAGAACCGGCGCACAGCCTCTTGCACCGCGGGCATGCGGGTCATGCCGCCCACCAACACCGCCTCAACGATGTCGGCGGGCCGGAGCTTGGCGTCTTCGAGCGCGCGCTTGCACGGCTCGATGGTGCGCTCGATCAGGTCGCCGGTGAGCTGCTCCAGCTTGGCGCGGGTCAGCGTCATCTGCAGATGCTTGGGACCGCTGGCGTCCGCGGTGATGAAAGGCAGGTTGATCTCGCTCTGCATCACGGTGGAGAGCTCGATCTTGGCCTTCTCCGCCGCTTCCTTCAGCCGTTGCAGCGCCATCCGGTCGGAGCGCAGGTCAATGCCTTGCTCGCGCTTGAACTCGTCGCACACCCAGTTGATAATGCGTTGGTCGAAGTCGTCGCCGCCCAGGAAGGTGTCGCCGTTAGTGCTGAGCACCTGGAACACGCCCTCGCCGACGTCCAGGATGGAGATATCGAACGTGCCGCCGCCCAGGTCGTACACGGCGATCTTCTGATCCACCTTTTTGTCCAGGCCGTAAGCCAGCGCCGAAGCAGTCGGCTCATTGATGATGCGCTTGACGTCCAGGCCGGCGATCTTGCCTGCGTCCTTGGTTGCCTGGCGTTGGCTGTCGTTGAAGTATGCCGGCACGGTGATGACCGCCTCGGTGACAGGCTCGCCCAGATACGCCTCGGCATCGGCCTTCATCTTCTGCAGGATCATGGCCGAGATTTCCGGCGGGGAGTAGTCGCGGCCGCCCATCGCCACCCAAACGTCACCGTTGGCCTGCTCGTTGATCTTGTACGGCAGCACCTTGCGCGCCTTCGTCACCTCAGCATCGGTGAAGCGCCGGCCCATCAGACGCTTGACGGAGTAGATGGTGTTATCCGGATTGGTGATGGCCTGGCGCCGCGCCACCTGCCCAACCATGCGTTCGTTGTTCTTCGGGTTGATCGCAACCACCGACGGGAAAAGCCGTGACCCCTCGGCGCTGGGGATCACGACCGGCTCGCCGCCTTCCATGACGGCGACCACACTGTTGGTAGTGCCGAGGTCAATGCCGACGATCTTGCTCATGCTATAGGACTCCTTTGGTCAGAGAGTTAGAGATCACTTTCCTTTTGCCACGCGCACCATCGCTGGGCGCAGCACCTTATCGTTCAGCTTGTAGCCGCGCGCCAACTCGGCGATGATCTGCCCCTCTGCAAAACCGTCCGCCTCTTCGTGGGTGACGGCAAAGTGAAAGGCGGGATCGAACGCCTGGCCCTGCGTCGGAATGATGGCGACGGCCTCGCTCTCCAGCAGCCCCTGCAGCTTGCGCTGGATCAAACGAAAGCCGTTCACCCAGTCGCTCGCGGCCTGATCCGCCGGCACGTTGGCGAAGGCGCGCTCGACATCATCCACCACAGGCAGCAGCTTCTCCAGGATGCGGCTGGCGGCGCCGGCGCGCATCTCGTCCAGCTCGCGCTGCATGCGCTTGCGGGCATTGCTCATCTCCGCCGTGGCGCGGAGCCATTGATCCTTGTAGTCCATGGCCTGGGCCCGCGCCTGAGCCAATTGCTCTTGAAGTTCGGCGACATCGGGGGCGGCCGCAGGCTCCGGCTTCTCGCCGGGCCGCTCGCCGACCGATGACTTGATCGGTTGCTCATTCTCTGGCATATGTATTCCTTGTGCGTTGACAGGTTTGCACGTTCACACGCTCTCACCCTCTAGCGTGCTAACGTTGCAGCGTGCCACCGTTCCCTGTGTCGTACCAATCGCTGACCAGGTCGCTCATCAGCCGGGAGACGTAACGGACGGCGCCGATGGTGCGATCATAGGTCATGCGGAGCGGGCCGACCACGCCCAGCAAGCCGCTGGCGCCGCCCTCTACGCCGTACCGAGACAAAACCAGCGCCAGGTCAGCAAATTCCTGCCAACGCCCCTCGCCACCGATCAGCACCTGCACCCCGCCGATCTCCAACGGCTGCGCAGCCGAGGCCACGATGCCCGCAAGCGATGGTCCCTCCAGCGTTTGTACGATCTCACGCACCTGGCCGCTATCCGCAAACTCGGGCTCAGCCAGGATGTGCAGCAGGCCGTCACGGTAAAGCAGGTCGTCGGCCGGACGATCCACCGCTGTCATGACCTGCGCCACGATCTCCGCCACCATCTGGCCGAGATCCGAGAGGTTAGGCGCCAGCGCCGTGACCTGACGGGCCGTAAAGCCGCGGAACCAATCGTTGAGCTGGTTGGACAGGCGGCTCAGCGTGGTCTGCTCGACTCCTTGATCCAGCGTCAACATCTGCTGCTTGACGGTGCCGCCCTGGAGGACCAGCACCATCAGCACCAGGGTGTCGCGCAAGCCGATCAGCTCGATGTGCTTAAACCGGCTCTGCGGCGCCCACGGGGGGGTGGCGAGCGCCGCCTTGCGCGTGGTATGCGCCAGCACAGCCACCGCCAGCCGCACCCACTGATCCAACTCCAGGCTCGCCTGGTGAAACTGATGGCGGATCATGAGTTGTTCGGGCTGCGGCAGCTCCGTCTCGCCCAGCAGATGCTCGACAAAGAACCGGTAGCCCTGGTCGGTCGGCACGCGGCCCGCGGAGGTATGCGGATGAGTCAGAAAACCCATCTCCTCCAACGCGGCCATCTCGTTGCGGATCGTCGCTGGGCTGATCTCCAGCCCATAGCTCGCCACAAACATCTTCGACCCGATCGGCTGCCCGCGTTCGATGTAGGAACGGATCACCAGGCCCAAAACCGCCTGGCGCCGCGGCGTCATCTCACTGATCACTCGCTCAACTCACCCAGTTAGCACTCTAAGCGTCAGAGTGCTAACGCAACGTGCGCAATCATAGCATGAAGGGGCCGGGGTGTCAAAAAGGGCGATAGGCGATGGCAGACGAGGGATGAAGGACAAGGGACGAAGGACAGGGGGGGCGCCTCCTGTGGTCCATCGTCTAGAGCCCGTCCTCAATACGCCGCCTTATCCGTGAACGCGCCAAAGGCTGTGCGGAGGACGATCTTAAAATCGAGCCAGAGGGACCAGTTCTCGATATACCAGAGATCGTATTTCGTGCGCTCGGCGATGGACGTGTCCCCGCGCAGGCCGTTGACCTGGGCCCAGCCGGTGACGCCGGCCTTCTCGCGGTGGCGCTCCATATAGCGGGGAATGCTCCGGCGGAACTGCTCGACGTACGCGGGCTGCTCCGGCCGGGGGCCAACCAGGCTCATATCGCCCATGAGCACGTTGATGAACTGCGGGAACTCGTCAATGGATGTCTTGCGGATGAACGTGCCGACGCGGGTGCGCCGCGGGTCGTTTTTGGTCGTCCAGCCGGGGCCGTTGCGCTCGGCGTCCGCGCGCATCGAGCGGAACTTCAGCATCTTGAACGGTTTGGCATCCAGCCCCATGCGGTCCTGGGCGAAGAAGACCGGGCCCGGCGAATCCAGCTTGACTGCCAGCGCGGTCAGCATCATGATGGGAGAGGCGAGAATCAGGAATGCGCTGCTGAAGAGGATGTCCACCCCGCGCTTGAGCGTGAGCTTCCACCCGCGCAGCGCCACATCCCGGATGGTGAGCAGCGGCAGCCCGCCCAAGTCGCTGATCGTGACTTCGGACGCCATGATCTGAAAGACGTCCGGGAAGACCCGGATGCTGACCCGCTCCCGCTCGCATTGCGACACGATGCCGACCAGTTCCTCGTGCGTCGCCTCGGGCAGGGCGATGATCACCTCATCCGCGCCCTGCGCCTCAATGATCGCCGGCAGCTCATCCACGGCGCCGAAGACCGGCAGGCCCATCACCTTCGTCGGCATAGCACCGGACGGCGCATTGGCGTCGAAGCTCGCCTCCACAAAGCCGACGACACGGTATCCCAGGCCGGGCGTATGCTGGATCTTTTGCAGGATCATCCGCCCCACCTCGCCGCTGCCGACGATCAACACGCGCTCGACGGCCAGGCCGCGGCGCTGGAACAGGCGTTGGATCCGGCCATGGATCATGCGGCCCAGGGTCAGCGTCATCATCCCCGCGCCCCAGGCCAGCAAGAGCATCAGGCGCTGGTATTGCAGCGTGTCGCGCAACACGAACGAGACGAAGGCGACCGTGATGAGGGTCGCCACGGAGACGCCGCCGAACAGCCGATACACTTCATCCATCAGCAGGGCCGCGTGGCGCCGGTGATAGAACTTGTAGATGAAGAAGACCACAAGCGTTGCGACCATCTGGATCAACGCCAGGGGCAGGTAGTCACGGAAAGGCCCGATCGCCGCGCCGCGCGCCCAGAACCGCAGCGCGTAGGCGATGAAAAACGCCAACAGGCTCATCGCCGCGTCGGTCAGCAGCAGCCCCAGGATGAAAAGCAGACGCGACCGCCTCATGCCCCCGTTCCTCTCGACGCCGGCGTGCGATACTGCCCGCGCAGGCGGCGCAGCAACAGATCCGTCCGGCCAAAGAACCAGACGCCGCCGCGGATCAGCCAATCCAGATAGAAAGGTGTCGTCGCGCGATAGTGTTTCTCGTAGAAGATCGTCAGCGCGCGGTAGAACTCAACGCGCGCCCGATAGGAGTGGCGGCTGGCGGCTTCCTTGACGTGAAGCACCGTCACCTGCGGATTGTACCAAACCTCCCACCCGGCATCGGTGATGCGCTTCGCCCAATCCAAATCCTCGCCGTACATGAAGAAGGTCCCGTCCAGCAGCCCGGCCTGGATGATCGCCTCCCGGCGCACCAGCATAAACGCGCCGACGATGGCGTCCACGGGCGTCACGAGGTCGGGGTCGAGGTACGAGAGATCATACCGTGCAAAACGCGGGCTCTTGGGAAAGAGCTTATCCAGTTTCGCCAGGTGATAGAGCGAAGTCATTGGCGTGGGAAACGAGCGGCGGCAGGCCCGGTCGAGCGTGCCATCGCGGCGCACCAGCTTGGGCCCGGCCGCGCCCGCCGCCGGGTGCTCGACCATGAAGGCGACCATCTGCGCCAGCGCATCGGAGGGCAGCTCGGTGTCCGGGTTGAGCAGCAGGGCAAAGCGCGGGAGGGCGCCACCGCCTGGTCCCTCCTCCGTTGCGCCGGGGGAAAGGAGCGGGGTGGGCGAAAACCCAAAGAACTCCAACCCCTGGTTGTTCGCCCGCGGGTAGCCGACGTTCTCCTGGTTCGCGATGACATGCGCCTGCGGGAACTCGGCGCGCACCATTGCCACACTGTCGTCGGGTGATGCATTGTCCACCACGCAGACGCCCAGCCGCAGCCCGCCGGCGCTGGCGAAGACCGTGCGCAGGCACTCGCGCAGCAACGCCGAGGTGTTGTAGTTGACAATGACAATCGCGATATCGAGGGGCAGGGATGGCATCTCGTTCATAGGCCGCCCGATTATAGCATGGAGGCTGCGCTGCGGTCAATTGCCCCGCCGCGCGGGTTATGTTAGAATGCCCATGATGGCACGCGGATGGACGGCTGTCAGAGCGAATCGGTTCCGAGGAAAGGAAGTGGACATGAAAGCCTGCGTACGGTTCATGATAGTGGCGGGGCTGCTGCTCATGCTCGCACCACTTCCCCCGCGCGCACTGGCGCAGAGCTGCACCGAGCTGATCAGCGACGGCGGCTTTGAGACGGGCGCTGCGTGGCAGATCGGCCACGACCCGGTGGCGCCGCAATACGTCACCTACACCAAACACAGCGGCAACCGCGCGCTCGCCCTCGGCATCATCAGCGGGGCCAACGTCGAGAGCTACTCGTCCACCCGCCAGTTGGTCACGATCCCGGCGGCCGCGACGCAAGTCACGCTCTCCTTCTGGTTCTACGCGATGGCCAACTCGCCGGCCACGACCGACGCCATGGAACTGGTGTTGCTGGATGCAACCGGCGCCGCGATTGTGGCAAAGCCATGGTACTCGCACAACGACAGCCGTATCTGGAACCAGATGAGCCTGGATCTACCCCCCTGGCGCGGGCAAACGGTCCAGGTGTACTTCAACGTCTACAACGATGGCTTGGGCGGCACGGCCGCCATGTTCCTGGATGATGTCTCGCTGACCGCCTGCACGGGCGCGCCCGCGCCGACGCCGACCGGCGCCCCGACGGGCACGC
>CAZYGI010000119.1:0-8247 GCA_964647255.1 uncultured Anaerolineales bacterium | reverse complement strand
TCGCCTGAACGCAGTCTCGATGGACAACTGGATGCACTGCATTGACGAGGCGCTGCGCAAAAGCAAGGCAGAGTTGGCAACTGTTCGACAGTTGCCAACTCTGCCCACCCGCGCGGACATCGGTTTCCTGAACGTGCTGCACATGAAACGCTCCGCGCACCTGGACATGCTGAAACGGCTGGGGCTGACCGAGGAACAGTCGGTCTACCTGTCGGAATACGGCCACATCGGCCAGCAGGACGCGATGTTCTCCATCGCCGAGGGGTTGCGCCAGGGCCGGCTGAAGGCTGGCGATCTGATGGTCATCGTCGCCGCGGGCATCGGCTATGCCTGGGGCGCGGCGTGCGTGAGGTGGGGGTAGATTGGTTGGATAGTTGGTTAGTTAGTTTGTCAGTACTACAACCGCACTTGTCATGCTGAGGCCCGCGGTTTGGGCCGAAGCATCTCGTTTGCCATCGAGAAACGCTTCGCTGGTGGTTTGGGATGCCAGAAAATGGCTGTTTGATCCACTCAGCGTGACATGTCTGCCGAAGTACGGTTGTAGTACTGAGCCACACCACAAAACAGGAGATGCAATGAACCTCAATGAGCTTCTAGTATCGCGGGGGTTGGACACCAAGACCAACATAAAGCTCGTTCGCCATCAAGACCAAAGGTATGATGTAAGAGAGCTCTATCGCAGAGGGTACCTCGACTTGTATCAGAGCTATCAGGCAAAACGCATCTTTGAATGTGATTATGTGGTTGCCTTCATCGGCTGGGAGACTTCCCAAGCACGATTCGTCGGCGTCTATCGGGTCAAAGGCCGGAAACCGGCCAGCGAAGTGCCTCTTCCTGTCGGCTTTCCCTATCCATACTTTGCGGACGATACGGTATTTTACGAGTTGGCACCGGTAAATGGATTTGAGGATCTCAAGGACCGGGTTGTCATAGAATGGGGGGCAGGAGCCCAGGCTTGGCATCAGTGGTTGAAGCCCCAGGGAAAAGAGGTCGTCGAAATACTACCCAAAGGATACGTCGCTGCCTTTCGCGGTTATCTGGATTTCGTAATCACTTATGATGAACTAGTCGGAATAATCCGAAATCCGGCCGCAAATCGAGAGTGGCACCGAATGCTCGCATCCGTGGCGGGAGTCTACCTCATTGTTGACTCAAAAACGGGTAGGCAATACGTAGGGTCAGCCTACGGAGAAGATGGCATCCGTGGGAGATGGACGCAGTATGTCAAAAACCCCGATGGCGGAAACAAGATGCTCAAGGAACTCATCGGGGACGATAAGGACTATGCCAGCAATTTCCGCTTTACGATTCTTCAGACACTCCCTCGGACTCTGACGCCGAAGGAAGTCATTAAGCACGAGGTGCTCTATAAGGAGAAGCTAGGGAAGGGGGCTTTGAGCCTCAATTCAAACTAGTACTACAACCGCGCTTGTTATGCTGAAACCCGCGGTCTGGGCCGGAGCATCTCGTTTGCCATCGAGAAACGCTTAGCTGGTGGTTCGGCATGCCAGAAAATGGCTGTTTGATCCGCTCAACGTGACATGTCCGCCGACGTACAGTTGTGGTATTAGCTGGTTTGTTAGTTGGTTTATTGGCGTTACTCTGGCGACCAACCAGCAAACCATCCAACTAACAAACTATCCCACAAACCCCCCAACAAACAAACCAACCAGCCAACTCGCAACAAGGAGGGTTCTGTATGCGTCTGAATAACAAAGTCTGTCTCATCACCGGCGGTGCAGCCGGGATCGGCAAGGCCACGGCGCTGAAGTTCGCGGCCGAAGGCGCGAAAGTGGTCATCTGCGACGTGAACGAAGGGGCCGGGCAGGCGGCCGTCGCCGACCTGGGGCCGGCCGCGGCATTCTACAAAGTGAACGTCACCGATCGGGCCGCGGTGCAGGCCTGGGTTGACGACGTGGTCGCCAAATTCGGCCGGGTTGACGTGCTGGTGAACAACGCCGGCATCGTGCGGGATAACCAACTCATCCGCTTCAAGGACGGCGAGCTGGTCAAGCAGATGCCCGAGGCCGATTTCGATCTGGTGATCGCGATCAATCTCAAGGGCGTCTTCAACTGCGCCCAGGCGGTCGCGCCCGTCATGATCCGGCAGGGCGGCGGCGTCATCCTCAACGCCAGCTCGGTCGTGGGTCTCTACGGCAACTTCGGCCAGACCAACTACGTGGCGACCAAGGCCGGCGTCATCGGCATGACCCAGGTGTGGTCCCGCGAGTTGGGCAAGTACGGCATCCGCGTCAACGCGGTCGCGCCTGGCTTCACCGCCACCGAGATCCTGGCGGCCATGCCTGAGAAGGTCATCGAAGGGATGGTGGCGAAGACCCCGCTGGGCCGCATGGGCCAGCCGGAAGACATCGCCAACGCCTACTGCTTCCTGGCGTCCGATGAAGCCAGCTTCATCTCCGGCGCGGTGCTGCGGGTGGACGGCGGGCTGGTGGTGGGGACGTGAGGGGTGGTTTGTTGGTTGGTTAGTTGGTTAGTTGGTTAGTTGGTTGGTTGGTTGGTTGGGAGGGGGTATGCCGAAGGTTCAAACCAACGGGATTTCGATTTACTATGAGGTCCACGGCACGGGCGAGCCGCTGGTGCTGATTTCGGGGCTGGGGTACGGGCTGTGGCAGTGGCACAAGATGATCCCGCTGCTGGCCGAGCAGTACCAGGTGATCGCCTTCGACAACCGCGGCGCGGGGCAGAGCAACCAGCCGGCCGGCCCGTACAGCGCGGCCATGCTTGCGGCGGATACCGCCGGGCTGATCGAGGCGCTGGGGCTGCGTCGGGCCGCGGTGATGGGCCATTCGATGGGCGGCTTCATCGCGCAGCAGCTCGTGCTCGACCGGCCTGAGCTCGTGGGCAAGCTGATCCTGGCCTCCACCAACTTCGGCGGGCCAAACGCGCTCCCGGTCACCCCCGAGGCGCTGGCGGTCATGCTGGATCGCTCCGGCGACCCGGCCGACGTGGTGAGGCGCGGGGTGGCGGTCGCCTGCGCGCCCGGCTTCCCCGAAGCGCACCCTGAGGTCGTGCAGGAGCTGGGGGCCTACCGGTTCACAAACCCGGTGCCTCCCGCGGCGTACCAGGCACAGATGGCGATCGGGCTGGGATTGCTCGCCCCGGCCGCCGCGTTCGAGGGCAAACTGAAGGCGGTCACTGTCCCGACGCGCATCCTCTTCGGCGAACACGACCGGGTGGTTCCGCCCGGCAACGCCGATCTGCTCCGCCGCGAGATCCCGCACGCCCGGGTCGTCATCCTGCCGGACGCCGGGCACATCTTCCCGATTGAGGCGCCGGAGGCGGCCAGCCAGGCAGTCTTGCGCTTTCTCACGGAGTAAGGCCATGCCGCGCACCGCACAGATCGTCGCCACAGGCCGCTGCGTCCCCGACCGGGTGATGACCAACGCCGAGTTCGAGCCGCTGGTGGGCAAGCCGGTGGACGAATGGCTCGTCGCCAAAGTCGGCATCCGGGAACGTCACATCATGGCCGAGGGCCAGGCCACATCCGACCTGATCGTGCCGGCCGCGCGGCAGGCGCTTGCCCGCGCCGGCATCGCGGCCGAAGCGCTCGACCTGATCGTCATCGCCACCGACACGCCCGACTACATCAGCCCGGCCACCGCGTCGGTGGTGCAGGCCAAGCTTGGCGCCGCGCGCGCCGGCACGTATGACGTCAACTGCGCATGCGCGGCGTGGGTCACCGGCCTGGACGCGGCCGCGCGCATGATCGCCACCGATCCGGAGGTCAACCATGTGCTGGTGGCCGGCGCGTACGGCATGACCAGGTACCTGGACTGGCATGACATCTACACGGCCACGCTCTTCGCCGACGGCGCGGGCGCGGTCGTGTTGGGGGCGGGGGATGCACCGGGCTTCATCGCGGGCAAGCTGGTGGGCGCGGGCGAGTACCACGACGCCCTGGGCATCTACAGCGGCGGCACCTATCGGCCGGTCACGGAGGCGAGCCTGGCGGAGCACGGCCGGCCGCGCGTCCAGTTCGTCAAGAAGTTCCCGGCCACGTTCAACAGCGAGAACTGGCCCGCGCTGGTGCGAGAGGTCTGTCGCAAGGCCGGGTGGGCCGTGGATGACGTGGATCTCTTCCTGTTCACCCAGCTCAACCTGCGCACCATCGAGGACGTGATGGGACGCCTGGGCCAGCCGATGACGAAGACGCACTGGATCATGGACAAGTGGGGCTATACCGGATCGGCCTGCATCCCGATGGCATTGGACGACGCAGTGGAAAAAGGTCGCTTGGAGCCTGGCATGCGGGTAATCTTCTGCGCCACCGGCGGCGGCATGGCCATGGCGTGCAACGCGTGGGTGTGGACAGCATGACGAGTCCCCGGCATCGCAGAGCAAAGGTACTGGCGATTGCATTGGCAGGAGCTATCACGCTGTGCGGTCTCACTTTGGCCGCCGGCTGGTTGGCAATAGATAAGCTGTTTGGTGCGTACTGCGCTAATACTCTGGTTAACCAGAGAATCTCTCCGGACGATCGCCTGAAAGCGGTGGCTTACTTGACAGATTGCGGGGCAACAACTGCCTACACTCCTCAGGTAAGCATCGTGCCTGTCACTGACGTCGTGACAGCACACCCAATGCGGCGAGGAAATGTCTTCATGGGAGCCTACGGAACCCTTGCTGTCGATACCAAGTGGCAAGGGCATAACAGCCTACTGATCTGTTACGAAGAGTCGTTTCGAGATAACGACAATGAGGGGATAAGGCGCGTGTCGCAGTATCGCGGTATTGCGATCAGTTACGTGGTGGGCACGGGGTCGCCCTGGCCATGTGATGAATGAAGGGCGCAAGGAGGCATGGTGTATATCGGTGATTACCTGGGGCGACGAGAAATCTATAGTCCCAACAGGATAGCCATTATTGATGCGGGCAAGCCCGGCGAGCCTCAGCTTACTTACCGCGAGATGAACGAGCGCGCGAACCGGCTGGCGCACTATTTGCGCAACGAAGTGGGGGTAGGCAAGGGCGACCGAGTGGGCATCTTTGCGCGCGACAGCATCGAGCACCTGGATCTGTTTTTTGCGCTGAACAAGCTCGGCGCGATCCACGTGGCGTTCAACTGGCGGCTCCATCCCCAGGAGCTGGCTCGGCTGTGCGAAGACACCACGCCGAAGGCGATCGTCTACTCCGACGACTTCCGGCTGACGATCGCCAACCTGCAGGCCAGCCCCGCCTCGGCCTCCATCACCCACTACCTGCACCTTGAGGGCCCGGGGGTGGCCGACAGCCGCCTCTTTGGCGATGTGCGCGACGGCTCGCCTGCGGATCCGGTGACGTGTGAGACGCTGGAGGCGGAGGACATCGCCGCGCTGCTCTTCACCGGCGGCACCACCGGCCTGGCCAAGGGCGCGGAAATCAGCCACCGGCAGATCGCCTGGAACACGCTCAACACCGTGATCCACGACGTCACGCACAACGACGTCTACCTGAACGTCTTCCCGATGTTCCATACCGGCGGGCTGCTCGTCTACACGCTGCCGCAGGTGATCTTCGGCGGGACGACGATCCTGACCCGCCAGTTCGACCCCGCCCAGGTGCTCGACCTGATCGAGCGCTACAAAGTCACGGTCTTCGGCGGCGTGCCGACCATGTACCAGATGATGACCCAGGCGCCGAACTGGGCGACCGCAAACCTGACCAGCCTGCGCTTCTGCACCTCCGGCGGCGCGCCGCTGCCGGTGCCGCTGGTGCAGAAGTACACGGCCGAGAAGGGCATCCGGTTCAAGCAAGGCTTCGGCATGACCGAGTTCGGGCCGGGCATCTTCGCGCTGGCGCCGGAGGATGCCATTCGCAAGGCGGGCTCCATCGGCCGCCCCAACTTCTTCGTGGACGCCCGCATCGTGGACGAGGAGAATCGTCCTCTGCCGCCCGGCGAGGTGGGCGAACTGGTGCTGAAAGGGCCAAGCTACTGCTCCGGCTATTGGGGCAACCCCGAGGCCAGCGCCGCGGCCGTGGATGCCGGGGGCTGGTTCCACACCGGCGACCTGGCCACCTGCGACGAGGACTGGTATTTCTTCATCGTGGATCGCCTCAAGGACATGTTCATCTCCGGCGGCGAGAACGTCTACCCGGCCGAGATCGAGGCGGCGCTTTACCGGCATCCCGCGGTCCACATGTGCGCGGTCGTCGGCCTGCCCGACCCGAAGTGGGGCGAGGTGGGGCTGGCCTGCGTCGTGCGGAAGCCGGGCGCTGCCGTAACCGGTGAAGAGCTGATCGCCTTCCTGCAAAACAACCTGGCGCGCTACAAAGTGCCGCGCCGCGTCGAATTCCTGGACGCCTTGCCGATCTCTGCGGCGGGCAAGATCCTGAAGCGAGAGCTGCGGGAGAGATTCACAGCAGCACCCTGAGGAGCAACACCATGACAGACGTTATCCCGACCCTTCCCGGCATCACCTCGACCTTGGTTGACACGCCGCGGCTGCGCCAGCACGTGCTGTCGTGCGGCCCGGCCGACGGCACACCGATCGTTTTCATCCACGGCAACTTCTCGGCCGCGACCTACTGGGAGGAGCTGATGGTCGTCCTGGCCGGCCACGGCTTCCGCTGCCTCGCGCCCGACCTGCGCGGCTACGGCTGGACCGAGGACAAATTGATTGACGCGACCCGCGGCTACCGCGATTGGAGCGATGACCTGGATGCGCTGCTGGTCGCGCTCGGCGTCGAGCGCTGCCACCTGGTGGCCTGGTCGGCCGGCGGCGGGGTCGCCTACCGCTTCATCGCCGACCACCCGGCCAGGGTGATCACCGTGACGCTGCAAGCGCCGGTGAGCCCCTACGGCTTCGGCGGCAGCAAGGGCGTCGAAGGAATGCCATGTTATGACGACTGCGCCGGCTCGGGCGGGGGCGTGGTGAACCCTGAGTTTGTCAAGCTCATCCTCGCAGGGGATCGCACCGCCGACGACCCGAACTCGCCGCGCAACGTCATCAACGCGTTCTACTACAAGGCGCCGTTCCGCGCCGCGCGCGAGGAGGACTTCCTGACCGCCGCGCTGCAGGAGAAGGCCGGCCCCGAGCGCTATCCCGGCGATTTCGTGCCCTCGGCCAACTGGCCGAACGTCGCGCCGGGCGTGCTGGGCCCGGTCAACTGCTGGTCGCCCAAGTATCTGGCTGACGAGGCGCCCGACCTGCTGGCCGCAACCCCGAAGCCGCCCGTGCTCTGGATCCACGGCGACAGCGATATGATCGTCGGCGACCTGTCCTTGTTCGACTTTGGGGCGCTGGGCAAGCTCGGCTACGTGCCCGGCTGGCCCGGCGACGAGGTCTATCCGCCCCAGCCTATGGTGGGCCAGACCCGCACCGTGCTGGAACAGTACACCGCGGCCGGCGGCGCCTACCGCGAGGTCCTGCTGGCCGACTGCGCGCATTCGCCGCACATCGAGCATCCGGCCGAGTGGGTGGACGCGTTTTTGGCGCTGGTGAGTGGTCAGTGATCTGTGGTCGGTGATCAGTTAGCTGTCCACTGACCACTGATCACTGATCACTGATCACGGGGAAGGGTCTATGTTCATCGGTGACTGGTTGGGGCGACGCGATAAGCTGTCCCCGCACAAGGTGGCGCTGATTGACACGATCGGCGGGCGGGCGATCACCTACCGGGACTGGTTCCGGCAGATGAATCGCACTGCGCACTTCCTGGCCGATGAACTCGGCGTGGCCAAGGGGGACCGGGTCGCCGTGCTGGCGAGCAACAGCGTTGCGTACCTGGACATCTGGTTCGCCCTGGGCGTCCTCGGCGGGATCCTGCAGAACCTCAACTGGCGGCTGGCCGTGCCCGAGATGGAGCGGGTGCTGCTGGATGCAGAGCCCGTGGCGCTCGTCTACAGCGACGAGTTCGGGGAGCAGGTCAATGCCCTGCGCGGCCGGTTGCCGTCGGTCAAACGTTTTATCAGCCTTGATGCGCCTGCCGCGGCGGACGACCTGCCCTTCTCCCGGCGGGAGGCGCACCCCGTCACGCCCACGCCGGGCGTCGAGCTGACGTGGGACGATCCATGGGTGCTGTGCTACACCGGCGGGACCACCGGCCTCCCCAAGGGCGCGGTGCTGACGCACGGCAGCATGGCGGCCAACTCGATCAACACGGTCATGAGTTGGGGGGTGACACCCGACGACGTGGTGCCGCTGATCAGCCCGCTATTTCACACCGGCGGCCTGAACGTCTTCACGCTGCCTCTCGTGCACATCGGCGGGACGACGGTGGTGACCAAGGGCTGGAACACCGACCAGA
>CAZYGI010000118.1:0-8381 GCA_964647255.1 uncultured Anaerolineales bacterium | reverse complement strand
GCCTGGACCGGCATGCACATCTGGTCGTATCTCGCCACGCGCATCGGCGGCCAGGCTGCCTTTGAAGCCGCGCTGAACCGCACCGGATCCTTCGCAGACCCGGCGTTCGTCCAGGCTTTTGAGAAACTCCAAGAGCTGATCGCACTCGAACCGTTCCAGATCGGCTTCCTGGGCAACACCCACGACGAGATGCAGGCCACTTTTGGCAACGGCAAGGCCGCCATGGAACTGTCGGGCCAGTGGGCTCCCTCAGTCGAATCGGCCAATGCCGCGGATAAGAAGGGCGTCGCCAATCTGGGCATGTTCGGCTTCCCGGCTGTTGAGGGCGGCGCAGGTGCGGCAACAGACGTCATCGGTGGCGGCAACGGTTTTGCGATCGGCAAGAATGCGTCGCCGGAAGCCGTTGACTTTGCTAAGTATCTGACGACCGCGGCGGCACAGTCGCAGATGGCCTCGTTGGGTATGGGTATCCCTGTGGTCAAGGGCAGTGAAGTCGGCCTGAAGGATGCCAATATGGTCGAGGTCCAGAAAGCCTTCGCGGCTGCCAAGTATTTCCAACTGTACTATGATCAGTTCCTGCCTTCGGCCGTGGGCGATGCCATTAACGCCTCCGTGCAGACCGTCTTCGCGGGCACAGCTAAGCCTGAAGAAGCTGCCAAAGCGATCGAAGACGCGGCGAAGAAGTACATGAAGTAAGGTGGATTCCTACGAGTCTGTGGAGATCGAGCTCGGGATGACCCGATCTCCACAGATTTTGGGTGTTCAGAGCAAGGAAGATCCTTCATGGAGATACCGGCCCTTCGCAATATCACGGGATCGAATCCTTTTCGTAGTTCGAGCCGCAGAATCCAGGATTATGCGACGATCGCTGCATTTTTGGCGCCGGCCTTTGTTTTGTTCATCGCTTTTCTTGTCTATCCGATTTTTCGATCCGTCTATTTCAGCCTTTTCGACTGGAACGGCCTCGGGCCGGCAGTTGACTATGTCGGCTTGAATAATTACAAGGAAATCCTTGGCGACGCCGTATTCATGAAGGCAGTGTGGAACTGCCTCTTGGTTGTTGTGCTCTCCTTGGGGATACAACTGCCCGTAGCCCTGGCGTTGGCCATCATGGTGGGACGTGACTTGCCCGGGCGGGCTTTCTTTCGCATGATCTTCTTCCTGCCTTATGTGCTTTCCGAAGTCATTACCGGCATCATCTGGATGAGCCTCTTCAACGCTGATCCAGCCCGCGGACTGATCAATGCGCTCTTGGTGCTGATCCCGGGAGTCAAACCCCAGAACTTTCTCAGTGATATCCATCAGGTCGTGTTCTGTATTTTTATTGTGCTGACCTGGAAGTACTTTGGCCTGCACATGTTGCTGTACTTGGCTGGACTGCAAAACATCCCGAGGGAAGTCGAAGAGGCGGCCCTCATTGATGGCGCCAGTAGATGGCAGTTGACCAGACACATTACCATCCCTATGCTGGGCAGCACCATCCGTACGGTCATCCAGTTGTCCGTACTTGGCTCGCTGACTCAATTCAACCTGGTCTGGGTCATGACCGGAGGTGGGCCGGTCAATTCCAGCGAATTTATGGCGACCTACATGTACCGCTTTGGTTTCAGGCGGTATTTGTTGGGGTACGGCTCTGCCGTAGCTCTCGTGATGTTGTTGATCTGCTTGATCTTTTCCGTGGCATATATGCGACTCGCACGGCAAGAAGAATTTTAAGGCATCATGACGAAAGGACCGACCCTGGCTATGGCTACCGTTCAACCACGGCGAAGACTTATCTCCAGGAAATATGGGCCAAGGTTTTTCCAGTACCTTGTCCTCTCCTTCATCACCGTGATCATTGTCGTGCCCCTCGTGGTCTTGCTCTTTTCCAGCCTCAAGACGACCGGCGAGATGTTTCTGAGTCCCTACACAATACCCAATCCCCCGCGCTGGGAAAACTACACCGCGATCTTGTTCGCGCCCTCGTACTGGGGATTCATGAAGAATAGCCTCATCGCAATGGTGGGCTCGACAGCCGGCGTATTGATCGTTTGCAGCCTGGCTTCATTTGTCTTTGCGCGTATGAAATTCAGGGGCAAGGACCTGGCTTTCAATTTCCTCACCCTGGGACTCATGTTCCCGATCACCGTGGCTATCATGCCAGTCTACCTTGTGATTCGCCAGATGAGAATCACCGATACGCTCGCGGCTGTCATCCTGGTGCAAACGGCATTTGGCATCTCCGGGAACCTCTTGATTCTGCGCGGATTCTTCGCGGCGGTCCCTGGCGAGTTACAGGATGCTGCCGCCATAGATGGTTGCAGCTCATTTGGCTTCTTCTGGCGCGTCTTGCTTCCTTTGGTTCGGCCGGCACTGGCTGCTGTTGGAGCATTGACCATGATTGTCAGTTGGAATGACCTGCTGACTCCCCTGGTCATCCTCGACAGCGAAAGCAAGTGGACCCTGCCGCTCGGCACCATGCAGTTCCAGGGGCAATATAGTTCAGATTTGGCTGCGGTATCCGCTTTTGTCGCCCTGTCCGCTATACCTGCTATTCTGTTCTATCTATTTGCGGAGCGACAGATCGTATCCGGTCTGACGGCTGGCGCGCTCAAGGGATAACATCGGGGTCCGATCGCGATGAACGCCAGCGCCGCGCTGGCTGCCACGCCCGACCGGGCGCCTGAGTTCGTGCAGGCGCCCAGGGACGCACGGATGCCATCGGGCCGATGGCGCCACTATGACGGGCTATTGTATACGCTGGCCCTGCTGCACGTGAGCGGTTATTTTGTATCTACCCGCCCTGGGGGAACTGATGATGCCTAAAGAGACACCTTCGCTCAATCCGGTCCTGGCGCCGTACCAGGATCCGGCGCAGCCCAGCGCGGTGCGCGCGGCAGATCTGATCTCCAGGATGACGCTGGAAGAGCAGATCAGCCAGATGGCTTATGAGGCGCCTGCCATTGAGCGCCTCGGCGTTCCGGCCTACAACTGGTGGAACGAATGCCTGCACGGCGTCGCCCGCGCGGGCGTCGCGACGGTGTTCCCCCAGGCGATCGGCCTCGCCGCGACCTGGGATGTGGGCCTGATGGGTGAGGTGGCGGCCGCGATCTCGGATGAGGCGCGGGCGAAGCACCACGAGTTCCTCCGCGGCGGCGTGCGAGACATCTACACCGGGCTTACCTTCTGGTCGCCAAACGTGAACATCTTCCGTGACCCGCGCTGGGGCCGCGGGCAAGAGACGTACGGCGAGGACCCCTATCTCACCTCCCGGATGGGCGTGACGTTCGTCAAGGGCTTGCAGGGCGACGATCCGGAGCACCTCAAGCTGGTGGCAACCCCGAAGCATTTTGCCGTCCACAGTGGCCCCGAGAGCCTCCGTCATGAGTTCGACGCGCGCGTGGACGCGCGCGACCTGCGTGAGACGTACTTGCCGGCGTTTGAGGCGTGCGTGAGGGAGGGCGGCGCAGCGTCCGTCATGGGCGCGTACAACCGCATAAACGGCGAGCCGTGCTGCGCCAGCCCGACGTTGCTCGGGAAGATCCTGCGCGAGGAATGGGGTTTCGCCGGCTACGTGGTCTCCGATTGCTGGGCTATTGACGATATCTTCGGCGGTCATCATGTCGTAGACACACCGGCCGAGGCGGCGGCCATGGCGGTGAAAGTGGGCTGCGACCTAGAGTGCGGCTGCATGTACCTGTCACTGCTTGAGGCGGTCGGGCGGGGCTTGATTGATGCGGCAACGATCCGGCGGGCCGTAACGCGGCTGTTTGTGGCCCGGTTCCGCCTGGGCATGTTCGATCCGCCGGAGCAGACGTCTTTCGCTGGGCTCCCGTACGCGATCAACGACTCGGCTGAGCACCGCGCCCTGGCGTTGCGGGCGGCGCGAGAATCCATCGTGCTGCTCAAAAACGACGGGTTGCTGCCGCTGGCCAAGAATCTCAAGTCCATTGCGGTGATCGGCCCGGTCGCCGACGAGCTGGCGGCGCTCCAGGGCAACTACTGCGGCACGCCCTCGCAGGCCGTCACGCCATTGGAGGGGATCCGCCGGAAGGTGTCGCCCGAGACGGTCGTCTACACCGCCCAGGGCTGCGAGATCGCGTCCGGTGTGCCCCCGCTCTGTGCGATTCCCGCCGCCTGCCTCCGGCCGCCTGCTGACAGCCTGGAGCATCCTGCACATGGCCTGGCCGGCGCCTATTTCCCCGGCCGCGTGCTCCCCGATCCCGCGTCCGGCTTCCAGCCGCCAGCTTCCCTCGTGCGCACGGATGCGGGGGTGGACTGTGTGTGGCACGACGCCTCGCCGTTGGGCGGGCCGGTCACCGAGCATTTTTGCGTCCGCTGGACCGGTTCGCTCATTCCGCCGGTCTCCGGGCAGTATCTGGTGGGAGTGCGGGGTTCGAGCGCTTACCAGCTCTGGCTGGATGGCCGTGAGCTGCTGCCCTACGCGAGCAACGATCACGAGGTGTTCACCCGGACGGTCCCGGTCGAGCTGGAAGCAGGTCGGCTCTACGACGTGCGGCTCGACTACGTCAACACCGGCCGCGCGCCGGAGGCGCGATTGCTCTGGGCCGTTCCCCCCGCCGACACCGTCGCACAGGCAGTCCAGGTGGCTGAAAAGGCCGAGGCCGTGGTGCTGGTGCTGGGCTTAACCCCTGCGATCGAGGGCGAGGACATGCCGGTGCGCGTGGAAGGGTTTGCGGGCGGCGATCGCACCGACATCGCGCTGCCGCGGACGCAGGAGGCGCTGCTCCGCCGGATTCATGCGTTGGGCAAGCCGGTGGTTCTGGTGCTGCTGGGCGGCAGCGCGCTGGCTGTCACCTGGGCGGATGCCAACGTGCCCGCCATCTTGACCGCCTGGTATCCTGGTGAGGAGGGCGGCACGGCCATTGCCGACGTCCTGTTCGGTGACTATAACCCCGGCGGCCGGCTGCCCGTCACGTTTTACAAGTCGCTCGACCAGTTGCCGCCGTTCGACGACTACGCGATGGCTGGTCGGACGTACCGCTACATGGCCGAGGCGCCGCTCTATCCGTTCGGACATGGGCTGAGCTACACGCGCTTCACCTATACCGATCTGCGCATCGAGCCGGAGCAGATCGGCGCCGATGGGCAAGCGGTGATCTCGCTTGACGTAACGAATGTGGGCGAGCGGGCCGGGGAAGAGGTGGTGCAGCTTTACGTGCGCTATCCCGCTTCCGCAGTCGTCAGGCCGCTGCGGGATCTCAAAGGCTTTGCCCGCGTGCGCCTGGCGGCCGGCGAGCGCGGGCGCGTGGATTTCCCCTTGAGCGCAGCGCAGTTGGCTTACTGGGCTGGCGCGGAGTGGGCGGTGGAACCGGGGGCGGTCGAGGTCCTGGTCGGGAGCTCGTCCGAGGCGATCCGCCTGAGCGGCCAGTTGGCCCTACGCGCAGCCTGAAAGACGTCGCTCTCGATTACACTTGCCCGTCGGGCGGCATGCGCATCAGGGCGTCCACCGGGAGCGTGGCGGCCCCCAACATGACGGTGTCGGGATCGAACGCAGTGCGCCGAATGACCGGCGGCGTGAGACCGCGGGCGCGCATCTGTTTGCGGACTGCCTCCGCGATGTTCGTGTCGGGCACGCGCCCCAGCGCATCCATCCGGTGTTGAAACTCCGTCGGCAGGCCGGCGCTGGCGAACCCGATGAGCACCAGGTCGGGATCGAAAAGCAAGATCAAGTTAAGGATCCCCGTCGCATGGCTTAAGGTCACAACGCTCCGGAACACATCCAACGCCAACGGATCGCCTTCCAACGCCGCCTGGTGGATCGCTCGATGCTCCAGTGTGTGCTGAGCCGCGCGGTCCTGCAACACACTCGGCTCGCCGCTTGCCAGCCGTGCTTCGACCAACGCAACCTCACGGTTCACATCTGCCTGCGCTCGCCAACAGCCGCGTTGGCCGCAGGAACACAGCTCACCGTGAGGATCAAGAATCATGTGCCCTGCGTTCACGGCGAATCCATGCGCGCCACGATACGGGACGCCGTTCACCACCACCGCCACATCCACGCTGGAACCCACATCGGTGCCGAGGCTGGCGTACACGAAGTTGGCGACATTCCGGGCCGCGCCGTGCATCGCCTCCGCCATTGCCGCCGCCCGGGCCTTGTTTTCCACGAGCACCGGCAGCCCAAAGCGCGCCTCCCATCGCGAGCCCAGGGGCGTATCCTGCCAGCCCAGCGCCGGCGCGCTGCGGATCACGCCGCGGCCGGAGTCCACCAGGTCGGGCACGGCCACGCCCATCCCCAGGACCGGCAGCGCGCGCTGCTGCGCCTGCTCAATGGCGGTGTCGAGCAGTGTCTCCGCCCGTTTCAGGATGACTTCCTGCTGGGAACCGACGGTGACTGAGGCAGTCTGCCGCCACAGCGCCTGACCGCGCAAGTCGGTGAGGAGGGCGCCGACATAATTTGTGCTGATCTCCAGGCCGATTGCCCCGCGTCCCAACGGGTTGATGGTCAGGAGATTGCCCGGCCGCCCGATGCCGTTGCGGTGTTGCCCGACATCGCAGATCAGATCGAGCGCAGACAATTCGTCGCAGATAGCAGAGACGGTGGCCTTCGTCAGATTGTTGCGCTGCGCCAGCATCGCTCTGGACAGCGGCCCGTTATGCCAGAGGTCAAAGAGGATCGTTGAGCTATTCTGTTGTCGCGCATTGCGTTGTTGTAGATACGGTGCCTTCATCACGCGACCTTTGGTTCCTGGATTGCCCGATACGTAAGCCGGGCGCCTGGTCAAATGCCAAATCGGATGCGCAGATCGCGCATCACGAGACAGTCCTCCGCCACAGGCGGAGAACTGTCTCGGATCGGCATCGGCGGACCGTTTTGTGGGGCAGCGCCGAGCAGCGCTTCGCAGGCCGCTGTCTCTCGGGTGCTCCGGTGAGCCCCTACTCGGAGTTGCTTTCGGACGCGGCGGTGGCTGCCTCGACCGTAGCGGCATTGACAGCGGCGTCCGGCGCAGGTGGTTCTCCGGCGGGCGGCTCTGCGGCAGGCGGTTCGTCTGCTGGCTGGGCGGCCGCCGGCTGGGAAACTGCCACACCTTCGAGGGGCCGGCTGCGGTATTGGTCGTAGTCGGGCACGAGCCGCTCGTATTCTCCCACCATGCACGTCGAAGAAATCATGAAATCGGCGGAGGCGCGATTGCAGGCGATAGGGATGTTCCACACCACCGCGATCCGCAAGAGCGCCTTCACATCGGTGTCATGCGGCTGGGGCGAGAGCGGATCCCAGAAGAAGATCATGAAATCAATCTCGCCCCTGGCGATCATCGCCCCGATCTCTTGATCGCCGCCGAGCGGCCCGCTTTGCAGCTTGTTGACCGTGACGCCGAGCGTTTGTTCCAGCAGCCGGCCCGTGGTTCCCGTCGCGTACAGCTCGTGATTGGTCAGTAGAACTTTGTTGTACCGGGCCCACTCCAGTAAATCCTGCTTTTTGTTGTCATGCGCCACCAGGGCGATCCGTTTCTTCTGTCGGATCAAGATGACGCTGTAGTCTAGCGAGTTCATGCGCCACCTGCCTTGAACGCCTCGGCGACGATCGCTTGGGCTTCGGTCTGGATGCGCCGCAGATGCGGGTGGCCCAGGAAGCTCTCGGCGTAGATCTTGTAGACGTCCTCCGTGCCCGACGGCCGCGCCGCAAACCAGCCGTTCTCGGTGACGACCTTCAGACCGCCGATCGCCGCGCCGTTGCTGGGCGCGTGCGTCAGCTTGGCCTTGATCGGTTCGCCTGCCAGCTCGGTGGCCGTTACCAGCTCGGGCGATAGTGCGGACAGCACCTTCTTCTGCGCCGCGTTGGCCGGCGCGTCCATGCGCTCGTAGACCGGCGCGCCGAACTTCTCCGCCAACGCCTTGTAGTGCAGGCCCGGATCCTTGCCGGTCACCGCGGTGATCTCCGCGGCCAGCAGGTCGAGGATGATGCCATCCTTGTCGGTGGTCCAGACTGTGCCGTTGGTGCGCAGGAACGAGGCGCCTGCGCTCTCCTCGCCGCCGAAGCCGAACGAGCCGTCCACCAGGCCGTCCACGAACCACTTGAAGCCCACCGGCACTTCCGCCAGTCGGCGGCCCAGGGAGGCCGCGACGCGGTCAATCATCGAGCTAGAGACCAGCGTTTTGCCCACGGCCGCGTCGGTGCGCCAGCCGGGCCGGTGCTGGAACAGATACCAGATCGCGACGGACAGGTAGTGGTTAGGGTTCAGCAGCCCAGAGCTGCGGGTGACGATGCCGTGTCGGTCGCTTTCCGAGTCGTTGCCGAACGCAACGTCGAAACGGTCCTTGAGGCCGATCAGGCTGGCCATCGCGTAGGGCGACGAGCAATCCATCCGGATCTTGCCGTCCTTGTCCACCGTCATGAAGCCGAAAGTCGGGTCGGCGGAGTGGTTGACGATCTC
>CAZYGI010000117.1:0-8462 GCA_964647255.1 uncultured Anaerolineales bacterium | reverse complement strand
TGCCACACTTGGTGGAGCCGTTCAACTCTCAAGGGACTTATGGGTAATCACCACTGAAACCCTATTGACTTCCGTTGTGAATTGCAGTACGATGCCCGTCGGGTAGATAACCGATCCTCTCGGTTTCATTGTCGTTTTGTCTCCTTTGCGTTGTCCGCTGTCTCCATGAAGGAGTGAATCAATGACAGACCCTGCCTCCCCGACCTCCGGCCCGTACACGTTTTTGGACGAAGTTCAAGCGCAGACGCCGGGCGAATCGCGGCTGCTGATGTGTATCCAGTGTGGCACGTGCGGCGGATCGTGTCCTTCCGGCGCCGACATGCAGCACACGCCCCGTCACATCTTCGCGATGATCCGCGCCGATATGCGCGACCAAGTCCTCAGCAGCAACACCCCCTGGTATTGCGTGTCGTGCTACTACTGCACGGTGCGCTGTCCGCAGGACGTGCACATCACCGACATCATGTACACGCTCAAGCGAATGTCCCTGGTTGGGCATGCGTATGACGACTCCACCGCGCCCGATTTCTCCAAGATGTTCATCAACTGGGTGGAGAACTACGGCCGCGCGTTCGAGCTTGGGCTGATGTCGCAACACATGCTGCGCCATAACCCGTTGGGTGTGTTCAAGATCGCGGATATGGGCATCGGCATGGTAACCAAAGGCCGGATGGCCTTCACGCCAAAGCGCATCCGCGGTATTCAGGGGTTGAAACAGATCATCGCCAGGGCCAAGGAGCTGGAGGTGGACCATGAGTAGCCTGCGCTACAACTATTTTCCCGGCTGCTCGTTGGAGCGCAACGCGGAGGCGTATCATCGTTCCACTATGGTGGTCGCCAGGGCGTTGGAGATGGAGTTCAGCGAGATTGATGACTGGAACTGCTGCGGCGCCACGGAGTACATCTCGCTGCACATGTTGGCCTCGTACGCGATCATCGCACGCAACCTGGCGCAGGCGGCGAAGGGGAACGGCAAGCACGATCTTGTTGCGCCGTGCAGCGCGTGCTACCTCAATCTGAGCAAGTGCGACAAATACATGCGTCATGATCCAAAGCTGGCGGAGGACGTCAATCTTGCGCTGGCGGCCGGCGGGCTCAGCTACACACCCGGTTCTGTTCGCGTGCGGCATCTGCTCGATGTGATCGTTAACGACGTTGGGTTCAACACCCTGAAGAAATCCGTCACGCGGCCGCTCAAAGGCCTGCGCCTGGCGCCTTACTACGGCTGCCTGATCTCGCGGCCCGGCCTGCGCACCGAGGAGTATGACCCGGAATACCCGACCTCGCTGGACGAGCTGCTCCAATGCCTGGGCGCCGAGGTGGTGGATTTCCCACTGAAGACGCACTGCTGCGGCGGCCACATGACGCAAATCTCCGAGGGCACCGGCCTCGAGCTAATTCGTCGCCTGGTGAAGGGTGCGGCCGATTACCAGGCCGACCTGATTGTGACGGTGTGCCCCATGTGCCAGCTCAACCTGGACGCGTTTCAGGGCGCCATGAACCGCTACTTCAAGACCAGCTATCACGTGCCGGTGCTTTACTTCACCCAGATGATGGGGCTGGCGTTCGGCAGGAGCGCCGAGGAGTTGGTCATCGGCGCGGAACTGGTGGACGCGCGGCCGGCGTTGAGCAAGATCGGCGTGGAGGTGCCGCTGCCCGCGGCCGACGGCGCGCCGAAGCGGAAACGCGACGATAAGTCGTTGCCGATGCCCAAGATGTCCAGATCGGCCCCGGGTCAGGAGGCCGCAGCGGCGCAGGAGGTGAAGCCATGAACCCTTCGGAGCAAGCGCGCGTCGGTGTGTACGTGTGTCACTGCGGCAGCAACATCGCGGGCACGGTGGATGTGGCCGATGTGGCAAAGTGGGCCGGCGAGCATCTGCCCAACGTTGTCGTGGCGCGCGACAACAAGTTCATGTGCTCCAGCCTGGGCCAGGAGATGATCGAAAAGGACATCAAAGAGCAGGGGCTCAACCGCGTGGTGGTGGCGGCCTGCTCGCCCCACCTGCACGAGGCGACGTTCCGCGGCGCATGCCAGCGCGCGGGCCTCAACCCGTACCTCTTTGACATGGTCTCGGTCCGCGAGCAGGTCTCCTGGGTGATCGCTGATCGGGGCATCGCCACCGAGAAAGCCAAGGCGCTTATCTCCGGCGGGGTGCACCGGGTGATCCACAACGAGCCGCTGGAGCCGATCCTGGTGGATATCAACCCGAACGTGCTGGTGGTCGGCGGCGGGATCGCGGGCATCCAGGCCGCGCTGGAGATCGCCGACAGCGGCAGCCACGTTTATCTGGTGGAGCGCGAGCCGTCGCTGGGCGGGCACATGGCGCAATTCGACAAGACCTTCCCCACGCTGGACTGCTCGGCCTGCATCCTCACCCCGAAGATGTTCAGCGCAGGCACCCATCGGAACATCACCCTGCTGACCTACAGCGAAGTGGAGAAGGTGGAGGGCTACATCGGCAACTTCACCGTGAAGATCCGCCAGCGGGCGCGCATGGTCAAGACCGACCTGTGCACTGGCTGCGGTGCCTGTGAGGAGAAGTGCCCGAAGAAGGTCGTGGATCAGGTGTTCGAGGCCGGGCTGGGGTATCGCAAGGCGATCTACCGGCCCTTCCCGCAGGCCGTCCCCAAGTACCCGGTGATTGACACCGAGAACTGCACCTTCTTCCAGCGCGGCACCTGCAAGGCGTGCCAGAAGTTCTGCCCCACGGGCGCGATTGCCTTCGATCAGGAAGACCAGTTCATTACCGTGCCGGTGGGCAACATCATCCTGGCGACCGGGTTCGATCCCTTTGATTGCCGGCGCATCCCGCAGTACGGCTATGGCCGCCTGGCGAACGTTTTCACCAGCCTGGAGTTCGAGCGCCTCTCCAATGCAGCGGGTCCGACGGGCGGCAAGGTGGTGCTGCGCGACGGTGTCACCGTGCCGCAGACCGTGGCAATTGTCCACTGCGTGGGCAGCCGCGACCGGAACTACAACAAGTACTGCTCGGCCATCTGTTGCATGCAGTCGTTGAAATTTGCCCATCTGGTCAAGGAGCGCACCGGCGCGCGCGTCTATAACTTTTACATTGACATCCGCACCCCAGCGAAGGCCTATGACGAGTTCTACCAACACATCATCGAAGAAGGAATCCTCTTCGTCCGCGGCAAGGTCGCCGAGGTCACCGACGCGGCGCGGCTCTCCGGCGAGGAAGGCAAGCTGATCGTCCAGGTGGAGGACACGCTGGTGGGCAAACAACGCCGCATCCCGGTGGATATGGTGATCCTCTCCGCCGGGTTGGAGCCGCGGCACGACGCCAGGGAGGTCGGCAAGAAGTTCGGGATCTCGTGCAGCATGGACGGCTGGTTCATCGAGCGCCATCCCAAGCTCGACCCGGTCGCCACCATGACCGACGGCATCTTCATCGCCGGCGCATGCCAGGGGCCGAAGGATATCCCCGCCGCGGTGGCGCAAGGCGCCGCGGCCGCCGCCCGCGTCCAGGGCCTGATCAGCCAGCGCCAGATCACGCTGGAGCCGGTGCGCGCCCGAGTGGACCCCGACAAGTGCTCCGGCTGCCGCATCTGCAACACGATGTGCCCGTTCAGCGCGATCTCGTTCCTGGAAGACCGGCAGGTGACGGAGATCAACCCGGCGCTGTGCCAGGGCTGCGGCACGTGCGTCTCTGCCTGCCCCGCGGGTGCGATCACTGGCACGCACTTCAGCAACGAGCAGATCATGGCGCAGATCGAAGGGGTGTTGATGCTGGATTTACGCGAGATGGCGATGGCGCCGGTGTGATGCGTGTTCCGTTCTGTCCACAATCCCGCATTTGGCGCGATTATGCAACACGCAGTACGCACCACGACCAGTGAGACAGGAGACTTACCTATGTCTAGTAACGGTTTTGAACCCGTCATTGTCGGCTTTACCTGCAACTGGTGTTCCTATCGCGCCGCCGACTCGGCTGGCATGGCGCGCATCAAATATGCCCCCAACGTGCGGCTGATCCGGCTCATGTGCTCCGGTCGCCTTGACCCGCAGTTTGTGCTCAAGGCGTTGGCCGAGGGCGCGGACGGGGTGCTGATCAGCGGGTGCCATCCTGGCGACTGCCACTACATCGAACAGAACTACAAGACGATCCGCCGCTACGAGCTCCTGAAGAAAACACTGGCCCAGCTCGGCGTCGAGGACGGCCGTGTCAAGCTCGTTTGGGCCTCGGCTGCCGAGGGTGCGATCCTGGCTGAGGAGGTCAACAAGATGGTGGCGGAAGTGAAGGCGCTGGGGCCGCTGGACTGGAAGGCGAAGGTTTAAGGTTAGCAGGTTGTGGATTATGACTTTCAACTTTCAACCTTGAACCTGTAACCTGCACGGAGGCACGAATGGGCAACAACGGTAACAACAAACCCAAATTCGCCATGTACTGGGCCGCGGCGTGCGGCGGGTGCGAGATCGCCGTGCTGAACATCCACGAAGGCATCCTCGACGTGGACGCCAACTTCGACGTGGTCTTCTGGCCCGTGGCGATGGACGCCAAGTACAAAGACGTCGAGGCGATGGCGGATGGCAGCATCACGATCTGCCTCTTCAACGGCGCGATCCGCAACGACGAGAACGCCGAGATGGCGCGTCTGTTGCGGCGCAAGTCGCAATTGCTCGTGGCGTTCGGCTCGTGCGCTTATGAGGGGTGCATCCCCGGCCTGGCGAACCTCTACCCGAAGCAGGCGATGGTGGACACCGCCTTCAGCACGTTGACGACCGACAACCCCCAGAACCTGCGCCCTCAGATCGCTTATGCTGCAATCGAAGGAGAGATCCACATCCCGTGCCTCTTCGAGACCGTCCGCACGCTGGACCAGGTCGTGAAGGTGGACTACACCGTGCCCGGCTGCCCGCCCGAAAGCCCGCAGATCGCGGCCGTCGTCGGTGTGATCATCCAGGCGCTGAAGGGTGAAGCGCCGCTTCCCCCGGCCGGGACGGTGCTCGGCGTGGGCGACAGCACGGTGTGCGACGAGTGCCCGCGCAAGCGCGAGGAGAAGACCATCACCGAGTTCCGGCGGATGGCGACCTTCCAGCCCAACCCGACCGACTGCCTCCTGGAGCAGGGCATCCTCTGCGCCGGGCTGGCCACGCGGAGCGGCTGCCAGGCGCGCTGCCCCAGCGCCAACATGCCCTGCATCGGCTGTTATGGCCCCGCGGCCGGCGTCATCGACCAGGGTGCGCGGATGATGAGCGCTGTCGCGTCGGTGGTCGGCAGCGACGACCCGAAGGAGATCGCTCGCATCATGGAAGGCATCGTGGACCCGGCCGGGACATTCTACAAGTTTAGCTTGCCGGCGTCGTTGTTGGGCCACGCGCGGGTTTGAGGAGGCTGCTATGCAACGAATCACCATTGATCCGATCACCCGTCTCGAAGGCCACGGCAAGATCGAGATCTTCCTGGACGAAGATGGCAACGTCGCTAACACGTACTTCCAGATCCCGGAGCTGCGCGGGTTCGAGCAGTTCGCGATCGGCCGGCCGGTCGAGGAGATGGCGGTCATCACGAACCGCATCTGCGGCGTGTGCCCCGAGGCGCACCACATGGCTGCCGCCAAGGCCGCGGATGCGGTCTACCACGTGGAGCCGCCGCGGACCGGCAAGATGCTGCGCGAGCTGCTGTACATGGCGTTCTACTGCACCGACCACACCACGCACTTCTATGCGCTGGGTGGGCCGGACTTCGTGATGGGGCCGGACGCGCCGGTGGCCGAGCGCAACATCCTGGGCGTGATCCATAAGGTCGGGCTGGAGATCGGCGGCAAGGTCATCCAGATGCGTAAGTTCGGCCACACCGTCGTCGAGATGATCGGCGGACGGAAGGTGCACCCTTGCACCTTGATCCCCGGCGGGATCAGCCACGGCATCACCGAGGCCCAGCGCAGCGAGATCGAGGCGATGGGCCGCTGGGCGATCGAGTTCGCGCAGTTCAGCCTGGGGCTGTTCAATGACGTCGTGCTGGGCAACGAGGCCTACCGCGACCTGATCCTGGGCGATATCTATTACCACCGCACCTATTCCATCGGGATGGTGGATGAGAAAAACCAGGTCAACTTCTACGATGGCAAGATCAGTGTCGTGGACCCGGACGGCAAGCGGATCGGCAAGTATGCGCCGGCCGAATACCCCGACTGGATCGCCGAGCACGTCGAACCGTGGACCTATCTCAAATTCCCGTATCTCAAGAAGATCGGCTGGAAAGGTTTCGTGGATGGGCCGGACTCCGGCGTGTACATGGCGACGCCGCTTTCCCGGCTGAACGCATCCGACGGCATGGCGACCCCGCTGGCGCAAGCCGAGTACGAGAAGTTCTTCGCCGCGCTGGGCAAGCCGGTGCATCATCGCCTGGCGACGCACTGGGCGCGGCTGATCGAGCTGCTCTACGCGGCGGAGCGTTGGGTGCAGCTTGCGACCGACCCGGAGATCACATCGGATAACTTCCGGGCCGTGCCGACGGCGACGCCGACCGAAGGCGTAGGCATCGTCGAGGCCCCGCGTGGCACCCTGACGCACCACTACTGGACCGACAACCGCGGGGTGGTGACGAAGGCCAACCTGATCGTCGGCACGACCAACAACTACGCGCCGATCTCGATGTCCATCGGCAAGGCCGCCCGATCGTTTATCAAGCAGGGCACAATCGTCACCGAAGGATTGCTGAACCGCGTCGAGATGGCGTTCCGGGCCTACGACCCCTGCTTTGGCTGCGCCACCCACGCGCTCCCCGGCCAGATGCCGCTGGAGGTGACTGTGCGGGACGCGAAGGGCGGAGTGGTGAAGGTGCTGCGGCAGTATGTGGACTAGCAGCGGAGCGGCGGAGCAGAGGAGCGGAGGGGCAGAGGAGCTTCATTCCTCCTCACCTCCTCACCCCCTCACCTCTGCACCTCCGCACACCCTCGTCCTCGGCCTCGGCAACCCGATCCTGGGCGATGATGGGGCGGGCTGGCGGGTGGTGGAGGCGGTGCCAACATGGTTGGCATGTCATTCTGAGCCGCGGCGCGGCGAAGAATCTCGTGGGGCCCCTGATGAACCTGACGTGGGTGTGGAATTCGACTGCACCTCCCTCGGCGGACTGGCGCTGATGGAACGGTTGATCGGCTATGATCGGGCCATCCTGGTGGACACGATTCAAACCCAGGGCGGCACGCCCGGCGCGATCCACCGGCTGACACTGGATGACCTGCCGACACTCCACGCCGACTCGGCGCACGATGCGACACTCAAAGCCGCGCTGGCGCTGGGGCGGCAGTTGGGCGCGAAGCTGCCCGAAGAGGTCGTGATCATCGCGATCGAAGCCCAAAACGTACTGGATTTCAGCGAAGCTCTCTCACCCCAGGTCGCTGCCAGCATGGGGCGAGCTGCGAAAGCGGTGTTGGAAGAGTTGGAGGCACGATGATCTCACCCGAACAACTGCGACGGTATCCTTTTTTCGGCGGACTGACGGCCGAGGAACTCGCCAGCATCGCCATGATCGCCGAGGAGGTGAGCTTTCCCACCGAGACGATCATCTTCAAGGATGGCGACCTGGCGACCAGGCTGTACATCCTGACCTCCGGCACGGTTGACCTGGTGTATCACATCGAGCGCGCAAACGGTACGGAGACTACCTGCGTCGGCTCCATCGCCGCCGGCGAGGCGTTCGGCATCTCGGCCGTGGTGAAGCCGTATCGGCTGACTGCGGCTGGTGTGGCGCACGGCCCGGTGCAAGCGATCGCGGTGGACGCGGCTGGCCTGCGCACCCTGATGGAGCTGAGCTGCCATCTCGGCTTCACGATCATGCGGCAAGTCGCCGGCGCGCTGGCCGAGCGCCTTGCATTTGCCCATATCGAACTGGCGGCCTGCCGGTAGGCTAACTCCCCCGGTGCCCCCGGCATCAACGACTCCTCAAATTCTTGGTGGCGAGGTGTCAGGCGGCAAACGCGCCGTCCGGCGCCTCGGCGACCCGGTCCAGCTCCGGCCGGAAGCTCGGCGCCAACCGGGTGAAGTTGCGCTATTCCGCCCCCCCGACGATGCTGTCCCGCAGGCGAACGCGTACGAGGCCGGGGAAGTTGAGTTGACAGCGCTTGGGGTTGTGTGTTATGGTTTCGCTATAGTTGTCATTTTTGACCATCAACCGGTTGGCAGACGTCTCGCGCCGTCCGAACTGTGGTCACTCTGCGCAAGGAGTTGGTTGGCCTGCCAGGATCGCTTCATCTTCAGGGATGGCCTCCCTTGTTTCCCCACCCTTCGACATGCATCAGGTTTTCCAAAGGAGGAAAAGCACATGCGTCCCCGGAAGTTCTCAGTCGTTTTTATCCTGTTGGCTCTGTCCATGGTCGTTGCCGCCCTTTCAGGGTGCGCGGGTGCGGCCAAGAAGGACACTGAAATCAATGTGCTTTGTACACCGCAAGAAGAGTGGTGCCAGGGCATGAAGCAGGAGTTCGAGGCCAAGTACGGCATCACC
>CAZYGI010000116.1:0-8551 GCA_964647255.1 uncultured Anaerolineales bacterium | reverse complement strand
GGTCCTGATATATCTCTTTACCGAAAGGTCTTTTTCGACCGGCGGTGCGATCGCAATTGGGGTGTTGGGGCTGGTATCCATCGCCGTCTCCAGGAGGAAGTAGTCTGCGACGCCCAGGGTCACGCAAAGCTCCGGTTCGGGCCGCGGTGCTGGCGCCGGAGCATTTTGGACTACGCCGAACAGATCATCAGCCTGTACGCGTACTGAGACCGGACTGTCCACTTGTCCAATCCCAGGACTCCCCAGTTGGCCGATGCCGCCGGGAAGTTCTTGTTGTATTGTGTCAGGTGTGAGCAAGGAGTCGGTGAAAGGGAGGTCCCCATGTCCGCTCAAGCCATAGCCCCAATCGCCAAAACGAAAGAAACTGGTGTCCGCACCAGGCCGACCGCCGCCGGGCGCGCGGCCGGCATCGGCCTGTTTCTGCTGTTCCTGACGCTCGGCCTGATCGTCACGCTGATCGGCCAAATGACGTTGATCCCTTCCCAGTGGCGGCTGGCCGCCAAGGCGGGGCTGGCGCTGATGTTTCTCGCGGCGACCGTCGGGCTCTATCGCAGCGAACGGCTGCGGCCCTTCTGGAAGATCGGCCTGGCCTACCTGGCCGTGGCGCTGGGCTTCCTGCTGACCTGGGTCGCCGGCCGCTGGCTGCCCGCCCCGAACAGCCTGACCGGCAGCCCCATCATAGCCCTGGCGCTGAGCAAGCTGTTCGACGCCGCACCGCTGGTGCTGCTCATGCTGCTGCTCCCCCTGCTGGCAGGGGACAGCTTGGGCGAGCTCTATCTGCAGCGCGGCCGGTTGGGACAGTCGCTGTTGCTGGGCCTGCTGGTCAGCGCGGCGACTTTCGTTCCCTTCGTGCTGCTGGACGGGCTCGAGGGCGCACGCGCCGCGGGCGCGGCAACCGTCGTGGCGGCACTGCCGTGGATCGCCGCCTTTGCGCTGACAAACAGCTTCATGGAAGAGCTGTGGTTTCGCGGCCTGTTCCTGCGCAAGCTCCAGGCGCCGCTGGGCGCGGGGGGCGCCTTGCTTTTGACTGGGCTGAGCTGGGGCCTGATGCACGCGATGGTCAGCTACTTCACCGGAGCCCAGCTCCTGCTCTTCGTGGCCACCGACATCCTGTTGGGCCTGGCCTACGGCTGGATCACCCAGCGCACGGATACCCTATGGGGCGCCATCCTGGCACACGCCGCCGCCGATGCATTTCTCGTGCTGGGCATGCTGTCCACCCTGGCGAGACTGGAATAAACGTCCTGCAGTCCGACGCTTGCTTGATACACATGATTCGGCTATGCTGTACACATCTCAGGCTGAGAGGCGCACCTATGCGAACCAACGTTGTTTTGGATGAAACCCTGGTGGAGCAGGCCAAGGAGTTGACCGGCATCAAGACGACGCGCGGGGTCATTGACGAGGCGCTGCGTCTGTTGATCCGTCTGCGTGAACAGGGCCAGGTGCGCGAACTGTGCGGCCGGCTGCACTGGGAAGGTAATCTGGCAGCGTTGCGGGAAGGGCGTTCGGACGTGTACGACGTGGCTGCGGAAGGATCGGCGTCCCATGCTGCTGGTTGATTCGTCGGTCTGGATTGACTACTTCGCCACCTATGCCATCGCACACAGCCACGAGCTGCTCCACGCCGATGGCGACTTCGACCCCTTCGAGGCGCACCGCGGCCTGCGCGTCGTTCATCCGTAAAGGATCCCCATGGTCAACGCCCAAGGCCTCAACCCTGCTGCCGGCGAATGGAACGCCAGCCTCACCGGCGATTACTTGTGGTCCAACGTTAACTTCGGCGAGGCGGTGACCGAGGCGATGACGCCGCTCACCTGGTCGGTCATCCAATTCACGTTGGACGACTGGGTCTACGTGCCTGGCATCCCTTCGGTGGGCAACATCGGCGGCCGGCCCTATCTCAACATGAGCACCTTCGCGACGATGTTCCGCGCGCTGGGGCGCGGGCAGGATGATCTGCTGCGGACGCTGGAGCCCACGCTCTACATGCGCCTGCCGGACGGGATGGAGATCCCGCTGATCCCGTTGTCCCGCGCCGCACGCCTGGCCAGCATCGCCAGCGCGGCCCGGGTGCAGATGAAACAGATGGCCGGGGTGCGGAGGGTGGGCGCCTACCTGGCGGCGAACCCGGCCTGGTTCGCCCGCACGCGCGACCGCGTCCGGGCGTGCGAGCGCACCGGCCTGGCTGCGCTGTGGCAGGATGAGATCAGCGCCCACGTCAAACGGGCGGTCTGGTGCGTGCTGGGCATTGCAATGCACTCCGCGGGCTTCACGATGGGGCTGCGCCGTGAGCTGACCGGCCTGGTCGGGCCCGATGACGCCAACATCCTCATCGCCAACGTCGGCGGCTCAATCGTGAGCGGTGACGACGGGCTGGCCAGTCTGGGCCCGATGGCCGGGCTGGCGAAGGTGGCGCGCGGGGAGATGTCGCGCGATGCCTATCTCCGGGCTTACGGCCACCGGGGGCCGAACGAATTCGAGCTCTCCGTTCCCCGTCCCGCCGAGGATCCGGGCTGGTTTGATCGGGAGCTGGCCAGCTTCCGCGCGTCGCCGGCGGACGTGGACGCGCTCCTGGCGAGGCAACGGGAGGCGTTCGACGCGGCGTGGGCTCGCTTCCGGTCACGCTTCCCCCGGAAGGCCGATGCGATGGCGCGCCGTCTCGCGGAGAGCGCGCGACGTGCCCGGCTGCGCGAGCTTGCGCGCTCGGAATACGTGCGAGACCGCTGGCTGGTCCGGCTGATCGCGCGCCGCGCCGGAGAGCTGACCGGCCTGGGCGATGACATCTTCTTCCTGACGCTCGACGAGATGCTCGGCCGCTTGGCCAGGGATGAGTCGCCGAGCCCGGCCATTTCCGCCCGCAAAGCGGCCTATCTCCGCAACAAGTCTTTGCCTCCCTGTCCATCCGTGATCCGAGGGCAGTTCGACCCCTTCCGGTGGGCCGCGGATGAGCAACGGCGCAGCGACATCTTCGACGGACGAGCGCCTTCCCAGGCGACCGCTCCCGGCCGCGGCCGGCCGGACGTTATCACCGGCTCTCCGGGGTCAGTCGGCCGGGCCGAGGGGCTGGTGCGCTGTCTGGCAAGCTCCGAGGAAGGATGGCAACTCCGCCAGGGCGAGGTCCTCGTGGCCGTGCAGACCGATATCGCCTGGACGCTGATCTTCCCGCGCGCAGCAGCCGTGGTCACCGATGTGGGCGCGCCCCTGTCCCATGCAGCCATCGTCGCCCGCGAGCTGGGCATCCCGGCCGTGGTCGGCTGCGGGGATGCGACCGCGCGGCTCAAGACCGGTGATCGGGTGCGGGTGGACGGGGGAGCGGGGACGGTGACGCTGCTGCGCGAGGCGTGAGACGTCCATCCCGCTGAAATCGGCCATTGTCACCGTTCGCACCCTGTGCTATACTCGGCGCGGAGGGTGACACAGTGGTCCCTCGCTGGCGCGGCTGGGCTCTTATTTGTGGACTGCTCCTGCTGTTGGGCGGTTTCCCGCCGGCGGTCGGGGCAAGCCTTGCGCCCGCCCTCCGTCCTGGACCTGCCCCCCCGGCCCCCAGCCTCACCGCTTCCCCCTTCGGACCTTTCGCGGAAATCTGGCCGCTGCTGGTCTTGGTGCTCCTGGTGATGGCGGCCCTGATCCTCAGCATCGCCCGGTGGCGCATTGCCAGTGTTGAAAACCGCAACCGCCAGCTCGCCGTGGAGGTGGCGGAGCGGACGCTGGCGATCGCCGAGCAAACCGCCGACCTGGAAGCGCTTTACCGGGCCGATGAGGAGCTCGAACGCCACGTCCAGCTCGATCAGGTGCTCCAGGCGCTGGTGGACATCGCCGTGGACCGGCTGCACGCCGACAAGAGCGCGGTGCTGGCCTGGGACGAGCGCCGCGAACGCTTGACGATGCGCGTGGCGCGCAATTTCAGCGTGCGGGGCGTCGAGCGCATCGCCTTCGCGCCCGGCGAAGGGTTCGTTGGACAGGTCATGGCGACGGGCGAGCCGGTCATGGTCGAGGATGCCGAGGCCGATCTGCGGCCGAAAGCTCCGGACAGCCGCCGCGTCGCCGAAACACACGAAGTGATCGAGGCCGTGCTTGATGAGGGAGTCCGCTCGTTCATGCATATCCCCATCCGGCTGGCCGGCGACGGGAGTGCGCCGCCGGGCGCAGACAGCACGCAACACGGCGAGATGTTCGGCATCTTCACCGTCTGCTACGACGAGCCGCGGGCCTTCGGCGACCGCGAGCAGCGGCTCTTCACGGCCCTGGCGCAGCGGGCGGCGCTGGCCGTGCAGAACGCCCAACACTTCGCCGCGGAGCAGCGCCGGGCCGAACAGTTCCGCGTCATCAGCGAAGTGGGACATGACCTCGCCTCCATCCTGGACATCAACAAACTGCTCGTCGAGATCGTCCGGTTGATCCAGCAGGCCTCCGGCTACGATAATGTCAGCCTTGCGCTTATCGAGGGAGATGAAGCGGTCTATCGGGTGGGCGCGGGCAAGCTATGGGACGATCCGAGCTTCACGTTTTCACCCAATCATCTCAAGGTGGGCGTCGAGGGGATTACCGGCTATGTGGCCGGGAGCGGAGAGCCGATGCTGGCGCCGGATGTGAGCCAGGAGCCGCGCTACATCTGGCTGCACGGGAGCCGCACGCGTTCGGAGCTCGCCGTGCCGCTCAAAGTGGCGGGCAAGGTCATCGGCGTGCTCGATGCGCAGAGCGAACGCCTGGCTGCGTTTGACGCCACCGACCTGGCAGTCATGCAGGCGCTCGCCAACCAGGCTGCCATCGCGATCGAGAATGCCCGGCTGTATGAGAGCGTCAACCGGCAGGTGGCCCAGCTTACCGCTCTGCAAGAAACCAATCGCGCAGTGACGCGCACCCTGGAACGGGACGCCCTGCTGAAACTGATCATGGCCCAGGCCACCACCCTGCTGCGAGCCGACGGCGGCATGATCAACCTGGTGGACTGGGCGGCGCGCGAGGATGAAGTCGTGGCAGGCAGCGGCTCAAGCGCGGGATTTGTCGGCGTGCGCGGCGACCTGGATACGAGCCTTTCCGGGTGGGCCAGTCTCCACAACCAACCGGTGATCGCCAATCGCCTCGACGAGGATGCGCGCGTCGCGCCGGAGGCGCGCGCCTGGCTGGCGCAGAGCCACATTCAGAGCGCCGCGCTCGCCCCGCTTGTCCTCAAAGACCAGGTCGCGGGCACGCTGGTGCTGATCAAAGAGGCCGGTCGGAGCGGATTCGACCAGGATGACCTGGCCTTGCTCGTGGCCTTCGCCGATCAAGCGGCCATCGCCATCGAGAATGCGCGGCTGTATGAGGAAGCCCAGCAGGTGGCCGCGTCGCAGGAACGCAGCCGCCTGGCCCGCGACCTGCACGACGCAGTCACGCAGACCCTCTTTTCTGCGAGCCTGATCGCCGAGGTGCTGCCCGCGCTCTGGGAGCAGGACCCCGTGGAGGGCCGCCAGCTCCTGAGCGAGCTCCGTCAGCTCACCCGCGGCGCGCTGGCCGAGATGCGCACCCTGCTTCTGGAGCTGCGGCCGGCCGCGTTGGTTGAAGCCAATCTCGGCGATTTGCTGCGCCAACTGGCCGAATCGGTCTCCGGCCGCTCGGGCATCCCGGTCACCGTCTCGCTGGAAGGCTGCCCGGTGCCCGACCTGCCGGACGAAGTCCACGTGGCCCTTTACCGCATCGCCCAGGAAGCATTGAACAACGTCGTCAAACACGCGCAGGCCCAACGGGCGGAAGTCCGGCTGACGTGTGCGGGAGGGGCCAAGCAAACCGAGGGAACCCGGCAGGACACCCCGATCGGGGTCACGTTGCGAATCTCCGACGACGGCCAGGGATTCGAACCGGCGGCCGTCTCGCCCGAGCACCTGGGTCTAGGCATCCTGCGCGAACGAGCGCAGGCGATCGGCGCCGCCTTGCGCATCGAGAGCGGGGCGGACCAGGGAACCGTGATCGAGGTTGTCTGGGATGCGCCGGCGTGAAGATCACGGAGCATGCCGTCCTGGTCGCACCGCACGGCTTGCGTCCCAAGGAGAACGCCAATGTCCAATCCGATTCGCGTGCTCGTCGTGGATGACCATGCCATGGTGCGCCGCGGGCTGGCTGCTTTCTTGAAGGTCAAGCCCGATCTGCTCCTGGTGGGCGAAGCCGCCACTGGCGGGGAGGCGCTGGCACGCTGCGAGCAGTTGCAGCCCGATGTCGTGTTGATGGATCTGATGATGCCGGGGCTGAGCGGCGCGGAGGCGACGCGCACGATCCGGGCTCGCTGGCCGGCCATCCGGGTGATCGCGCTGACCAGTTTTGGGGACCGAGAGCTCGTGCGCGAGGCGCTGGCTGCCGGCGCAATCAGTTACCTGCTCAAAGACGTCTCCGCCGACGATCTGGCTGAGGCGATCCGAGCGGCCGGCGCCGGCCGCTCCACCCTCGCGGCCGAGGCCATACAGGCGCTTGTGCTGCGCCAAACCGAGGAAGTCGCGGCGACCGGCGAAGCCCTGACCCCGCGCGAGCACGAGGTGCTGGGCCTCATGGTCAAAGGGCTGACAAACCCGGAGATCGCCGAACGGTTAGTGGTGAGCCGTGCGACCGCGAAAGCGCATGTCAGCAACGTCTTGGCCAAGCTGGGCGCCGCCAATCGGGCCGAGGCGGTGGCGCTGGCCCTGCAACGCAAAATGATCTGAGACGCCATTCGTACTGCTTAAGGAGGACTGTATGTCAAAGTACACCGTACGCAACCTGATCGTCGTCCTGTTGACCTTGACACTGGGCACGCTCCTCTCCTCGTGCGCCGCGCAGACCCAAGTCGTGGTGGTGGTGACAGCGACGCCAGGAGCCGTCCCCGCGCTGGCCGCGACGCCCACCCTGGCGCCGGCGACTGCGCCGGCGCCGCCGGTCGAGCCAACTGCCACGGCCACGCAGACGTCGGAGCCGCCGACGACGATCCCTCCGACCCTGACCGCCACCGCGACCGCCGAGCCAACGTTCACGCCTACCCCCACCGCCACGGCCACAGCGGAACCGACGCGGACGCCCACCCCAACCATGACCGCCACCGCGACTGCCGAGCCGACGCAGACGCCCACCCCGACGCCTGAGCCGGGCATCCGCAACCTCTACAGTGTCGAGCAGGTCAAAGAAGGCAAGGCGCCCGCCAGCCTGCTCGGCAACAAGGGGGATGCCTACATTTACACCGGCGAACAGTTGCCGGCCGGGTGCGAGATCGTCAGCGTGCTGGGTGTGGACTACAACATGTTACAGAACAAGGTCTCGCGTGATCCTGCGCCGTCGGTGCAGGACCCCCTCCATGGGTGGGAAGTCGCCCGGACAACGACCGGGCCGCGCGACCTCGGCGTGAGGGTGCACTGGTGGTACAACCCGGGCGGCAATGTGCAGATGCGCATCTACTACGTCGTCAGGCAGCCGTGGAACGTGGACTGCTCGATCCGGGGCAAGACGCAGGATAAACCCTGAAAGAAGAAGACCTCACCTGGGTTCCGAGGAAACCAGCGCCTGCGCGGTGGCCAGGTCGGTGATCAGGACGTTGATCAGCCCACCGCGCACGGCGCCGCGGATGGCCGCAACCTTCCGCTGCCCGCCGGCGATGCCGACCGAGCGTTTGATGTTGCGAAGCTGCTCAAGCGCCATCCCGATC
Organism: uncultured Anaerolineales bacterium; assembly: GCA_964647255.1. GTDB lineage: Bacteria > Chloroflexota > Anaerolineae > CG2-30-64-16 > CG2-30-64-16 > CAWJEL01. The sequence continues at coordinate 906 of CAZYGI010000116.1, read as the reverse complement.
ACCCGATCACTGAGCGGCGACTTGATCGGCGCGCCGGTGGCGTCGAAGAACCGCAGACACACATCCCCCACCGCGCCAAGCGAGCGCAGCAACTCCAACTCCTGCGGCGAGAAAACGTTGCCACTCGAGGCCAGCAGATCGGACGGCTCGATGCTCCCGATCCCCACCAGCGCCAGCGTCACGCTGTCAAAGCGCTCAATCGTCTCGCACACAAAGGGGTCTTGCAGGTAAAGCTGACGCCTGTCCAGCCCGCTCACCACCGCGGGCACCGGCAGTAAGATGGCCTGTCCCTGCACCAGCATCGCCAGCCGGCTGACAATATACACCGCGTTGCTTTCGGCGGTCGGAACGCCCACGCCGCCCAGGATCTGGATCACCTGCGCGCCGATCGGCCTTGAGATCGGCGTCATCGCGTCTACGGCAGCCAGAAGCGTTGCGCTCCAGGAGGAAATGCCGATCACTTCGTTTGGCTTGATGGTGGTGTTCAGATAATGGGCGGCCGCCGAGCCCAAGTCGCGCATGATCTGCTTCTCGTTGGGCAGGCTCTCAACGACAAGCGCTTCTTTCAGACCGTAGGCCGACTCCAACTGCCGCTCGAGATCGGCATACGTGCCAACCGGCGCGTTGAAGCTGATGCGCACGATCTGCTCGTCTTGCGCGCGCTTCAGCAGGCGTGAGGTGGTCGCCTGCGAAATGTCCAGTTGATCCGCAATTTCCGTTTGCCGCAGGTGATCCACGTAGTACAACCGGGCGACTTTGGTCATCAGACGAAGTTCATCAATGCGCGCCATAGCGTTTCACCTGAAGATTGCCTGCGGGGTGGTTCGGGGGGGTCCGCCACCCCCACCCCCCCGCGTATGTGTCCCTGGTGGTAATTCCGGTAAACAACCCAGGAAAAATACATCT
>CAZYGI010000115.1:0-9383 GCA_964647255.1 uncultured Anaerolineales bacterium | reverse complement strand
CCGACGGTCTCCAGGATGGCCTGCGTGCGGTCACGTTCTGTCCGCAATTCGCGGGTGCGCTCAGCCACCGTCTCCGCCAGGCCCGCCGCACGCGCCTGGGACTCCTGGAGCAGCATGGTGTTCTGCAATCGCACCGCGACCAGGTTGGCAGCCGTTCCCAGGAAATCGAGGCGATCCCTAAAGGCGTCCGGCGCCGCTGCACCCACAGCCAACGCGCCGATGATCGTTGTTCCGCTGCGCAGCGGCAGCGCGGCCAACGAACGCGGCCCGTTGGCGCAACAATGCTCGCTCGTGCAGCACTGGGCGCGCTCGATCTCCGGCGCATAGATGATCTGCCCCTCCTGGACAGCTTGCCCGCACAGGGATTCGCCTGCATCCAGGAGTTGCGCCTTGACCGCTGGGCCCGCCAGCCCCGAGCGCATGGCTGCCAGGAGCAAGCGGCCCTCCTGCAGCAAGAACACCTGGACCATGTCAACATCGGCCAGGGCCAGGAGCCGATCCAGGTAAGTCTGGATGATGTCTTTCAGTGGGAGCGCCTGGCTGACCTTCTGCCCCAGATCCTGTAGGCTTGTGAGTTCCTCGATGCGCTTGGCAAGCTTTTCCTTGTTGTGCTCCTGCTCGGTGATGTCCTGCGCCGTCGCGCGCATGAGGACGGGCCGCCCAGCCGCGTCGCGTTCGAATTCGGCGACCATGCGGAAGACGATCATCTCCCCCGCAGGCCGGACGATGCGGAAGATGAGGTCCAGGGGCGCGCCTGAGGCCTTGGCGCGGGCAATCGCCGCCTGGACCGGCGCGGCGTCATCCGGGTGCACCGCGTCCCAGGCCGCGGCGTAGGCGACCTGCGGGTCCATCCCGGGGTCAAGGCCCAGGATGTGATAGAGCCCATCGGAAAGGTGTATCTCGCCGGTGCGCAGATCCCGCTCCCAGCTCCCTATGTGCGCGATGCGTTCGGCCGCGGCCAGGCCCGCTTCGCTGCGCTGCAGCGCGGCCTGCGTTGCAGTCCGCTGGGCGATCTCGGCCCGAAGATCGTGGGTGCGCCCCTGTACCAGCTCTTCCAGGTGGAGCCAATGCTGCTTCAGCTCCGCAGCCTGCTCCTTGCGCCGCGTGATATCCCGGATGTTGGAGAGATACGCCACCCCGAACGGGGCATCCGGCCACGGCACCTGCGCGATGCTGTATTCCGCGGGGAACCGCGACCCGTCGCGACGCAGCACCTCAACTTCAATATCATGGACCGCGCCTTCACCCCGCTTCAGCGCCGCAGCAACTTCACGATAGAGCCCGGCAAAGGCTTCCGGGCTGGCCAGCTCCTGCGCAGATGTCCCGACTGCCTGCGCGCTGCCGTCGAAGCCATGCATGGCCGCAAACTGCTCATTGCAGGCCAGGATCCGGCCGGTCTGATCCGCCACGCTGATGCCATCCGGCGACAACATCAGCAGCATGCGATAGCGTTCCTCGCTGACGCGCAGCGCTTCTTCTGCCCGTTTGCGGTCGGTGATATCCACTACGGCTGAGCGGCTCTCGAGCACCTGGCCCGCAGCGTCGCGAATGGCGGTCACAGACAGGTTGATCCAGAAGGGCGTCCCGTCTGCCCTCACCATCTGGAGCTCTTTGTCGGCCACCGGTTCGCCGGCCAGGAAACGCTCGAACACCTGGCGGGCCTTCGTTTTGCCGTGCGGGTTGTCGGCGTAGAGATCGAAAACGGGGCGTCCTATGAGCTGCTCAACCGTGCTACCGAGCAGGTGGGCCGCCTGCCGGTTGCAGCGCCGGATGCGGTCGTCGGTCCCCACCGAGAAATAGGCGACCGGCGCGTTTTCGTAGGGATCGCGATAGCGGCTCTCGCTGGCGGGCAAGACCTCGTCTGCCGCCTGCCGCTCGGTGAGATCAATCAATGTGACAAACAGGTCCGCGGCGTTCACCCTGGCCGTGACGCGCACATGCTTCTGGGCGCCGTCGGCGCACCTGATCGCCACCTCCATCGGACGAATCTCGCCCCGGCCTGCCACGGCTTCCGCGAGCCGCCGGTTCCACTCCGCAACGATCGGTTCCCGATCGGCCGGCTCCGGGTGCGCCAGCAGCCACCAATCCGTCAGGGTCGGAATCTGCGCCGGGGTGTAGCCGAAGAGCTCGGTGAACGCCGGGTTCACGTAGAACGTGGTTCCTGCGCTATCGGCCAAGACAACGCCCACGGACAGATGGTCGAGGATGAGCCGCTGCTGCTCCTCGCGCTCGTGCAAGGCGGCCTCGGCGCGCCTGCGCTCGCTGATGTCATCCAGGATGACGCGACAGACAGTGGCGCGCTCCTGCTCATCCTGCGCCAACGCCATCTCCAGGCGCACCCAGGTCGGCGCTGCGCCCTCGCGGCGCGGGGCCAGGCGCACCTCGCAGGCCTGCGGCACGCCGGTCCGCCAGAGCTGCGAGGTGCGCAGGGAGTAATCGCCGGCATCACCGGGATAGATGAAGCGGCCCAGCGTCCGTTTGACCAACGTCTCGATCGGCAATCCGAGCAGGGCGGCGGCGCGCAGATTTGCCTCCAGGATCAGGCCCTTCTCGCTCAGGGTAAGGTAGCCTACCGGCGCCCGATGGTACAGGTCGAAGTACCGCGCGCACACCCCTTCCAGCGCGACCTGCGCCCGGAGCAGCTCCTCGTTCTGCAGCTCCAGCTCGATCTGGTGCACGCGCAGCTCGTGGAGCAGGCGCTGGGCTTCCTCCGGCGCGGGGGGTGCGCCGGTTTGCGCCTCCACGGCCATCAACCGCACCTCTGCGCGACGCCGCAGATCAGCGGCACGCTGCTGGAACGATTCGCTTGACATGAGTGAACTCCCCGCCAATGGATATGCAATATAATAGACGCACGCGCGGGCGAAAAGTAACTGCTAACCCTGGTGGGTTGTTTGGCAGGAGTGCTGCCATTCTTGTCACCCTGAACGGGGTAACGGCGCAAAAGCACGGCGCCACGAATCGTCAGTGAAGGGTCTCGTCGGCTGCACGAGATGCTTCGCTGGAGTCACGCGGCGATCAGTGTTGAGCCGCTAACCCACTCAGCATGACATAATGACAGATCGCATGTCATGGCAGAGATCGAGTCGAACGACCTACTGGAAAAGGGAAAACCTGATGGGAAGGGAGTTATTCTGTGACAAGCGCTGAGTCTCAAGGGTCTTCGCTTCAGAGCGAGTACCGGTACACGTTCGTCTCGCGCAGCACGAACCCCACGCGGCGATAAAGGCGGTTGGCGGCTTCGCGTGACGGCCTTGAGGTCAGGTCCACCGTCTTGGCGCCGGCCTGCCGGGCCACATCAAGCGCCGCGCGGGTCAGCGCCTCGCCGATCCCTTTGCCGCGCGCCGCAGCATCCACCACCACATCCTCGATCCACGCGCGCACCCCGGTGGGGATGCGAAACTGCGCCAGGGTCAGGGCGCCGACGATGGCGCCCGCCTGCTCGGAATCTCGGGCGATCAACACCGTGGTCGCAGGTGAGGCGATCATCTCCGCGATCTCGGCCGGGCCCGGCGCGGGGCTCGAGGCGGACAGTTGCGGGGTCAGCCGCGCAAACGCAGCGACGAGCTCGTCGGTCACGGTGGTTGCTGGTGCAATTTCGATCATTTTTCCTCCTGATCATGGGGGATGAATCCGCTCTTCCGCGTCACGGCGAATTCCGCGACAAGCGGGACGTGGTCGCTCCACGGGATCCACTCACGGGCGCTGCCCACCTCAAACGCGGTGAGGCGAGGCGCTTCCCGCCGCGGGACGAACAGGTAGTCCACGACAAAGCCGCGGCCGGGCCGGCGCTGGTGGTAGTGGGTGCGGCGCAGCTCGTGGCCGGCCGTCCGCCCCGCGTTGATTTCGTCGGCGTTCCGCAGGCCGAGCCGGGCCAGCCAATCCAGCACGGAGCGGCCGGCCGGGCCGGCCCGGAACGCCATCTGTTGGGGCAGCCGGTTGAAGTCGCCCGCCACGACCGCCGGGGCTGCGCTGAGAAACTGCCGGTAGTGGCGGAGCGCGGCCGCGGGCTCCGGCGTGACCTCCGGCGCCAGGCGTCGGGCATCGGCCGTCCAAACCGCCAGCAGGTTGAAGCGGCAGCCGCCTTCGATCCGCACGGGCAGGTAGAGCGAGAACGCGCCGGAATAGGCCCGGTCGCGGCGGACGTGCAGCCCGCCGAAGGTGAACACACCCAGCCCCTTGTCCGGGTTGGCGCCGATCCACGTCCGATCCGTGCACGGCGCCTGCCAACTGCGGGCCGCGTCCCGCGCCGGGCTGGCGCATTCCTGGATCACTGCCACATCGGGGCGCAGCGCCAGCAGGCGCTCGAACTTGCTGTAGAGCGCCATGTTGCAGTTCCACGAGACAATGCGTAGCTTCATTATCAGCGGTAGCCGCGCTGCCGCGCCTCGTCCAGGATCGCCTGGGTGGCGGTGGCGCCGCAGCGCGTCGCGCCCAACGCCCGCACTCGCAGCAGACCGTCGAGGGTCCGCACGCCGCCCGCGGCCTTAATCTGCACACCGGCCGCGCAGTGCCGGCGCATCAGCGCCAGGACGTGGTCGGTCGCGCCGCGGTAGTTGTAGTCGCCGTTTGGCTGCTTGACAAACCCGTAGCCGGTGGAGGTCTTGGCGAACGCGACCCGGTGCTCGGAGCAGATTTCGCACAGGCGGATGATCTGGCTGTCCGCCAGGAAATCGGTCTCGAAGATCACCTTGAGCTGCGCACCCGCGGCGACCGTGGCGTCGTTGATCGCGCCGATTTCGTCCGAGACGTAAGCCCAATCCCCGCCCAGCGCCTTGCCGATGTTAATCACCATGTCTATCTCGGGCGCGCCGTCGGCGAGGGCCTGCCGCGTCTCGGCGACCTTGATGGCCGGCATGCTGTTGCCGTGCGGGAACCCGATCACCGCGCACACCCCGACGGCGCAGCCGGCAAGCAGCTCACGGGCCAGCGCCACGGCGTACGGCTTGACACAGGCGGTGGCGACGTCGCAGCGCCGCGCCAGCTCGCAGCCTTCCCGGATGGCCTGATCGGTCATGGTCGGGTGCAGCAGCGAGTGGTCAATCATCTTGGCCAACTGGCGAAGCGTGATGGTTTCGTTCATGTCGGAGCCTTCCTCATCAGAACAACACAAGGGGGAGCGGGACATGGTCAAGTTTACATCCTTTGGAGCCGCTGCGGAAATTCCGCCGGGGGAGTCACCGGGTGCGCTATAGGGCTTTGACAACGCACGCCCGGTCGTCTATCATGACCACCCCACTCGGATGCTTCGACGTAAAGGTAGAGGAAGAGAATCCATGCTGACCGATCATCTGCCACGCGTGCGCCTGGCTTATCTGCCGACCCCGCTGGAGGAGCTGCCCCGCCTGACCGCGGCGTTGGGCGGCCCGCGGATCTGGATCAAACGCGACGATCAGACCGGCCTGGCAACGGGCGGCAACAAGGCGCGCAAGCTCGAATTCAGCGTCGCCGACGCGCTGCGCCAGGGCGTTGACACTCTCATCACGCTGGGCGCGGTGCAATCCAACCACTGCCGACAGACCGCTGCGGCCGCGGCGCGCTGCGGCCTGCGCTGCGTCGTCGTGCTGCGGGGCCATGCGCCGGAACACTGGACGGGCAACCTGCTGCTCGACCATCTGCTCGGCGCGCAGGTCGTGTTTGCCGGCGATCGCACGCGCGAGGCGATGGCGGCGGAAGTTGAGGCGCGCGAACAGGCCGCGGGCCGCCGGCCGTATCTGATCCCCGTCGGCGCGTCGAACGCGGTCGGCGCGCTCGGCTTCGTGGCGGCGATCGAGGAGCTGGACGGCCAGTTGGCCGAGCGCGGGCTCCGCGCGGATCGCGTCGTCTTCGCCAGCAGCTCGGGGGGCACGCAGACGGGGCTGGCGCTCGGCGCCAAGGCCATCGGCTTCCGCGGCCAGATCGCGGCCATCGCGATTGACAGCACCCGCGCGGAGCTCCAGGCGACCGTCGCAGCCATCGCCGCGCCCACCGCCCGGCTCCTGGGGCTGGATGTGACGCTCTCGCCCCAGGAAGTGACGGCCTACGACGGCTACCTGGGCGCGGGCTATGCGATCATGGGCGAACCGGAGCAGGAGGCCATCGAGCTGGCGGCGCGCACCGAAGGCATCCTGCTGGATCCGGTTTACACGGGCCGCGCCATGGCCGGCCTGATTGACTTGATCCGCCGCGGTGAGTTCGGCAAGGGCGAGACGGTCATCTTCTGGCACACCGGCGGCTCGGCCGCACTTTATGCGTATGCTGAACAGTTAGTCTGAAAAGCTGAACGCTGATGACGCAGATGAACGCAGATCGTCCTGGGCGCGTCTCCGGTTCAGTCGGGGCAAAGAGCGAGGAAGAAGATGCAGGCAGTGTCCTTCACCAAGATGTCGGGCGTGGGGAACGACTTCATCATCGTTGATAACCGGTCGGGCGCCCTGAACGCGGTCGGCGTCCACGAGTTTGCGCGGCGGGTGTGTGCACGACGGGTGTCGCTGGGCGGCGACGAGCTGATGGTCATCGAGCCGCCCACGGCCGGCGGCGACTTCTCGATGCGCACGATCAACCCCGACGGCACGGAAGTGAAGATGTGCGGCAACGCGTCCCGGTGCGTCGCCCGCTACGCCTACGCCCGCGGCCTGGCCGGCGCGGCGATGACGATTGACACCTTGGGCGGGCCGGTGTACGCGCGGATCGAGGGCGATGCGGCCTCCGTTGAGCTACAGCTCACCGTGCAGCCGGTGCTAGATCACGTCCTGGAGGCGGAGGGTGAGACGTTGATCCTGCACACCGTGGAAGTTTCCGGCGCGCCACACGCTGTGACCTACCTGGACGGCGTTGCGAACGCGGCGGCGGAGCGGATCCATCGGCTGGGCGCGGCGATCCGCGGCCACGCGGACTTTCCGGGCGGCATCAACGTCAACTTCATCGAGGTGCTTGACCGCCACACGCTGTGGCAGCGCACCTTCGAGCGCGGGGTGGAGGGCGAGACGCTGGCGTGCGGCACCGGCGCGGTGGCGTCGTCCGTCGTCAGCGCGCTGCGCGGGCTGGTGGAGTCGCCCCTGCGGCTCCAGGTGCTCGGCGGCGAGCTGAGCGTGTCGTTTGAGCGCCGGGGCGCGGCCTTCACCGGGCTGTTCCTCGGCGGCGGCGCCCGCTTCATCGCCGAAGGCACGCTTCACCCCGAGGCGTGGCTCTAGACTGAGTCAAAGTGAAACCGACATGCGATATCCTTCGTAGTGGCGGCTTCAGCCGCCGCAGGCGAGCTTCTGGCGACTAAAGTCGCCACTACGAAGCCAGCCGCAGCACAGATCTCATCGTGGTCGCTGTTTAGTGTTGACGCATCGGGGCCGGCGCGGGCTTCGGGTTGTATATTACATACAATATCACTACAAATTCGCATCATAGAGAAATCAAGTACCACGACTTTCTCAGCCATCAGGAGGCTCTAAATGACAACCATGAAAGCAGTGCGTATTCATGCGTACGGCGGCCCCGACGTTTTGACCTATGAAGACGCGCCGCGCCCGGCAGCAGGGCCAGGCGAGGTGCTCATCCGCGTTCACGCCACCACGGTCAATCCTTTCGATTGCGCCGTGCGAGCGGGCTATATGTCGGCTTATTTCCACCACACCCTTCCGCTGATCCTGGGGACCGACGTGGCGGGCGTCGTCGAAGAAGTCGGGGCCGGCGTGACAGCGTTCAAGCCGGGGCAAAGCGTCTACGCCCGGGGCGGTATGAGCCGGGACGGCGCCTACGCGGAATATGCGGTGGCGCCGGCGTCGGATGTCGCCATCAAACCCCATTCCCTTGACACCCTCCATTCGGCGGCGATCCCGCACGTCAGCCTCACGGCGTGGCAGGCGCTCTTCGGGCTGGCGAACCTGGCGCGGGGTCAAACGATCCTCATCCACGGGGCCGCCGGTGGGGTCGGCCACATGGCGGTGCAGCTCGCCAAATGGCGCGGCGCAAAGGTGATCGGCACGGCTTCGGGCGGCAATCTCGATTTCGTGCGCCGGCTGGGCGCGGACCAAGTCATTGATTACTCCAAGACCCCCTTTGAAAATGTCGTGAGTGGGGTGGATGTGGTCTTTGACACGGTGGGCGGCGACACTCAGCAACGCTCGTGGGGGGTGCTGAAAGCCGGTGGGATACTCGTCTCGGTTGTTCAGGCACCGTCCGAGGAGATTGCGGCGGCTCATGGTGTGCGCCAGGCGTTTGTCTTTTCGTCGCCGCCCGTCGGCGAAACGCTGACCGAGATCGCCACTCTGGTTGACGGTGGGCAGCTCAAGCCGGAGATCGCGGCCGTGCTCCCGCTCCGGGAGATCCGACGGGCCCACGAGATGGTCGAAGGCAGACACGTGCGCGGCAAGATCGTTGTTGAGGTTGCGTAACAGAAGCCCAGGGGCTATGTGAACGTTACAGCTTGCAGGCCAACGCGGGAAAATTCAGATGGAATACGGCAACAACGCCTGTGGGAAGCGCGCTTGTCCGCGTTTCCCCGTGCGTCGAGGGGCGGTCTCTCGACGGCCCTGTGCCGGAGCCTGCGCCAGTGCAGGCTCCGGCCGATGAGCCCAGCCGAAGAACCGGTCGAAGACCTGCCGGCATTCCCTTCTGGCTCCCATCTGGGCGGCGCGGGCGGCCACGTCCGCCAATTCGGCCAGGCCGATCGGGCCGCCCGCGCTGAGGATGTGCAGGAAGCGCACGATCATCCGGCGCTTCCATGATGGGGCTTGCCTGGCCGCCCGCCTGAACCATTGCCGCAGGAAGCGCGCGTCGCGCTCATCAAAATCTGCCGATAACTCATCGTAACGCGCGATGATCCGGTCGTAGAGGCCCGGGGGGAGGTAGTGTTGAATGACTCGCTCCGCCTGGGGGATGCACCGGCCGCCGGACACCGAGATGGTATCCAACAAGATCAGCTCCAGCAGATACCTGTCGAGATCACTCCACATAGCATACCTCTGTCAGTGATGTTCGGCCTGGTTCGGGCGACGCGGTCTGGACAGCGCACACGCTCATCTGCGGCGCCATTATAGCACGGAGTGGCGCCAGACCTACAGGCAAAATCAAGCAGACCTCATTCATCGCGTGCGAATAGTCCCAGAGCCGGTTTTGCCAACTACGGCGGATCGGGTCATAATGGCCCCATGATTCAACGCCCCTCTCCCCGGCGCTCGGGCGGCTCACCCAGCCGCAGCGCGCTGCTGATGCTCCTGGCCCTGGTGGTTGTCTTGGCCCTGGCCTATCTCTTCAGCCGGCCGGCCAGGCCGGCAACGGTCGCTGCGGGCCAAAGCCCGACCGCACCGCCGGCGGCCGCGGCGGCCACGAGACCGGCTGCCGGCGCAGCGCTCGCGTCTGTCTCGCCGCCGGCTGCCCCCAGCCGGACGCCCCCGGCGCGGGCAACCTTG
>CAZYGI010000114.1:0-9426 GCA_964647255.1 uncultured Anaerolineales bacterium | reverse complement strand
CACTTCGACCCGTACTGGTTCCCCGAACTGTGCCCCGATCCTCAGGTGCGCCAGGCGATCATTGACGTGTGCCCTCACGGTGCGGTGGTGCAGGATAAACAGAATCCGGACGGCCTGCACCTGCACATTGAGAACTGCAATCAGTGCGGCCGCTGCGTGAAAGTCGCGCCCGCGGGTTCCTGGAAGATTGATCCGGTCAACTTCCACGCCTTCCAGGAGGCGTGCGCCATCTCGGTCAGCCTGAGCCTGTCCACGTTTGCGCCGGGCAAGACGACCTTCATCAGCATCGGCACGCACATGACACCCGTCTGCGACTGCTTCGGCTTCACCAGCATGCCGATCTTGCCCGACGTCGGCATCTTCGGCTCGGACGACATCGTTGCCATCGAGCAGGCCAGCCTCGACATGATCGCCAAGAGCAAGTTGATCCTGGAGAACGTCCCGCTCTCGATGGAACCCTGGTACACTGAAGGCCATCCTTTCCAGCATCTGCACGGGCCGCTCAAGGATCCGTACAAGGTGGTGGAGTACGGCGAGAAGTTGGGCCTGGGCTCACGCGATTATGAGCTGGTGGATGTGATGCCGCTCGAGCAGATCAGCCGCGCGCCGCTGGGCTACGTCAATCTGCACGCCGATTGAGCGAAAATTGGATGCGGACGAGCGCGGATGAACCCTGAGGCCAATACCTTTCAATAACGCATCGGCATCGAAGCTGCGCGAAGCCTCCTTTAGGATTAGCCGGTGGGAGACCGCCTGAAGGCTCTACTCCAGCCTTATTTGAAAGGTGTTGACCCTAACCCGGACGAGCCGGAAAGACAGCTCACGCAAAGGCGCCAAGACGCCAAAAAAAACGACTCTGCGACTTTGCGTGAGAATTCCTGGTTGGCTCAGCAAGAGTTAGCCGGCAAGATCCTGAAGCGCCTGCTCAATAAGAAACCCAACTGACCCGTTCCACACGATCAATCTCCTTCGCCCAGCCGAGCCACCATCGCCGGCCAGTGCGTTCCTTTCCAGTAGACCCGCCCGCAGTCCGGGCAGCGCCGAAACTCGGTCTGCGTGTGCCAGACGTACGGCGGCACCAGGTCGCGCGCGTCCGCATGCGGCAGGTCAGCCAGCGCGCCATTGCACTCGCCGCAGCGCGTGAACGGCTGGGGTTCGCCGCCCAACGCCGCGTGGGCCTCCGCCATCTGCGCCTCCAGCGTTTCCGCCGCAATCAGCAGCGCCCTCACCCCGCGACGGCCCGCGAGCGCATGGTCGCGGGTGACGATCAGCCGATCCGCGGCGGCCGCCGCGGCGATCAGCGCCTCATCGCTGCCTTCCCGCCAGTAGACCGCGTCATAGCCCATCAACCGCAGCCAGCGGGCCAGCCGGCCCAACATCGCGTCCACCAGCAGGCGGGGTGGGGGCGCTTTGGCGGTGTGTACGTCCTGTGATAGCATACTCGGCCAGTATAGCATAAATGGAACGGAGAACGGAGAACGGAGAACGGAGAACGGGGGCGGGGAGCGTGGAGCGAAGATGGGAGACCTGTAATCCGTGATCGGCAACCTGTGATCTTCGACCTTCAACTTTCAGAGCAGCCGTTCGTTCAGGAGCTTGTTTCATGCCCCAATCCGAGCTGATGACACTGGGCCTTGCGTTTCTGATTCCCTTCGGGTTCGCCATGATCGCGGTCAGCGGGCTGCCGCCGGCCGAGCGCGGACAACGCGCGCTGGTCACCTTCCTGGCCGCGCTGGGCCTGGCCGTGGCCGGCTACGTCGTGATCGGCTTCGCCCTGCAATACGGCGGGATCGGGCTGGTGTATGATCGCCCCGGCTACGATGGGTTGATCTGGGAGTGGTCGGCGCTGGGTCCGACTTGGGGGCCGGGCTGGGGTATGATGGGGCTGGCCGGCTGGGCGCTGAGCGGCCCGGCGTCCACCCCCGCGGCGCTGACGTTGGCATTGGCGAACCTGCCGTGGGTCCTCACCGCCGCCTTGATCCCACTGCTGGGCCTGCGCGGGCGCGTCCCGCCGTGGGCATCCGGCCTGCTGGGGCTGGCGCTCGGCGCGCTAATCTACCCGCTGGCGGGCAACTGGATCTGGGGCGGCGGCTGGCTGGCGAACCTGGGGAGCAACCTGGGCCAGGGGCACGGCTTCGTGGATGCCGGAGGGGGCGGCCTGGTGCACCTGTTGGCCGCGGCGGCTGCGCTGGCCGGAATCGTGGTTTTTCTGCCGCGGCGACCCAAAACACCTCCCGCAGCCGCGACGATGCCGCCGCTTCACAAGGCGTTGCCTGCGTTGGCCGGCGTGGTTGCGCTGCTGGTCGGCGGGTATGCCTGGAGCACCGCCAATCCGCTCCTGCCGCGCGAGGCCCTTAACCTGCCACGGCTAGCGCTCAACGGCGTGTTGGTCGCCGCGGCCGGGGCCCTGCTGGCGTTGGGCTACACCTGGCTGGTGGCCGGTGCGCCCGACGCGCTGATGGCGGCGCGCGGGCTGGCGGCGGCGTTTGTTTCGGCGCTGAGCTGCGCAGCGTTCGTCCCTCCCTGGGCTGCGCTGCTGATCGGCGCGCTGGCCGGGCTGCTGACGCCGCTCGCGGTCTTCCTGGTGGAGGTCGTGCTGCGCCTGGATGATCCGGCTGCGGCGCTGACCGTCCACGGCATGGGCGGTGCGGTGGGTCTGCTGGCGGCGGGCCTCTTCGCCGATGGTGCGAGCGGGGCGGGCTGGAACTCGGCCGGCGCGCCGGGGCAGGGAGTGACGGGTCTGCTGGCCGCGGCCGGCCGCGGCCAGCTCCAGGCGCAGGTTGTGGGGGTGGGGACGCTGATCTTGTTCGGCTTCTTCGCGGCGTGGCTCTGTGTGGGGCCGCTGGCGGTGCTGTTCAGCCTGCTGCGGCCGCGCCAGTTGATCATAACGCCCCAGGCAACCACGGTTTCAACCGCTGCACTGCCGGCGCCCGACGTTGTCGCAACGCCCGCGCAAGATTGACCCGAAAATAGAATGCGGAGGACGCAGATTGCCGGACTGGCCTGATCACTACACTACTCTGCTGCGCTGCGTCACTGCTTTCTCCCGCGTTCCCTTTATCGGATTGCGTGCATCCTATGGGATCGCCGCGACCAGCGGCACGCGGACCAGCGGCGTGTAGACCGCGCCGGTGGGGCGCAGGTCGCTCTGGCAGCGGCAGACCGCGACGACCTGCTGGCAGCCGATCACCTCAACCACCGACTTCTCCACCACCTGCCCGACCGCGGCTTCCTCCGCGGGGCCGGCGCTGCGGCTGATGCGGCCGAGCGTCAGGTGCGGCGAGAAGCCGCGCTCCTCGGTGGGCCAGCCGAGCGGCGCGACGTGCTTCTCGACCGCAGTCTGGAGCCGGGCAAGGGCCTGCCCCTGGTCACTCACCGCCACCCACACCACGCGCGGCCGCCGGAAGTTCGGGAAGCAGCCGCGGCCCTCGACGACGATCTCGAACGGCGCGGAACCGGCGCACGCGGCGCGCGCCGCGGCCTCGATCGCGCCGACGTGCGCCGCGGGGGTGTCACCGAGGAACTTCAGTGTCAGGTGGATCCCTTCCGGTGCGACCCACTTCACGCTGCCGGGCGGCGCCAGACGTTTGAACTTCGCCTGGACGCGGCCGATGGCAGCGCGCAACGGCTCGTCCAACTCAATCGCAATGAAAGTGCGAAGAATTTCGTCGGGCATGGTTATCCCCCTGCCGCCTGGCCCTGCTCCAGCCGGATGCGGCGGGCCGCGGTGTCAATCTCGTTCTCGGCGACGGCGGTGTTCACGTCGGAATAGGCCGACAGCACATCGTTCAGGCGGTCCACCTGCTCCTGGATTTCGTCACCGATCTGCGCGGCGCGGGTGCTGTCAATGTCCATCGCGTCGAGCACCTGAACCTGGGAGTAGATCGTGCCCATCGCGGCCAGGGTGTCGTCCAACACGAACCGGGTCCGACGCATGAGCCGTGAAAGCGCCGCCAACTGCGTCTGCTGCTCCTGGTAGCCGCCCAACGTGCGCTCGATCTGCTGGCGGGTGGCCGGGTCAGTCTCGGCCTCCCACAACGCTTGCATCCGCTGGATGTTGGCCGGCACTTCCTTGATGTCCCGCTGGATCAGCCGGTCGGTCTCGAAGTTCGCCAGGCGGTCGGCCAGTTGACCCACCCGCTCCTCCCACCCTTCGAGCTTGGGCAGGATCGCGCTCATCAGCTCGGACAGCGGCCCGCGGCGGCGGCTCTTGATCAGGCTTTGCAAGCGGCGGCGATAGCCGATCGCGCGCTGCCGGTAATCGGCCGGATTTCTGACCGGCTCGGCGATCGGCTTACGGACGGCTTGCTGGACCGGGGCCTTCGCAGTCACAGGCGGCGGCTGCGGCACAGCGGCGGTGCGCGCCGCCGGAGGGATCGGTGCAGCAGCGGGCACGGCCGTGCTTTGCGGCGCCTGCGCGGCCTCCGGCGCCCACTCGGCCGTCTGCGCCGGCCCCGCCTCACGTCCTTCTTTGGCCCGCTGTGCGCTGCGTGCAGCCAACCCGACGAACACCAGCAGCGCGCCGGGGATCAGACACAAGGCCAACACCGGCACGATCCCCGTCAGGAGGGCGCCGAGGTTGCCGAGGAGGCCAAGCAGCGCCATCACCACCACGACGCCCACGATGAGCCCAACCAGCCCACCGCCCCCGCGGCGGCCGGCGCGCGCCTCTCGTCGGGCGCTGCGCGATGCCCGGCGGATCTCGCTTTCGACGCCACGCGAGCGCCCTAACAAGGCCAACAATGCCAGCAAGGCCACGATGCCGCGCCAGGGGCCATCGTTCCCGCGCCAACGTGAATTCATTTCCATCCTCGACCTTCCACCGCTTTCGCGCACACTTCGATCTTCTACTGCTGCAGCACCCTATACGTGACGCGGGGCGTGTGGTTTCGGTCCACCATAGTATAAACCCTCACCGGCCCTCTTGAGAAGCTGACGCAGCGGGAAGATGATCGGGGCGGGAGCCGATTTGGCCCACCCGTCCGTCGTCCGCCTGCGCCTCACCGGTTCCGGCCGGCCCGCTGTAGACGTCCAGCATCGCGGAAAGCAGGTCGGCCAGGCCGTTCACCTGTTCGTCAATGTCGCCTGCGATCCGTCGAGCCCGGTCGCCGTCAATGTCCAGCGCCTGGAGCATCTGCACCTGAGAATAGATTGTGCCCATCGCCGACAGAGTTTGGTCGAGTTGGAGCCGCGTCCGACGCATCGTGTTGACGAGCTCCTCCAGTTGGGCCCGGTGCGTGCGATGACCGTCCAGCGTTTCCGCCATCTCGCGGCGCACCTGCGGATCGGGCTCCGCGCTCACCTGGCCCTCCAACTCCCGGATGCGGAGCGGCACCTCATTCAAATCGCGCTGGATCACCGCATCGGCATCGAACGCGCTGAGCCGATCCACCAGGTGGTTGATCTGCTGCTCCCAGTTGCCCAGCTTCTCCGTGATCGGCCGCAACTGGCCGGCAAATGCCGCCCGGTTCTTCTCGCGGATCAGGTCGTTGATTCGCCGCCGATACTCCGCAGCGCGGCCGCGAAGCTCCTCATAGGCGGGCGCCGCCTCGAGCTGCACGGCCGCGGCCCGCGTCTCCACCGCGGGTTCTGCCCCGGCCGGGGCTTTGCCGCGCTGGCTGTACCAGAAGGTCCCCAGCCCCATCAGCGAGAAGAACGCGCCGGGGGTCAGGCACAGCGCGACGCTGTAACCCAGGTTCGTCAGCACCGAGCTATCGCCGGGGGTAAACGCAGTGTAGAGGCCGAAGCCCGACAGCGTCGCGCCGATCAGCCAGAGCACGGACGCCAACACCAGCAGTCCCACCGCGGGCTTGTTCCGATTGCGCCGCCAGGTCATCGCCATCGCACCGAGCGTGCCCAGCAGCGGGCCAAGCCCCAGGAACGCGTGCTGCGCGGCCAGCAGGCCGGTCTGCTTGTCAGGCGTCAGCGCGCCGACGAGCGTGAAGATCAAACACAGGAGCGCGGCAACTGCGAGCAACGCCAGCGCGGCCAACTCCTTGGGGGAGCGCGGGGAACGACGCATCGTGGCTCCTCCTATTTCACGCGGCGATAGGCTTCAGGATCGCTCGGCCCCGTTGGCGTATCCCAATAGACCGTCGCGTCGATGCCCATCTTCGCGGTCCGGCTCTTCTGGCCGGGGACATGGTGCGCCGAGGGGTCGAGCGAGCTGGACGGCTGATCCGCCAGCACGACCAGCCCGCGGTCGGCCTGGAAGCGGGTGGCGACGGCCCATTCGACGTCGCCCGGGTCGAACGGATCAATATCAGCGTCCACCACCCAGACGTGCTTGAGCGAGCCGTGGCCGCGGAACGCCGCCTCGATGGCCTTCCGGCCGTCATCGGGCGCCTGCTTGGCGATCTGCACCACCGCGTGGAGCCAGGACGCGCCGCCGGGGGTGATGTTGACGTTGAGGCAGCGGGCGACCCGGTTCACCTCGGCGTAGATGGTCGGCTCGCGCGGCATCCCCATCAGCAGGCGGTGCTCCAGTTTGCCGGGCAGCAGCGCCTGGTAGACCGCATCTCGCCGGTGGGTGATGCGGTCAATCTCGATCACCGGCTGCCGGCGGGTGAAATCGTACGTGCCGGTGAGATCCACAAACGGTCCTTCCGGGACCAACTCGTGCGTGATGCGCCCCTCCAGCACGAACTCCGCCTCGGCGGGCACGCGGATGCCGTTGGCGCAGCCGGCCATCGGCGTCGGCGCGAGCGCCTGGGCGATGGTCAGCTCGTCCACGCCGGGCGGCGGCGCCATGGACGCGGCCAGCAGCACGTGCGGCGGCAGCCCGATGCAGATGGCGACGGGGAGGCCCTCCGGGCCGGACTTTCGCCAGGCGGTGTCGGTCCCCCGCCGCTCCACCAGCCGGGCGGCAACGCGTGTCCGGTCCAGCCGCAGCAGCCGGTGATACGACGCGTTCGGGCCGGTCTCCGGGTCGTTGATGAAGGCGACCGCGGCCGAGGCGTACGGCCCGGCGTCCCCCGCGTAGTGCGTCAGGAAAGGGAGCGCTTCAAGGTTGACCTCGGGGTCAATGATTTCCTGACAGGGGGCAACCCTCACCCCCAGCCTCTCTCCCTCGCAGGGAGAGGGGAGAAGGGGTGACGGTCGCCCCAACGCCTCGGCCAGGCGAAACATCACCCGCTCGGCCGGCACGCCCAGCGCCATGCCGAAGTACCGCCGGTCCGAGCAGACGCCAGCGACCACCGGGAACGCGCTGCCTCGGACGCAGCGGAAGAGGATCGGCCGGCCGTCTATCTCCGCGGCAAGCCGCGCGGCCTCCAGGTAGGGATCCACTTCGCGGTCAACCGTGACCAGATAGCCGCCCGCATCCGCCGCGGCGATGAATTGATGAAGATCCATATTCTCCCCTTAACCACACAAAGCGGGGCCGTAGCCGCAGCGCCTTGCAAGAGACATGACATCGTCAAACACCGCCCCGACGCTCTCCCATTCGCTGGGAATTCTGCCCCACCAGTTGAACTCCACATGGCTCATCGGGCCGAATAGCTGAAGTGTGAACATGGTTCCGTCACGTCCGACCTGAGCATTCCACGGCGCCCGGAACGCCATCCGGCCCAGCAACCGCAGCAGTTCACTCGTCTCGTCGGGGGTCAAGACATAGAAGGACTCCGCCCCATCGTACAAGGCAAACTGCGGCGGCGAACTGCGGCGAGATTCCATGAGGCGCAGGATGACTGTGCAGCCGTGGGGACCGTGATCACGCGGGCGTTGTGGGGTGGCGGCACCGGGCGTCAAATCAATGATGACTGAGTAGCACAGCATGACAACCATTGCTCACCTCACTTCGGTCACGATCGTCCGCACCGCGCCCGCTGCGACCAGTGCCTCCGCCACGCGCGGCGCGGTCTCCGCGGTCACGAGTGCGATCATGTTGCCCCCGCGGCCGCCGCCGGAGAGCTTGGCGCCGAGCGCGCCCGCAGCGCGCGCGGCCGCGACCAGGGCGTCGAGCTCCGGGCACGAGACGCCGATCTCCCGGAGCAACGCGTGGTTCGCATCCATCAGCGGCCCCAACTGCCCCGGCTCGCCCGCGGCGATGGCCGCCCGCGCGGCCTCCACGACCGCCGCAACGCGATCAAAGAGCGCCTCGAAGCGCGCCGGCTCCCGCTCCCAGCTCCGCCGCACATCCCCCACCGCGATCCGGGTCGGGCTGCGGATGCCGGTGTCAGCAATCGCCAGGGTGAACGGCCGGCCGATGGGGAACGGCTGCGGCGGCCGCCCGCGCACGAAATAGACCGGCTGGCCGTACGCGATCACCGTGTTGTCCACCCCGCTCGGCGTGCCGTGATACAGCCGCTCCACCTCATAGACCAACGCGGAGACGTCCGCGGAGGAGCAGAGGGGCGGAGAAGCCGGGGAGGCATCAACGTCTTCCGGGGCGGAGGCTTTGGCGGGTCTTTCCGGATGCTGAGCTTGACCGGCTAACCCTAAAGGGGGCTGGCGCACAGCCTCGATTCCGGACGGTTGGGCGGCCTTGGCCGCCGCGTCCGCCACCGCGCGCACGATCGCCGCGGAGACCGCCGCACCGCTGCCCAGGCCGCTGGCGATGGGGATGGTCGAGCGGACGGTGATGCGCCAGTCAGGCGCAAGGGCGGCCATGCCCAGGTGCGCCAACGCCAGCCGGACGGCCGCGGCCAGCGGATGATCGGCCGGCGCGGCCCGCACGGCAATCTCCTCGCCCAGGTCGGCGGCGCACACCGTCAGCCCGGCGCCGGGCGCGGCCGGCTCGACCGTCGCCTCCGCGGCCACCTGCGTCACCGGCACCGCGAGCGCGGGCCGGCCGTAGACCACGGCGTGCTCGCCGAACAGGATGACTTTACCGGCCGCGCGGCCGGCGCCCAGGATCATCGGTCCAGCCACCGCCCGATCTCCGCCTTCACTGCGCCCGCGTCCGCCGGCAGCTCGGCCGGCGGATTGCGATGCTGGGCAACCACATCGGCCAGCGTGCCCTCGTGGTAGCCCACCTTGAACTCGCTGAACTTGAGCCCGTGCGCGGTCGAGATCACGACCACGCGCTGGCCCGGTTGGATCACGCCTCCCCGCGCCAGCTTGCCCGCGACCGCCAGCGCGACGCCGGTGTGCGGGCAAGCATACATGCCGGCGCGGTCGGCCAGCGCGGCCGCGTCGGCCAGCTCGTTCTCGTCCGCCTGCTCCACCACGCCGTCGAACGCCTGGAGCGCCCGCACGGCTTTCTCGTAGCTGACCGGGTCGCCGATCCGGATGGCGGACGCGGCTGTCGCGCCCGCAGTGACCGGCGTCAGGCGGTCGAACCCGCGCTGGTACGCCAGGTAGAGCGGATTGGCGCGCGCGGCCTGCGCGGCGGCCAGCCGGGGCAGCCGGTCAATGACGCCGAGCGCCTTCGCCAGCGCCAGCCCCTTGGCCAGCGCCGAGATGTTGCCCAGGTTGCCTGAGGGC
>CAZYGI010000113.1:0-9771 GCA_964647255.1 uncultured Anaerolineales bacterium | reverse complement strand
CGCGGATCTCGCGGGGAGCGAGCGCATCCAGCCGGCGCACATTGCCGAGGCGATCCAGTACCGGCCGCGACGGATGGAGTGATGCTCGCCAGTTGATTGGCTGAAGCGCACTACCGCGCCAGACGAAATTAGTGCGGGAGTTGATAATCGGACACTCTATAGCGGGCCGGCTGCTATTGGTGAGTTTCACTGAACGGCCTGGGAATATGCTGCGTTTGATCAGCGCACGTGTGGCTACTTGTGGCTACTAAGGAAGAACGCCAAGACTATGAAGATAACCTCAACTCCTAACAGGGAACAAGACGCAGTCGACGACCTGCGCTCAGAATATAGCTTCGACTACTCTAAGGCTCGTCCTAACCGATTTGCCGGGCAGATTGACAAGAGCCAGGTGGTCGTGATGCTGGATCCGGATATTTCTGAGGTCTTCACGACTCCCGAATCCGTTAATGCCGTGCTGCGCGCGCTTATCAAGACCATGCCCACAACACAAGCTAAGCGTGGTCGTAAGACACCGTCAGAGCCAACGCGTAACCCTGCTTTTCGATAGTAGGCGGCATAGTCAGGTCAGTGGGCAGCCTGACCTTCCCGGCGAACTTCATGCTCGTCGGGGCCCAAAATCCATGTCCTTGTGGCTTCTTCGGCGACCCGGAGCACGCCTGCACGTGCAGCCCGATGATGATCAGCCGCTACCAGAAGCGGCTTTCCGGCCCGCTCCTGGACCGCATCGACATCCACGTCGAGGTGCCGCGCGTCCCGTTCCAGAAGCTCTCGGACGAGCGCCGCGGCGAGCCGTCGGCCGCGATCCGGGCGCGGGTGGAGGCGGCGCGGGCGCGGCAGTCGGCGCGGTTTGCCAACGTGAAGGATGGGCAAGGGACCAGCCTGACCACTAACGCCGACATGGGCCCGACCCAGGTGCGCGATCACTGCCCGGTGGACGAGACCGGCCGCCAGCTCCTCGGCGCGGCGATGCGGCAGATGAACCTCAGCGCGCGGGCGTATCATCGCGTGCTCAAGCTGGCGCGGACGATCGCGGACCTGGCAGGGAGCGAGCGGATCCAGCCCGCGCACCTCGCGGAGGCGATCCAATACCGGCCGCGACGGATGGAATGACGCACGCCAAAACGCTGTCTCACACGATAGTCGTTTCTGTCCGATGTGGTGCAATCATAGACTATCAGCCATTCTCAGGGTATTGACAAATGAACACTTGCATGATAACGTAACCACAACGCTCAGTATTGCATGGTTACATCATGCGTTGCCGGCCCCTTCCCCCAGTCCGGCAGCGGTCGCAAGCCGGGTGTTCCGCTCTGCTCAGACAAGGAGGTCTGATGTCCCGCTACGCTTCGCCGTCCCGACGCGCCAACCCGAACACCCTCGCGCAGTTTTCCGTTCCTGAAGCGCCCACATCGCCCCCACTTACAGTAGACATCTATGATACGCCCGCCGCCCAGGTGGCGTCGGCACGCGGTGCGCGGCGCGCTCGCCACCTGGCGCTGGCGCTGCTTATCCTGGCCGGCCTGGTCGGGATCCTCCTCCTCGCCCTGGCCTATCCCGTCTCCCAGGCGCAGGACGCCCCTGACCTGTGGGTCGCGGCCGACATGATCATCCCGCGCAACTCGCACAGCTTGACCGAACTGCTGGACGGCCGCATCCTGGCCGCCGGCGGGTGGGATGGGGCCGCGCCGCTGGCCAGCGCGGAGCTCTTCGAGCCGGCGCGGCGGGCCTGGACCCCTACCGGCACCCTGAGCGAGACGCGCGCCTATCACACCGCAGCCCGGCTGCCCGACGGTCGGGTGCTGGTGGCGGGTGGCTGGGACCTATTGGGCCGGCCGCTGACCACGACGGAAATCTACGACCCGGCCGCGGGCGTTTGGCAGTCGGCAGCGCCGCTTCGCCAGGCGCGGGCCGGCCACGTGGCCGTGACCCTGACGGATGGGCGCATTCTGATTGCGGCCGGTTGCGGCCGAGGGTCAGAGGCGCTGGCGACGGCGGAGGTGTACGATGCCAAAGCCGCGGGCTGGCAAGCGGCCGGCGCGCTGGCCGAGGGCCGGTGTTGGCCGACCGCGACGGTGTTGGCCGACGGCCGGGTGTTGCTTGTGGGCGGCCGCGGCCGGGACGGCCGGCCCGTGGGCAGCGCAGAACTGTATGACCCGACGACCAATGTCTGGACGCCGGCCGGGAAGCTGCTGACGCCGCGGCTGGAGCACACCACGACGCTGCTGCCCGATGGCCGGGTGCTGGTGACCGGCGGCTACGACGGCAACGCTTATCTCGCCAGCGCCGAGGTCTATGACCCTGCGACGAATGCCTGGAGCGCGACCGGGAGCTTGAACGGCGCGCGGGCCAATCACGCGGCCCTCCTGCTGCGGGACGGCCGGGTGTTGGTGGCTGGTGGCTCGGCGGGCAGCCGGCCCACCCTGGAGACCGAAACCTATGACCCGCAGACGGGGCGCTGGACGCCGGCCGGATCACTGCCGGCGCGCTACGAGGCGTTCCTACTGACCGTGTTGGGCGACGGCAGCCTGCTGGTGACCGGCCGGCCGGAGCTCGACGAGGCCCCGGCCCGGTTGACCACACCGGAGCCGGTGCGCACACCGGGACCGCGCGGGCCGACGCCCACGCCTCAGGGTGCCAGGGCTAAAGCCGGTGTGGCCGTCGCGGCGCTGGATAGCGGTGGCGACGCCGCAGTGGCGGATATCGAGGCCGTGACTCCTTCGACCAGCAATTACAGCGCCGGCACGCAAACGGCCCGACTTTTCGGTGTGCACGAAGTGAGTTTCACCCGGCCCCAGCCAACTCCCGCTGGGTATAACCCCTACGCCGAAACGCTCACTGTAACCTTCGATCCGCCCGGCGTCGGCGCAAACGGGAACCTGATCGTCCAGGCATTTTATGACGGCGCGACAGACGATCAAGAGACCTGGCGCGCCCGGGTGTATGTGAATCGCGTCGGGACGTGGGGTTGGACAGCGTCAACGGGTGCCAGCGAGTCCTTTGAAGCGGAGGAGGCCTACGGCTCGGGATTGCATGGCATGCTGCGCGTTTCTGCCCTTGCTACACCCTCTGCCACGACACCCGGCTCACCCAAACGCTGGTATACTGACGACGGCCGTACCTTTCTGCCGATGGCGGATACTGCCTATTACCTGTTCTTCGAGAAACCTACAACCACGATTACCCATCCATTGCCCAGCGCATGTCCGACCCGGTTGGCGGCAGATGTTTTGCCCTATATCGATGACTATGTTCAGGCGGTGACGGCGCGCGGGATCAATACCCTGCGGGTCAATGCGCTGGGCTCATTTGGCTGGAGTGGCGCAGCATCGTCTGTGAATCCGGCAACCCCAGAGCCCTGCATGACCGATTTGAGCCTCTATTGGGCTCCTACCTTCGCCATCACCACCTCAGATCTTTTCGATGCTGCCCCCGCCATCGTCGGCGGCTTGGGGACAGCAGGGCTACAATATTATCCTAATTTGGCGTCATTTCGGGCCACGGATCAAAAGTTGCAGTTCTTGCTCAATGAATATCCCGGCATCTATATCCAGATGATCCTATTGTACGATGATGGAGTGACAGCCTGGAGGAACATTCATCAGTCCTACCGCGAACAGATGTGGGAGACGATGATCGCCCGTTGGGCGGCGTTTCCCAACGTCTTCTGGACCGTCGAAAATGATATTGATGACACATCGCTGGCGGCCCTGGATACAGGAGAGGAACTCAGTTGTTACTTCAGCGCTTCCCCGGTAACCGATGGTACCTGCGCCAACGTCACGGTTGTAGACCCCTGGCGTGCGAATCGGCCCTTCGGTTTTGGGCATGAGCGCGGCGCCATCGACACGATGCGCAATCAATCCTGGCTCAGCTACATCACCGCCTACGAAGCAGCGGATCTATCCGCGCAACAAATGGACGGCACGCGGAGTTTTATACCCGCCCCCTATCACTATAGTAATTTAACCAAACCCGTCTACAACACGGAGGATTACTACGAACAGAAGATGAATGATGCACGTCAACTGGATGCCGACCAGAACGCGGATTCTAACTACTTCTACAGACGGCTGTTTTGGTCGTATCTGCTTTCCGGTAGCGGCGCCACGTACGGCGCAGGACCGACCTCGCGTGGGTGGAGCACATATAGCAACACGAATCCGGCATTGA
Source organism: uncultured Anaerolineales bacterium (assembly GCA_964647255.1). GTDB lineage: Bacteria > Chloroflexota > Anaerolineae > CG2-30-64-16 > CG2-30-64-16 > CAWJEL01. The sequence goes on along the minus strand of CAZYGI010000113.1, from coordinate 5,598 downwards.
CCGGTTTGAGCGGTATCGGGCATATTGAAGGCATTCTTGCCGGGGCGCATATTGACCTCAATCTGTTCACGCCGCAGGATTCACTGGTCAATCAGCAAGGGAGTGGGGATTTAGCTGACTTCAACAGGGTACAGGTCGCGGCTGATAATCCGAAGGAGATCCTGGCCTACATCCCCAACACGGTAAGCAGTGTAAGTATCAGCGACCTTTCCGGTCGACGCGGATTGGTGGTTGCATCGACAACTGCCTCGGTGCCCAAAGTCAGATTAGACCAAGGATTCAATGACTCACACTATAGCGTTACATGGTATAATCCTGCGACCGGTGACGTCTTTCCGGGACCGGGCACACCAACGCCAACACCCCTGCCTGGAGGCACTGCGGTTTTTGGTCTAAAGTCTCCGTTTTCTGGCGACGCAATCCTTCACATCAGTTCGCGTTGTACAGCGCCTAACGCCTGTGAATGGATGGACACGCCGATCCCGACGCACACACCGGCTGCAATCAATCCGGTATATACTTCATCGTTAGGCTTTGCGGCCGGCGATGATGAAAGCGCCCTGCTCACACATGATGCAGATGAACGCATGTTCGGCGCCAGTTCCTGGCGCTGTGACCGGCCCACCGCGCCCGGATCAGGATTCCCCGGCTGTTGGGTGCGCTATGATTTCCCTTCCGGACAAAGCATCGCGAGCGCAGATTTCTACTATCGGCGCAACAGCGGTTCGGCCTATCAGGGTATTTACTTCATCACTACGCCCGGCACGGCGAGCAGTGAGCCAATCGAGGATGCCGATGACAGCGTCATTTCGTTCAGTGTGTGGTTTGGGCCAGGAGGAGATCTCCATTTGGAGTCCAGTCCGCCCAATACCGGGTTCCCTGTAGTTATGCAAAATGTAGCTCCTGATATAAACCGCTGGTATCACGTGAATGCGAAAGTTGCACGAACAGATCCCAACTTGTATCAAATCCGCGTATACGTGGATGGCGCCCTTCAAATTGATCTTTCTGGGGTCCGATTTGCTGGCAGTGGCGATCATTTTTTCCGCCGCACCGTGGTGCATACCGCCTGGTGGGGTACCACGAACGACCTACTGGAAGGCAATCGCGTCAGCGCGTGGTGGGATGAGCTCAGCATTGACCCGGTGCAAGGTTCATTGGAACAAGGTTTGTATCGCACAAACTTCCAACAGGGATTAGGTGGCTACACTGGTACCCGAGCGACCTATTTCGATGGCGCAGCCGGATATGATGGTTCGGTCTTTCTACGAGTCGGCGCAAACAATTACGATAAAGGACTTCTGCGTTTCAGTGTCGCAAATCTCCCCCAGGATGCGATTATTGACGAAGCCACCCTGGCGCTTTATTACACCGGCCGCAGCAACGCCAACAGCCTGACGCTGGGCGCGCACGGTGTACTCGCGGCCTGGACCGACAGTGTCGCGAATCGCACTCAGCGCCAGGCGGGGATCAACTGGAATGTCCCCGGCCTGGGCGCGGGCAGCGATTACAGCACGACGCCGACCGCCACACTGGCTGTAGTCGGCGAAGGCAACGCCTGGGTGGAGTTAGACGTTACCGGTTTGGCACAAACGTGGGTCAGTGATCCCAGCCAGAACCACGGCCTACTCTTGCAGCAGGCGGCCGCCAGCGGTTTTGTAGTGTACAGCTTCTGCAGTGAGGTGGCGCAGGCGCCAGCCACCCCAACGCCGCCCTGCCTGGCAGGACATGCGCCCAAACTGATCTTGCGCTATCACCTGGTGGGACCGACGCCGGTCAAGACGACCTTCCAGCGCGGCGCGGGTGGCTATACAGGCAATGTCGCCACCTACTTCGACGGTTCGGGGAGCGGCTACAACAGCTCCGCGCATCTCCGGGTGAGTGCTGACAACTACACCAAATCGCTGCTGCGGTTCGACGTGAGCAGCATCCCGATCACCGACACGGTGGCCGAAGCGGTGTTGCGGGTTTACCCCCAGACCCGCAGCAACGCTAACGGCCTGACCGTGGCCGCGCACCGGGTGCTGGCGGACTGGAATGACAGCGCAGCGAATCGCACGCAACGCCAAAACGGGGTGAACTGGCAAGTTGTCGGGATGGGTGTAGGCGCTGATTATGCGGCGGACACAAATGGCACGGTCGAGCTGACCAGCGCGGGTGTGGGCTGGGTCGAGATGGATGTGACCGACATGGTGCAAGCCTGGGTGGCGGAGCCGACGGCCAACCACGGCCTGGTGTTGCTGGCGCAGGCCGCCAGCGGCAGCGTGAACTACGGGCTGTGCAGCGAATTGGGTTGGAGTCCCTGCACGCTGGCGCAGGCGCCGGTGCTGAAGGTCTGGCACTATCCGCCACCACCGACGCCGGAGCCTGAGCCATGAAACTGGTGTGGCGGTTGCTGACTGGTGGCGCGCTGGCACTGGTGGCGCTTATGTGCAGCCTCCCGACCGGTGTGTGGGTTTTTGCGCCAGCGTTCATAGCACGTGGGGCGGCAGGTCTCGCGCTGGCGCAGCCCCTGGCGGTGGATCTGGGCTGGGCGGCGCAGATGAGCGCTGGCGGGGCCCACACCTGCGCGGTGACGCTGGCGGGGACCGTCAAATGTTGGGGGCTTAACGAGTTCAGCGCGCTCGGTGATGGCACGACGCGTAACCGGGTGATCCCGGTGGCGGTCGTCGGGCTACCGGACGCGCCCCAAACGTTGAGCGCCGGCTGGTCTCACACCTGTGTCGTAACGGCCGATGGCGGGGCATGGTGTTGGGGTCACAATGATTGGGGCCAACTCGGCGATGGCAGCGCCACCAGCCGTTCCACCGCGGGTGCGGTGGTCGGCTTGAGCAGCGGCGTGCAGGCGCTCAGCGCCGGCCTTTCTCACACCTGTGCGCTGACCACCGCCGGCGGGGTCAAATGTTGGGGCTGGAACGGGCATGGCCAACTGGGCGATGGCACGACGACCGATCGGCTGACACCGGTAGATGTGGTCGGCTTGAGCAGTGGCGTGCAGGCGCTCAGCGCCAGGGGCTGGCATACGTGTGCGCTGACCACCGCCGGCGGGGTCAAATGTTGGGGGGGAAACACCTCCGGCCAACTGGGCGATGGCACAACGACCGATCGGCTGACGGCGGTGGATGTCGTGGGCTTGGCTAGCGGCGTGCAGGCGATCAGCGCTGGCGATGGACACACCTGCGCGTTGACCACTGCGGGCGGCGTCGCCTGTTGGGGCTGGAACCATTACGGCGCCCTGGGGGATGGGACCACGACGGCGCGGGCGGTCCCGGGCGCAGTGGTTGGTCTGGATGCGGGCGTCCGTGCGCTGAGCAGCGGGTTCAACAACACCTGCGCCGTGCTGGCTAGCGACGGCGTCGTCTGTTGGGGCCACGGGCCGGTCGGAGATGGCACAACGGCCAATCGGCTGACGCCGGTCGCGGTGCAGGGGTTGCCGGAACGCGCCCGCGCGGTGACGATGGGCGGTGGGCACATCTGCGCGCTGTTGGCGAGCGGCGCGGTCCAGTGTTGGGGCGGCAACCAGTACGGGCAGCTCGGTGACGGCACGACCGCCGACCGTCTAGCGCCGACGCCGGTCATTTTAGAACTGCCATACGATTGTACGGTGGTGAGTGAGATCCTTCCCCATGAGTGCCAGGCGTTGGTGACCCTGTTCCGGGCCACCAACGGCCCCTTCTGGCAAGCGCACACCGCCTGGTTGCAGACAGCCACGCCGTGCAGTTGGTACGGCGTGACTTGTGCAGCCGGCCACGTCAGCCAACTCAACCTGCCGAACAACAACCTGGCCGATATACTGCCGGCGGCATTGAGCGATCTGCCCGCGCTGCAGCGGTTGGACTTACACGGGAATGACCTGGAGGGCCCGTTGCCGGCGGAGTTAGGGAAGCTGAGTGCGTTACAAACGCTGGATCTGCATGACAACGAGTTGACGGGCGCCGTAGCGCCTGCGTTATTAGTAGGTGGTCTGACCGCGCTGCAGACGTTGGACTTGAGCGCCAATCAATTCAGCGGCACGCTGCCGGCCAGTCTCAGCCTCTTGGATACGCTGCGCACCCTGGATTTGAGCCACAACCAGTTGCGTGATTCGATTCCATTTCACCTCGCGGACTTGAAGCAACTGACCTATCTGGACTTGAGCCATAACAACTTAACAGGCAGCCTGCCGTTTGGATACCTGGTTGATCCACCGTCTCCACTGCAATATCTCGACTTGAGCCACAACCAGTTTAACGGAGACTTCGACTTTGCCTCGAACACAATTCCTGCTGTGACCCATCTCGATTTGAGTCACAATGCACTCTTCTGGGAGATCCCACGGCAATTGGGCAGCTTGACGGCATTGACCTACCTGGACCTCCACGCCAATCGGTTCAGCGGTGTGATCCAGCCGGACCTGGGGAATCTGCACGCGTTGACCTATCTGGATCTCAGCGCCAATCACTTGACGTACAACATTCCAGCAGAGCTGGGCGGCATCGGCAGCGCGATCACCACGACAACGGCGATCACCATCAATCTCGCCGGCAACCATCTGTTGGATAGCATCCCGGCAACGTTGGGCGGGATCGCCGGATTGCGCAGCCTGGATCTGGCCGGCAATCAGCTCAGTGGCGCGGTGCCGGCCGCCATCGCCGAGCATCCCCTGGTGACACTCAACCTCAACTACAACCGTCTGGAGCCGAGCGATCCGCGCTGGCGCGACACGCAGACGGTGGCGCCCACCGACTTGCGCGCCGTAGCCGACGGCACAGCGGTACGGGTCACCTGGACGCCAATCCCCTACGGCGCGGATGGCCCTTACGAGGTCGTGTACGCCACGTATGAGATCAGTTATGCGACCGACCCCGGTGGCCCTTTCACCGTTGCGGGACGCACCACCGATAATGGTGTGGCCAACTACACCGTCACGGGGTTGGCGCCGGCAACGGTCTACCATTTTCGTGTGCGCACCTTCACCCCGGCACATCCGTATTGGGGACCGGATGGTGAGATCTTGTATCAGCAGAACAACCTGTGGAGCGACTACACGCCGCTGGTCAGCGTGAACGTGGCGCCGACGCCGCGCGTGTTCCTGCCGTTCGTGTGGCGGTAGGACAATGGACGAGCGTGCAGCCTCACTTTGGGATAGACGATGATCGGTCATCCTATCAAACGGTCAAGACTCGGGTGCGTTCTACAGCCAGGAGCGGACGATAGTAAACGGGTAACTGGCACCATTATGTAGACATCTGGGGTCAGGAGCACGTCAAGCGGGCGCTGGAAGTCGCCGCGGCCGGGGGGCACAACGTCCTGATGTCCGGCCCGCCCGGCTCCGGCAAGACGCTGCTGGCCCGCTCGCTCCCCTCCATCCTCCCACGCATGACCCCCACCGAGGCGCTGGACGTGACCCGCATCTACTCGGTGGCCGGCATGCTGCCCGGCGACGTGCCGTTGATCCGCCACCGGCCCTTCCGCGCGCCGCACCACACCATCTCGAACGCGGGTCTCGTGGGCGGCGGGCAGTGGCCGCGGCCGGGCGAGATCAGCCTGGCGCACCGGGGCGTCCTCTTCCTGGACGAGATGGCGGAGTTCGGCCAGCACGGGCTGGAGGTGCTGCGG
>CAZYGI010000112.1:0-9807 GCA_964647255.1 uncultured Anaerolineales bacterium | reverse complement strand
TGATCTCCTGGCCCATGACGTTGATCTGCTTGAGATTGGCGATGTTGCCGAGGGAGCCGGTGGCGCTGCGCTGAAGGCCGGCGCCCAGGCTGACCAATACCATCACCGCAGTCGTGCCGATCACCACACCGAACGCGGTCAGCGTCACCCGGCCGCGCATGCGGTTCAGGTTCGACCAGACGGTGCGGAGCCAGTCGAGAAAGATCATGAGCTGCCCAGTCCGAAGAGGCCGCGCAGGAGCCGGAGATACCAGGGCCGCTGCGGCTCGGGCGCCGACTGGTCATCGCCGATGGGTTTGCCGTCCGGGCCCACGGCGCCGCCCGGGCCAGACGGCTCAGGCGCCGGCGCCACCGTCACGCCCATCTCGCCGTTGAACTCTTGCGGCTGGTTGAAATCGTCAATGTAGTGGACGCGAATGATCAGGGGCTTCTCGCCGGGCGTGTCGGCCATGGCCTGGGCGTCCACCGTGACCGACGCGCCGGGATCCAGCGGACCGACATACGTCTTTTGCGTTGTGATCTGGAGCGCCTCGCTGAGCACCTCGACGGTATTTGAGGCCACGCGGTTGCGCCCGGTGTTCAGGATCTCAATGGGCAGATCCAACGGCTGGCCGACCTGGTAGGGCGGCACCTGCCGGTAAAAGTTGAACATCAGCTGCGGCCGGACCTTGACCACCAGGCTGATCTGCTCGCTGCGCGTGACATTCTTGTCCCCGGAGCCTGCGAACTCCATGCCCACGGTCAGCACGTAGACCCCGGCGTCCGCGTTGCCATCCACGATAAACTGGCTGACCACCGACGCGGCGTCACCGGCCTTCACCTCCGGCAGATAGCGCACGTTGCCCGAGCCCAGCGGAGCGATCGGCGCGCTCTGGCTGGCGGTGGTCGAGGGCGCGCCCAGGGTCAAGGTGAGGCGCCGGGCGTCCGTCGGGCTGACGTTGCGCACCTTGAGCGACAAGGTGAACGCCTGGCCGGGCGACAGTGCGGGCGGGTCGGTCGTGTATGACTCGATGACGACCAACGCCTCAGGCGCGGTTGCCACACCGCCTTCCGCCACTTGCAGTGCAATGCTCTGGGCGCTCGAGCTGTGCTCCCCAGCGGCATTGTCGTACTCCAACGTAACCGGATGGACATTTGTCCCGGCCTTGGCCGTCTGATCCACCACCATCGGGATCGCCACACTGACGGTCTGCTGCCAGCCGATCGCGCCCACGGCGGTGACGCTGCCCGCGCCCGCCGCGGCGAAGACGCTGGGCGAGCCATGGCTCAAGGTGACGCTGCGCGCGGCGCCGGTGCCTGAGTTGTGCAGTGTGACGGTCAACGTGAACGGCCGGCCGGGCGCCGGCAGGGCAGGCTCGGTGCTGAACGAGTCTATCACGATCTGCGGCCGGCCCGCCACGACCGGCTTGGGCGTCGGCGTGGCCGCCGGAGCGTTCACCCGGATGCCGACCGTCTCCGAACCGGTGTAAGGCATGCCGCTTTCATCGGTGTAGAGCATCTCCACGGTGATCGGGTACGCGCCGGATTCGAGATTGGGTTCGGCGCGCAGCTCCTGCCACACCGTGCCGTGCTCGTCGGGTTGCAGCCCGGCCACCGTCTTGACGCTGCTGCTCAGCTCCGGGACGAAGTGTGCGCCGGAGATGGTCAACACGATATTGTTTGCCGCCGCATCCCCCACGTTGTGCAGCTCCAGGTAGAGCCGCGTCATCTGCCCCGGCGCGATCTCCGCCGGCTCCGCCCAACTGGCGCGGATGAAGATCAGCGGCCGATCCGCGGACGGGATGGGCGTCGCCGTCGCGGCTCCCGCGACCCCGGCGCGGCCGGCCAGGCCGGCAAGCAGGAAGGCCAAGAGCGCCGCCGCAAATCCTAACCCCGCGCGGATGCCGCGCCCGCGCTGATCGCCATCGAGGCGCCCCGAGCGAACCTGCGCCGCCCGGCGCCGATCGTGATTGTGCACCATCACCCCTCCTGAATGTGCCCGTCGCGCATCCGGATGACCGCGTCCGCGTAGGCCGCCACCTCGGCGTCATGCGTCACCATCAACACGGTGAGCCGGCCCTCGCGGTGCGCCCGCAGAAGGAGCTGCATGATGTCGGCCCCGGTCTGCGAATCCAGGTTGCCGGTCGGCTCGTCAGCGAGCAGAAGCTGCGGACTGTTGACCAACGCGCGCGCCACGGCCACCCGCTGCTGTTCGCCGCCCGAAAGCTCCGTCGGCTTGTGGCCGAGCCGGTCGCCCAGCCCCACCGCTTCCAGCAGATACGTCGCCCGGCGGCGGCGCTCACGCGCGGGCACGCGGGCGAACATCATGGGGAACTCCACGTTCTGCAGCGCGGTCATTGTCGCCACCAGATTGAACGACTGGAAGATAAACCCACACTGGCGCTGCCGGTAGAACGCCAACCCGTTCTCGTCGAGCGCGGTGACCTCCTGGCCGGCCACGCGCAGCACACCAGCGGTTGGGCGATCCAGCCCGCCGATGAGGTTCAGCAGGGTGGACTTCCCCGACCCTGAGGCGCCCATCACGGCGCGAAATGCGCCGGCCGGCACATCCAGGTCCACGCCTGCCAGCGCATGAACCTCCGTCCGCCCCATCTGATAGGTCCGGCGCAGATCGCGCACCCTGACCATCGGCTCGTCAGTCACCGGTGATCCCTCGCGTCAGCAGTTGCCCCAGGCCGATCAGGACGGAGAGCACCGCGTAGATCGCCGCTACCACGAGCGCCTTGCTCCGCGACAGTTTGCTCGCCGCGACGACGGCAAACGCCAGAAGGACGAGATACCAGAGGGTGAAGAGATCGAGCCGACCCAGGAGGATCGCCGGCAGCGTGGCCGGCGCCGCAGTGAATGCGCCGGCCGCGCCGGGCGCCGCGGGCGCAGGCAGCAGCCCCGACAGTCCGGGGCTCGTGACCAGGCCGCCGCCCGCCGCCGCATAGAGCGTCTGCACCAGCGTGCGCAGGAGCAGCGGAAAGCTGGCCCACGCGCTGGTGCGATACATCTGACCAAAGGTCTGTTGTCCGCCCAGGGCCAGGCTGCTGATGTGCAAGACCGCGGCGCGCACCAGCCAACCGAAAGAAACGCCGGCCACGCCCAGTGCGAGGGGCACCCAAAGTGTCAGAACCTGCGAGGGTTCCGGCACGGTGGTGGCGCCGGCCGGCAGCGTGTCGCGGTATTCGGCCGGCATCGCCGCCAGGCTCGCCTCCAGCGCAGCCTGGTTCCTCGCCCGCTGCGCCGCATCTCGGGCCGGCGCGGAGGTAAGTCCCTGGCCGACGGCCAGCACCAGGGCGAGCGCCACCGGCACAAGCCACAACCAGGCCGGCCCGGCGGCGATCGCTCGCAGCGTGCGGCCGGGGCGAACCCAGATGCCAACCAGAAGCGCGCCGAGGTTAGGACCGCGCGGCGCGGGCGGCGCAGTTTGAAGAGCGGAGGGATCGAGCATCGGGCGCGACTCCTTCAGGGAGATGCTGGCCGGGCTGCGTGACATGCCACCCCCGGTGTCACACAGTATGGCAAGTGAAGTCAAAGTGCTGCGAGTATACCACAACGCCGGCACGCCCGAAAACGCGGATAGCTGCCGATGGTTTTGACAAGAGCCGCCCGTGATGCTAACCTTGCCCCGGTTGCGGGCCATTGACGACGGACGACGGGCGATTGACCGCAGACCATTCACCGGGGCAGGAGTGCCGCGGGAAGCCAGCCGAGACAAACAAGGTTATGTTTAGCTTCACCCTGACTGCTAAAGATTCGCAGACCGCGGCCCGGACGGGCGTTTTTGAGACGCCGCACGGTGCACTGCCCACCCCGGTATTCGCGCCCGTGGGCACCCAGGCCACCGTCAAGACGCTGACCCCGCGCGACCTGGCCGAGACCGGGGCCAGCCTGGTGCTGGCGAACACCTATCACCTCTACCTGCGCCCCGGCACAAAGCTGGTGGCCGACTTCGGCGGGCTGCACAGCTTCATGGGCTGGCCGGGGCCGATGCTGACCGACTCCGGCGGGTTCCAGGTGTTCAGCCTGGCGCAGATGCGCAAGGTGGATCCGGACGGTGTGACGTTTCGCTCGCACATTGACGGCAGCCTGCACCGCTTCACGCCGGAAAGCACGACCGCGGCGCAGGAGGACTTGGGCGCCGACATCATCATGTGCCTGGATGAATGTCCGGAGCCGCTGGATCGTCGCTATAATGAAGAGGCGTTGGTGCGCACCCACGCCTGGGCCGCCCGCTGCCGCGCAGCCAAGCGCCGCCCTGATCAGGCGCTGTTCGGCATCGTCCAGGGCGGCATCTTCACCGATCTGCGGGTCGAAAGCGCCCGGACGCTCGCCGCGCTGGACTTCCCGGGCTATGCGGTGGGCGGGCTGAGCGTGGGCGAAACGAAAGCGCAGATGTACGCCACGCTGGACAGCACCGTACCCGAGCTGCCCGCAGAGAAACCGCGCTATCTGATGGGCGTCGGCGCGCCGGAGGACGTGGTGGAAGGGGTGGCGCGGGGCATAGACATCTTCGACTGCGTCCTGCCCACCCGTGTGGCCCGTAACGGCGGCCTGCTCACACAGCACGGCCGCATGAACCTGCGCAACGCCCGCTACGCGGCCGACCCGCTGCCCATTGAGCCAGGATGCGACTGCTACACCTGCCAGCACTTCAGCCGCGCCTACCTGCGCCACCTGTTCAAGGCGGAGGAGACCCTGGGATTGCACCTGGCGACGGTGCACAACGTCCGCTTCATGATCCGGCTGATGGCGGACATCCGCCGCCACATCGCCGCGGGCACATTCCCGGCGTTCCGCGCCGCATTCCTTGCCAGTTATGAGCTGCCGAACCAGGACGTGCGCCACGCACAGAAAGAAAAACGGATGCGACGGAGGGCGGAGGGCGGGGAGCGGAGGGCGTAGGGCGGGGAACGTGGAGCGGGGGAGCGTAGGGCGGGGAGCGGGGTGCGTAGGGCGCGATGAACAGGGCTGGCGAATGGTCTGAAAAGGCCTTCGGCTATCAGCCATCGGCTATCAACTCTCGGCCATTGGCCACTTGAAAGGACGTGTATGAACATCATCCAGGCTATCATCCTCGGCATTATCCAGGGCTTGACCGAGTTCATCCCGATTTCGAGCTCAGCGCATCTGATCGTGGTCCCCTGGCTGTTCGGTTGGAACGATCCTGACCTCAGCGGCCTGGCGTTCGATGTGGCGCTGCACCTGGGCACGCTGATCGCCGTGCTGTGGTTCTTCGCCGCGGATTGGGCGCGTTTGATCCGCGCGGGCATCGCCAGCCTCCGCGAGCGCAAGATCGGGGCGGATCCCGATCGGCGGCTGGCATGGCTGCTGATCATCGGGTGTATTCCCGGTGGGATCGTCGGTGTGCTGGTCGAGAGCAAAATTGAGGCGCTGTTCCACCAGCCGAACCAGCCGCACCAACCGGCCGCGATGCTTGCCTTGGCCGGCGTGATCGCCCTCGCCGGTGCGCTGCTGCTGCTGGCCGACCGTCTGGCGCGGCACCTGCGCGGCATGACCAGCATCAGCCTCCGCGATGCACTGATCATCGGCTTCAGCCAGGCGCTGGCGGTCTTCCCCGGCATCTCCCGCTCGGGTGCGACGATCACCGCGGGGCTTGCCTTGGGGCTGGAACGCCCCGCCGCGGCGCGCTTCTCCTTCCTGCTATCCGCACCGATCATCGCCGGCGCCGGCTTGAAGAAGGCGTGGGATGTTTTGCAGGCATTGCGCGACGGCCAGATGACCGCATCCAGCCTGCCGCTTTTTCTGGTCGGCTTTCTCACGGCGGCGATCAGCGGCTACTTCTGCATCAAATTCCTGCTCCAGTACCTCCAACGGCATTCGGTCGCCATCTTCACCTACTACCGTTGGGCGCTGGCCGCGCTGATCGTGCTGGTGGTCGTGCTGCGAGGCTAAAGGGTTCTCGATGAAAATGCGCCGCCTGGCCTCCTTGATCATCCTGGCGTTGGCTGCGACCGGCTGTGCTGCCCGGCCAACGCCCGCGCCTGCGCCGGTCGCGCTCCAGATCGCGGGGGCGAGCAGCCTCCAACCCACCCTGGAGGACCTCGCCCAGGCGTTCCAGCGAGAGCAGCCGAACGTGATGATCAGCGTCCGGGGCGGCGGCACCGACCTCGGCATCCAACAGGTGCGCGATGGTCGCATAGACCTTGCCGCTGTTTCATGGAAACCGGAGGGTAAGGCGCTCCCGGAAGGCGTAGAGGCGTTCCCGCTCGCCCGCGACGGTGTGGCGATCATCGTCCATCCCACAAACACGATCACTAACCTCACCACCCTCCAGGCGCGCGCCCTCTTCCGCGGGGAGACGCTGAGTTGGGCCGCGCTGGGCGGCGGCAACGGCGAACCGCTCGTGCTCAGCCGCGAGGATGGATCGGGGACCCGCGCCGCTTTCGAGAGCCTGGTGATGGGCGGCGCGCGCGTCACGCTCAACGCGCTGGTGCTGCCGACGAGCCAGACGCTGGTGGATTATGTCGCCTTGCATCGCGATGCGGTCGGATATGTCTCCACGGCCGCGTTGAACGATACAGTCAAGGCCGTCCCGCTTGAGGAGATCGCGCCCACCGCGGCCGCCGTGCGCTCCGGCGAATATCGCCTGGGCCGCGTGCTCTACCTCTACGCGCCGGCTACGCCGACCGCGGCAGCGCGGGCCTTCCTGGATTTTGCGCTGAGCCCGGCCGGCCAGGTGATCGTGGCAAAACGCCTGACGCCGGTGCGCTGATAAAACGCACCGGCCGCCCGGAATTTCCACTGCGCCAAACTTGCGCGCTGCGCCGGGGTGTGGTATAGTTTCGGCTGAAGTTGAGGCATGGAGTCATCGAAGTGGGGTCACCCCCACTTCTTTTGTTGTAAGGGCGGAACACGCCAGACGTCGGCATAACCACGGTCTTCCAGGAGAAGTTTGAGGGATGAAGAGCGAGCTCATCATGGCGATCAACCAGCTTTGCGCGGAGAAGGACCTGCCGCGCGATGTCATTCTGGGAGCCATCGAAGAAGCCTTGGCGCACGCGTATCGCCGCAACTACGCCAGCAATGCCGCCGCAGTGACGGCAACGATTGACCCGGTCACCGGCGACATGAACGTCGTCTGCGAGCGCCGGGTCGTCGAGACGGTGGAGGACACCACCGCGGAGATCAGTCTGGCGGAGGCGCGCAAGCTCGACCAGAAAGCCGAGATCGGCAGCGTGGTGTTGGATCAACGCCAGCCGGCCGACTTTGGCCGGATCGCCGCGCAAACCGCCAAACAGGTCATCCTTCAGCGCATCCACGAGGCGGAGCGTGATGCCATCTATGACTTCTACCATCAGAAGGAAGGCGAGCTGATCACCGGCACCGTCCAGTCGGTGGACTACCGCACCAACGCGGTCACCATCACGCTGAGCAAGAAGGCCGAAGGCACCCTGGCCGCCGAAGATCAATTGCCTAACGACCGGTACCGGATCGGCCAAAGCGTCCGCTTGTTCCTGGCCGAGGTGAGCAAGGGCACCCGCGGGCCGCAGATTCGCCTCTCGCGCACGCATCGCAACATGCTGCGCCGCCTGTTGGAGCGCGAAATCCCCGAGATCTACAGCGGCACCGTCGAGGTCAAGAGCATTGCGCGGGAACCCGGCCAGCGATCCAAAGTCGCCGTGTCGGCCAGCCAGCCGGGCGTTGACCCGGTCGGTTCCTGCGTCGGCCTGCGCGGCACCCGCATCCAGAACATCGTAGACGAACTCAACGGCGAGAAGATTGATGTCGTCGAATGGTCGAACGATGTGCGCACCTTCATCAGCAATGCCCTGAGCCCGGCGCGGCCCAGTGACACGCTCTTGATTGAAGATGGCGATGTGCGCACCGCGATCGTCGTCGTGCCCGACCGCCAGCTCTCGCTCGCGATCGGTAAGGAAGGCCAAAACGCCCGCCTGGCCGCCAAGCTCACCGGCTGGCGGATTGACATCAAGAGCGAAACAGAGGCCGCGACCGAGGGCCTGGCCGAGCTCAAACGCCAGCAGTTGCAGGCGATCAAGCAGCGGTCCCTGGAAGCGAAGGCCGCCGCGTTGCCGCCCAGCGACGATCTGCTCAGCCGCGCTGAATGGCTGCTGCGCGAGAAGGACAAGACCGCAGTTACGCTGGAGCAGGCCGCCAAGATGCTGGCCGAGGCTGAGACAGTCAAGCTGGAGCCGATCCCTGAACCCGCGACCGAGCCCGCGGCCGAGATCGCAGCCGAGACGCCGGCCGAAACCGCGCTCGAAACGCCCGTCGCGCAGCCCGTTGAAGCGGCGCCTGCGGCCGTTGAGGCCGCCGAAGCCGGGACAGTCACCCCCCCGGTCGAGCCTGTGGCGGGCGAAGCTGAAGGCGAGCCGACCGGCGAATTCACTGACGAGTTCACCTACGAAGAGCCGACCGATGAAGAAGGCGGAGACGAAAGCGCCAAGAAGGGCAAGAAGGCGCCAAAGAAGGGCGCCAAGGGCCGCGAACTTGTCTTCGACGAAGCGCTCGGCCAGGTTATCGCCCGGCGCAAGCGGAAACCGACCCGCGGCGGCGGCTGGGAAGAGTTCACAGACTATTGATGCCTAAGCCCAAAGGCCCGCGACCGAAACACGTGCCGATCCGCACCTGCATCGCCTGTCGCCAGGAAAGCGGCAAGCGGGAATTGGTGCGGATCGTTCGCACGGTGACCGGCGAAGTGAAGCTGGATCCGACCGGCAAACAAGCCGGCCGCGGCGCTTATATTTGCCGCAGCCGCCCATGTTGGGAACAGGCGCTGCAAGGCAATCGCCTTGCAGCTGCGCTCAAAACCACGCTCAGCGCCGAAAACCTGGCTGCGCTGCGCGAGTACGCCACGACGCTGCCGGCCGAGCCGGCTGGCAGCGGACCGAGTTCTGAAAAAGCATGACCAGATGAAGCAGCCATCATGACTCTGCGGCATCTGAATTTTCATTTTCAGGTTTCAGGAGATTTCCATGTTCGCGGCCACACGACCGCAGACAAGCGAAAAACCGAGCAATGATTCCCGTCTCGGAACCGGCGCTGAGAGAACAGGCAGGCAGCAGATGCGAGGTAGGGCCATGTGAGCGATAAACGCTGACCGCCCCCCTCCGCCCGCCCCACGCCCCGCCTCCCCTGCGCTAATGCTCCATCGCCCTGTCTGCTCATCCGTTTGCCGCGGCTGATTCCGTACTGACACGCGGGCGCGCACGGTCGCTGCCCGAGGGCGAGGAGATGTAATATGGCAAACGAAGATCCGAAGAGCACGCAGCCCAAAAGACAACCTGCTGCGCCAGCGGGCGGCAGCCAAGAGAATGCGCCGACCGGCCAATCCAAGCAGAGACAACCCGCAACCGCCGATAGCGCGGCGCGTTCCAACGCGTCGAAAGGGCCCGGCGGGCCGGCCGCGCCAGCAAAAGGCGGTCAACCGGCCAGGGGCAGTAAGCTGCCCGGCGAGAACGGGTCGCACGACGCCCAGGGTGATGCTCGGACCACACCCAAGCCTGCGGCAAGCGCGCCGCGCCCCGCCAGCCTCGCCAAGCCCGGCAGCGGACCGACCGCGCCGAGTCTCACGCGCCCCGGCGAATCCCGGCCGGGCGGTATGACGCGCCGCGATGCGCCGCGCGGGGGCGCGGTGCACCCGGAGCAACCCACCGGAGGCCAGCCGGACGATGACACTGTGTTCGGCCAGCGCGTCTTTGATCCCACCGCGACCGACACCGTGCCGGGGCGCGGTGGCCGCGTCCTGGGCCCAGGCGGCCGCAGCGGACGGGAACCCGAACGCGGCCAGCGCGGCCCAAGCAATATGCCGCCGGCCGGCGGCCAGCGCACCGCGGTCGGC
>CAZYGI010000111.1:0-9941 GCA_964647255.1 uncultured Anaerolineales bacterium | reverse complement strand
CGGCACGCCGTAGCCGCGGTACGCGCCGGAGGTCGGCTTGTTGGTGTAGACCACCTCGGCGACGAACCGGATGTTCGAACGGCCGTCCGCGCCCCGGTTCGCCGGGTAGAGCGACATCGCCTTGTGGCCGGTGTTGCCGTTGACGGTCAGGGCATGGTTGCCGAACGCGCCCGTATCGGAGAGGGCGACCATCTCGTTGGCCACCATTCGGCCGTCCCGCATGACGCCGGTGCGCATCTTGACGATCATCGGATGCCGCGAGGTGCTCGCCATGAACTGCTCCTCGCGCGTGTATTCCAGCTTCACCGGCCGCTTCGTGACGATGGTCAGATGCGCGCAGATGTCCTCGATCATTACCTCTTGCTTGTTGCCAAACCCGCCGCCGACACGCGGTTTGATGACGCGGATGCGCTTGATCGGCAGGCCCAGCACCGGCGCAAGGATGCGGCGGGCATGGAACGGCACCTGCGTGCTGGTGCGGATCACCATCCGGTCGTCCTCGTCCCAGTAGGTGATGCAGACAAACGGCTCGATGGGGGTCTGCTGCACGCGCGGCACCTCGTACTCGCCCTCGAAGACGTAGTCGGCCGTCTTCAGCGCCGCGTCCACGTCGCCCAGCTCCATGTGGATGGACGCGGCCAGGTTGCGCTGGGGGTCGCACTCGGCGAATGGCACGTAGTCCGGCTCATCGTGGATGATCGGCGCGCCCGGCTTCATGCTGTCGCGTGAGTCAAGCACCGCAGGCAGCTCTTCAAACTCGACCTCGATCAGCGACAGCGCCCGCTGCGCGATCTCCTCGGTCTCCGCCGCGACTGCAGCCACCCGGTCGCCGACAAAGCGCATCTTGCGGTCCAGGCTGACGAAATCCAGCGGGCTGGGGATGGGATGGGACTGGCCCGCGGTGGAGAACATGACGCGCGGCACGTCCTGGTAGGTCAGCACCGCATGGACGCCGGGCAGCGCACGCGCCTTGCTGACATCAATGCGCTTGATCCAGCCGTGCGCGATGGGGCTGTGCAGGATCTTGCCGATCAGCATCCCGCGCATCTCGACATCCGCGACGAACGCGGGCTTGCCCTGCGCCAGTTTGACCGCATCCACCTTCGGCTCGGAGACGCCGATGTGCACCGTCTCCGGCGCGGCGACGACCATTGTCGGCAGCTTGACCTGGGTTTGCGGCTGCTGGCTGCTGGTTGCTGGCTGATAGCTGCCGGATGACGGCTCAACCGGCGGCTCGGCTGCGGGCGGGACGGGCGGAAATTCCATCACGTTGACAGGCGGATCGAGCTTGCCCGGCAGCGGCGGGACCGCTTCCCCGCGCATCTGCGCGGCGGCGCGCAGCACCGCCGCCACCGGCTTAGCGTAACCGCTGCACCGGCACAGCACGCCGGAGAGCGCCTCGCGCACCTCGGCCTCGGTGGGGTTGGGGTTTTCTTTCAACAATGCTTCGGCAGCCAGAAGCTGAGCTGGGGTGCAGTAACCGCACTGGATCGCACCGGTCTCGATGAACGCCTGCTGGATCGGGTGCAGGCCTTCCGTGTGCTTCCAGCCCTGCTCCGGGTGCTCGCCCAGCCCTTCGACGGTCTCCACCGCGTGGCCGTCGGCCTGCGCGGCGAGCAAGGTGCACGAGGTGACGGGCAGGCCGTCAAGCAGCACGGTGCACGCGCCGCACTCGCCGGTCTCGCAGCCGTGCTTGACGCCAAACACGCCGTTGCGGCGCAATACATCCAACAGGCTCTCGTTGACCGCGATATCCCAGGTCCGGGGGGTGTTATTCAGGGTGAAGTTGAGTTGCATCTTTGCGCTCCTGTTTTGGTGCGCAGAGCGTCGGACAAATCCCTCATATCGCTCCACGCTCTACGCTCCACGCTCTACGCTCTACGCACATCGCTCCCATGCCTGCCGCAACGCGCGCTCGCTCAAGACCCCGGTCATCGCCTTGCGGTACTCGGCGCTGCCGCGGAAATCACCGGCCGGGCGCACCAACTCGGCGGCATGCTCGGCGGCCTTCGCGATCAGGTCAGCAGTAAGCATCTGGCCTTCCAACAACGCCTCAACCTCGGGCAGGCGGATAGGCGTGTCTGCCACACCTCCAAGCGCCAGCCGCGCGTGGGTGCAACTGCCATAGGCGATGGTGATCGCCGCGCCCGCAACGACGATCGGCGCGTCGGCGGGCGTGCGGGCCACATCGGCCAGCGCGTAGCCGGTCAGCCGGCCCGGCGGCAGGGGCACCACCACGTCGGTGATCAACGCAGGCTCAGCCAACAGCCGGCCGCGCTCGGGGAGAAGTGCGGTCAACGCAAGCGTTCGATAGCCGGAATTCGTGCAGAGCAGGACGCGGCCATCGCACGCGAGTAGCGCCACCAGCAGCGGATCGTTGGACGCGCCGGCAGCCAGGGCGCCGCCAAGCGTCGCACGGTTGCGCTGCACGCTGCCGCCCAGGCGCGCCGCACCGGCCGCAATGATCCCCAGTGGGGAAGCCGCAGACGAATGCGACCCGGCCGCCGCGACGGGCGGCTTCAAGTCCGCAAGCTGAGCACGTGTCACCATGGCCTGGGCGCTCAACGCACCGAGGTTGGGATCCAGCGAGATTTCGGTCAGGCCAAGCGCCTGAAGGTCAACCACGGCCTCAACGGCAGGATCATTGGAGCCGATGAGGGTGTCGCCGCCGGCCAGCGGCACAGTGCGAACATCGGGGCGTGAGAGGAGTCGGAGCGCGGCCGCCAGGCCATCCTGTGAGCCGTCATCGGCCGGCCGGGAATACTGGCGCAGGTTCAGCAGCATTGAGAACCTCCTGGGTTTGATGGGACGATTATATCACACCCTCTTGCCGCAAGACCAGACTGTGGTAGAATCGAACGCAATCCGGTTGCTGAGGCGTATGATGTCCCAACCCATGTCCAACAAGAACCGGCCGCCGAAAGATACTTCGGCACGCATGCCCAGCGCGCAGACGTTCTTTCGCCTGATGACGCTGGACCCGGCGACGGGGGATTCGGTCCGCAAGACCATGATGCGGCTCAACCCACTGCTCATGCTCCGGGACGGCGCCCAGGTGAAGAAGATCCGGCAGGCGGCCACGGTGGAGGAGCTGTTCGATTTGCTGCCCGCGGCGACCGGCCTGGCGGATTTCGCCTTCGCGGAGCGCCTGCGCCAGTTCGGCTCGGAGGCGCTGCCCGCGCTCACCGCCCGGCTGCTGCAAATCAAAACGCTCGAACCCGCAGAACTGCGCGCCATGACCGCCGAAAAGCTGATCGCGGCCTGCGCCTGGCACGCCGCGGCCGGGGCCTACGCCTTGTCCGCTTGTTTCGCCGCACTGGATGACTACGGCAAGAGCCTGGCGTGCATGGTGCTGGGCGTGCTGGGCGAGCACGCTGCGGCGGATCAGATCTGGGCTTTCTACAACTGCGTGGCCCCCAACATGAACGAGAGCTACCTGGTGGGGCCGCTGTGGGGATTGACGGATCTGGGCGACTCGCGCGGCGCCGGTGCGCTGGCTGACCTGGTGCGCGGCAAGCAAGATTTCTATGAACTCTACGGGCTCCTGGCGCTCGGCGGCGATGCCCGTGCGGTGATCCCGCTGGCCGAAGCCTCGGTGCTGCTGCCGGAAGCGGAGCGGCTCGACGCCTTGATGGCGCTGATCGCGATCGGCCACCGCATCGGCCGCGCCGCGTTGGTGGCCGAGCTTCAGCAAGCCGTGGCGCCGGGCGATGCGGAAGTCACGGCCGAGGAACTCGCCGACGCGATCCTGGCGAAACCCGCTGCTGGAGCCGGTGGGCCGGAAGAATACTTCGAGCTATTCTACCACGCTCCCCGCCCGGCCCGGTGATGCCCGCGGGGCACCGTGACGCCAGAAATCGGAGGAATGCATGCGATCTGTTTGGAAGGCGCTCTGGGCCGGCGCCGCGGGCGCCGGTGCGCTGGCGGTGGCGTACGCGCGCTGGATTGAGCCGCGCCGCGTCAGCCTCGAGCGTTTCGTGGCGCCGGTGGAACGGCCAGGGGTGCCACCGGGAGGACTGACGATCCTGCACCTGTCCGATCTGCACCTGCGCGGGAGGGACGCGGTGCAGGCCGCCAAGCTGGCGAAGCTCATGCAGCTTTTGGCCGGCGAGCGTTTCGATCTATTGCTGCTGACCGGAGACTTGATCCACGACGATAACGGCATCCCCAGGGTCCTGGCGTTGATCGAAACCCTGCAGCCCCGGCTCGCCGCGTTCAATTGCCCGGGCAACCGGGATTACTGGCAGTCGAGCTTCCGCGCCCTGTTTGCGCCGCCGGAGGATCACGGCGTGGCTGTGGCCGAGCGGGCGCGGCGCACGCTCGCAAGGATCAGCGATTTTGTCGTCAGGACTGTGCGCAACGAACGCTGGTCGCTACACATGGGGCGAAACAGCACGGAGGCGCTGCACGCCGGGCTGGCGGTGCGCGGGGTGCGCACACTGGTCAATGCTGCGGCGCATGTCCAGGCCCCCGGCGTGAATCTGTGGGTTGCCGGCGTGGATGACCTGACCCAGGGCCAGCCCGATCTGACCGCGGCCCTGGCCGCGGTGCCGAAAGGCCCGACCTTGATCCTGCTGACGCACAATCCCAACGTTTGGGACGACGACCGCGTTGAGCGGGCCGATCTTGTGCTGGCGGGACACACGCACGGCGGCCAGGTGAAACTGCCGCTGATCGGCGCGCTGTACAGCCAGGGCGCGGGATTGTCGCGCCGGCAGCCGGCCGGCTGGTTCCATCGGGGCAAACGGCGCATGTTCGTCAGCCGCGGCGTGGGAGAGAGCTTTCTGCTGCGCTTCGGCGCGCCGCCGCAGGCGGCATTGATCCGGCTGATCCCGATAGGTCAGCCAGGCGAGGCGGATCCTGTCGCCCTGACTGCGAAAGGAATGCGTGGATGAAACGATGGATCGGCGGCGCGCTGCTGGGCGCCGCGGCGGCCGGGTTCGGCGCACTGATCTATGCCACCCGGATCGAGCGCGGCGATGTGCGGCTGGATCGCTTCACACTCGCTTCCGATCGGCCGGGGCTTCCGCCGGAGGGTCTCACCGTCCTGCACCTGTCCGACCTGCACTTTCAAGCGCAGGATCGCGTCCAGGCGCGCAAGATCGCCCGGCTCAAGCAGCTTTTGGCAGACGAAGAATATGACATCGTCGCGCTGACCGGTGATTTGATCCACGATGCCGCGGGCTTCCCCGTAGCGCTGGCGCTGATCGAGACGCTGCGGCCCCGGCTCGGCGCATTCAGCGTGCGCGGCAACCATGACTATGTCGAGTATTCGGTGTGGGGCGTGTTCGGCCACACCTGGCGGGGGAGCAGCGCGACCGGCCGGCCGGGCATGAGCGACCTGCTCGGTGCGGCGCGGAAGCTGGTGGATTTCGTTCGCAAAGTGCTGCGCAACGAGCTGGTGCGGATTCCGGTGGCCTTCAACGACATGGCCGCGATGGACGCGGCGCTCGCAGCGCAGGGCATCCGGCCGCTGCGCAACGCGGCGGCGCCGGTGTGGGGCAATCGCGTCTGGATCGCCGGGGTGGACGACCTCACCGAGGGACGGCCGGACCTGAAAGCCGCGTTGGCAGACGTGCCGGAGGAAGCCTTCTTGATCCTGCTCGCGCACAATCCCGACATCTGGCTGGAGCGCGGCGTGACCTCAGCCGATCTGGTGCTGGCGGGGCACACGCACGGCGGGCAGGTGCGGCTGCCGCTCATCGGCGCGGCGCACACCCAGGGCACGCACCTGACGCGGCGGCAAGCGGCCGGCTGGTTCGAGCGGACCGGCACGCGCATGTTCGTCAGCCGCGGGGTAGGGGAAAGCATCCCGCTGCGCTTCGGCGTGCGGCCGCAGGCGGCTCTGATCCGCATCGTGAGCGCTGAACCTGCTTAGGCCGTCAAAGTGGGATCACCCACGCGCGGCGCTTGGGCGCGCTGAGCGGCGCGTTGCCAACGCTCGCATCGCCGAGACACCGGCACAGGGCGGTCGGCATAGGGGCCGCCGGGGCAGCGGCAAAAGGCATGGAGCCGCGTCACCTGGCCGTCGCCGTTGCTACGAAAGAACTCGACAAACGCGCATGTGTCGCACTTTGGGCGTTCGGGGCGCGCCAACCGCCTGCGAAGTTGTGCGAAAACGTTGGACATGCTGAATCCCGGGTGTGTGTTGCGTGACGCGGGGCACGGCCACCCCGTGCAGCGCACCGCACCAGTGTGCGCCATCCCGCAGGCGGTTTCCGCAATCCGCCATCCCATCCGAGGCTGCCGTGGAAGGCTTATTTCAGGCGTGGGCCACTCTTCCAGGAAGACCGCGCATCCTCAATTTGCGGGTCGGTGAGGTCACGTCCCAGGGCGAGCGGCGCCGGTTTGCCCGGTTCCCCTGGAGCCTCTACCGGGGGGATGCGCGGTGGACGCCGCCGCTGTTCAAGGAGCGGATAGCGGCGTTGACCCCGCGGCGCAACCCGCTGCTGGCCGATGTCGAGATGGCGCTCTTCCTGGCCGAGGCATCGGGCCCCACCTTCCTCGATGAGGCCGTGGGCACGATCGCAGCCTGGATTGACCGGAGCGCGACGGCGCAGGACCGGCCCACCGCCTGGTTCGGCTATCTGGAGGTCGTCAACCATGCGGAGATCGCCGCAAAACTCATGGAAACCGCGGAAGCCTGGGCCTTTGAGCATCTCGCGGGCTTGCAGGCCATCCACGGCCCGGCCAGCCCCGATCACGGCTGGCTGCCCGGCCTCCTGGCCGACGGGTTCGACCAACCGCCCGTGGCCGGCCTGCCTTACAACCAGCCCTACCTCCCGGAACTCGTCTCGGCAGCCGGCTACACGGCGGTCGAAACGTGGCGCACCTATGCGATCCCGCTGGCGGATGTGGCTGGACTCGGACGCGGCGCCGTGGTCTCGATGAGTGATGCCGACTTCAACCGTTCAGCAGACCCTGAAGCGACTGAAGCCATCACCGGGAGCAACCCGATTCCCAGCGCTGAGCTGGCGGTGCGGGCAGTTGCCGAAGCGGATAGCCCGGAGCTGGCGGCGTTCCTGGTGGCCTGCCCGCGGCCAACGGACGCCCCGACCCGGCTGCGCCGGCCGCCGTTTGTCGCCGTGGCTGAGCGCGCCGGCCGCATCGTTGCCGCCGCATCGGGGCAGCCAGATCTGAGCCGGGCGCTGCGGCTGGCGAATGGGCGGTGGATTCCCGCCGGTTGGCTGGCCGACCATCTGATCTCGCCGGCCGCATGCCGGGTGCACCTGCGGCTGCCCGCCGTCGCGCCGGATGAGACAGAGGCAGATGTTGTGCTGCGGCTGTGGCGCGTGCTAGCTGTACAGGCGATGCGCGCCGGACACCGCGATGCGGTCGTCGGACCCGTCCCGGTCGCGGATGAAGCGCAGATCGCTGCGCTGGAAGCGATCGGCGCCCGGCCGGCGCAGACCTTCCAACTCTATGAAAAAGACCTCAATACAGGAGAGCAAGGATCTGATGAAGACGATTCTATGTTATGGTGACTCCAACACCTGGGGCCACAATCCGCTGGCGCAAGACCGCTATCCCCTGGACGCGCGCTGGACCAGCGTGCTGGCGCGTGCGCTCGGATCGGATTACCTGGTGATCCCGGAAGGGCTCAACGGCCGCACCACCGTCTGGTCCGATCCGATCGAAGGCGAATACAAGAGCGGCAAGATGCATCTGCTGCCGTGCCTGGAATCGCATCACCCCGTGGATCTGGTGGTGCTGATGCTGGGCACCAACGACCTCAAGCACCGCTTCGGCCAATCGGCCAGCGACATCGCCTACGGCGCGGCCACATTGGTGGACACGATCCAGCGCAGCGACTTCGGCCCGGACGGTGGAGCGCCGGAGGTGCTGTTGGTCGCGCCGCCGCCCACCTGCGTGAACGGCACGCTGTTCGCAGATATGTTCGAGGGCGCGGATGAGAAATCGGCTGATCTGGGGCTGCGCTACAGCCTGATGGCCGAGGAGTATGGCTGCGCATTCCTGGACGCCGGCGAGGTGGTCGAGTCCAGCCGCCTCGACGGCATCCACCTCGACGCGGACGCGCTGCCAAAGCTGGGTGCAGCGGTCGCCGCAGCCATCCAGGAGATCCTGGAGTGATCACCCACGCCATCGTCCGACCGCCCGGCGCCAGCTTCGTGCGCGCTATCAGCTCGTCCGGCGCCGCGATAGATGTCACGCTGGCCCGGGCCCAACATGCCGAGTATCACCAGGCGTTGGCCGCGGCCGGGGTCGCGGTCGAAACACTGCCGCCCGACGAGCGCTTCCCGGATAGCTGCTTCATGCAGGACCCGGCTCTGGTGATTGACGGCCGGGCGATCATCGCCCGACCCGGCGCGGCCAGCCGGCGCGGGGAAGAGGCGGCGGCCGCTGAGGTGTTGGCCGGGCGTTTCCCGCTGGCACGCATCGTCGCGCCCGGCACGCTCGAGGGCGGCGACGTGTTGATCCTGCCCGACCGGATCGTGGTGGGCCGCTCCGGCCGCACCAACCGCGCCGGCATCGCCCAGTTGGCCGTGGCGCTTTCGGCCCCGGACCCGAAGGGTGTGCAAACCGCTTCGGGTCTCCCCGTGCTCGAAGCACCAGTGGACGGCTACCTGCACCTGCTCAGCGCGGTGACGTACCTGGGTGAAGGGCGATTATTGGCGGTGGAAGGGTTCGCGACCCCGCCGGCGCTGGCCGGATTCGATGTGCTGCGCGTGCCCGCGGATGAGGCATACGCCTGCAACGCATTGGGCATCGGGGACAAAGTCATCCTGCCGGCCGGCTACCCCCAAACCGCGGCCCTGCTCCGGGCGCACGGCTTCGAGGTGCTGCCCGTCCCTACCACCGAGTTCGCGAAGGCGGACGGCGGGGTGACGTGTTTGGCGTTGGTGTGGTGAAGCTGGAGGTTGGAGGTCAGAGGTTGCAGGCTGGTACCCGTATCGAACCTCAAACCTCCAAGATCCAGCCTCCGACTACACCTCGCCCCGCACCATGGCCAACAACCGATCCAACACCCGCTCGCCGTCGGCGCGGAGCGCGTTGTGCTCGTACTCGTTGGTGACCCAGGCGCGCACGTTCGGGATGAAGCTGGCGGTCTCCTGCGAGTAGGCCGACTCGACGTACATGTCGTCCAGGTACACCGCCGCGGCCACGGGCACGGTGTTGGCGCGGAGCACATCCAGGTCGTAGAGCCGCGGCCAATCGGCCTTCTCGGCCAGGATATCGGCGCACGCCCGCAACGGCTTCAGCGCCTCGTATTCCTCCAGCATCCACGGGTAGACCATCTCGCCGGTGAAGAGCACCGGTTTGTCCGGCCCCAGGTCGAATTCCGGGTATGCCGTGCGCACCCGCTCGGCCGACCAGCGCGACGCCTCGCCCTGGCAGTACTCCGCCTCATGCAACAGGAAGTAAATCGGGTTCGTCTCAAAGCTGAAACGCTCCTCGAAGTCCCGCAGGAAGGTGTAGCTCAACTCGCGGCCGGCCGGACCTTGCACAAATGCTTCTTCCAACAGGTAGTGGATCGGCTCGAAACCATCGCTGGCGCCGAACGCGATGCCGAGCTGCTGGAACCGCCGCGGGGAGAGCCGCCCGCCGCCCGGCAGACGGACGTCGTGGCTGGCGAGGTAGTCCACAATCTCCCGCACCCGCGCCTGGTCGTCGGGATACCGCTCGAAGTAGAGGCGGTTCTTCCCGGCCAGCCGGCGATAGGTGGCCCGGTAGATGTCGTCCACCGGCCGATCCAGTGGCGGCAGCCCGCCCGTGGTGAACGCCTCGCGCAGGCTGCCTGCCGCGGCCGACAGATAGTGGACCACGCAGAAGCCGCCGAAGCTCTGCCCCAGGATGCTCCACTTGCCGTCCGGCCCCAACAGCGCACGGCGGATGAACTCGGCATCCCGCACGATGTTATCGGCGCGGAAGTGACTCACATACTCGGCCTGCGCCTGGGGCGCGCCGCGCCAGGCCAGTGT
>CAZYGI010000110.1:0-9995 GCA_964647255.1 uncultured Anaerolineales bacterium | reverse complement strand
GTCGGGGGTTGAGGGGGTGGGGAAGCGGCCCTCCAGCGCGGCGATGTCGCGCCTTGTGCGCGGCATGGTCAGGATCAGCCGGCTGAGCGCATCCGGCGAGAGCGTATCTCCCGGCGGCCGCGCGGCCGCCGCGCCCGCGTAGGCCACGTAGCGCCGATCTATTTCGTTGCCGTGCGGGTTAGCCGGGTCGGCCGCGTTGGCGATTGTTGTAACGCCGGGCTGGAGGTCAATGCGCGCCAGCTCAATCGCTCCGGCATCCGGCGCGGCCTCCGCGATCTGAACCACCGGAATTTCCGCGGTGCGCGCATCGCCGCTGTACTGCGGAGCCTCCACGTTCACCACCGGGTCGCTGGGTTCATCGTGGTAAGCGATGGTGACGTAGACCAGCTTCGGCAGCGTGTACGCGGCCGGCGTCACGGTCAGCGTGCGGGGCTCCCAGAGGCAGATTTCGCGGCCTTGCCCGTCAATGGCGGCGCCCGGCCACACGCGCACGGACAGCCCGCCGGCCGCCTCGACGCGCAGGCCTTGCAGCTCGCCGGCGATGATCCCCGGCGTATGGAGCCCGCGATTGTGCAGCCGGCGCTTCTTGAGCAGGTAGCTCTGCTCCTCCGAGAAATCCTTGGCGGTCAGAAAGAGCCCGGTGAAGTAGTTCAGACGCTTGAAGTCGGAATTCTCGCCCATGATCGCTCCTTCCTGTCGGGCTCAGCCGACAGTCGTGTCCAGCTCGACGGTCGAACGCACCGCAACTTGCAGCGGCTGCAGCGCGTGTGTGCTCGCCACCGGCGTCAGTTTGAGATAATAGACGGTGTGCGCAGGCTTCTCCAGGTCGAGGATCGCCCGCACCTTGTCCAACTGGATGCGTGGGAGGTCCACCGCCGGCACGCGCACATCCACGATGAAACGATACGGCCGTTCTTCTGCGATCTCGTCCACCAGGAACGAGTCGCCGCTGAACTTGACCTCGGCGACGTCCGGCGTGCGGAGGGTGTAGAGGCTGTCGGCCAACCCATCGCGGCGCGTGACGCTGGCCGGCTCACGGTGAATCTGCACCGATACCCCACCGCTGGTCGGGAAGCGCCAGAGGTCCACAGAGCCTGCGTTGACCTGGACGCGCTCGATCCGGTCGGCGCGATAGTACAGCCGCAGCGGCCGGCCGGCCGGCACGGGATCGTCGGCCTGCGCGATGGTGTCTACGACGAAGTAGTCATAGGCGGCCGGCGGCTCGCGGCGCGCCATGTGTTCGATGCGCGCCAGCGCGGCGTCGGCCGGTTCGACGCCGCCGACCTGTGACGCGACGCCGACCTGGATGCCCGCGGGCCATGCCCACTCCCGGATCTCCGGGGTCATGCCGGTGTACAGTTCCAGGTAACGTTTGAGGCCGCTGACGGTGCCGCGCCAGCGATAGAGATCCACCGCCTGGGCGATGAGCTGCCGGCGCCGGGTTTCGTCCCACTGGTCATCCAGCGCCAGCGCCACCCAGGTCGCCAGCCAGGGCAGGAAGTCCGCATCCGTGCGCGCCGGGTCGAAGTAGCGGTCAATTTCCGCCAGCAGCGCATCGAAGCCATCCAGGATGGCCCCGAACGGCTGGAGGAACGCACCGAGGAACGGATCTTCGGCGTAGATGCCCGGCAAGTATTCGAGATAGCGGTTTGTTTGAGCAGCCATCGGCAGCATCCTAATACATCAACACTTGTACGTCATCGGTCTCAACGACATAATGCACCAGGTTGTTCGCCGGCACGATCACCTCGCCCGGCGGATCGGCCCACGCGCCGTCCTGACGCAGCCGCAGCGACTCGACGTGATCCACGCCCGAGACGCGTTCGAGCTCCTGGTAGACCTCCGAGGCGAAGACGTGCCGGCCGAAGGGCCAGCCCTGCTTTCCCGGCCCGCCCGTCAGCGGATGGAAGAAGCCGTGCAGCGCGTCCATCACCGCGCCGGCCACGATCGGACCTTGTGCCTGGGCGGTGCGAACTACCTCCGTCACCACGCCCACCGCGGTGTAGCCCGGCCCGACTACATGATGCCGGGTGGTCAGCAGCCGGCGCTTGTCCAGCAGCCGGTTGGCCGCGTCGAGCAGCTCGGCCGAAGGCTGCGGCTGGCCGGCGGCCGAGCGGGGCACGATGATGACGCTGACGTGGCCCGGCCGCGGCGTCTCCGGGTCGGCCGCGGTGAGGTCACGCTCCGGGAGGCAGCGCGCCCGGGCGACGCGGCCGGCGGTCGCGGGCAGCTTAAGCGCCTCGAAATTGGCGTCATCCAGCACCAACGCCTCGAAATCCTCGGCGGTGATCGCCCGACAGCGCTCCCGCAATTGCCTGATCGCCTCCAGGCGGGCCGTGTCCAGGTCGGGGCCGCTGCCGCCGAGCAGCTTGATGAATCCCGCCTCGCTGGCCGCCGGAATCCGGTTTGCCCGGTAGATCAGCGCCTCGGCCAGCCAGGCAAAGAGCTGGAGCAGGGTGATGCCGGGATCCGACTCGTTGAAGTCGGTCCAGCCGGGCGCCTCGCGCGGGATCAGCGCCCGCATCTCGGCGAAGATGTCGGCATACGTGCGGTTGTCCAGGTTCGGCAGAGGGATCGGCACGGTTTTACTCCAGAACCATCTCGATATCGTGTGCGCCGGCATAGATCAAATGGCCCGGCGGCACGAAGATGCGCTCCGCACACGGGAGGACCGCCGTCACCGGCAGCAGCTCAAGGTCGGGGTGGCGCAAGCCGGCCGTCACCACGCACGCCCTGTCGCCGGGGCTGAAGCCCGTGAGCGTGACCCCGGTGATCTCGCCCGTCGCGGCGGTGGTCTCGCCGGCGATGAGCAGACGCAATCCTCGATCTCGTGAGAGCAGCGCGCCGCGCGTGGTCCAATCAGGCGGCGCCTCAAACGGCTGCTCGAAGGTGGCCCGGTCGCCGCCCAGACCGGCGATCACCAGCTCCGTCTTCACGATGGTGTTGTCGGCCGCGACGACGCTGACTTCGTCGCCTGCCTTGAAGCCGTAGACCGCCAATTCCGCCAGCGGCTTGCCCTGGGGCAGCGGCTCGGCCAGCCGGAGCTTGATCCGATCATCGAGCGTGCTCACCTGGCTCCCGACCGGCACGTCGAACGGCGCCCTGGCATCGCCAGCATCCAGCACCAGCCGGCGCTGCTGGAGCGAGCCGAGGAGCTGCACACCGGCCACGTGATCCACGCCCGCCACCGCCTCGATCTCGGCGCAAATCTCCGACAGATAGACGTCGCGGCCCAGCTCCCAACCGGTGCGCGCCGGGCCGCCGGTCAGCGGGTGCACAAAGGCATTTAGGCGTTCGAGGATCGCCAGCTCGGTCTCGTCGGCCTCCTCCGGGACGGTCGGGACGACTTGGGCGTGCACCGCAACTTCGATGTACTCCGGGCCTTTGACCAGGATTTGGTTGACCGCGCCCAGGTTGGTCAGCGCGTGGGCTTCCAGGTAGCCTTGCACGAGCCGCCGCAGCGCCGGGCTGGGGAGAGGCTTCGCCTCGTTTCCTTCCGGCACGATCACCACCGTGACCCAGCCGGGCTCCGCCACCCCCTGAGCGTTGCGCGTGGGCAGGCACCAGGCCTGCGCCACCGATCCGCTCGCCTCGCGCGCCAACCAGACATAATCTTCGACGGTGACGGCCCGTTGGCGGTGTTTGAGCGCCTGCGGCCCGCGCACCTTCACCTCTTCGACCGATTCGGCGTCCGAGCCGCCCGCCGCAGCTTCGGGATTGCTCACCGTCTTGATTTTGGCGAGGTCGCCGGCCGGATTGCGCAGCGCGGTGATCGCGCCCGCGGCGACATTGCCCCCTGCGCCGCTGTGCGTGCGGTAGAGCTGCGCCTTGATGTTGTCCTTGCCCACCGGCGGGATCTTGCCGCGCGCGCCATCGCCGAAACGCACTTCGCCCGTGATCGGATCAAGGGTGTAGTGCCGGCTGGCCGCGTCGGAGGAGAAGAAATCGGCCGTCTGCCGCCACTGCACCCAGACACCCCCGCCCTCCGCCGCGGCCGGATCGGAGAGGAGTGCGGCCCCGCCTAACTCGGCCTCCAACTGCGCCAGCTCTTCGTCCGGCGGCCGATCCGGCTCTTGCACGGCGATGATCGCACCGGGCAGCACCGGCGGCCGCGCCAATCGGAAGACCTGATCCGGCTTGCCGTTGCTGAAGCCCAGCACCTCTTCCTGCACCGTGACCCGGTTGTTGGCCGGCACGGTGTTCGTGCGGATCGCCTTCAGGTAGGGCGGCGCGGCCGCGGGCGCGGCGGTTTCCGCCGTTGTTGCAGGCGTCGGAGACCCGCTGACCTCCCGCCAGGCGTAGCGGACGAGGGACTGGCCCGGCGCCGCGCGCGAGCCGGAGGCGTCGAGGCTAACCGTCGCCTCGGCGTCCGGCGTCTCGACGGTGCGGTCGGCGCCCGCGGCCGCGGCCGGTAGCAGGCGCCAGCGGTACCGGAGGCTGCCCCGGTCGCGGCCGTAGGCTACGGAGCCGGACGCATTCAGCGTGACCGTGGTTTCCGCGCCGGCGATGGTGCGGTTGAGATCCGGTCCGGCGTCGGCGGCCGGCGGCAGGTGCGGCCGGCCGCGCAGCCAGCAGGCCGATTGTCCGAACTCGACGCTGGCCGCGTGATCGTCCGGCCCGAAGAAGCCCAGGTAACCGCGCTGGCGCAGCCCTTGCGTGCCGTCGGAGGCCCGCAGCGCAACCCAGCCCGCGCCGTTCCAATACTCCCAAAATACCTCCGGCGCTTGCTCGGCGCTCTCGTCGGACTCGATCACGTCGAGCAGCAGTTGAATCCATGAGTCAACGGGGAAGCCGGGGCTGAATCCGAGGTAAAGCGCCGGCCCTTCCTCCATCGCGCTGAAGGGAGCAAAGGCGCCCGCGGCATGAGGCCGCCAGGCGTCGTCCACAAAGCTGTGACGCTGCGTGAGGGCGCGCTCGCTGAGAGATTCGCTGTAGCCGCTGTAGGAGATGCGCAACGCCTTGACGTGCGGCGCGTAGGTCTGGGCCTCAATGAAGGTGTAGAGGTTCGGGATGTCATTTCCCGCTGCGTCTTTCTCTTTCCTGGGGACAGTGTACGCCGGGACGTTATAGCTGCCGCTCATCACGCGCGCCCGCAGCCAGTAACCCTCCTGGTTGTTCACTTTGCTGGCCGCGAAAGGCGGTGGGTCCTTGCTGTCCGCCGCGGGCAGGGTGAAGGCGATGGTCGGCGTGAAGGATGCCGTCGCCTCTCGGGTCAACGCCTTCGTGGTGTCGTCGAACGACAGCGCCTTCGACTCGACCTTGTCTCGGGTGCTGATGCCCAGCTCTTTCCAGCCCTCGGCGCTGTAGTAGTCCCATGCGAGAGTCAAGGCCGCCAACTCGGCGCTGGACGCGCTCCCTGCGCCGAGCAGTCCGGCGAACTCCAGTTTCACCGTCGCGCCGCCCTTGACGAACGCCTCTTGACACGCGACATAAAACGTATCGAGCCGGCCCGGCCGGCTGCCCAGCGGCATGAATTCGTCCGCCGGATTCAGCGGCACGAACGCAGTCCCGGCCTGGGTGGCGGTGAAGAGCGCGTCCGCGACCGGCTGGCCTGACAGGCTGGTCACGCTGCGGCTCCCCCACACTTCCCGGATGATCGGCAGATGGCGGCGGCTCTCCCCGCCCGTCAGCTTGCACGCCAGCCACAGCCCCGTCACGCCGTTGACTTCCTTCGCCGCCAGCTCCGGGAGGTGGGTAAAAGTCACCCGCTCGTCGGTGGAAAAGCCCTTCGTCGAATCCGTCACCGTGGCTTTGCCGGCCGTGACCAGGTCGGCCCACCCCGCGCCATCCCAGTAGAGCCATGTCACTTGCCAGCCATCGGCAGCCGGATCGCCGGGCGAGGCGAACGCAAACCGCAGCGTGATGGTCGCGTGCTGGCGGGTGGTCGCGTCGGCGAAGCTCAGCAGCTCGTCGCTGCCCAGGTAGAGGATGCGCTCCCGCTCGGCTTCGCCCTCAAATGCGGCGAAGCGCGCCTCGGGATCGGCGCCGCCGGCCAGAGCGGTGCGGTCGGCCGCGGTCAGCGGATCGAACGCCAGCACCTTGACGAGCGCGCTGGGGCTCACGACGAGGTCGCGTTCCGTCTCGAAGATCACTTCGGCCTGTGTCTCGCTCTGCTTGGTGGCGACCTGCGTGCCTGCGGGGACCTCGATCGCACCGGTCACATCTTTCGCGGGCGCGAACGTGAGCTCAGTAACCGCCGGACGCGGGGGCAGGAGGTCGAGGCCAGCAGTGTTGAGGAACGCCAGAAAGTGTTTTTCCGGGATCTGGTTCAGCCGGGTGATGACGAGCTCGGACAGCCGGCCAAACAGATGCGCCAGCGCCCAGCCCGGCTCACCGGCGGCGCCGTCCCAGCCGGTGGACGCCAGACCGGCCTTCACCTGGCCGATCACCTCGTCGGCGGTGCGTGAATCCAAAGGCGGAGGCGAAACCAGGGTCATGCGCTTACCCCTCGTTCCAGATAAAACGGATAGACCAGGTTGAATCGGCTATCGGTGGCGCGCACTGTGTAGTCAATGCTGATGAGCAAGGCGGCCGGCTCGTTCGGATCGGGGGCCACTTCGACCGAATCCAGCTCGATGCGCGGCTCCCAGCGCTTCAGCGCATCTTCCACGTGGAAGCGCACCAGACCGGCGGTGCGCGTGTTGTTGGGCGCAAAGACCAGGTCGTGGATGCCGCAGCCGAAGTCGGGCAGCATCACGCGTTCGCCGGGCGCGGTGCGGAGGATGATTTCAATGGCTTCCTGCACGTCGTCTTCGTGGCGGGAGAGGGCGATCTCGCCCCGGCTGTTGAGCTGCACCGGGAACTTCCACCCGACCCCCAGGAATTCCTCGCCCATGTGGCCCTCCGAAATGGGACGCAGATCCACCTGATTGACCAGATTCTTCTCCAGTCATGTCGAACACCATCCTGGTGCATCTTTGCGTCTTTGCGTTACCGAAAGTCGCACATGTCCACATTCACCCACCGATGAGTACCGTCATGCACCCCATGGCGATTGTGTCCGGCGGACCGACACAGAGCGCCATGTCGCCGACGCGTGCGGCCGGCATCCCGCCGATGAGCACCGTCGCGCTGCCCAGGGTGATCGGCCCGCCCACGTGCGGCACAAGGCTGGTGAGCATCGGACACACGTGCAGGTCGCCCAGGCGCGCCGCCGGCATCCCGCCGATCAAGACGAGCGGATACCCCAGCACGATGGCGCCGCCGTGCGCCGTCGAATCGCCCATGCGTGCGGCCGGTTTGCTCATTGAAATCCCTCAATTGATCTTCACCAGCCCGCCCTTGACTTCGGTCATGGCGCTGCCGTTCACGCTGACCATCGCGCCCTTGAGCTCGGCCTGCGCGCTGCCTTCCAGCTTCAAGGTCGCATCGGACTTGATCTCGGCCGACGTGCTCGCCTTCAACGAGCCGCCCATGCTGGCCTCCAGCTTCAGGTTCATGTCCGTTTTGACGCTGATGTCTTGCTTCGTCTGGACATCCAGCTTGCCGTCGGCCTGGAGGGTGACGTTGCCGCCGACTTTGATGGTCAAGTCGCCCTTAACTTTGACTTCCATCGCATTGTTGGCCGAGTCAATGAAGATACTGTTGTCACCCGTCTTGTCCACGATCAAGATGGACTCTTTGCCATCCGAGTCATCCAGCACGATCTTGTGCCCGCTGCGCGATCGGATCGAGCGGATATTGTTCCTGCCCGCGCTGTCCATGGACTCGGGCGGCGCGTCGTCGCCGTTCCACAGGCTGCCCAGGACAAAGGGCCGGTCCAAATCGCCGTGCTCGAAGGCGACCAGCACCTCGTCGCCCACCTCCGGGATCAACCAGATGCCGCGGCCTGGCCCGGCCATCAGCGTCGCCACGCGCGCCCACGCGCTGTGCGCCCGGTCATCTTGCGACGAGATGGATACGGCCTCGGCGGCCTCGCCCAGCCAGGGAAAATCCACCTTGACCCGGCCCAGGTTGAGCGGATCCTTGTTGTCGCGCACGATGCCGACCGCGACGCCGTAGACCCGGTCGCGTTCCCGGCCCTGCCCGCGTGTACTGCCGTGCAAAAGTTCTGCGATGCTCATCGGGCGTTTCTCTTTGCTTCGAATTCGGTGCGATAGCCGCCCGAATCAATGGTATGCGTCGTGGACGTCACGTAATAATGGCCGCTGAACCGGCGGCCCAGGCCCTTCAGCTCGATCACCTGGCGGGACAGCAGGCTCGGGTTGCCGGCGCACGCGCCGCGGCCCGTGATAAAGTCCAGCCCTTGCCCTTCGAGCTGCGCTCGCGCCACGTCGTTTGCCTCCTGCGCCGACGCCACGTTATGGTCGTCCAACACCTGGTGGTTCTCCCCGAAAAGCGTTTGGGCGATCTGTGAGCCGGTTTCGTCGCCCATGATCGCGCGTTCGTCCCCCGCCTGGGCCGTACCCACCAGCGGCTCCTTGCCCCGCCCCTCCGAGGTCTGCGGGCTGCGCACGGTGACGCGCGTCACCGCGTTGTACAGCGACAGCCGGGGGGTGAAGCTGATCAAGTCCCTCCCCCATTCCAGCGTCAACGCCGGGGTCGGGGTGTCAAGGTAGCGGCGGCGCTGAAAATAGAGCGTGCGATCCTTGACCGTGACCTCGAAATTGAGCCGGCGGGCCCGCTCCCCCAAAAACGCGGCGTAGGTGGCGCCGTTCGGCGAGACCAGGTCGTGCTGCACCGCGGTGTCGTCACCCTGAAAACTCAGCCCCAGGCTCGCTGCGATCTTCCGCGCGATATCAGTGTCCGTGGCGCTGTCGAACGGCTCCCGGCGCCGTGTGCGTTGCAGCCGATGGTAGAGGCTCTGTCCCTGCACCTGGAGCGTCGGCGAGCCGCTGGACGGGAAGCTGGGGTCGAGCGCCGTGATCTCGCCTCGGATCAGCAGCGGCATGTCCTCCACGTAGCCGAGGTAAATCTCAACCTCGCTTCCCTCGTTGAACGTCTCGCTGTCCATCCAGCGCAACTCATCGCCGCCCGCGAAGAGCCGGCCCGCGGTCGGGTGCCGGTCGCGCACGGTGAATGTGAAGGAATCGGCCTGGTTGACCGTCTCCGTCACGCTGACCGACAGCACGTCCACCGTGGCGCCGGATTGCAGCTCCACGCCCCCGATCACGATGCGGAATCTGGGGACGTATTTCTTCGCTGGACTCATGGACGGCTTTCTTGCTCTATCGAATGGCCGGGATCACCAGCACCTGGCCGGGGCGGATGGCGAGCGGGTCATCCAGCCCGTTTTCCTCGGCGATGGGCCGCCATGCTGCCGGATCGCCGTATTTGCGCGCCGCGATATTGCTGAGCGTGTCGCCGCGCTGCACCACGTGCACTTTAGCGAAGTCAGGCGACTGCCGGTCGCCCGGTTGGCCGTCGAAGTATTCCTTCAAGGTCACATCTATCGTTGCGCGCACCGGCGTGCCGTCGGACAAAAAAAGCGTGAAGCGCTGGTCGGCCCGCTCCATCACGCCGACGAAGTTCAGGTTGCCCCAACTGAACAGGCAGATGGGCGGCGCATGCAGGTCCGGGTCAATCGCCATCAGCGCAATGATCTGACCGGTGTATTCGCGCACGTCTGTGTGCTGCTCGTAGGTGTCGAAGAAAAGCTGCATCGTCAACGTGCTGGCCGCGCCGCGCGTAAACTGGATCGGCGGCGCCTCCAGCCCGGGGATGCCGATCTCGGCGAACTGGTTTGCCCTGGACAGGCGATAATCCGTGGGGTTGAAGAGCACCTTGATCTCCTCGCCCAAGGCCCGCGTGTCAGGGTCATACCGTTGAATGGTCGCTTTCTCCAGTCCCATGCGCTCCTCACGTTAGATAGGTTGCCAACTGTCCTACAAGCCCAGGTTCTCCCGCTCGGCGATCAGGCGGCGCTCGATAATGGCATAGACTGCGTCGGCCACGCGTTCCAGCTCCGCGAGGCTGAGCTCGGCCGGCGGGCGCTCCGGTTCCGCCGGCGGTCCGGCGGCAGGTACCATTACCGCGGCGTGGTTCCTGAAAAACTT
>CAZYGI010000109.1:0-10188 GCA_964647255.1 uncultured Anaerolineales bacterium | reverse complement strand
GGCGAGTGACGAGTGGCGAGTGACGAGTGGCGAGTGACGAGTGGCGAGTGACCAGTGGCGAGTGACCAGTGGCGAGTGACCAGTGACCAGCGACCTGAGCGGATGTGCGGCTCAAAGCACGGGGCAGCGAAAAACAGTCAAAGGATGCGGCCTGGACTTAAGAATAACTGTTCGCCCATCATCTCAACAGCGCCCCTGCATCCGCCTGCCGGAAGTAGGCGCGGTAGGCCGCCGCCTCGTCCAGCGCGGCTTTGAGCCGCGCGTTGAGCACCAGAAGCTCGCCCTCCGCCGCGGATCGCCCATCGCCGGGCGCCAGCAGCGCCTCATTCCCTTCCCATGAAATAATCCGCACATGGCCGCGGGCCGCCAGCCAGGCGAGGCCCAGCCGGATCGTGGCCTCCCGGTGCGCCATTGCCGCGGCCAGCGCAGGGAGCGGTGCGCGGCCGGCGCGGCCGGTCAGCGCATGTTTGACCAGCCCCGCCAACCGCCGTAAGAACGCGTCCGGCGCGTCGGTGCCTGGATCAAGCCCGAAAAGGTGCACCGTGGATGGCTCAACCTGGGCCAGTGCGGCGCTCAGCTCGCGCGGGCCGGGCGGTGCGGTCCAGATTGCCAGCGTCGGGCAGCGCGGCAGCGTCTGCCGGTCGTAGCCGGCCAGCTCGTCCACCGCCTCGCCCTCACGCCACACCGCGACCGGATCGCCGGCGAGCAGTTCCGCCAGCGCCTCGCGCGGGCGGGGCGCGTTGCGCCAGTCGGCGGGCTCGATTTTTGGACGGGCAACGACCGTGACGGCCGCGCCGGCGCTGGGCCGCGCATCCACCCATTCGACCTGAAGCTGGCGCGCGCCGCGGTACGTGCTGTTGCGCGCCACGTAAGCCAGGTCGAAGAGCCCCTCCGGTGGCTGTTGGCCCCCGCCGCCCCACCAGATGACAGGCCGCTCCGCGCCGGCACCTTCCCGGATCGTGACCGTTCGGTGCTCGTCGTTTCGGCCGATGCGCCGGCTCGACACGACGGAGACGCGCTCGGCGACCAGGACCAGCGGGGGGTTGCCGGGGCCGAACGGCGCCAGCCGCGCCAGGTCGTCGGCCAGCGCAGATGTGAGCTGGGCCAGCGGCAGGTAGCCGTCAATTTCCAGGCCCGGTGTGACACGCGTCTCCTGCTGCATCGCCGCCACGGTGCGCGAGAGGCTGCGGCGCAGGTCGGGGATGCGCTCAGGTTCCAGGCTGAAGCCCGCGGCCATCGGGTGCCCGCCGAAAGTTGCCAGCAGATCGGCGTGTGCGGCCAGCGCGGCCGTGATGTTCACCCCGTCCACCGAGCGCGCCGAGGCGCGGGCGAGCTGGCCGGCCGGCGCCGAGATCAGCACGGCGGGTCGGCCATAACGCTCCACCAGCCGGCTGGCGACGATCCCGATGACCCCGGCGGGCCAGGACGGGTTCGCCAGCACCAGCACCGCAGCCTCCAGCAGCGAAGGGTCGCGGGCGAGCTGCGCCTCCGCGCCCTGCTCCACCTGGCTGCAGAGAAGTTGCCGCCGGGCGTTGAGCGCCTCCAAATCTGCCGCGAGGATGCGGGCGCGGGTTTCATCCGCCGTCGTCAGCAGCGCAACGCACGGGTTGGCGTCGGCCAGCCGGCCGGCTGCGTTGAAGCGCGGGGCCAGCGCAAAGCCGATGTGTTCCTCCGAAAGCCAGGTCGGGTCCACCTCCGCGCTTTCCATGACCGCGCGGATGCCGGGCCGCGGCGTCCTTCTCAGCGCGGCCAGCCCGCGCTGGAGCAGATAGCGGGTGTCCCCTCGCTGCACCGCCACATCGGCCACGATCCCCAGGCTGACCAGGTCGAGCAGGCGGGCTGCGTCCGCCGGCCGTCGCGCCCGCTCATAAAGCGCCTCGGCCAGCTTGTACGCCACCCCGACGCCCGGCAGATCGGCTAACGGGTGCTCCGCGGGCAGCCGCCGCGGGGTGATCACGGCGACCGCGTCCGGCAGGCTGACCCCCAGCGCATGATGATCGGTGACGATGGTCTCCACGCCCTGGCTGCGGGCGAAAGTGATCGCCTCGTGCGCGGTGACGCCGGTGTCGCACGTCAGGATGAGCCGCGCACCCTCGGCGATCACGTCGCGGAGCGCCGGCAGGGCGATGCCGTGCGACTCGGTCTCACGCACCGGGATGTGATAGCTGACGTCCGCGCCGAGATCGGCCAGCGCATCCACCAGTAGCGCGGTCGCGGTTTGGCCGTCCACATCGAAATCGCCCCAGACGCAGATTGGCTCGCGGCCGCGGATCGCCCGCCACAGCCGGTTGACCGCGCGCGCCATGTCCGGGAACGCGCTGGACGGGGCCGGGATGTACGCGGCCGGATCGAGGAAGGCGCGCGCTGCTGCCGGTTCGGTCAGCCCGCGGCGGGCAAGCATCTGCGCCACGAGCGGGTGCCCGCCGACCGCAGCCGCAAGCGCTGCGGGGACAACGATGTCAGAGGGGTCCAACCACGGTCGCATCATAACTCTTTCGCTCCATCATCATCACGGCGGCTGACAGTCATCCTGAGCTCGTGGAAGGCTGCCTCCGTGATTGGCAGATGCTTCACTCAACTTCCCGTGCTCTGGTACCGGCGCACGCCCATTTGCCACGCAGCCAGTGATAGCCGGAAGACGAGCAGCGCGATCAGCGGGGAGAGGAACGGTGTCCAGGCCGGCAGGCCGAACGGGTCGGCCTTCCCCAGCAGGTACAGCGCCGGGTAGTAGTTGACGAACGCCATCGGGATCACGAATGTGAAGATCGAACGGAGCCAGGCTTGATAGATGTGCATCGGGTAGCTTGTCATAAACTGGCCCCCGTAGGTGAAAATATTCGCCACCTCGTTGCTCTGCGGCGACCAGAAGGCCGATGTCGCGCCCAGGATGAAGATCGCGGTGAAGAACAGCGTGCCGCCGCCGAGCATCAGCCCGAAGAAGAGCCAGCGTCCCGCGTCCCAGTGCGGCTGCAGCAGCCAGAACGCGACGCCCAGCGCGGCCGCGCCCTGCAGCAGCCGGCCGAAGCGCCGCAACTGGAACGCGCCCGAGAACATCTGAAAGGTGGTCGGCAGCGGCCGGATCAACAGCCGGTCGAATTCGCCGCGCACCACCAGGTTGTCGAAATCGTCGAACAGGCCCGCGCAGAGCTCCGCCAGGCTGAACGAGACCGCGGAGGTCCCGTACAGGAACGCGACCTCGGCCAGCGCCCACCCACCGATCGTACTGAAGCGGTTGAGCAGGATGACCACCATCGCGAAGTCCAGCCCGGTGACCAGCAGGTTGCCCAGCAGGTCGGCGATGAACGATGTCCGGTACTGCATCTCCGACCGGACCTGCGCGCCGATCAGGCGAAAGTAGAGGGAGAGATAGTAGCGCATAATGACTCGGAAATCGAACGCGGAAGGCCGCTCTGTGCATGTCATTCTGAGCGGGTTAACGGCCCGCCGTCCGTCGCGGTAAGACACCAGCGAAGAATCTCCGTCTGGCATGATGAGATTCTTCGCTGCGTTTCGCTGCAATGCGCGTTACGCGGTTAACTTGCTCAGAATAACAGGGGGTCAACCTTATCCCCCAGCCACCGTCAGCCGCCGCACCATGCGCCCCAGGGTCCAGCGGCCAACCAGCATCAGCCCGGCCGCCCAGGCCAGCTCCAACGCCAGCGTCGCGGCGATCTCCGCGCCTGACAGCTTGCCCAGATAGACGTTGGCCGGCACATGGGCCAGCGCGCGGAAGGGAAGCACCGCGGCCACGGTCTGGAGCCAGGGCGGGAAGAAGTTCAACGGCACGATGAAGCCCGCAAAGAACAGGATCACCGTGTTCGCCAGGTAGTTTAGCCCGCGCGCATCGGTCGTCCAGAACGCCAGGGCATTCGTGATGAACCGAAACGTGAAGCTCACCAGGACGCCGGAGCCGACACACCCCAGAAAGAGCGCCGTCGTCGCCGGGCTGGACGGCAGCCGGCCGCGGAACAGCGCCAGGCCGAGCACAAACGTCGGCAGCCCACGGAAAAGTAGGTAGTAGGCGGCGCGGCCAAGGTCAAGCGCCATCCAGTAGAAGTAAAAATCTACTGGCCGGCTGAGATCCGCGGAGATCTGCCCCCGGATGATCGCCTCGGACAGCTCCTTGTTGCCGAACGCTGACATCACCATCAGCAGCGACTGGCTGATCACGGCGTAGGTGATCGCATCGCGCATGTCCAGCCCGCCGACCTGGCCGCGGCCGGCCAGGAGTGTGGTGTAGACGGCGATATAGACCGCGCCAAAGAACGTGTTGGTCGCGATGCCGGCCAGGTTGGCGGCGCGGTACGCCAGGTTCCTCTGGAACGACTTGGCGGCGATGCGGAAATAGATTGCGAGCACCCGGCCATTTTACACGTCGCCCCCGGAATGATAAAATCGCCGGCTATGCAGAATCCTCCGCCCGATCCGTTGCCCGTGGCTCGTCGCTCGCCCTTCGTCGCTTTTGGTCGTTGGCTGTTGGAGCTCGACCGGCCGGTGCCGTCGCGCACGGAAGACGAGCTGGCGGCTGAGGTTGAGCGCAACTATACGTGGAACTTCGCCGTCAACCTGCTGGATGGCACGATCTTCACGTTTGGCGCGAGCTTTATTTCGTCCACGACCATCCTGCCGCTGTTCTTGAGCAAGTTGACCACCAACTCGTTCGCCTTTGGCTTCCTGGCGGTGATTGCACAGGCCGGCTGGTTCCTGCCGCAGATTTTCACCGCCAATTCGATGGAACGGTTGGCGCGCAAGAAACCGGTGGTCGCCAATCTCGGCATGTTCCTGGAACGGCTGCCGATCTGGGTGATGTTGGCGGCGGTGTTTTTTGCCTCCCGCCGGCCCGGCCTGGCCCTGGCGCTGGTCTTGGGCGGGTATGCCTGGCACGCTTTGGGCGCAGGCATCGTCGCGGTTTCCTGGCAGGATTTGATTGCGCGCTGCTTTCCGGTGACCCGACGCGGGAAGTTCTTCGGCCTCACATCGTTCACGGGCGCCGGGATGGGGGCGCTGGGCGCGGTGTTGAGCACCTGGCTGCTGAACCGCTACGCCTTTCCGACCAACTTCGGCTATGCGTTCGCCATCGCCGCGACGGCGATAACCGCAAGCTGGGTTTTCCTGTCGTTGACGCGGGAGCCGGTGCAGGCGCAGATCGTCCACCGCCGCGGCAATCTTGAGTACCTGGCTAGCCTGCCGCCTCTGCTGCGGGGCGACGCGAATTTCCGGCGCTTCCTCACTGTTCGGATGCTGATGGCGCTGGGCGGCATGGGGAGCGGCTTCGTGACGGTCGCGGCGGTGAGCCGCTGGCAGATCCCGGACAGCACGGCGGGCCTCTTCACCCTCGCGCTGTTGATCGGCCAGACGATGGGCACCCTGCTGTTCGGCTTCCTGGCCGACCGGTTTGGGCATAAGCTTTGTCTTGAGCTGGGCGCGGCGGCCGGCCTGGCGGGATATGTGATCGCGTGGCTGGCCCGCGACCCCATCTGGTATTACGCCGTTTTCGGTCTGTTGGGCGTCCTGCTCGGCGCGATCCTGGTTTCGGGGATTCTGATCGTCATGGAGTTCAGCGGGCCGGAGCGCCGGCCCACCTATGTGGGCGTCGCCAACACCGGCGTGGGCGTCGTGGGCGCGGTCGCACCGTTGTTGGGCGCCGGATTGGCAGAGGTAGGGTTCGCCTGGTTGTTCGTCGCCAGCGCGGCCGTCTATCTGGTCACCCTGGGGCTATATCTCTGGTGGGTGCGCGAGCCGCGCCAAGCCGCCTAGCCCGCAGCGCTACACCTTTCCCTCGCGCAGCTCGGCGATGAACGGTTCGTAGGCTTCGGCCTCCGCGCCGTGGCGGCAGTACATGAAGTAATCCTGCGCGATCTGCGCTTGCTGCTCGCGATTGAAATCGCACATGCGCTTGCCGTCAGCGTGCGCCCGGCGCAATCCGTCCTCACCGCCGTAGCCATACCCTTCCTCCCGCTGCGCCAGCAGCGCCTCGGCAAAGTAACGGCTGCCCGCGCGCTCGTATTGATAGACGTGCACCAGCTCGTGCAGCAGGATGTCCACGTTCGAGCGTTGATGGTCGCCGGTCGTCGGCACATTGACCGTGTGGAAAGTTGTGAAGGCCCGGCCGCCGTTGACGCGAAAGATCGGGCCGAGGATGCCGCGCTGTGCGACCCGGATGTCCTGATAACGCAGCGCGTAAGGCCCCAAAACTGAAGCCACCGCCGCGATCTCCGCGCCGGTGAGCGGGGTGGCGCGGGTGGCCGCCCGCCACAGCAGCGCGAAGAGTTCCGGAACGCCGATCACATCAAGCGCCTGGAGCACGAATTGCACCACGCGCAGCGCACCCCAGCGGGCCCGGGCGCGCAGCCACGCGGCGAAATTCGTCCGCCCGCCGCGGCGCCACACGCGCACGCCGACCGGCAGGAACAGGATCACGCCGACGAGTATGAACCACAGCCCCAGGATGAGCCGGCCCACGCGCACCGGCAGATAGCGCACCAGGTTGGCGAGCCACTTGGCGAGGTCTTCGACCCGATCGCCCAGCCAATCCGCCCCCACATCCAGCGGATGGCCGATCTTCAGCCAGGTCGCGATGAGGCGCTGGCGCAGTTGATTGTTCGATTGTGGATTCATCGTTCTTTCCATGTTGCGCGCCGCCGCGGCGGATACGGAGGAATCCCCGGCCGGATTATACCGTTTGCCACGCCAGCGGCCCAATTCACCCCGGCTGCCGAAAAGGTCAGCCCAGGCAAGATGACGCCGCGCATACCTCAGCGCGGCCTCCTGGCGTATATTAAACGCAGCCAGCGATTGATGAAGCCACGTCTGATCGGAGTTCGAATATGTCCACCAGACTTGATCGTCGAGCGTTCATCGCCCGTCTTCTGACCCTGTCTGCAGCGGGCGCGGCCTGGGGGGTGGCCGGGTGCAACTCTCGGCCTGCGCCACAACCTCTCCCAACGGCACAGCCAGCCGTGCTGCAACCTACCCCTATCGGCGCGCCCCCCCGGCCTCCCGCGGCCGAGCCGACGGGCGCACCCGCCGCAACCGCCGAGCCGACATCGCCCCAGGCCGCCGCGGCCGTGACCGGCGCCGCCTATCTGGCGGTCGCGCGCGGCGCGGACACGGGGGAGATCACCCGCCGGGCCATCGCAGCCGTCGGCGGCATTGAGCGGTTCGTCAAGCCCGGCGCAAACGTCATCGTCAAGCCCAACATCTGCAACGCGTATCACGGCCCGGAGTATGCAAGCACTACGAACCCCGATGTGGTCGCGGCCATCGTGGCGCTGTGCCTGGGTGCAGGCGCTAAACAGGTGCGCGTGCTCGATTTCCCGTTCGGCGGCACGCCGCAGAACGCCTACGAGACGAGCGGCATCGCGGCCGCGGTCAAAGCGGCAGGCGGTCAAATGGAGACAATGAGCCGCCTGAAGTTTCGCGAGATCGCGCTCCCGCAGGGTAAAACGTTGCGGTCAAGCAGCATCTACGGCGAGATCCTGGACGCCGACGCGGTGATCAACGTGCCCATCGCCAAGACGCACGGCTCCGCCACGTTGACCCTGGGCATGAAGAACCTGATGGGAGTGATCGAGGATCGGAACGCGCTTCACGCCAGGGGGCTGCACCAGTGCATCGCCGACCTCAACACAGCCATCCGGCCGCAGCTCACCGTGGTGGACGCCTATCGCATGTTGATGGCGAACGGCCCGACCGGCGGCAACCTGGACGACGTGAAGCAGGCGCACACCGTCATCGCCAGCGCGGACGTGGTCGCCGCGGACGCCTACGCCGCCACCCTGTTCGATATGAAGCCGGAGCAAATCGGGTACATCAAACACGGCGCGGCGATGGGGCTGGGGACGCTGGATCTGGGGACGATCAAGATCGAGGAGATCACCGTGTAGCGGGGAACGGGGAGCGGGAGCGGAGAGCGGGGAGCGAGGAGCGGAGAGCAGGGAGCGGAGAACGGAGAGCGGAGAACGGGGAACGGGGAGCGAAGCGCACGTGTTCGCTCCACGCCCCACGCCCCACGCTCCACGCCAAACGCCCCACGAGATAACTGCCATGCACAGCCAGAACTTACGCAAATTTCGCCCTTGGGTTCAGGCTCTTGCCTTCACCCTGTTCGTCGCCCTGCTGATCGGCGCCGGCAAGATCGCGTTCCTGCCGGCCGACCTCTTCTTCCGGTTGGATCCGCTGGCCGGCCTGGCGGGGATGATCGCAGCGCGGCGCGTCCTCCCCGGCCTGTTGATCGGCGCCGCCGGCGCGCTGGTCGCCACGCTGATCGTGGGCCGCGCCTGGTGCGGCTGGCTTTGCCCGCTGGGGACGGTGCTGGATTGGGCGCGCCCCCGCCGCGGCGGCCGCTTCCGTCCTGACCCCGCGCCACGGCTGCGCCGGGTCAAGCACTTCCTGCTGGCGTTGATCCTGCTCGCCGCGCTGCTCGGCAACCTCACCTTTCTTGTCATGGACCCGCTCACGCTGCTCTACCGGACGGCCGCGGCCGCCGCCTGGCCCGGAACCGTTGCACTCATCAACGGCCTCG
Source organism: uncultured Anaerolineales bacterium (assembly GCA_964647255.1). Lineage (GTDB taxonomy): Bacteria > Chloroflexota > Anaerolineae > CG2-30-64-16 > CG2-30-64-16 > CAWJEL01. Next base: position 1,664 of record CAZYGI010000109.1, on the reverse strand, counting down.
AAGCGTTGAGCTACCGGCTCAGCTTTTTGCGACCGGCGGTGGATGGGTTCGAGGGCCTCGTGCGTGGGACGCTCCTGCCGATGACGCAGCCGGCCTCCGGGCTGGGCGTCATGCTGGCGATCCTCTTTGTCGCGGTTTTGGCGCTGAACGCGATCCGCGAACGGTTCTGGTGCCGCTATCTGTGTCCGCTCGGCGCGCTGCTCGGGTTGGTCAGCAAGTTCGCGCTGTTGCGCCGGACGGTGGGTGACGTCTGCGTGGAGTGCCAGCGTTGCGCACGCGCGTGCCCCACCGGCACGATTGATCCGGGCCGCGGCTTCGCCAGCGATCCGGCCGAGTGCACGATGTGCCTGGAGTGCGTCCCGGTCTGTACGAAGGCGGGCCAGACGTTCGTTCGGCACTGGCGTCCGGCGACAGGCCAGCCCTATGACCCTTCTCGACGCCAGTTCCTCGCCGCAGCGGGCACAGCCGCGGTCGCGGTTGGGCTGTTCGCCGCGGAGCCGGCGCTCGTGGCTGGACATCCGCGCCTGATCCGGCCGCCGGGCGCGCAAGGGCCTGACTTCCTCTCCAAGTGCATCCGCTGCGGCATCTGTCTGAAGACCTGTCCGACGGCGGGCCTCCAGCCGAGCTTCGACCAGGCCGGCTGGGGCGGCGCCTGGACGCCGGTGCTGGTCCCGCGGCTCGGCCACTGCGATTACGCGTGCAATGCCTGCGGCCAGGCCTGTCCCACGGGCGCGATCCCCCCGCTGCCGCTGGAGACCAAGCGGACGACCGTCATCGGCCACGCGACCATTGACCGGAACCGCTGCCTCCCCTGGGCCGACGCCATCACCTGCCTGGTGTGCGAGGAGATGTGCCCGCTGCCGGAGAAGGCGATTGTGCTGGAAGATGTAACCGTCACGACCCCGCTGGGCGAGGCTGTGGCCGTCCGCCGCCCCACTGTGCTCCATGATCGCTGCATCGGCTGCGGGATCTGCGAGAACCGCTGTCCGTTGAGCAGCGAGGCCGCGATCCGGGTCTACGCGCCGACTGAAGTGGGCGGGATTGGATGAAGGGTGGGCACAGGCGTGAGCCGGGCGCAGGTCAGTGATCTGGTGGCCTGGGCGGATGAGTTTCTCGCTGCAGCCACAGCCTTTCTCCAAGAGTGAAAGCCCTCAACGATGCCGGCCGCATATACTTGTCGAAGCAGGTCCGCCGGCTGAGATCGGCGTCTGGCGTCGCTGAAATGGGCGATATGCGCACCTCTGCAGATATCATTTTTGAGGGTACGATGTCATCGTCGCACCATTCCCCTTCTTTCCCGGAGGCCCATATGGCAGCTCATATCCGTTTGATGACCCTTCCGAACTCGGCCCCTGGCGAGGTCCGCTTCGCCCTGGCCTGGGGCGCGCCCGCAGAAATTGAAGATGTGCCGTGCGCGTCTGCGCGGCTCGACTTCGGCGACGGTCGCTCCCTCGACCTGGGCCTGCTGTGTGCGCCGACGGCCGTCACCTGGCGGGAGCAGCGACAGGCGGCTCTCGGCGCACACATCTACGCCGGCCGCGGCCCCTACACCGCCCGGCTCCGCTGGGGGGATGCCGCGGCCGAGGCGCTGGTCGAGCCAGCGCGCCCCGCGCTCTCCGCTGAGGAAGCCGCCCCGGCGCCCGTCGTCAGCCTTTTCCAAATCA
>CAZYGI010000108.1:0-10242 GCA_964647255.1 uncultured Anaerolineales bacterium | reverse complement strand
CACTGGTCACTCGCCAATCTTCACTCGCCACTCGTCACTCGCCACTCGTCACTCGCCACTGGCCACTCGCCACTGGTCACTTCTCCCGCTTCATCTCCGCCGCCACCATCCCCGCCAGGATCAGGCCGCAGCCGAGCACCTGTCGCGGGCCCAACAGCTCGCCGATCAACAGAAAGCTGAACAGCCCGGCGAACACCGGCTCGGCCGCGAAGATCAGGGCGGTGTGGGTCGGCGTGGTGAAGCGCTGCGCCAGCGTCTGGATGCCGAACGCGGCCGCCGTCGCCAGCAGGCCGGTGAATGCTGCGGCAAACAAGACCGGGCCCGTCACGGGGGCCGGCGCGTCGAAAAGGCCGGCTGCGGCCCAACTAAAGATCGCCACCACCGCCACCTGGCCGAGCGTCAGCAGCAGCGGGTCATGCTGGGGCGCGAAATGGCCGGTAAGCAGGATGTGGCCGGCGAAAGAAACCGCGCAGCCCAACACCAATAGATCGCCGGCCTGAGCGCGGAACCCCGAAGTCAACGAAAGCAGCCCCAGCCCAATCGTCGCCAGCCCGACCCCAAACCAGGCGTTCCGCGAGGGCGACTGGCGCAGCAGCAGCGCGGCGAACAGGGGCACAATCACCACCGACAGCCCGGTGATGAACCCGGCCTTGGCCGGCGTGGTCAGTTGCAGCCCGGACGTCTGAAAGGCGTACCCCGCGAACAGGGCGCCGCCGATGAGCAGGGCCGGCAGGACGACCCGGGGCAGCCGGACCGGCGCGGCAAACGGGCCGGAGGGCGCGGTGGCGGCCAGTTGGCGCCGGCGCCACAGCAGCAGCGGCGTCAAGGCCGCGGCCGCCAGCGTAAAGCGGATCGCCATAAAGCTGAAAACGGGGAACGCGGCGACCGCATCTTTCACCATCACGAACGTCGCGCCCCAGATCAGCGTGACCAGGAGCAGCGCGATATCGGCGAGCAGTTGGCGGCGCGGTGCGGCATCACGCGACGACGCGGCGAGGTCTCCCTGCGCCGCGTCGTCGCGTCTCCCTGCCATCTCACCCGCCTGCTGAGGGGTGATCGTCATCTCTTCGACCAAGTTGTGCGTCTCTCCCCTACACGATTCTGCGCGAGGACGGGCTCACGCCGGAGGCGAACGGCCCAGGGACCTCGCCCAACACATCGTCGCTCATTGCAGCGCGCATCCCGCCGCCGGAGGCCGCCGGCGGATCGCCGGCCTTGCTGCTCAGCTCCTGGCGCACGGTCTGCACCAACGTGTCGGCCTTAAGCTCCGGCAGGGTGTAACATGGGCCGCCGAGCGCAGTTGCCAGCTCCTGGGCCAGGCCGCGGTCGAAGGCCGGATGTTCCATGTTCACGACGACCGAACGGAAATGGCTGTCCTTGATCATCAACGCGATGCGGCCGGCTTCCTGTTGCGGCGGCATCCCCGTCACTGAGACGTTGCCTGCGCCATCGGTCAGGATAATGATCAGCGGGACGATCTCCGGGGTGCGCCGCTGGGCTGCGATGCACACGCGGTAGGCCGCCAGCAGCCCGGCCGACAAGGGCGTCTTGCCGCCCACCGGGATATCGCGCAGATGGCGCTGGGCCAGCTCGACGCTGGAGGTCGGCGCCAGCACGATGCGCGCCTCCTCGCGCTGAAACACCACCAGCCCCACCTGGTCGCGGCGCTGATACGCGTCGTGGAGCAGCGACAGCACCGCGCCCTTCGTGGCCTCGATCCGCTCAGCCGCGGCCATGCTCCAGGATGCATCCACGACGAACAACACCAGGTTGGCGACGCGGCGCACCCGCACTTTCTTCTGGAAGTCCTGCCGCTTCACGACGAACGCCAGCTTGCGCTCGGTGCGCTCGGCCGCGCGGCGGCGCTGGAACGGCGCGGCCGTACGGAAGGTCGCATCGAACGCCAGATCTTCCGGCCGGCCCACCATCGGCCGCGCCCGGATGTAGCGGCCGCGCTTGCGCTCGGTCAGCGTGAAGCTGCGCTTGCCCGCGGCCTTGCGCGTCAGCTTGTCCAGGGGCGTATCAAGCCGCTTCGCCTGGAAATCGGGGCCGATCTTGACCTGCTTGCCGGCCTGTGGCCCGGTCTGCGAGGCCTGCGCCTGGCCGGATTCTTGATCCTGAGGTTCGCCGCTAGCTGAGGTTTCTGCCGATTCGGCTAGCGGCTGGGTGCTTTTTTTACGCTGGGCGACGACTGTTGCTCTTCGCCCGACGGTGGAGGCGTGTTCGGCGGCGCCTCGGCGCGGGCCTTCTTGAGCCGATCCTCAAGCTGGCCGGAGTCGAGCGCAGCTTCCTCAAACGGCTGGCGCTTGAGCCGGTGCGGCAGCGCTAACTCGGCGGCGATCAAAATGTCCTGTTCGTTGATCGCCAGCCGCCGCTGCCACGCGGCGTGCGCGCGGGCCGTCTTCAAGATGACAATGTCGGCGCGGTGGCCGTCCACCTTGAAGGAGGTGGTCAACTGAGCGATGGTGAAAAGATCGCGCTGAGTGTGCGTGACGTGAGGCAGCGTGGCACGGGCCTGAGCAATCTGATCGGAGAGGTGCTCCTCGTGCGGTTCCCATTCCTGGCAGAAGCTCTCCGGATCGCTCTCGTACGCAACGCGGCGCTCGACAATGGCGACGCGCTGCCGTGGATCGGCGATGCCGCGCATGTCCACGCAGAGGGCGAAACGATCCAGGAGCTGCGGCCTGAGGTCTCCTTCCTCCGGGTTCATCGTGCCGACGAGCATGAAGCGCGCGGGATGGCTGAAGCTGATCCCCTCGCGCTCCACCACGTTGACCCCCATCGCCGCCGAGTCGAGCAGCAGATCCACCACGTGGTCGTCCAGCAGGTTGACCTCGTCCACGTAGAGCAGGCCGCGGTTCGCCGCGGCGAGCACACCGGGCTCGAAGTGACGCTCGCCGTGCTGGATCGCCTTCTCGATATCCAGCGTGCCGACAACGCGATCCTCGGTCGCACTGACGGGCAGATCCACGAAGCGGATGCGGTGCTTGGCAACCGGCAGCGTCTCCCCGCGGGCCAGACGGTCGCGGCAGTTATCACACAGCGTGTCGAGGCCGCTGGGGTCGCAGGAGAAGGGACAATCGGCGACAACGTCAATTTCGGGCAGCAGGTCGGCCAGGGCACGTGCCGCGGTGGACTTCGCAGTGCCGCGCTCGCCGCGGATCAGCACGCCGCCGATCGCGTTATTGATCGCGTTCAAGATCAGGGCGCGCTTCATGCGCTCCTGACCCACGATGGCGGTGAAGGGATAAGGTCGAATAACAGGCACAGCTACAACTCCGATCCAGATTTGTGCTGAGATTATATCACCGGGGAGTCGGAAGCGGGAAACTGGCAGCCGACAAAATCCCAGGCGCCGGTGTTTGCGGGAGAGATGCTCCCGTGTTATCATCGGCAGCATCAGTGAGTCCATCATGACAGACCTTCTCATCATCGGCGGTGCGTCGCTTGATGTGCTACATTTTGCCGGGCAGACCGTGTCTGCAGCGGGCGGCGCCGGGTTGTACACCGCAGCCGCGGCCGCCCGACTCCGGGCAGCCACCGCGATGTGCGCGCCGCTGCCCGACATCTTGCCCGACCTGCTCCGGCCGGCCGCAGAGCGCTTTCATTGGTTCGGCCCGATCGTGTCGCTCGACGCGCTGCCCCGTTTTGAGATCGCACACTACGGCGGGGGAAAAACCGCGATGCTAGATGCCTACCTGGGCGCGGAAGCAGAGCTCGCCCCGGAGAATTTGCCGGATGATCTCTCCAAATTCGCAATCGTACATCTGGTAGCGCTCGGCGAAGCCCGTCGGCAGCTTGATTTCTTCGATGGTTGTCGCCAGCGCGGGGCCAGGCGCATCTCCGCCGGCACCTTTTCCCGCGCCGTCGCGGCCGAGCCTGACACAGTGCGCAGACTGCTGGCACAGGCCGATCTCTTCTTCATGAACGAGAGTGAGGCGACCGGCCTGTTCGGCTCGGCGGAAGCGGCGCGCACGGCGGCCGGCAAGCTGCTCTTTGTGACGCTGGGCGAGCGGGGTGCGCTGGTCATTCAGGGTGACCACGTGACGCACGTCCCCGGCCAGCCCGCGGTCGAGCTGGATCCGACCGGTGCGGGTGACACCTTCTGCGGCGCGGCCCTGGCCGGGCTGGCGCGGGGCGAGCATCCGGTCATGGCCGCCCGCTGCGCCATCGCCCTGGCGAGCCAGATGATCGGCATGGCGGGCCCTGCCGCGTTGTGGCGCACGGACGCGCCGCCTGCGTACAGCCACGATCCGCGGGTGGCGCCGGACGAGGCGCAGATCACTCGAGTCGCGAAGCTGATTGCCGAGCTGCCGGAAGTGCAGCCCTCCCCCTTCACCAGCCCCGACCTTCCACCGGCCGGGCACCCGGCGGCGCTGGATTACTTCTTCACCGCGACGCTGCAACAGTTCGGCTTCTGGACCGAAGCAGCGGGCCGCTACGAGCATCCGCTGCTGGCGCCGCTGGACGGCGCGCTGCGTAAGGGGTCGGACTATCTGTGGCACGCCTGGCTCCGCCCGCTGGACAGCGATCCCGGCTTTTACACGGCTGAACGCCAGGCCGGACTCAGCCGCCATGATCTGGAGGCGCTCGTTCGGGCCGATGACACCTTGCAGCCGATGCCGGCGCTCGACCTGCACCAGATGCAGGCAAATGCCTACGGCCGCACCATGCTGTCGCAGGCTACGACGCCGGCCGATTTAGTCGCAGCCGCCATGCGCTCGCCGCGGCCCCTGGAAACCTTCCTCGCCAGCCTGGACCACGTCGGCGGCTATCGAGAGGATCCGTTGCGCAAAAAAGCCGCGCTGTTAGCGCTTATCCTGAGCCAGCGGCCGGAGCACTGGCTGGCGCCGGCGCCAGATGAAGCGTTCCCGCCCATCATTGACTATCACCTGATGCGCTCCTGTCTTCGCACGGGCCTGATCGCTGTGCAAGATACTGCGCTGGAGGGAATGTTGGTGGCGCGGCGCGTGCTGGCCCCCGCAGATGAATGGGCCGTCCGCCTGGCAGCCTACGACGCAGTCACGAAACTGGTTCGGTGTTCGGGGCGATCTATGGGTGCGGTGGACTGGTTCTTCTTCAATGCGCGACGGCGCTGCCCGGAGATGGACGACCCTGAATGCACCCGGTGCGCCGTGGATCCGGTCTGTGCGCACCGGAAAGCGCTGTTCCAGCCGGTGCTGCGCACGGTCTTCTATTAATCTCGGCCTGAGCTGCCATTGGAGTTGACCGACGAATGCAACCCGTGTCCGATCCTGTGAGTCTCCTCGACCTCAGCCGCGATCAGCTTGCCGACTTATTGGTCGGCTGGGGCGAGCCCCGCTTCCGCGCAAAACAGGTCTGGGAGTGGCTCTACCGGAAGCTAGCCGCCGATCCTGCCGAGATGACGAACCTCCCGAAGGCGCTACGCGAACGACTGGCGGCTGAGACGCGCCTCAACCCGCTGGAGAGCATCTACGAGCAGCGCTCCTCCGACGGCCAGACGATCAAGTGGCTCTTCAGGCTGCCGGATGGCCTCACCATCGAGACGGTGCTGATGTTCTATGATGACGTGAGCGGCGCGGCCAAGGACCGCCGGACGGTCTGTATCAGCACGCAGGCCGGCTGTGCGATGGGCTGCGTCTTCTGCGCGACGGGGCAGGCGGGCCTGGCGCGCAACTTGACCGCCGGCGAGATCGTGGCGCAGGTGTTGGCCGCGGCGCGGGCGCTGATGGCCGACGACAGACCATTGACCATCAATCAGGGCCCGACGGCCGTCGTTAATGGTCCATCATCCAGCGTCCAGCGTCCGCTCACCAACATCGTCGTCATGGGCATGGGCGAGCCGTTCGCCAACACTGACCGCACCCTGGCTGCGCTGCAAACGATCACCGACCCGGACGCGTTCGGCCTGGGCGCGCGGCACATCACCGTCTCCACCGTGGGCCTGCCGCAGGGGATCCGTAAGCTGACCGGCGAGCCGCTCCAGATCAACCTGGCCGTCAGCCTGCACGCGCCGAACGACGCGCTCCGTTCGAAGCTCCTGCCGGTGAACCAGCGCTACCCGATTGCCGAGGTGATGGCCGCGATCTGGGAGTACATCATGACCACGAACCGGCGGGTGACGTTCGAGTATGCGCTGATGGATGGCATCAACGACACACTGGAACTGGCCGCAGAGTTGGCCGCACTACTGAAGCCGCTGCGGAGCCCGACGGGCGGCGCAATGTGCCATGTCAACCTGATCCCGCTCAACCCCGTCGCCGAATCGCCCTACCAGCCCTCGACCGCAGCGCACGCGGCCGCATTCCAGGCACTCCTGGAGCGCAACGGCATCCCAGCGACGCTCCGCATGCGGCGAGGGATTGACATTGATGCGGGGTGCGGACAGCTCAGGCGGAGGGTGGAGCGAACGAAGGGGTAAGGCTGAGGCTAAACACTCTGTAAAGTTGACGTCTGTCACCCTGAGCGGGCCTACGGCGCAGAGTCCAGTCCAGCGCCAGTCTAGCGAAAGGTCTCAATCCCGCCGGCAGAGATCCTTCGGCCTGACAACCTTGCACCTTTAACGGCGGTCAGGGACTCGGCCTCAGGATGACGGTGTCAGTTTTCTATTATTTGATCACCACCAACGTTCCCAAAACCACCCGATCCGCCCCATCCGGCGTCCGCAGACGTTCGCCGCTGGCCGGATCGTAGAATCCCACCTCGATCTGATACGTCCCCACCGGCGCGCCTGCTGCGACCGATACGGTGTGCACATCGGCCAGGTATTCCCCGGCGAGCCAGCCCGGCGTGGGGAACGCGCCGCCGCCCGGCTCGCTGTCGCCGTAGCCACGGATCACGCCCCCCCCATCCACCAGGTGCACGAAGGCGGTATAGGGCCGATCGGCGTAGGCAAGCGCCTGCCAGTACAGCGTCAGAGTGAACGCGCCGCCGGGCTGCGCCTCCGCTGCGGCCACGTCGTAGCCGAGCAACCGCGCGACCGCGCCGAAGGTCGTATCGGCAGGATGCTCGGCTTGAGGCGGCGTCAAATCGTGCGGCCGGCCGCGCACCGTGACCATCCCCAGGTCAAGATGATCGGCGCCGGCGGCCGTGCGCAGCACCTTCTTGTCGCTTGCGCGGAACAGCCCGGCGATCAGCCGGTAACGGCCATCGGACACCGAAGCGGGGATGCGGAAGCTCGCCTGCGTGCGCATCAGCATGCCGGCCGCCCACTGCAAGGTCGGATAGGCCGCGCCGGGCGGCGCTTCCCACAACGCCACCGGCGCGCCGTCGCGGCCGAGCACCTGCACGAAGGCCGTGTAATCGGACGTCGGCCGGCTGGCCGCCTCCCAGAAAAGGCTCACTTTGCGCAGGTCGCCGGGAGTCAAAGCTGTCTCGTCCGTGCTGAACCCCAAGAAACGCAGCCCATCGCCCAGGTCAGCCTCCTGCCGGGTCGCTATTGGCAGCCGTTCCGGGCCGAGCGACTGATCGGCCGGCCCAACTTCCAGCCCAAACAACGGGACCGAAGTCCCTAACGACCCGCCGTCAGCGTCGGTCGCTTCCAGAGGACGTTCGCCCCCCTTCGAGCGGAGCAGCAGCCTGACGATATAGTGTCCCGGCGGCGTCCCCGCGGGGATCAGAAGGCCGAGACGGTCGGTGGCCCCAGCCTGTCCGCGTCCCTCCGCGTCTATCCGCGTCCAATTAGCCGCTGCCCCGCCCAACGGCTCATAATCGTGCTGCGCCCAAATCTGCCCCAGGTCGTCGGTGAGGCGCACGCTGACCGCCAGCACCGGCGGCGCGACGTTGGCCTGCCACGCCAGGGCGACCGGCGTCACCGCGTTGGTGGCAGGCATCGGCGCGGTTGACCCCGACACGGCTTGCAGCACCAGCATTTCGCCCCCCGGCAGGGCGAATCGCACAGGCAAACCTGTCCCCGGGGCTTCCTGGGTGAAATTTGTGGCAGTTGTGGCCGCACCTGCCCACGCGCTGAGCCGGGTGTTCGGGCCGTGCCACTCGTTCACAAACGGCACAGCCTGGCTGGCCAGGTGTGCCTCGATCTCTGTCTCCAGGATCGCGCCCAACGCCAGGTGCGCGGGGAACCAGACCCGGCCGCGCGCCAGCGCGGCATCCAGCGCCTCGGAGACGGCCGGGCTCCACGCCGTATCCGGCGTCAGGATCGCGGCCGGGCCCGCGGGGCTGCCGTAGCTGCGCCAGTAGCCGACCTGCCACGGGTAGACAGCGAATACCATGTCACCCGGCAGCCCTTGCTCAACCGTGTGGTTGATCAGCGAGCGATAGTCGTCGTCACGGTAGCGCGGCACGGTGTAGAACGCGGCCAGGCTGGCGACTGAAATCGCGACTACGAGCGCGAGCGTGATGAGACCGGCGGCTCGCCAACGCCGCCGGAGCGCATCCAGCCCGCCCGCGGCGAGCAGAACGAACGGCGGCAGCGCCAGCAGGAGCAGCCGTTCCCCGCGCACTGGGAAGAACGGATAGCGCAGGCCGATCAGCCAGCCGAGCGTCAGCGCCGTGAGCAGCATGATGAGAAGGAAGCTGGAAGCTCGCGGCTGGAAGCTAGAAACCGCAAGCTGACGCGGAGACACGGGGACGCGGGGACGCGGGGACACGGCAACCAGCCGATCGCGTTGCATCGCCCCCTCGCCGCGCCCTCGCGCTGCTAACCACCAGCCAATCGCCAACGGCACGAGCAGCACCAGCGCTGCCGGCCACCACGGCGCCAGCGGTCCCTCCAGGTGTCCGGCAAGGAACGCGGCCAGATGCCGCGCCAGGTACATCAGCGGGCCGAGCGGCTTGTCCGCGTCCGCCACGACCTTTTGGCTGACGTAAAGCACCAGCTTCGGCGCGGCGTACACCACCCACGGGAGATACAACACGGCCACGGCAAGTTGCGCAGCAAGCCACGTGAGCAGACTCCGCCGATCCCGCCGCCAGCGCCAGAGCGCGTACAGCGTCAGCCCAATAGGCAGGAAGATGGCGTAGTACTGGGTGTAAAGCGCGGCGGTGGTGAGGAGGACGTAAAGCAGCAGAGGAGCGAAGGCGTGGAGGTGCGGAGGTACGGAGACGTTCTGGCTCCCCTGCTCCCCTGCTCCCCTGCTCCTCTGATCCATGACGCACCACGCTGCAGCAAGAAGCGCAGTGCTCAGCAGCGCGACCAGACCGTACATGCGTATTTCCTGGCTGTAGTAAACGTGCAACGGGTTAATCGCCAGGAGCGCGGCTGCCAACAGCGCGCCGCGCGGGGCGAGGATGCGCCGGGCAGCGAGATATAGGAGCGGGATCGTCAGCGTGCCGATGCTGACCGACAGGAGTCTGAGTGCGACCGGTCCCGCGCCGAAGAGCACTGTCCAGCCGTGAAGCAGCGCGTAATACAGCGGCGGATGGATGTCCTGCGCGGTCAGCGCCAGCATCTGACTGACGGACTGTGTGGCGAACCAGACGGAATAGCCCTCGTCCCACCAGAGCGGCTGAAAGTTCAACCGAAGGACGCGAAGAAGAAAGCCAAGCAGAACGATGAGGAACAGCCCACGAGTGGGACTGACAGGAACCCGCAAGGATCCTATCTTAAGAATAGAACGCAGATGACGCAGAGGAACGCTGATCAACGCCGATGCTTCTTTTTCACCCACCGGGGTGTCGCCCGCGGCAGAAGAAACTACTCCCGAAAAGGGATCATGAACATCCTGAGCGGAATGGGCTACCGCCCTCCGCGCAGGCCTGCCCTGAACGAAATCGAAGGGATGCTCCGCTCCGGCATTGCGGTGCTGGCTGATGTCTGGAAAAACCAACCTCCGCGCCAGAAGAGAAGCTGTCGGGGAGGTTGGCGCACCGGATCGCACGTCAGGCATCGAGCAACCGCTGCGGATCAGCGCCGCGTCCAGTTCAGAAGCACATCATGGGTTATGTCGAGCAGGGTGCCGGAGATGGCGTCAGACACCTCGGCGCCGCTTCCGTCAACCACAACGGCCCGGAAGCCGCCGGCCGCGCGGGGCAGCTCAACTTTGACGTTGTATTTGAACTCCGACCCCGAAATCCCGGCATAAGCGTTCTCCCAAACCGCATTGAAGGGCACATCCTTCGTCCCGGAAGGAGAGCTCACGCGCAGCGTGAACCCACCGATCGGCGTCGCGTCCGTGAGCTTGCCGAGGCGGCCCCAGAACGTGACCCACTGGAAATTGGCGTTGTCGGCGTTGCGGAACTCGGTGCCGGCCTGGGCGAACTGCTTCGCCGCCACCGGCGGCGCGGCGGTTGGGGCCGGCGGTC
>CAZYGI010000107.1:0-10283 GCA_964647255.1 uncultured Anaerolineales bacterium | reverse complement strand
ACGCCGGCCATCATCCCTTCCCCAGACCCAGGGAGACTTATGGGTAATCACCACGGTTTCAGAAACCGGTTTCGCACACAGCAACTTGTCGCCAGGGTGAGGGTAGGGTAGAATCACCCCATCCGAACGACCTACAAGGAGGCCTGCGTGCGCATCACCTTTCTCGGAGCCGCACAAGATGTCACCGGCTCTATGCACCTGATCGAAGTCAACGGCCAGAGCATCCTGCTGGACTGCGGGATGTACCAGGGGCACCGGGCCGACGCCTTTCAGCGCAACCTCAACTTCTCGTTTGACCCGAAAGTGCTGGATGCGGTCGTCCTCAGCCATGCCCACATTGATCACTCCGGCGACCTGCCGAACCTGGTGAAGCAAGGGTTTCGCGGGAATATCTGGTCCACCGCCGCGACGCGCAATCTCTGCACTTACATGCTGTTGGACAGCGCGCACATCCAGGAAAGTGATGCTGCATTTCTGAACAAGAAGAAGGCCCGCGACGGGCAGCCGCTCGTCGAACCGTTGTATACGCAGGCCGACGCCCAGGCGGCGCTGGAACATTTCGTCGGCGTCGGCCTGCGGCGGCCAGCGCCGATCGCCGACGGCGTGACGCTGACGTTCTATAACGCCGGACACATCCTCGGATCGGCCTCCGTGGCGCTGGACATCCGGGACCGCGAGACCGGCAAGGCGTGGCGCGTGGTTTTCAGCGGTGACATTGGCCGGAAGGACGCGCCGATCCTTCGTGCGCCGGAGACGCCGGAGCGCGCAAACATCCTGATCATGGAAAGCACGTATGGCGACCGGCTGCACGGCGCGTACAGCGACGCGGACAAAAAGCTGCGCGATATCGTGCGCGATGCCGTGCGTCGCCACGGCAAGGTGATCATCCCGTGCTTCGCCGTCGGCCGCACGCAGGAGATCGTCTATGCGCTGAACAAGCTAGAGGCGGAGGCCGATATCCCATCGCTGCCGATCTTCGTGGATAGCCCACTGGCCGTCAATGCGACCGAGGTCTTTCGGATGCACCCGGAAGAGTGGGACGAGGAGACGCGCGCGTTCATGGCGGAAGGAAAGCGCACCAATCCGTTCGACTCAAGTGCGATCGAGTATGTGCGCGACCAAAACCGCAGCAAGCAGCTCAACTTCCTGGATCAACCGGCGGTGATCATCAGCGCAAGCGGCATGGCAGAATCGGGACGCATCCTCCATCACCTGAAGAACAACATCGAGAACAGCGCCAACACGGTGCTCTTCGTCGGCTATCAGGCCCAGGGCACCCTGGGCCGGCGGCTGGTGGAAGGCGAGCGCCGAGCGCGCATCTTCGGGGAGGAGTACGAGGTGCGGGCGGAGGTCGTTTCTGTGGATGGCTACAGCGCTCACGCCGACCAGGCCGAGCTGCTGGAGTGGGCGCGGCCGCTCGACCGCAGCCTGCTGCAACGCACATTCGTGGTACACGGGGAGGAGTCAGCTTCGGTCACCCTGGCCGACAAACTCCGGCATGAAGGGATGCGTGAGGTAACGATTCCCACGCGCGGACAGAGTTTCGAATTCTAAACTAAAGGGTGTTTTGGGCGGCAGCGCCGCCCAAAACACCTCTCTCGATCTGCCGGCCCATCACTCCACCGGCGTCAACCACCGGTCCTGGGTGTCGCCTTCGGCGGCCCACCCTTTGACCTTCTCGCCCTCCAGCTCCCACCAGGTGAACCCGTCCTGCTTGACCGGTCCGCTGCGCACGGTGAACAGCGTGCCGCGCACGACGCGCGCCACCATCGTCGCGTCCTTGCCGGCGGAATCGCGGACGGTGAGCGCCTGCCCTACCGCGGTTGTCACCTGTACGCGATCGCCAAGCTTGATCGCCCGGTTCACCAACCTGGGCGCGGCCGAGGGGGTTGCGACCGGCGCCGCGGCCGTGTAGGCGACCAGCCACGGATCGTTCGCCGGGCCGGAGGCGACCCATCCGCTCAGCGTGTCCGCCGACACTTTCCACCAGGAATAGCCGTCCGCCGTGGTGGGGCCCTCCAGCACCGTGACGATCGTGTTCACATTGAAGCGACCGACCTGCCTGGCCTTCGCGCTCGGCTGCTCGCGAGCGTTCACCCCGCCGGTGGCAGTCACCTTCAACAGGCCTTTGAGCAATGGCGCGGATGTGGCTGTGGGCGCCGGGGCCTTAGTGGCCTCAACGCGCACCGCTGTTACCGTCGGCGCAGCCGTCGGCAAGGGTGTTCCCACCGTTGGACTGGCGATCACCGCCTTCGGTGTCGGCGTGACGCGCACTTGAAACCCACCGCACGCCAGCGCAGCAAGCATGAGACACACAAGCGGCACGAACATCACCTTGCGGCCTTGTGTGCGTTTCATTGACGCCTCCCAGGCTGGTTGCCGGAAGCTGGCGATCTGCTTCGCAGCTCCCAGCTTCCAGACCTACATGCTCTCCGGTGCGGTCACGCCCAGCAGTCCCAAGACGCGGGCAAAAACAGCTTTGGTGGCCGCGACCAGCCGCAGCCGCGCGCAAGTCAGATCAGCATCCGCTGGCTCCGACGAGATGACGCGGCAGTCGCGGTAGAACCCGTGGAACGTCCCGGCGAGATCCATGACATAGAAGACCAGGCTGTGCGGCGCAAGTTGGGTCGCGGCCTTTTCGATGATCTCCGGCAGCTCGGCCATCTTGCGCAGCAGCGTCAGCTCGGCCGGGTGGCGCAGCAGATCCAGGCTGCCAGCGGCCCAGCGCGACGCCGGCAAGCCGGCCTCTACGGCCTTGCGCAAGATGCTCGCCATCCGGGCGTGCGCGTATTGGACGTAAAACACCGGGTTTTCGTCTTTTTGCTGCATCGCCAGGTTCAGATCGAAGTCCATCACCGCCTGGTTGGAGCGGGTCAGCAGCATGATGCGCACCGCATCGGCGCCTACTTCCTCCACCACCTCGTCCACGGTAATGATGTCACCCGACCGCTTCGACAGCTTAACCTCTTGCCCGTCCCGGTACAGCCGGACCAGATCGTACAGCACGATATCGAGGCGTTTCGGGTCGAGCCCCAGCGCTTGCATCAGATGCGGCATCCGCCGCGCCTGGTTTTGATGATCCACCGCCCAAACATCAATCACGCGGTCGAAGCCGCGCAGCACAAATTTATCATAGTGGTACGCAACATCGGAGGCATAATAGCCCGGCTGGCCGGTGGAACGAATCAGCACCTCATCCCGGTCGGAGCCGAACGTCTGCGTCCGCAGCCACTCCGCGCCGTCCTTGACTTCGGTCAGCCCGCGCGCGCGCAGATCGGCGATGACGTGCTCGAAGACGCCGCCCGGCTCGTACAGGCTGCGCTCGGAGTACCAGCGGTCGAAGCGGATGCCCAGCCGGCCGGCCGCCTTCTGGATCCAAACAAGGACCTTCTCCCGTCCGATTTCGCTTAGCGCATTGACCGCTTCCTCCGAGGACAGATCAAGAAAACGTTCGCCGTACTCGGCCACCAGCTCCTGGGCCAGGTCCACCATGTACGCGCCCTGGTAGTGGTGGCTCTCCAGCGGCGCATCTTGCCCGAACGCCTGCAGATAGCGCCGGTACAGGGTCTCCGCAAAGGTGCGCATCTGCGTGCCGGCGTCGTTGACGTAGTACTCGCGCTGCACCTGCCAGCCCGCAGCGGCCAGGATGCTGGCGAGCGCGTCGCCCAACACCGCGTTGCGCGCCGAGCCCATGTGGAGCGGACCGGTCGGGTTGGCGCTGATGAACTCGACCTGGCAGGTCTTGCCCGCGCCAAGATCAACCCCACCGTAGCTGCCAGCCGCGGCCTCGATCTCGGCTACCTGGCCGGCCAACCAGGCCGCGCTCAGCCGGAAGTTGATGAAGCCAGGCGGCACGACTTCAACTCGGTCCACCGTGTCGGTGGGCGGCAGGTGCGCGGCGATCGCCTGGCCGATCGCCAGGGGCGCCATCCGGGCCAACCTGGCCGCTTGCATGGCGACGCTGGTGGTGTAGTCGCCGTGCGCCGCATCCTTCGGCCGGCCGATTTCGATGGCCGGCGGGTCGAACGCCGGCAGCGCACCGGCAGTTTGCGCGTTCTTGATTGCAAGCGCAACAAATTCAGCGATATCGTTGCGAATCATATTTAGAGACTCTCCCACTCATCTCGGCTGATCCCTGCTTAGCGCAGAATCCGACCGGCAGCCTTCAAGTGTTGCCGCATTAGCCCACACCCCTTGAAAGCCAGGAATCTCGCCGTAGAAAGTGCCGTCCGACAAGATTTCCTAGATCGCCCGTCGCATCGCTGAGCGGATGTAGTTAGTCAACATGACGCACCCCTATTCACGACACCCGACCCAAGCTCTTCAACTCGACACCGGCTCCATCTCATACCAGTTCAACCCGGCTTCCATGTCCACCTTGAGCTTCGCGTTGAGCTCGTACGCGCCTTCCATCGTCTCCCGGACCAGCCGGCTGACGGGCGCCAGCTCATCTTGCGGCGCTTCGAGCACCAGCTCATCGTGCACCTGGAGGAGGATGCGGGAGCGGTAGCCGCCCTCGCCCAACGCCCGGTAGAGCCGCGCCATTGCGATCTTGATGATGTCGGCCGCGGTGCCCTGAATGGGATGGTTGATCGCCGCGCGTTCGGCGGCCTGGCGGGTGTTGTAGGCCTGCTGGCCGGTCGCTTGCGTCTTGAGCACGGGGAAGTAGCGCCGCCGGCCCAATAGCGTCTCGACGTAGCCGCGCTCCCTGGCCTGCGCCTTGGTCTGCTCGATGTACTCTTTCACCCTGGGGTACATCGCGAAATAGCGGCTCATAAACTGGCCGGCCTCGGCCTGACTCAGGCCCGTGCGCTGCGCCAGCCCAAATGGCGTGACGCCGTAGGAGGTGGCGAAGTTCATCATCTTGGCGACGGCCCGCTGCTCCTTGGTCACCTGGGCCAACGGCACGCCGTACACCTTCGCCGCCGCGCTGGCGTGGATGTCCTCCCCGCGCTCGAACGCGGCCAGGAGATACTCGTCTTCACAGATGTGCGCCAGGATGCGCAGCTCCACCTGCGAATAGTCGGCGGAGAGCAGCACACAGCCGGCATCGGCAAGGAACGCGCGGCGGATCTCCCGCCCCATCTCGGTGCGGACAGGAATGTTTTGCAGGTTCGGGTTGGTCGAGCTAAGACGGCCCGTCTCCGCGCCGGTCTGATTGAACGAGGTATGCAGGCGGCCGGTGCGCGGGTTCACCAAGCCCGGCAGCGCATCCACATACGTGCCCAATAGCTTGGCAAGCTGGCGCTGCTCCAGGATCAGGTCAATGATCTCGTGCCGGCCGCGCAGCCCTTCCAGCACGTCGGCCGCAGTGGAGTAGCTGCCCGCTTGTGTCTTTTTCAGCCCCTCCGTGGGCAGCCCAAGCTTGCCGAACAGCACATCCGCGAGCTGCTGGGTGGAGTTGACGTTGAACGCGTATCCTGCGATCTGCTGGATCTCCCGCTCCAATTCGCGCAGGCGCTTCGTCAGGTCCACCGACATCTGGCCCAGGAACGGAACGTCCAGCTTGATGCCGGCGGCTTCCATCGCCACCAGCACCGGCACCAGCGGCATCTCGACATCACGGAAGAGCGACGTGAGCCCGCGCTGCGCCAGCTCCGGGAGCAAGACGCCGGCCAGCCGCAACGTCATCGCCGCGTCGGCGCTTGCGTACGCGGCGGCGGCCGCAGCCGGCACCTGATCCATCGTGATCTGGCCCTTGCCGCTGCCGATCAGTGCGCTGATGGGCGTCATCTCGACGTGCAGCCGGGTCCACGCCAGATCCTTCAGCCCAAGCCCACGGCTGCCGGGATCAATCAAGAACTCGGCGACCATGGTGTCTACGATGTCGCCAGCCACCGTCAGTCCGTAGCGCGCCAGCATGCCCAGGTCGTAGCTGGCATTGTGCGCCACCTTCGTGAGGTTGGGATCGGCAAAAATGGGCTGCAACGCCGCGCAGATAGTCTCCCAGGGAAGGCTCCCCGTATCCGCGTGGTTCACGGCGATGTACGCCGCCTGCTCGACCGAATCGCCCCAGGCAACTGCCAGCCCCACCAGCGCCGCAGCCTGCGGATCGGTGCCGGTGGTTTCCGTGTCGAAGGCGATCGTTGGCGCAGCCGATAGCTTCTCAGCGACCTCGCTCAGTGCGGACTCGGAGGTGATAAGGCCCGGCGTTTCGGCAGATGGGTAGCTCAGTGAACGGGTAGCGTGGGCTGCGGGCGTTTCGACAGGGAATAGCGCCAGTTGCTCCTCCGCCCCCCCGCCCGTCTGCCCCTCCGCTTCCTCTGCCTCCGCCTCCCCGTGTCCCCGCGGCGCCGTGTCCCTCTGCGCCGGCAGCTTCTCGGCGAGCGACCGAAATGCCAGCTCCTGGAAGAGCGCTACGGCCCGCGGCCGGTCGTAATCGTGCGTGCGGCAGGCAGCCAGATCGAGCGCCACCGGCACGTCCGTCACGATCCGACCCAACGTCTGGCTCAGGTCGGCGTCGGCCTTGCCCTCGATCAGCGCCGTCCGGGTGCGATCCGGCTTGACCTGATCCACCTGGGCATAAACCGCTTCGAGCGAGCCATATTTCTGCAGCAGGTCGGTCGCGCCCTTCTCGCCGATGCCCTTGACGCCGGGAATGTTGTCCGACTTGTCGCCCAGGAGCGCCTTGAGATCCACCAACTGGTCGGGACGCAGCCCGTATTTCTCCTGCACACCGGCCGGGTCGTAGATGATCGTGTCGGAGAACTTGCGGCCCGATGTCAACACGCTGATGCGGTCGTCCACCATCTGCAAAATATCGCGGTCACCGGTGACGATCACCGTGTGCACGCCCTGCGCCTCGGCCTGGCGCGCCAGCGTGGCAAGCACATCATCGGCTTCGAACCCCGGCGCGGTGAAGATGGGGATGTTCAGCGTCTCGACGACCTGTTTGATCCGCTCGACCTGTGACCGCAGTTCGTCCGGCATCCGTTCACGGTGGCCCTTGTACGCCTCGTACATCTCGTGCCGGAACGTCTTGCCCACATCGAAGGCCACCGCCACGTACTCCGGCCGCTGGTCGCGCAGGACGTTCAGCAGCATGGACGTAAAGCCGTACACCGCGTTCGTCAGCTCGCCGGTGGGCGTCGCCATGTCCAACGGCAGCGCATGGAACGCACGGAAAGCCAGGCTGTGGCCATCAATCAAGACAAGTTTGGGGTCGGACATGGTCCACTACTTTCGTTTGTTCGGCTGCACCTTGTAAGGCTGCACCTTGACTTTGCCCTGGCTCACCAGTGCGTTCACCTGCGGCACCTCGAGCGCGCTGGCGGTCAGCCGGATCGTCCGGCCAATGTCAAGTCGCTGATGGCCGCTGAGAAGATCCAGCAAGAGATTCTCATCGCTGGCATTGGTCATTTCGATGATGTCAGTCGGTTTCCAGGTAAAAGGCGTTTTGTCCGGCATGTGTGATCCTCCCTGATGGGCGTACGATGCCTGCATTCTACCCTGCCGGGGCCGGAAAGTCAACGCGACTCCGTTTTTGGCGCGGCGCCATTTTCAGGGCTTGACGCGGGGGTCAACCTGCGCGAGAATCCGCACAGATAGCATTGCGTACAAAAAAGACGCCCCTGCCGCTTCGACGTTGCGCGATCCTGCCCGAATGAGCGATCTCACTCTCGCTCTGGTTTCCCTGCCGCCCCCTGATCAGAAAGGAGACCTGGTATGTTCCGACGCATCACTGTCCTTGTGACGATCACCCTCGTTATCGGCCTTTCCGCTGCCGGCTCGGTTGCGGGAAGCGCTCTCGGCCCGCCCGTGCCGGGCGACGTCCCCTCGGCCGGGGAGAATGCTCTGGCGCCAGTGGCCGAGCCGGCTTCCAGCGACGCACCGAACGCCGCTACGGTCTACTACAAGACCTACTCCGGCAACGACTTCACCGCGCGCTCTTCGCTTGTCGAGTTCGACTATCAATCAGGCGGGGCCATCTACGCCACGAAGTTGGTGGGGGGTGCGAGTGACAAGGACTCCTTTGTCGCGCGCCTGGACCTGCCGAACGGCGCTCGCATCGTCGAGGTGATCTTTTACGTCGTAGACAACACCGCGTCAAACTTCATCGTGGCCGTAACCAGTTACGCGCCCGCCACGAAGGGGTTCACGAACCTGCTGTTCGATACTCCGAACCTGCCCGCCAATACTTCGGTACAAGCCATCACCAAGGCCGGAAACCCGATCACGACGGTGGATAACCGCAATTTCAACTACGTCTTGCGCATTCAGCCCCAGGTCACCGGAACCAATCATCAGATCGTCGGCGCCCGGGTGGGCTACACGGTCCCAACGGCCTACCTGCCCATCCTGTTGCGCTAGGCCCAATACCCTTCGAACAGCGTTCTGGGCTCAAGGCTTTGGGTCTTGGCCTGGACCAGGCTCAGAGATGGCCCCCGGGTTCTCGCGGAACCCGAGGGCCATCATATTTTCAGACGGATTACCGTTCTACGCCTCCCTCTGCTATAATTTGCCCGCAGACCACTTTGACACCCTTCCGAACTTCGCTTCGGGAAACGTGACTTATGCTTTGCGCCATGTGGCCCTGTTTACTCGTCCACGGTTGATCGTCAAGAATCGAAACCACCATGCCCGACGATTTCGTTCATCTTCACGTCCACTCCGAATATTCCCTGCTTGATGGCATGGGCAAGGTCGCCGCGCTCGCCAAGCGCGCCGCGGAGCTGGGGCAACCCGCGCTGGCGCTCACCGACCACGGGGTGATGCACGGCGCCATTGACTTCGTGCGCGCCTGCAAGAAGGAAGGCGTCCGGCCGATCCTGGGCGTCGAGGCGTACATCACCCAGGCCGGCCGGCCGATGACGGGGCGCGACTCGGAACGAGACAAGGGGCGCCACCATCTGCTGCTGCTGGCCGAGAACATGACGGGCTACCGCAATCTGCTCCAACTCTGCTCGGACGCGCAGTTCGATGGCTATTACTACAAGCCGCGCATTGATGCCGATTATCTCGCCGCGCACAGTGAAGGGTTGATCTGCACCTCGGGCTGCCTGGCCGCCGAGCTGCCCGCGCTGATCAAGACCGGCCAGCCCGACAAGGCGGTCGAACGGCTGCACTGGTATCGCGACGTGTTCGGGCCGGACCGCTGGTACATGGAATTCCAGGAGCATGACATTCCGGAATTAACCCAGGTGAATAAGCAGCTCTTCGAGTTCGCCCGGAAATACGACGTGCCGCTGATCGCGACAAACGACGTGCATTACGTCAAGTCAGAGGATGCCGGACCGCACGACCTGCTGCTCTGCGTCCAAACCGCGTCGCTGGTCAGCGATGAAAAACGCCTGCGCTACGGCGCCACGTACTTCCTCAAGAGCCTGGATCAGATGCGGCAGACTTTCTTGCCGCTGATAGACCTGCCCGAAAGCGCCTTCACTAACACGATGAAGATCGCCGAGATGTGCAACGTGGACCCGGAGGACGACAAATATCACCTGCCGGACATCGCCATCCCGCCGGAGTTCGATTATCAGAGCTACCTGCGCCACCTGACCGAGGAAGGTTTGGTCTGGCGTTACGGCCCGCGCGCCGGCGATCCCGACGTGCGCGACCGGACCGAGCACGAGCTGAAGATCATCCACGAGATGGGCTTCGACGTCTACTACCTGATCGTGTGGGATCTATGCATGCACGCCAAGAGCCGCGGCATCTGGTGGAACGTGCGCGGGTCGGGCGCAGGTTCGATCGTGGCGTACGCCATCGGCGTGACGAACCTCGATCCGCTGCGCAACAAGCTGATCTTCGAGCGGTTCCTGAACCCCGGCCGCGTCACCATGCCCGACTTCGACCTGGACTTCCCGGATGACCAGCGCGAGGAGTTGATCCGCTACACCGTGGAGAAATACGGCAGCGAGCGCGTCGCACAGATCGTCACCTTCGGCCGGATGAAGTCGCGGGCTGCGGTGCGCGATGTCGGCCGCGCCATGGGCGTCCCCCTCGAGGAGGTGGACAAGATCGCCAAGCTGATCCCCGGCGTCCCCGGCAAGCCGGTGACGATCCAGGATGTGCTGACCGACGGCCACGAGTTCTATTCCTCCGATCTGCGGCAGCTGTACGACAGCGATCCCAAGGTGAAGGAGCTGCTCGACAACGCCAACCACCTGGAGGGCGCCGCGCGACACTCGTCGGTGCACCCCGCCGCGGTCATCATCGCCGATAAGGCGCTGCCCTTCTACACCCCCCTCATGCGGCCGCCGCAATCCGGCATCACGCAAACCGTCGCACAGTACGAGTATCCGATCCTGGAATCCATCGGCTTGCTGAAGGTGGACTTCCTG
>CAZYGI010000106.1:0-10467 GCA_964647255.1 uncultured Anaerolineales bacterium | reverse complement strand
CGCACATCTGGACGCCGTGGTTCTCGCTGCTGGGCTCGAAGTCGGGCTTCGACTCAGTGGAGGAATGTTTCGCGGACCTGACGCCCCATATCTTTGCGCTTGAAACCGGGCTTTCCTCCGACCCGCCGATGAACTGGCGGGTCTCCAGCCTCGACCGTTACACCCTGGTCTCCAATTCGGATGCGCACTCGCCGGAGAAGCTCGGCCGCGAGGCAAACCTGTTCGACTGCGAGCTGGCGTATGGCGCGATGTTCGATGCATTGCACGGTAGGGACGAGGCCTCCTCTGACAAACCAGGTTTCTCGAAGAAACCTGGTTTGTCAGAGGAGGGCGCGCGGCGGAATGCTTCGCCCCTACGCGGAACGATCGAATTCTTCCCCGAGGAAGGCAAATACCATTTCGACGGCCATCGCGCCTGCAACATCGTCTGGGATCCGTCGGCCACGCGCGCCCACGGCGGCCTCTGCCCGGTCTGCGGCAAGCCGGTGACCGTGGGCGTGATGCATCGCGTCGAGGCGCTGGCCGATCGGCCCGCCGGCATCCGGCCGCCCCGCGCCGCGCCGTTCCACAGCCTGATCCCGCTACCGGAAGTGCTGGGCGAAGTCTACGGCGTCGGCGCAGGCTCAAAGCAAGTGCAGGCCGAATACTTCAAGCTGCTGGCGCGCCTCGGCCCGGAGCTAACCATCCTGCGCGAAGCGCCCCTGGCCGACATCGCTGCCGCGGGCGGCGAGCGCCTGGCCGAAGGGATTGGGCGGATGCGCCGCGGTGAGGTGGTCGCCCAGCCCGGCTACGACGGCGAGTACGGCGTGATCCGCGTGTTCGGCAGCGCCAGCGTGTCTGAGGCGCAGATGGGGCTGTTTGGAGACGAGGTTGTGGAGCGTGGGGCGGGGAGCGGAGAGCGGGGAGCGGAGAGCGAAGGGGTCGTCCGCGAGTCGCTGTCGCCGTACGAGATGGCCGTTGAACGGGTCGAAGCGACTGTTAATGCGATCGTTCCCCTCTCAGCGGCTTCTGCTCCACAGTCGTCAGATCTCGCTCCACGCTTCACGCTTCACGCTTCACTCCTCACCGGTCTCAACGACCAACAACGCGCCGCCGTCCTCTGCACCGACCAGCCGCTGGTCATCGTCGCGGGGCCGGGCACAGGCAAGACGCGCACGCTGACGGTCCGTATCGCGTATCTGATCCTGGAGCAGGGGGTCGCGCCGGAGAACGTCCTGGCGATCACCTTCACGAACAAGGCCGCGGGCGAGATGGCAGAACGGTTGGTTGGTTTGTTGGGGGCTGAGGCTGCTGGGCGGGTGACGATCAAGACCTTCCACGCGTTCGGCGCCATGCTGCTGCGGGAGCATGCGGGGCGGTTGGGCCTCGGCCCGGAGTTTGTGATCCTTGGCGAGGAGGATCGCCTCGCTTTGCTGCGGCAGGCGTGCCCGGAGCTGAAGGCGCGGGAGGCGGAGGCCGCGCTGGCGGAGATTTCGGCAAGCAAGGCCGCCGCGGTGGATGCCGCTGGTCCCCGATTGAAATCGGGGTCTGGCACACCAAGTCCGCTGAAGCGGACTGACGAAGCCACGTCCCAGTCGGCTTCAGCCGACTTCACGTACCAGACTGCGGTTTCAACCGCAGATCTCCAGCGCTATGACGCCGCGCTCCGCGCCGCCGCCGCCGTGGATTTCGACGACCTGATCGGGCTGCCCATCCGCCTCCTCGAGGAGCATCCCGACGTCCTGGCGGCGATCCAGGCGCGCTACCGCTGGATCTCGGTGGATGAGTACCAGGATGTGAACGCGGCGCAGAATCGGCTGCTGCGGCTGTTGACCGGGGAGGAGGAAACAAGTAGACAAGGAAACAAGGTCAACCTCTGCGTCATCGGCGACCCCGACCAGGCGATCTACGGCTTCCGCGGGGCCGACCCGCGCTATTTCCTGCGCTTCGAGCAGGACTACCCCGGCGCAGTCAGGCTCAGTCTCAGCAAGAACTACCGCTCCAGCCAGCGCATTCTCGACGCGGCCATGCAGGTGATCGCCCGAAACCCCGACCGCAAGTCGGTCGAGATCCTGGCGGAGTTCGCCGATGAGGTCAAGCTCGATGTTTACCGCGCGCCGACCGACAAGGCCGAGGCCGAGTACGTTGTCCACCAGATCGAGCAGATGGTGGGCGGCACCAGCTACTTCTCGCTGGACTCGGCCCGCGTCACCGGCGAGACGCCGGCCGCGGCGCGCTCCTTTGCCGATTTTGCCGTGCTCTACCGGCTGTCGGCGCAGAGCCGCCTGCTGATCGAGGCGTTCGACCGCTCCGGCATCCCGTACCAGACGGTGGGGCAGGCGTCGTTGTACGAGACCAAGGCGGTGCGCGAGGTGCTGGCGCATCTGTGGCGGGTGTACAACCCACAGGCGCCGCTGCTTGTAGCGCAATCCGCCGGATTGCAAGCGGCGAAATCCAGCGGATTGCGCTACGATTCAGTCGCCCGCCTGATCGAGCAGATCGTCGAGCGGATGGCGGAGGGGCGCAAGAAAGCGGTCAGCGACGCGGACGCCGAGCGGCTGCGCCAGCTCGCCTTGCGCGCCGTGCCGTTCGGCGACCGGTTGGCGGACTTCCTGGAAGCGACCGCTCTGCAAAGCGAGACCGACGCCTACGACCCCCGCGCCGACCGCGTGACGCTGATGAGCCTGCACGCGTCGAAGGGGCTGGAATTCCCGGTGGTGTTCATCGTGGGGTGCGAGGAAGGACTGCTTCCGTACGAGCGCAAAGGCGAGGCTGTGGACATCGAGGAGGAGCGGCGGCTGTTCTACGTCGGCCTGACGCGGGCCGGCCGCAAGCTGGTGCTGACCCACGCGGCCAAGCGCGTCCTGTTCGGCCAGTTCACCGAGAACCCGGTCTCGCGGTTCGTGGGCGACATCGAGGCCGCGTTGAAAGAGCTGCGGGAGAGGCAGTATCTGCCGCCGGAGCGCCAGCCGGAGCGCGGGCAGATGAGCCTGTTTTGAGCCTGATTTGTTCGCTGCCCGCGATCTGCACGTAATCCTCCGCCATCGCGTCCGCCTGTGAGGCGCCCAGGCAATTGATGAGCTCATGGGCCAGCTTGGCCTTCTGCTCCGCGTCGCGGCGGCTCCAGGTGCGGTTCTTCGTCTCGATGAAGTAGCCCCAGTCAGGCTGCTCGATCCGGTCGAGGTCTGCGAAGACTCTTCGACAACGCCATCCGCACCCAAGAACCGCTCAGATCAGCCGATCCTCGATCTCCCACGCATGATCCAGCAGGTGCCATGCCGCGCGGCGGGCGAAGAAGCGCGGGGTCCAGAGGACGCCGCCGCGCGGGCCGTGAGCCGGCATCTCCCCGCGGCCGGCCGCGGCCAGGGCGTCCGACGTGGCTTGCCGGCCGCGGGCGATCTCGTCGTGCAAACCCGCTGCTTCGTTCCTGCGGTGCTTCCACGCCAGGCGGGCCAGGTAGCTGGTGTGTGCGTCCACCACGTGGAGGGCCAGCCGGTCCAGGTCGCGGCCCCCGCCGCGCGGCCCTTTGCGTAGGTCATGCCCCGCGGCCCCCTGCACGGCGCGGTCGAACGCCAGCCAGCACGCGTCCAGCACGGCCAGGCAGCGGCGCAGCGCGGCCTCGTCCAACGGCAGCGCATCGCTCGCCAGCGCCGCGTCCGGCGCGCCGAAGTCGGTGGTGGCGTTGCCGGGATGCCGCTCGATCACGACGAAGGCCGCGGGATCGGCGGGTGGCAGGAACTCGATCTGCGCGGCGCGCAGCGCATCGGCGTAGCGCGGGCCATAGTCGCACAGGGCGCGCAGCGCCGTGTGCTCATCGCGGCCGCCGCGGCACCAGCCCGGCCAATCCACCGCGCCGGCGAAGGTGCGCTGCGCGCCGATTTCGAGGAAGACGGGGATGGAATTCATGAGGCCCACTTACTCCCCGCCCGCGATCTCCACATAATCCTCTGCCACCGCGTCGGCCGCGCCCAGGCAGGCGATGAGCTCGTGGGCCAGCTCGGCCTTGTGCTCCGCGTCGCGGCGGCTCCAGGTGCGACTCTTTGCCTCGATGAAGTAACCCAGGTCCGGCTCCTCGATCCGATCCAGGTTGATGTAGAACTCGGTGCCGCGGAAGAGCACGCGCCAGCGCCGGCGATCCTTCCGGACGAAGACCTCGCGGGTCGGCTTGAAGTACTCGCGGTAGAAGCGGAGGCTGTGCGTGGCCGGGGCCAGGAAGCGAGAGCGCGACAGCAGCACGTCGCTGGCGAAGCGGCCCTCGCGCGCCGGGCCGAGCAGCGTCAGCCGGTAGCGCACGTTGCTCACTTGCCCCTCGGTGTCAATGAACTCGTCCTCACGGTAGCGCAACTGCCCCTGGGCCGGGTCGGCAAAGGCGAAGTAGGTGTCGTACTCCCGGTAGTGGCGCTCGTGCAGGATCTCCAGATCGGGCATGGCCAACGCGGCCAGGGCCGGGGCCGGATCGGCCAGCCGCGCCTTAGCCTGCACCTCGAAGCTCTCCCCCTCCTGCGCGCCGCCGATCGCGACCAGCTTCGAGAGCACCGATTGCTCGCGCTCGAGCAGAAACGCATCAATCTTGCGGGTGTACTCCGCGGCCCCGGCGCGCAGCTCGGCCTCGTTCAGCGTGGTCAACTGCCGACCGCGCAGCACCCACCGGCCGTTTACCATGACGTCGGTCACGTCGCCCGCGTGGGCGGCATAGACCAGTTGCGCGTAAATGCCCTCTGGCTCGCGGCGGAAACGGGGCGTGTTGTGGATCGGGGTGAGGTCTACCAGGATCAGGTCGGCGCGCTTGCCCGGCTCCAGCGAGCCGATCAGCGCGTCCATGTGCAGCGCCCGTGCGCCCAGCCGGGTGGCCATCGCGACGGCCTGCGCCGCGGGCAGCACAGTGGGGTCGTTGTTGGCGCTCTTCGCCACCAGCGCGGCCAGCCGCATCTCCTCGAACATGTCCAGGTCGTTGTTGGAGGCCGCGCCGTCGGTGCCGATGCCCACCGCCAGCCCGGCCTTGAGCATATCTCGGACCGGTGCGAAGCCCGAAGCGAGCTTGAGGTTCGAAGACGGGTTGTGGCTGACCCCAGCGTTGTAGTGTCGCAGCGTCTGGATCTCGCGGCCGTCCACGTGGACGCAGTGCGCGGCCACCACTTTGGCATTGAAGATGCCGTGCTGCTCGACGTGAGGGATCACCGTCATGCCGTTTTCCGCCTGGCAGTTGGTCACTTCCAGCGCGGTTTCGGCCAGGTGAATTTGCATGGGCACATCGAACTCGACTGCCAGCGCCGTGCAGGCCTGAAGGACCTCCGGCGGACAGGTGTAGGGCGCATGCGGCGCGACCGAGGGCACGATGAGCGGATGGCCCTTCCATGTCTGCAGGAACGCACGCGCCAGCTCCACCGACTCCTCGTACGATGCGGCGTCCGGTGCAGGGAACTTCATCACGGTCTGCCCCAACACGCCGCGCAACCCCGCGTCGGCTGTGGCCTGCGCCACGCTGTCTTCGAAGTAGTACATATCCGCGTAGCAGGTGGTGCCGGAGCGGATCATCTCGGCGCAGGCGAGCTGGGTGCCCAGGCGCACGAACTCCGGCGAGACGAACGACCGCTCGACCGGCATCATGTAGCCGAGCAGCCAGACATCCAGCCGCAGGTCGTCGGCCAGGCCGCGCAGCAGCACCATGGCCGCGTGGCCGTGCGCGTTCACCAGCCCCGGCATCAGCACCTTACCGCCGCAGTCAATCGCCTGGGCCTCGGGATACTGGCCGCGCAGGTCGCTTTCGAGGCCGGCCGCGACGATGCGATCGCCCCGTACCGCGACCGCGCCGGGCTCGTATTGGGTCAGGGCCTCGTCCATGGTCAGGACGATGGCATTGGTCAGAAGAAGCGTCGTATTGTTTGACATAGCGATGTCCTCAGGCCTCCTCGTAGCGAATCCAGTTCAATAGTGAGTGCCGCAATTATGCACGTATTCAGGGCAGTGTCAAGCCGAATTTTGAACACCGTTGCTCGATTGCTTTGACAGGTGTCACGTAGCAAGGTGGCGGCTTGACAGACTGAAGCGCTTCAGACAACAAAATGGGCCTGCTGAGTGCAGGCCCATTTTGCCCAATTGATCCCCGGTTTTTATCGCAATGCCAGCGTGCTCACCGCCTGCTGGATGGTTTGCATCCAGGGGGACTGCCAGAGGCCCAGGAGCACGGTTGCCAGGGCCGCGATAGCGATCGTTGCCGTGACGGGCCAGCCCGGCTTCGGCGCCTCGACCGCGCCCGCGGCCGGCTCGGCCATGAACATCGAGACCGTGACGCGCAAGTAGTAGTACGCGCCGAGCGCGCTGTTGATCACGCCGACGATGGCGAGCCAGGCCAGCCCCGCTTCCACCGCGCCGCTGAAGACGTAGAGCTTGGCGAAGAACCCCGCAAGCGGCGGAATGCCGGCCAGCGAGAACATGAAGACCGCCATCAGCACGGCGAGGATAGGCTGCCGGTTCGCCAGCCCCTGCATCCGTTCGATCGAGACGTCGTTTTCGTCCCGGCGCTGCACGGCCAGCAGCACGGCGAACGCCCCCAGGTTCATGAAGGTGTACGCCAGCAGGTAATACAACGCACCCTCGGCGCCCCGCGGGTTCCCCGCGGCCAGCCCGGTGACGATGTAGCCGGCGTGCGCGATGCTGGAGTAGGCCAGCATGCGCTTGAGGCTGGTCTGGCGCAGCGCGGCCAGGTTGCCCAATGTCATGGTCAGCACGGCCAGACCCGCCAGCGCCAGCAGCCAGGGCCGGTCGTGGCTCGCCAGCGCAGCCAGCACCCGGATCAGCGCGACGAAGGCCGCGGCCTTCGTGCCCACCGACATGAACGCCGTGACCGGCGTCGGTGCACCCTGGTAGACGTCGGGTGTCCACATGTGGAACGGGACCAGCGCCACCTTGAAGCCTAACCCTACCAACAGCAACCCTACGCCGAGCGGCAGCAGCGGCGCAAACGGCAGTGACATGGACATCGGCAGGATGCCCTGCGTGATCGCTGCGAGGTTGGTGGTGCCGGTCGCGGCGTAGATCAGTGCGATGCCGTAGAGTAGGAAGCCGCTGGCGAACGCGCCGAGCAGGAAGTACTTCAGCGCGGCCTCACCCGACCGGGCATCCCGCCGGTTGAAGCCGGAGAGGATGTAGAGCGCCAGCGAGAGGATTTCCACCGCGACGAAGATCGTCATGAAGTCGCTGGCAACCGCCAGCGCGGTCATGCCCGCCGTTGCCAGCAGGATCAGCGCGTAGTAGGCCCCCGCGTGCTGGGTGAAGTCGGAGACGCGCTCGAGCGACAGCAGCAGCGCCAGGGCGGCCGCGATGATCACCGTCGCGCTGGCGAACAGTCCCAGCCCATCGGCCAGCGCCATCGTCTGGAAGGCGGGCGAGGCCGACCGGCAGACGAAAACCGCCGCCAGCGCGCCCAGCGCCGTGATCAGGCTGAGCCATCCCAGGATGCGCTTGTCAGCGATCACGAGGTCGGCGATCAGGACGACCAGCGCCGCGGCCACCAGAACGACCTGGGACGCAAGGACTGCAAGGTTGAGAGTCGGAAATATCATAAGCACCCACTGTTCGTTTTGTCATCCTGAGCGGGGTGATCCCGTGAAGTACGTTACGGCGGGAGTCCAGCGAAGGATCTCGTTCGGCAAAGCAAGAGATTCTTCGCTAACGGCTCGCCGCATCAGAGGTCGGGCCGTTAACTCGCTCAGAATGACATAAAGAGAGTTTCAGCAATGTCCGTTTTGGGCTACTTCTCCCCCACCATGCTCACCGCTGGCCGTTGCTGCCGCACCGCATCCGCCACAGCCTGTGCCGACGGGTTGATCTTGTCAAAGAACAGGTTCGGGAAAAGGCCGATGACGAAGAACAGGATGATGATCGGCGCCAGGGTCAGCACCTCGCGCACGCTCAGATCCTTCACGGTCGCGTTCTCGGGCTTGGTCAGTGGGCCGTGCAGCATCTGGCGGACGGCGGTCAACAGATACCAGGCCGCCAGGATGATGCCGGCCGTCCCCACGATGGCGAAGACCGGGTTGGCCTGGAACGCGCCCAGCAGGATGTTGAACTCGCCCACGAAGCCGTTCAGCCCCGGCAGCCCCGCCGACGACATTGCCACGATCAGGAACAGGAAGCCGTAGACCGGGATCTGCTTCCACAGCCCGCCGAAATCGGCCAGCAGGCGGGTGTGCCGCCGGTTGTAGAGCATGCCGACCATCAAGAACAAGGCGCCGGTGCTCAGGCCGTGGTTGATCATCTGGAGCGTCGCGCCGGCGATCCCCTGCGCGTTCAGGGCGAAGACGCCGAGCATGACGAAGCCCAGGTGCGCCACCGACGAATAGGCGACCAGCGACTTGAGGTCTTTCTGCACCAGCGCCACCAGCGCACCGTAGATGATGCCGATCAGCGCCAGGGTTGCGATCACCGGCACGAAGCGCACCGTCGCCTGCGGGAAGAGCGGCAGGCAGAAGCGGACGAAGCCGTAGGTGCCCATCTTCAGCAGGACCGCGGCCAGGATCACCGAGCCGCCAGTGGGCGCCGCGACATGGGCGTCTGGTAGCCAGGTGTGGAACGGGAAGAGCGGGACCTTGATGGCGAAGCCCAGCGCAAAGGCCGCGAACAGCACCATCTGGAGGGCCGGCGCCAGGCCGATCTTCTGCAGCGCCAGCAGATCGAACGTGCCGCCCTGGAAGTAGAGCACGATGATGCCGACCAGCATCAGCGCGGAGCCGGCGAGGGTGTAGATGAAGAACTTCAGCGCCGCGTAGATGCGCCACGGCATCGTCCGGCCAAGGAAGTTGTACGTGCCGTGCGGGTCGCCCCAGCCGCCGATCAGGAAGTACATCGGGATCAGCGTCAGCTCCCAGAAGACGTAGAAGAGCACGAGATCGAGCGCCAGGAAGACGCCGATCATGCCCGACTCGAGCAGCAGCATCAGGAACAGGTAGGCCTTCAGCCGCTTCTCGATCCCTTCCCAGGAGAAGATCAGCACCAGCACCGTCAGCAGGGTGGTGAGCAGCACCAGGAAGAGGCTCAGCCCGTCCACGCCCACCAAGTACTGGATCTTGAACTGCGGGATCCAGTCGTGGCGCTCGACGAACTGCATGCCCGCCTCGCCGTTTTTCCACCAGACCCACAGCAGGCAGGAGACGGCGAACGTGACCAGGCTGACCAGCAGCGCCCACCACTTCTGGAGCTTCGCGCCCGGCAGGGCGAGCAGGATCAATCCGCCCAACAAGGGGATGAAGGTGATGATCGAGAGTAATGGGATATTCAATGGATTCATATGATTACCTGATGACCAACCACGCCAGCAGCGCCACCGCGCCGACCAAAATGGACAGCGCGTACAGCCCGACCAGGCCGCTTTGCAGCTTGCGCGCCTGCGTGCCGACCCAGCCGGTGACGCCCGCGATGCCGTTCACCGCGCCGTCAATGCCGCGCTTGTCGAAGATCGCCGCGAACCAGCCCGCCAGGTCGCGCAGCGGGTTGACGATGGCCGCCATGTAGAGCTCGTCTACGTAGTACTTGTTCTCGACCAGTTTGGCGAACCAGCCGAGCGACGCCCGGACGCGCTTCGGGATTTCGGTGTTCACCACGTAGGCGCGATAGGCGACATACGCGCCGCCCAGCGCCACCAGCGCCGAAACCGCCAACAGCACCCACTCGACGGGGCTGTCGGTTGAGTGGGCCATGTTCTTAGCCGCCTCGAAGACCGGGTCGAGCCACGTCTCGATGGCCGAGAGGTGCGGGATGCCGACGTAGCCGGCCAACACGGCACCGGCCGCCAGCAGGATCAGCGGCACGGTCATCACGCGGGGCGACTCGTGCGCGTGGCTGAAGAGCTTCTTATCCCGCTCCTGCCCCCAAAACGGCACGAACACCGATCGGAAGGAGTAGATCGCAGTCAGCGCCGCGGTGATCAGGCCGACCGCCCACAGCACAGGCGATTTCAGCCACGCAAACCACAAGATTTCATCCTTGCTGAAGAAGCCGGAGAAGAGCGGAATGCCCGCCAGCGCGGCCGCGCCGATGAGGTACGTCCAGTAAGTCGCCGGCAGCTTAGCCCGCAGGTTGCCCATCTTGCGGATGTCCAGTTCGCCGTGCAGCGCATGCATCACGCTGCCCGCGGCGAGGAACAAGAGCGCCTTGAAGAAGGCGTGCGTCATCAGGTGGAAGATGCCCGAGGCATAGGCGCCGACCCCCACCGCCAGGAACATGTAGCCGAGCTGCGAGATGGTGGAGTATGCCAGGATGCGCTTGAGATCCACCTGCGTCAGCGCAATGGTGGCCGCAAAGAGCGCGGTCGCCGCGCCGATGCCCGCCACCCACGCGCTGGCCGTCGGGGAGAGGCCGAAGAGAACGGCCGAACGGGCGGTCATGTAGACGCCTGCAGTCACCATGGTCGCGGCATGGATCAGCGCTGAGACGGGCGTGGGGCCTTCCATCGCGTCGGGCAGCCAGACGTAGAGCGGGAGCTGTGCGCTC
>CAZYGI010000105.1:0-10803 GCA_964647255.1 uncultured Anaerolineales bacterium | reverse complement strand
TCGTGGACGCGCTGGAGGGCAACCTCTGCCGGTGCACGGGGTACGTCAAGATCATCGAGGCGGTGCGGTTGGCGGCTGGGCAGCTGCGCCACCTACCCCCCGACCCTCCTTCGACGAGCTCGGGACAAGCTCTCCCTGCGAGGGAAGGGGAGCCAAGTCACCCCCTCTCCTCGCAGGAGAGGGGGCAGGGGGGTGAGGTCCTCGGCGGCCACATGCTGCGCACCGACTCCATCCCCAAAGTCACCGGTGCGGCCCGCTACGTCGAGGACATCGTGCTGCCCGGCATGGCGCACGGCGCGGTGCTGCGCTCGCCGCATCCCCACGCCCGGCTGGTCGCGCTGGACACCGCGGCAGCAACCCGCGTTCCGAGTGTGGTGGCCGTGCTGACTGCCGGCGACATCCCCGGCGAGAACGGCCTGGGCGACTACAGTCAGGAGGAGCCGGTGTTGTGTCCGGTGGACGCGACGGTGCGCATGGTTGGCGCGCCGGTAGCGCTGGTGGTGGGGGAGACCCCGGCTGCGGCGAAGGCTGGGCTGGCTGCCATCCAGGTCAGCTACGAGGTGCTGCCGCACGTCTTCGAGACCGCCGAATCGCTGCGGCCTAGTGCGCCCACCATCGCCGGCCGGAACAACATCCTGACCACCTACGAAGTGGTGCACGGCGATCTGGACGCCGCGTTCGCAGCTTCGACGGCGGTCGGGGAGGCGGAGTACCGCACCGCGTTCCTGGAGCACTCGGCGCTGGAGCGGGAGACGCTGCTGGGCTTCTACGACGAAGAGGGCCGGCTGACCGTCACCGGCGGCTGTCACGAGCCATTTTACCAGCAAAAGTACATCGCCAACGCGCTGGCGTTGCCGCTGGATCGAGTGCGCGTGATCATGCCGCCCACCGGCGGCTCCTTTGGCGGCAAACAGGACCCGTGGCCCTTCATCGCCACCGCTCTGATGACCCAGGCCGCGCACCGGCCGGTGCGGCTGGTCTACACGCGGGCCGAATCGTTCGCTGCCTCGCCCAAGCGCCACCCCTACGTCGTGCGCAACAAGATCGGCGCCACCGCCGAGGGCCGGCTGACCGGCATCCGGGTGCGGGTTGACGCCAACACCGGCGGCTACGATGGCGGCGGCCAGTACATCCCCAACTACGCCGTGACCGCCAGCGGCGGGCCGTACCATTGGCAGGCTGTGGACGCCTACGCGCAGACCGTCTACACCAACGGCCCCAAATCCGGCCAGTACCGCGGCTTCGGCACCGCGCAAGCGGCCTTCGCCACCGAGTGTGCGTTGGATGAGCTGGCCGAAGAGCTCGGCATCGATCCACTGGAGTTTCGGCTCCGCAACTGCTTGCAGACGGGCGAAATCTCCTTCCTGGGCTACCCCGTTGGCGAGACCATCGGCTTCACGGAGGTGCTGGAGGCCATCCGCCCGTACTACGAGGCGTATCTGGCCGATGCGGAGGCGTTCAACCAGGAAGAAACCAGGTTTCTCGGAGAAACCTGGTTTCTTGGGCAGCGCCGCGCCGTCGGCCTCGCCGGCATGTGGTACCGCTTCGGCAAATCGGGCACGCTGCGCATCGAAGCGCACGCTGAGCTGGCACGGGATGGCCGCTTCGTGGTCTACTGCACGGCGGCCGACTACGGCCAGGGCATGAACACCGTGGTCTCGCAACTGGCCGCGGACGCGCTGGGCGTGCCGCGGGCCGCCATCGAGATCGTCAACGGCGACACCGCCCGCGTCCCCGACAGCGGCATCCAGGGCGCTTCTCGGGCCACCACCTTCGTCGGCGGGGCCGTCACCGCGGCCGGCCGGGCGCTGCGCCACGAGATCCTGGGCATGGCCGCCGAACTGCTCGACCGCCCACCGGACACCCTGGCGCTCCGAGGGGATCGGGTGGCCGCGGCCGATGGCCCCGCGATCGGCCTGGCCCAAATCGCGGCCGAGTTCGACCGCATCGGCAAATCGCGGCGGGTGCGCGGCTTCTTCGACCTGACGGACCGCTTCCCGGCCGAGACCAGGTCCGAATACGTGCCGCTGTTCGTCACCGGCGCGCACGCCGCCGAGGTGGAGGTGGACCTGCGCACCGGCGAGACGCGTGTCCTGCGCATGGCCGCCGCGCACGATGTGGGCCGCGCGGTCAACCGGCTGGACGCTGAGGGTCAGATCGAAGGTGCGCTGCTCATGGGCGTGGGCGCGGCGCTGATGGAGGAGCTGCTGCCCGGTCACACAGGCGGGTTCGCCGACTACTATTTGCCCACGGCTAAATCCATGCCGCATACCGACGTGATCCTAGTGGAGGTGCCCGGCCTGCACGGCCCCCACGGCGTCAAAGGGCTGGGCGAGGCGGCCATGCTCCCGGCTACGCCGGCCATCATCAACGCCATGTCCCGCGCGGTCGGCGTCCGGCTGCGGGAGATCCCGGCCACGCCGGAACGGGTACTACGGGCAATACGATCCTGATGTCATGCTGAACGGGTCTACCACTCAAAGTACGTTACGGCGAGTCACCAGTGAAGCATCTCATCTCCCACGCAGAGATCCTTCG
This sequence comes from uncultured Anaerolineales bacterium, assembly GCA_964647255.1. GTDB lineage: Bacteria > Chloroflexota > Anaerolineae > CG2-30-64-16 > CG2-30-64-16 > CAWJEL01. Next base: position 8,265 of record CAZYGI010000105.1, on the reverse strand, counting down.
CTGGTGTTGAGCCGTAGAAGACGTTGAGCCGTTAACCCGCTCAGGGTGACAGCCGATTGTTGAAACAGAAACCATGACCGAATACCTGATCCCTGACACCATCGAAGAAGCCCTCCGCTTACTTGCTGCCCACGCCGGCCAGGCGCGCATCATCGCGGGCGGCACCGATGTGCTGCCGGACCTGCGCAAGGGCAAGCTTGCGCCAGCCTGCCTGGTGGATGTGACGCGCATCCCGGAGCTGACAAAGATAGAGATAGAGAAGAGAGAGAGAGAGCAGGGCCGTGTGACGGTCGGCGCGGCTGTGACGTTTGCCATGCTGCGCGAGCACCCCTACCTGCAAACGCACGTCCACGCGCTGGTCGAGGCGGCCGCGTCGGTCGGCGCGGCGCCGATCCAGGCCGCGGCGACGTGGGGCGGGAACCTGGTGCAGGCCATGCCCGCGGCCGACGGCGCGATCGTCGCGGTGGCGCTGGATGCCGAGTTGCGGATCGTGGACGAGGACGGTGAGCGTTGGATTCCAGCGCTGGACACGTTCGCCGGGCCGGGCCGTTCGGCCATTGACCCGACGCGCCAGCTTATCGCCGCCGTCCGGTTCCCGATCCCGGCCGCGCCGTGGGGCACCGCCTGGCGCCGCGCGGGCCGGCGGCCCTCGCTGATCCTGCCGACCCTGAACTGCGCGGTCAAGCTCGTGCTGAGCGCCGATGGCCGGCGCATCACCGGCGCGGCCATCGGCCTGGGGCCGGTCGCTGCCACGCCGCACCGCGCGGCCGAGGCTGAGGCATACCTGATCGGCCGCGCGCCCGGCCCGGAGGTCTTCGCCGAGGCGGCGCGCCTGGCCGGGCACGACGCCGATCCGCGCACCAGCGTCCACCGCGCCTCCCGCGAGTACCGCCTGGCAATCCTGCCGGCCCTGGTGGCGGAGGCGTTGGGGGGGGCGGCCGAGCGAGCAAAGATGTACCAGCCGTCGCCAACCACTTGAATGTCGCAACTGGAATCGAGGCTTCAGCCGGTTTCTCTCATCAGTGCGAGTGACCAGCTGATCCTAAAGAAGGCTTCGCACAGCCTCGAATCCAGAATTATCAGACTCAGGAGTCTTAATCATGCCCCTACAATCCAACTACACCTCCTACGACACCCCTCGCTTCCGCAAGCTGTCGGACGACCAGGTGGCGCGACTGCACCATGCCAGCCTGGAGATCCTGGACCGCACCGGAGTCTGCCTGTACGAGCCTGAGGCACTGGCGCTGCTCCAAAAAAAAGGCCTCAAGGTCGAGGACGGCAACCGCGTGCGCATCCCGCCGGGCCTGGTGGAATGGGCGCTGAGCGTCGCACCGAAGCGCGCGGTGATCTGCGACCGCAACGGCCGTCGGGCCATGCCGCTGGAGCGCAACAACGTCTTCTTCGGCCCCGGCTCCGACTGCCCCAACGTGATTGACGTACGCACCGGCGAGCGCCGCCGCGGGACGCTGCAGGACGTGGCGGATGCGGCGCGCGTCTGTGATGCGTTGCCAAACATTGATTTCCTGATGTCGTTCTGCATCACGTCCGACATCCCTGCCGAGACCTCCGACCGCCACCAGATGGCCGCGATGCTGACAAACAGCACCAAGCCGATCCTGTTCGTCACCACCGAATTCCCTGGCACGGTGGATGTGATCAGGATGGCCGAGGCGGTGGCCGGCGGCGAGGAGGGGCTGCGCCGCAATCCGATCTGTGCGCTGTACATCAACGTCACCAGCCCGCTGCGCCACAACGCCGAGGCGCTCCAAAAGCTGCTCTTCATGGCCGCAAAAGGGCTGCCGACGACCTACACGCCCGTCGTGCTGCGCGGGGTCAGCGGGCCCGTCACCGCCGCGGGCGCGATCGCACTGGCGAACGCGGGCGAGCTGGCCGGGCTGGTGATCGCACAGCTCCAGCGTGAGGGTGCGCCGGTCATTCTGACCGGCGGCGTGAACGACATGCTGGACATGCGCACCACCGTGGATGCCTACGCCGACCCCAACAACCGCGTTGCGCTGGTGGAGCTGGCGCACCGCTACGACCTGCCCATCTTCGGGCTGGCCGGTTGCAGCGATTCCAAGATTCCCGATGAACAGGCTGCGGCCGAAGCAGCGTTCTCAATCATCCTGGAATCGCTGGCGGGCGCGCAAATGGTGCACGACGTCGGCTATCTCGAGGGCGGCATGTGCAATTCCATCGAACAAATCGTCATCTGTGATGAGCTGATCGCGTACACCAGGCAGTTCATGAAGGGGCTGGAGATCAGCGACGAGACGCTGGCGCTGGACCTGATTGATGAGATCGGCCCGCACGGGGATTTCATGGGCAGCGACCACACCCGCAAACACTATCGCGAGGACTGGTATCCCAAGCTGTTCGACCGCCGGCCCTTCGAGGACTGGAACGCCGCAGGCGCCAAGACGCTGCGGACCCGCGCCCGCGAGCGCGCGCTGAAGATCCTTGAAACACATCACCCCGAGCCGCTGCCGGCGGATGTGCAGCGACGGATTGCTGAGATCGCGGAACAGGCGGGGGCGTAGAGCGTGGAGCGTAGAGCGTGGAGCGGGGAGTGGGGAGGACAAGGGGCAAGCCTTCGCCTTCCACGCTCCCCGGATGTCATTCGCCGGCAGAGCCATCCGGTCTGCGGGGCAGTCACATGTGCGGTGACTCAGGAGACCTCAGGTGGCGCCGGATTCCACGCTCAGCCCGCGGCGATTTCCGCCAGGATCGCCTCAATCTGCGCAGCAGCTGCGGGGTCCAGCGGCGTGGGCTGATGGGTCTTCAGGATCTTGCGCGCCTTGCGCATGGCCCGTTCCGCGGCGTCGGTGCTGCCGGCCTGCTCCCACAGCGCATGGGGCGCGCGGTCGAGCAGCGAGGGCACCCAGATCTCCTGCCGCGCCCGGCTCACCGAGCGAGGCTGATCGAGGAACGAGCCGCCCGGCCCCACCGCGGCGATCAAGTCCAGCATGATCGTCTCCGGGTTGACCTCGACCCCGCGCATGATCCGTTTCACCAGGCCGATGATCTCGTCGGTCAACACTAACATCCCCAGCGACCCAATGTCGGCGCAGTCTAGAAAGCCCACGTCATGCACCAGGGCCGCGCCGCTCAACGCTGACATGAGCACCTGGACGGCAGCTTCCAGCCCGGCCTGAGCATCCACCAGCTTGCTCTCGGTCGCGCCGGCCGTGCCCATGAAGGGCAGGTGCAGATAGCGCGCCACATCGGCCGCGGCCGCGCTATAAAGGCTCATCTCCGGTGAACCGTAGGCCGGCCGCAGCGTGCGCATATCCATCGCTGACAGCACCGAGCCGACGGCCATGGCCGCACCGCGCTGCTTGAGCTGCACGATGGTAAGCCCGCTGAGCGCGACCGCCAGGTGCAGCACCACCCCGCTGGCCCCGGTGACGGGAGACTCCAGCCCCACCGTCGGTCCACCCAGGTAAACCACCGGGATGCCGTGGACCGCAGCCAGCAGCACGTTCGCCAGGTCCTCGTCGGTGTGGCGCAGCGGCGACGGATAGGTGGAGAAGAGAGCAAACAGCGGCTGCTCCCGCAGCGCCTGCTCGCTGCCAGCCACGGCCGCCGCCATGCGAATCTGCGCGGCCACGTTCGCCGTCTTGTGCGCCCACGAGACGATCGGCTTGCCGGTGTTCGCCAGCAGCTCCGCGAACTCATAGACCGAGGCCAGGTCGGCCTGCACGTCGCTGATCAGCGCCAGGCCCATGACGTAATCAATGCCGGGCAGCGCGTCGGCCACGCGGGCCGTCAACCCCGGATCGCCGCGGCGCGAAGGGCGCCTCTCGCCGGTGTCGGGGTCAATAAAGTAGGTGTTGGTGAGGCCGGGGCCGAAGTGGACGCGGTCGGGCGCCACCCGCATCTCGCGGCCCGCATCGCGGCCCCACACGGTGAATGCAGGCGGCGTTGAGGCCAACGCGTCTTTCACCAGGTGCGGCGGCAGCTTCGCCCGTGTACCGGCCACCCGCGCACCCGCGGCGCGCAGCAGCTCGCGCGCCTCAGCATTCCCCACCTCCACGCCGATCTGATCCAGGCAATCCAACGCGGCAAGATAGATCGCCTGGCACTGCGCATCAGTCAGCACGCGGAACGACGGCGTCCCGCGATCGGAATAATTGGTTTGAATCATAATCTTACCTGCCTGTGACATCCCACTTCCGGCGGGCCTGAAATCCACGGAAGCGGCGCCGCCGCCTAAACCTTCTCCAGCGCTTGATCCAGGTCCGCGATGATGTCCTCGACATTCTCCAGCCCCACCGAGAGACGGATGAGACCGTCGTCAATGCCGGCCCGGTCGCGCTCCGCCTGGGTCATGTGCTCATGCGTGATCGTGCGCGGGTGCATGCAGATCGTCCGGCTGGTGCCGAAAGTGACCGCATGGATGATCAGCTTGAAACTGTCCATCACGCGCGCTGCGGCCGGGATGCCGCCGGGGACGACGAACGACAGCAGGCCGCCGCCCGCCTTCATCTGCCGCTGCGCGAGATCGTGCTGCGGGTGCGCGGGCAGGCCGGTATAGTTCACCAGCTTGACCGTAGGATGCGCGGCCAGGAATTCGGCCACAGCCTGGGCATTAGCGCTGTGGCGCATCATCCGCAGGGGGAGGGTCTCCAGGTATTGCAGCGTCAGCCACGAGTCGAAGGGCTGCATGATCGAGCCGGTGAATTCCGTCGTGTTCCAGCGGATGTCCTCGGTCAGCGCCTCCGGGCCGACGATAGCGCCGCCGATAACCGTGGCGTTGCCGGCAAGGAACTTGGTGATCGAAAGGAGCACGAGGTCCGCACCGAGCGCCATGGGCTGTTGGAGCGCGGCCGTGGCGGTCGTGTTGTCCACCAGCAGCGGGGCCCCGCGCGCGTGGGCCACGTCGGCCACGGCCCGGATATCGGTGACGAAGAGGCACGGATTGCTGGGGGTCTCGACCCAGACCAGCTTCGTGCGGCTGTCAATCTCGGCATCCCAACTGCGCGGGTCGGCCGCATCCTGGACGAAGCGGAACTGCACGCCGCAGCGCTCCGGGAAAATGACCGCGGCCTGCTTGTAGCCCTCGCCGAAGATGTTGAGGGAAGTGACGATGTTGTCTCCGGGGCGGGCAATGGTGAAGATCAGGTTGAACAACGCCTGCGATCCGGAGCCGGCCGTGACGCACGCCTCACCGCCTTCCAACGCGGCCAGCCGCTCCTCCAGCACCGCGGCCGTGGGGGTCTTCGTGCGGCCATAGACGGGATACGGGATCTTGTCGAAGCGCTCGTAGGGGAAGGTCATCGAAGGCATGACCGGCACGGTGAAAGTGTTGAAGCGGCCTGCCTGGTCCAACGGCCGGAAGCCGGCATGAAGCGCCTGGGTGTCGAAGCCCTGGGCATCGCCGGGCCGCGCCGGCCGCCGGAAGTCAGGATCATACTGCCACGGTTCGCGCATGAAGAAAAGCTGGTCGTCGCTCATATGAGCCTCCAATGTGCCGATGAGACACTCGAGCATCCCTGAGAAAACGTCATTTCTGCCCGTCAATCCACTTCTGCTCGCGGTCAACGATGGCCTGGATCGCAGCCTGCACGTCGGCCTGGAGCGCTTGCGGCTTGTGCGTCGCCAGGATCTTGTCCACCTGCCTGGCCGCGCGCTGTTCCATGGTGGTCGCGCCGCGGTCGGCCCACGTCGAGTAAGGGCCCTTGTCGGCCAGTTTGGAGTAGTACGGCTCCTTGTAGTGCCGGATCGTGTGCTCGTGGCCCAGGTAGCTGCCGGTCGGTCCCAGCTCAGCAATGACATCCAGCGCCAGCGTCTCGTCGTCTACCGGCACGCCGCGCGTGGCCGCGCGCAGGAAGCCGATGGTGTCGTTGCACATCACCTGAAGCTGCAATGAGCCCTGGAGGCCGGCATCCATAAACCCGACGTCATGCACGATATTGGCGCCGTGCAGCAGCGCAGTCATCAGGCTGACCGTCGCCTCCATGCCGGTCTGGTGGTCCAGCACCTTGGAATCGGTGGAGCCGCCCAGGCCGAAGACGGGCAGATTGTAATGCTTGCCCATCGAGGTCGGCACGCCCTGCTCGTCGGCCAGCACGTAGTTACCCACCATCGTCTTGAGGTTGTACGGGCCGCCGTTCCAACCGGGCACCGCGACCGGCGCGCCCGGCCGGACGAGCTGAGACAAGACCACGCCCAGCATGATGCCGGCATTCATCGAGGCCATGCAGCCAGCGGTCGTCACCGGGGAGTTGACGCCGCCCGCGTTGAGCGGAATCCAGAGCTGGGGCAGCCCTTTCTCAGCCAGGTACATACATTTCTGCAATGCCTCGGCGTTGGCGATCAGGCCCGAGGTGACGTTGATGTAGCATGTGGCAAATGGCTTGCGTTGGAACGCTTCCGCACCCCCCGCGACGGCCTCGCACATTTCCACGGCCGCCACGCACCCCTCAAAATCGGGCGTGACGAAGACGATCGGCTTGGTCGTGTGGTTCAGCATCACCTGCATCTGGTAGCGGTCGTAGATGCGCTGATCCACGTCCTCCGGCAGGAACAGCGACATGACAAAATCCAGCTCGGGCAGCGCATCCATCACCGTGGCCGCCTCAATGCAGTCCCGGAGCGTGGGTTTACGCCGCTGGCCTGTGCGGTGGTCCAGGATGTTGAGGCAGTCTGAGCCGCCGCCGTAATAGGTGTTATAGCCGCCGGCGCGCATGGCGACTTTGCCGTTGCGGTCGTAAAGGGTGATGTAGTTGGGCGCGGTGGCCAGCGCCCGCGCTACCAGGTGGGCCGGCACCCGCACGCGGATGCCCTCCGCCAGCGCGCCGCCCTGCACCAACATCTCCCGTGCCTTTTCGTCGTGGACATCCACGCCGGTGCGCTCCAGGATTTCCAGGGTCGCGGCATGGATCTTCGCGCACTCCTGCTCGCCCATCCGGGCGTAGTGTGCGCTCGTCATGTTCATGCCATGAGTTGCGATCATGATCTGCTCCTCTTGGGTGGGAACTTGAGCTGCTGTCGAGAAAATCGTCTTGAGAGAATCCGAGGTTCGCAGGCCACATTATACGCTTGATCTATCAGTTGTCAACACCTAACATATCAAAACAGAAGACAATCATATCAATTGGGTGTTTAGAAATTTTAGTACTTGCAATCTAATACACAGTGTGCTATACTTTGCCATACCAACCACGATACGAGGCGTCCCATGCCAGAGATGAAAAGCGACAGCACATCCAAGAGCAAGGCCTACCGCGAATTGCGGCGCTCCATCATCATGGGACACCGGCGCCCCGGCGAGCGGCTGAACCTCAGTGAGCTCGTCAAGACCTACAACAGCAGCATCACCCCACTGCGCGACGCCCTTCAGATGCTGAGCCAGGAAGGGCTGGTCACTATCAAACCCCGCTCCGGGTATTTCGTCAGGAGCACCACCCTCCGTGAGTTGCATGAGTTATTTGAGGTGCGCGAGGTTCTCGAACTGGCCGCGGTAGAGCGAGCCGCACGACGCATCACCGAGGCGGCGCTGAATGATCTGGACCATGTCCACGCCGGCTACACCGGCGACGACGATGAGTCCTACGACCGCTACACCGACGAGAATCGGAATTTTCACACCCTGGTCGCAGAAGCGTCCGGCAACCAGGAGCTGGCGCAGATGCTTGGCCACTTGCACGATCGCCTGGCGCGCTACATGGTGTTGCGAGGCGCTGGCAAATCACAAGAAGGCACCCACGAGCGTATCATCGCGGCCTTACGCGCTCACGATGCGGAAGCCGCCCGTCGCGCGATGCAGGCTGAGATCACGGAAACGCGCGACATCATTCTGGATCGTCTGATTCGAGCAGAGGGCGCGTCCTGGCACCTCGGCGCCTGAAGCGCAGACCTCTGCCGCGACATGCCCCGGAAGGGGGAAGGGAGGTGGACCTGACCTGCCGGATCAACTCAGTCCAACTGCCACAAAACGGGATTCCGGGAATCCCAGAGCCTCACCCTAGCCCACAACAGGAGAAGTGACCGATGGAGATCATCAAGAAAAATCCAAGTGACGGCCAGCATCCCTGGGTTCCAGAATTGCAGGATCAACTGCGCCGGGGCAAAATCAGCCGCCGCGAATTCTTGCGCTATGCAGCGTTGCTCGGCGTGACGGCCGGCGCTGCGTCGGCGATGGCCGCCTGCGGGCCGGCCGCCCCCACGGCGGCGCCAGTTGCGCACACCACGGAGCCCGCTGCTCCTGCGCCGACTGCTGTTACCCGGACCGCCGTGCCGCCAACCGCGGCGCCAGTTGCG
>CAZYGI010000104.1:0-11252 GCA_964647255.1 uncultured Anaerolineales bacterium | reverse complement strand
GCAAGGGATCGAGGGTTCAAATCCCTCCCTCTCCGCCATACCGCCAGGCCGCCTCGACGTCGAGGCGGCCTGGCGCGTTCTGGGAATGTAACTGTTCAGCCGTAGCGGAGCATCCTGAGGGGGAGTGTAGCCGCAGGATGTTCGGATTCTGAACATGGCCTGAATCGCTACCTGGGAAACCGCGTCATGGGTTCAGGGTGACGTGCGTGTCTCGTCAGGGTGGTTCTTTGACGAAACCCCCGCCCTGTGGTACTATCTTTTCCGGTCGTGCTAGACGGGGAGCTAGCGGTGCCCTGTACCCGCAATCCGCTACAGCGGGGTTGAATTCCTTGTCGAGGGCCGGCGGTCAGCGGGACTGCTAGGCTGGTGAACATTGATGGCTGGGTCCTGTGCGGCGGGGGCCTGTGAACCGGGTCAGGACCGGAAGGTAGCAGCCCTAAGCGGTTACTCTCGGGTGCCACGGGGTCGCCTGGTCTGAGGGATCCGGCGGACGCAAGCCGAGTGACGAGACTCGAAGCAAGGTGCACGACCAGGTATCATCAAGAGGGCCGGTTGAACGTCAGGTGTGACGTTCAGCCGGCCCTCTGTTTTGCCCCAAGGGAGCGCCGGACTACCGGACGGTCACGTTGGTGTAGACCGCGGTCTTGGCGCCATCCAGGTCCTCGGCGATGAAGCCGACCAGGTAGTCGCCCACGGCCGCGTCCAACTCCACCCACTCGAACGGTGCGCTGCCGAAGGTGAGCGTGCCGCCCGCCTGCTTGGAGACTTTGGACACATTGCTGGACTGATCCAGGTCAAGCCACGTTTCTTCTACCGTGAACTTGTCGCCGGCCGCCGGCGTGATCGCGTGCGGCGCGCCGGTGGCGGTGGTGCCGGTGAAGCCGTAGACCTGCTGCAAAGTGCCATCCCGGAAGTAGAGCCGGGCGTGTTGGCTCTCGCCCGAGTCAGCGAACGTATAGGTGCCATCCGCCGTGTAGACCGCATCCTTGGCCTTCCGGCCGTAGTTCTGCGGGGCCAGGGCGACGTTCACCTGGTTCTTGCCGTCGGTCAGCGCGTACATCAGCGGCTCCCAGGCGAACTGGAGCGTGAATTTGTCGGTCCCCCATTCGGGGTAGTACACGCCGTTCACCTCTTGCGTCTTTGAGCTTTCCAGGTAGTCCTGGTCGGCCACGAAGATCGAGTTGGAGGCTTTGTCATAGTACCCGGTGAAGAAGTAGACGTAACCGAGATTCTGTCCGCTGATGTCGGTTTTCAACGTCACCGGCTTGCCGGGTGCGGCCACGTCACCGGATTTGCGGATCGTTGAGAGGGTCAGCTTGCCTGCGCCGGGAATCTGGACGCGGCTGTTGGGGTCGGGGGCGGGCAGGGTGCGCTCCGCCTCTTTGAACTGCCGGCCCGTGTAGTGGAACGCCAGGAATTCATCCCATTGCGAGTCGGCCGCGAAGCGTTTGGCGATGGCGGTGTACGATTGCAGCCCGGCCACCGGCGTGCGGTAGAGCTGCGAGTTGGGGTAATAGATGGAGATGCCGGTCGCGCCGGGCTTGCCGGGGCCGTGCTTCTCGGCGATGATCGCCTGTCCCAGGGCCGACAACACGCCATCCGCCGCCTGATTGACCTGTGCGCCGGCGTTGATGCGCTTCAGCAGATAGGAGAAGTGGCCCAGGTCCATGTACGATGGCGGGACATCGGAGCCGAACACGCTGGTGAACATCTGCGCGTAGCTGCGAGCCTTGGCGACATCCTGCTGCCGGGCGCCCTGAAGCTGATATGCCAGGCGGTTGACGCTGTCCATCACCGTCGGGATTTGAGACAGATCCACCGCGGTGAGGGTGATGTCCTGCCCCATCTGCTGCGTGAGCTGTTCCGCGCTGGGCAGGCTGCTGCCGAAGATGCCACTCCCGCGGCCCACCCAGTCCGTGCGGGCCTGGTCGTCCACGATGCGCTCATCGTCCACGATGTAGCTTTCAACGATGGCTTTGCTGAGCTCGCCGCCGTTCATTCCGGGGTTCTTCTTCAGTGTGTTCAGGAAGCTGGTGTAGGCCCAGCCGAGCGCCGGTTCGGTCTCTTGCGAGGCGACGGCGTACCGGCCGTGCTGCGCCAGCACATCCAATACCTCGAGGTCGGACATCAAGCAGGCATCCATGCCGATGAGCTCGAATTTGTCCAGGCCGGACTGGCTGCGAATCTGACTCAGCGCGTCGTCTATATCCATCAGATACATGTCATTGCCCACCGCCTGCGAGAGCGGGATGGAGGGGTGGGTGTTGGCCTTCTGAGTGCCGGTGTTGGCATCGCTCCAGCCGCCGGGCCAGCCCATGCCGTGATCCGACAGGACCAGCGCATACTTGTCCGCGGGGTAGTTCTTGATGGCCCACGTGACAAAGGCGATCAGTGTCTTCGGGTCCGACATGTTGACTTCGCCCAGGTCACCGAGCTGCTGAGCGCGCACGCGGGTCAAATCATTATCCTGCGTCAGGTAGAACGCTTTGGCCGTGGTCCAGCCGCCGCTGCGGTAGCGGTCGGCCAAGGTCACGATCTTGACGTTGTCATCTGAACCGGCGCGCTCGGCCTCGTTGAGGTCAATGAAGATGTCGGTATCCAAGATCTTGTCGTCGGCATCTTGATACAGGATGACGGTCCACTTATCGCCGCTCGGCGAGGACGAGGACGCGGCCGGAGCTGCGGGTTTCGGGGTCGCCGTGGCCGGCGCCGCGCTGGGCTTCCGCGTGCGGATCGGCGCAACGGTTGCAGTCGGCTCCACGGCCATCACGGTGGGCGGCACACGCGTCGGGCTGGGGAGGAAGACCTCAGTCGGCGCGATCTCGACGCTGGTAGGTTCGATCTGTTGGACTGCTTGTTGTGAGCCGCCACGGTTGAACATCAAGAACGCACCGACCAGACAGCAGCCGAACAGCACCACGAGCAAGAGCAGCATGAGTGGCGAAAGCTTCAGCCCGCCGGGCAGCTTGGGCAGTGAGCTGCCGCTACCGCCGCTGGCGCCGCTGCTGAACCCGCCAAAGCCGCCGCCTGAGCTCCCGCTGCCGCCCGAGCTTCCGCCGGAACCCAGGCCCAGGTTGCTGACCGGCTTGGGCTGCGGTTGATCCTCGCGGTGCCGTTCGGGCGCCTCAGCGCGCTCGCGGCCGCCGGGCCCGGGTTGATCGCTGCGGCGCCGCCGTCCGACCGTGATCGTGGGCAGCTCGTCATTGCCGGAATCGTCAGTGCCTCCGGCGAAGAGCAGCCAGGTGTTGGAGCGGCGCAGACCTGGCGCGGGACGAGCACCGGGTGCAGACGGGCTCACGCCGGCCGGCGCCAGCTCTAACTGATTTCTGAATAGGGGCAAGGGGTCTCTTTTCACGTTCTCCTCCTCCAGGATGTTCCCTTAGCTTCCAAGTGGGCAAGAGACTGCTTAGCGAATGCTGATTTGTTTGATCACGATATGGTCCGCGCGGCCGAAGAGGCCGGAGCGCGCGGTGAACCGGGCCTGGTCCGCGGCACGGTACACCCCGATGATAAGTCTATATTGACCGGGCGGCAAATCCGCGGGCAAGGACAACGTATGTTGGTCGCGCACCAGGTCACCGCTCAGCCAGGCTTGCGTCGGATAGCGGCCAGCCACCGGCTGCGCCTCCAGCCCGGCCGCGACCCGCCCGTCGGCGCTGGTCAGCTGGATGACGACCACCAACGGCTCTTGGGGCGTGGCCACCGCCTGCCAGAGCAGTTCGACGGGGATCTGCCCGCCGGGCGCAACGGCAGTTGCCGGTGAGCTGGCTTCGATCAGGGCCAGCGGGCCGAAGCGTCCCAACGCCGGACGCAGCGGCGGGGTCGTCTGGGGCCGGGCAACGGTGACGCTGCCCAGCCGCACACCGTTCGCAGTGGCCGGAAGCTCGCCACCGGTGGCCGGGAGCGGCTGGCCGGTCGCCGGGTCGTAGACCACGAGTTCGACCGTGTAGGCGCCGGGCGGTGTGCCTGCCGGGATCGGCAGCGCCAGCGTCTGGCGCTCGGTCTGGCCGCTCGGCCATTGGCTGGCGGGCAGGCGTGCACCGAGCGGCCGCTCGTCCGGCGGCTGCGCCCAGATCGCACCCTCCGGCCCAATCAGCCGCAGCGACGTGGCAAAGTCCGTGGGTGCCGCGCGAAACTGCCAATCCAGCACGGGGTAGAGCGTCTCGCCGCTGGCACTCCGCGCCGGAAGCGGGCCGCTGCGGACCGTGAGGTTTGCGCCAAAGGAGCTCGTCGGCCAGCGGGGATCCGCCGTGCGCGCCAGCCGGCCGGCGACCCCCTGGTCGCGCATGATGGCCTCGCCCGTGAAGGTCTGATCCTCGAAGAGCTGTCCGTCCGCCGCCAGATCGGCGCGGATGCGGCCGGCCGGGTCGTTGACGGTGTCGTAGCTGCGATAGTGCCAGACCCGGTCGAAGCGGCCGAACAACCCGGCGATCTGCGCCCGGGCGGCGTCCGCGGACATGGCGAAGAAGTCCGAACGCGGGTCGCCCCAGCCGAGCCCGGCTGCGCCGTCCACGTGGCCCGTTGTGATCACGACCAGCGCATGGGGCTGCGCGGGCGCGGCGGGCAGCGGATCGGTGAGCCGGCTGCGTGAGGCGATGGGGCCATCCCAGTAGGTGGTCAGCGCGGTGTAGGTCCAGCCCGCGTTGACGAGCACCACGTCGCCGGGCCGCCAGTGTTCGGCCAGGAAGCGCACAGCCGCGCGGTGATCATCGGCGCGGTATGTGGGGTCGGTCCAGAACGCCTGGAGCGTCACCCCCGCGGCCGCCAGCCAGATCAGCGCCGCCGCGGCGAAGAGCGGCCGCAGCCGGCGCCAGCACCCGGCGAGCCCCGCGGCGATCACCACGAAGAACGCCGGACTGTAGGTGAACAGATAGCGGACGTGGTACAACGGCGTGATCAGCGAGGCCAGCAGGATCAACGCCAACGGGCCGAGGGTGGCAAGTGGCAGGACGAGCGAATGAGCGTTCTCGTGCTTTGGGCTTCGTGATTCGCTGATTCGCTGATTCCTGCTGATCACCACCACTCCCAGCCCGTAGAGACCCAGCGTGAGGAGCAGGACTGGCCAGAGCCAGTCCGGTGCGGATTGGCCCAGGCTGAGCGCAGTCCAGCTCTCGTGCAGCGCGGCCAGGATGTCAGGTGCGGCGCGCCACGGTGGCACGGGCGGGTTCGTGGCCTGCCGCCAGGCGACGGGGATCCACGGCGCATAGAGCAGCGCGGCGGCGAGGTTCGCCAGGACGAGAGAGATGAAATAGTGCGGCCGTCTGCCGTCTGCCATTTGTCGTAAGCGCCGGGCCATCTGCCACAGCGCCCACAGGTTGAGCGGGATCAGCAGAAAGATGAAGTAATAGAGCGTATACATTCCGGCTGCCGCGGCCACCGCATACACCGCCCACCACCCCCAGCCCGAACCCTTGGCCGCAGCCTCCCAGTCCCCAATCCCCGATCTCAATAGCGCGTACATAGCCACCACGCCCAGCCCCGCGCCCAGCGTGTACATCCGCACTTCCTGGCTGTACCAGATGTTGAACGGACTGAGCGCGACCAGGCCGGCGGCGATCAACGCCGCCGTGCGGCCGGCGACGCGGCGGGCGAGGCTGTAGACCAGCGCGATCAGCAGGACGCCGAAGAAGAGGGAGAAGAATCCGGCGACGAATTCGAGGCCGTTGCCGTGCGGGTCAGCGCGGCCGGTGGGGTAGCCGGTCAGCGCCAGCCAGGCGCGCAGCACGATGTAGTAGCCCGGTGGGTGGATGTCGCCGGCTGTGTGGCGAAGCAACTCCGACAGCGGGCTGCCGGCCAGCGCGGTGCTGACCGTCTCATCGTACCACAGGCTGTCGGCGCCCAAGCGGAACAGCCGGAGCGCCAGGCCTGCCAGGGTGATGCCCAGCAGGCTCAGCCGATCACTGGTGTCTCTGCGCATCGCAGCTCGCCATCTAGGGTCTATCTCGAAACGTGCGTCATACGTTTTTATCATAGCATGCGCCGCGCGGCCTGTCAAAGGATCTGGCAAAGCGGCAAAGCGAGCAGCAAGTGTCCGCGCTTTGACAAGGTTGCCTCCCTTGCGTATCCTTGTCCCACACTTCCATTCTACCCTCAGGAGGGGCGCAATGTCGCGAACGGTCCTCGTCTTGGTTCCGCATCCTGATGACGCTGAGATTTACGTCGGCGGGTTGATCCGCAAGTTCGTCGCCGAAGGCGCCCGCGTCCAGGTGGTGATCGCCACCGACGGAAGCTGCGGGTCGTATGCGTTGGATTCGGAGACGCTGGCCCGGCTGCGCGGCGATGAGGCGCGGGCTGCCTCCGCGGCGTTGGGCGCCGCACCGCCGATCTTGTTGGGCCATCACGACGGAGATCTCGACAAGCTGGCGCCCGGCGTTCTGCGCGAGCAGTTTGTCCGCTTGATCCGGCAGGCGCGGCCCGACACGGTCATCACCGAAGACCCGTTCAACACGCATCGGATTCATCCCGATCACCGGGCGGTGGCCTGGGCCGCGGCCGAGGCGGTGGATCAAGCGGACCTCCCGCTGATCTACCCCGAACACCTGGCGGCCGGGTGGGCGCCGCATTTCGTGGCCGAGAAATACTTTTACGGCGAGGAGCAGTCCGGCGTTAACCGCATCGTGGATATCACGCCCTGGATGGATCAGAAAGTGGCGGCAGTGGCCGAGCATCGCTGCCAGGTGATCTTCCTGATCGAGGGCCTGCTCCGGCAGGCGCAGGCGGCCGGGCTGGACGTGCGCGCCGCGCTGGGCCCCGCCGCGGCGGACCCGACAGCGCTGCTGGCGTGGGGGCTGCGGGCTCGCGCCGCGCAAGTCGGCCAACAGGGCGGTTTCGCCTTTGCCGAGGCGTACCGGTACGAACGCTACGATCCCTTGATTGAAGCCCTGCTGGCGCAAGCCGGCAATCGCTGACCGGAAAGAGGACCCGATGAAACACTCCTCCAAACATCGCTGGTTTGTGGTAGGCGTCTTTTTCACCTTCATGCTGCTGCATCAGTCCGATAAGCTCTTGATCGGCTCGCTGACGACCAAGATCATGGAGACGTTCAAGATCAGCATGACCCAGATGGGCGCGGTGTCCACCGGCGCGCTGATCGTAGGCGCCCTCAGCTATCCGCTTTGGGGCTACCTGTATGATCGTTTTGGCCGTGCGAAACTGCTGGCACTGGCATCGTTTCTCTGGGGCGCGACCACCTGGCTCAACGCCATTGCCCCCACATTTCGCGCCTTTCTGGTCACCCGGGCCTCCACCGGCATTGACGACTCCAGCTATCCCGGCCTCTACAGCCTGATCGCCGACTACTTTGGGCCCAAGGTGCGCGGCAAGGTCTACGGGCTGCTGCAGTTGACCATGCCCCTCGGCTTTCTGTTTGGCATGATCCTGGCGTTATCCTTGCGCGATGTGATCGGTTGGCGTGGCGTGTTCTACATCACCGGCAGCCTGGGCGTGCTGCTGGCGGTGGTGATCTTCTTCGGCGTGCGCGAGCCGCCGCGCGGGGGCAGTGAGCCTGAACTGGAAAACCTGGAGCACGTCACCGAGCATCGGTTTAGCTGGCCGGTTGCCCGGCAGCTCTTCCAGAAGCGCAGCCTGCGCCTGTTGTTCATTCAAGGTTTCTTCGGGGTCTTTCCGTGGAACGTGATCTCCTTTTGGTTCTTCACGTATCTGGAGAAAGAGCGCGGCTACACCGGCACGCCCTTGTTCGTGACCATGGCCGCGGCGGTGATCGTGCTGGCGCTGGGCTACCCGTTGGGCGGCGCGTTGGGCGATGCGCTGTTCCGGCGCACCCCGCGCGGCCGGGCCATCATCGCCACGATCGGCGTGCTGGTGGGCGCGGTCTTGCTGACCCTTACGATGGGCGTGCCGGTCGGCAACCAGGGGGTGTTCCTGGTGCTGCTGTCGCTGACCGCGATCTTCATCCCGTTTGCGTCGCCCAACGTCACCTCCACGGTCTACGACATCACGTTGCCGGAGGTGCGCAGCACCGCGGTCTCGATTCAGTATTTCATCGAATCGGCCGGCGCTGCGCTGGCGCCCACGATCGCCGGCTACATCGCCGATCGCTCATCGCTGGGCGTTGCCATCCTGTGGATCTGCCTGTCCACGTGGCTGCTGTGTGCGATCTTTTATGCTGGCGTGGCCGTCCTGGTGCCGCGGGATATCGCCACATTGCGCAGCCAGATGCGCGAGCGGGCCGAGCAGGAGCAGGCGCTCCAGCAGAGCCCCGCGTGAACGAGTTCATGGGAGGCAGGTTGAAAATAGCGATCCTCGGAGCCGGCGGCGTGCGAACGCCGTTGATTGTTGAGGCGATGATCCAACGGCAGGCCAAACTGGGCATTGATGAGCTTGCGCTGATGGATGTGAACGCCGAGCGTCTTGAAACACTGGAGCCGTTATGGCTGGCGGAGGACAGCGGTCCGCTGCCCTTTTCGATTCACCGGACGACCGATGCCCGCAGCGCCCTGGCGGGCGCTGACTTTGTCATCACGACGTTTCGCGTTGGCCTCATCCGGTCTCGTATCGTGGACGAACGCGTGCCATTGCGGTATGGCGTGCTCGGCCAGGAGACCACGGGGCCGGGCGGCTTTGCGATGGCGATGCGCACCATCCCGGTGTTGCTCGACTACATCGCCCTGATGCGCGAGGTTTGTCCCGACGCGTGGTTACTCAACTTCGCCAACCCGGCCGGGCTGCTGGCCGAGGCCGCGATCCAGGTCGGCGGGTGGCCGCGGACCGTAGGCATCTGCGATGCGCCGGAGGCGATGCGTCGGGTGGCTGCCGCACTGCAAGGGACCTCGCCGGATGCGCTGTACCTGGACTACTTCGGGCTCAACCATCTGGGCTGGGTGCGGAGCGTGCGGTACCTGGGCCGTGACTATCTGCCCAACTTCATCGCCCGCGTGCAGGCGATAGGGAAGCTGCCGGCGCTGCCGTTCAGCGTGGACTTTATCGCGTCGCTGGGGATGATTCCCAACGAGTACCTCTTCTACTACTATCACAATCGTCAGGCAGTGGCTAATCTCCTGGCGGCGCCGCAGACGCGCGGGGAAATGATTGCGGCCTGGAACGAGGAGCTGTTCGCCGGGCTGCGCGCGACGGCCGATCTGGCCGCCAAACGCCGCCTCTATCGAGACTATATCTCCCGCCGCGGCGACACGTACATGACCAAGGAGACCGGGCAGGCGCATTCCCTCGACGCGCTGGACACGCCGGGCCTGCGCGCCACGATGGGCCAGGGGTATGCCGGTGTTGCCCTCGACATGGTCGAGGCGCTGACGGGCGCGACGCCGCGCCAGATCATCTTGAACGTCCCGAATGCTGGCGCTATTGATGGCATGGGCGAGCATGATGTGGTGGAGGTCCCAACCTACGTCGGACAACACACGGTGCAGCCGATCTCGGTCGGCGCCGTGCCGGCTGCGCCGCTGGGCTTGATGGCCCAGGTCAAGGCCTACGAGCGGTTGACGATTGCTGCGGCCACGGAAGGCTCCTATGCCAAGGCCGTACAGGCACTCACCATCCATCCGCTGGTGCGTGATCGCGGGCTGGCTGAGGCGATCCTGGCCGATTATCGCGCCGAGCACGGTGCGCTCTTCCCGGAGCTGAGGTAGCGAACTCCTTTTGGCAGGTCCTGAGCCATGTCGCGCTACGATGTGATCGTCCTAGGAGACTATTTCCTCGATTTGATCTTCAGCGGCCTGCCGCAGTTCCCGGAGCTGGGCCGGGAGGTCGTCGGCGCCGGCTTTGACATGGTCCCCGGCGGCGCCTACAACGTTTCGGTTGCCATGCATCGCCTGGGGCTGAAGGTCGGTTGGGCAGGCGACTTCGGCGACGATGACTTCTCGCGTTTTGTGCTGGAGCGAGCGCACGGGGAAGGGCTGGACGACGCGCTGTTTGTCCGGCATCGCCGCCCGCTGCGGCGCATCACGGTCGCCGCGAACTACGCGGCCGATCGCGCCTTCATCACCTACTGCGACCCGGAGCCGGCCGTCCCTGCCGCGATGAAGGCGCTGGCGTCGGCCTCGGCGCGGCTGGTGTACGTCGCCGGCCTCTACTCCGGCCGCCTCTTTGACGCCGGGCTGGCCCTGGTGCGCCTCAAGCGGATGCAGGTTGCCATGGATGGCAACACCCCGGAGACCCCGACGCTGGCCGACCCGGCTGTGAAACGTGCTATCCGCAGCGTGGATATCTTCCTGCCGAACGCGGCTGAGGCGCGCCGGCTGACCGGCGAGGCCAACCTGGCCGCGGCGTTGTCCACCCTGGCCGCCTGTTGCCCGCTGTTGGTGGTGAAAGATGGCGGGAACGGCGCACATGCTCGGATCGGCGGCGAGACCCTGCACGCGCCGGCCATTCCCATCACGCCGGTGGATACGACCGGCGCGGGCGATTGCTTCAACGCCGGATTTCTTGCCGCCTGGCTCGCCGGTCGGGCGCCGGCCGAGTGTCTGGCGTGGGGCAACATCGTCGGCGGCCTCTCCACGACGGCTTACGGCGGCGCCGGCTATGTTGTGACCCCGGCTGAAGTCGAGCGCTGGTTGAACAAGGGGTGAGCGTTATTCATGCAGTTAGTCTCTAGCATTTGACATACCGAGGATGCGTTGTTGTGGTATAATCCGCAATGTCTTTGGTCGCATCATCCTGGGCTGACCGTTGGCACGCTGACGTGGAGGAGAAGCCTGTGTTGAAAAGTTCCTTATCCACCCGTGCTCATCGGCCCCCTCGGCTAACCACTCTTTCACAGAAAGGAATGCCCATGTCTCTCAATCCTTGGCTCGCGCTTATTCTCGGTGTTTTGATCGGCTGGCTCTTGGAGTGGCTTCTGGAGCTGTGGTTCTTCCGCCGCCGGCGGTCGGAGTGTGACGACCGCCTTGCCGAAGCAGAAAAGCAACTCAAGTCTCTTGACGTTGAGCTTGGCGGCGCCCGCGCTCAGGCTGAGTCGCTAGAGGCAGATCTGACCGCGCTCAAGGCTGGGGCGGCCAAAGTCAAGGTTCAGCCGCCCCAGGTCGGAGTGCCCGAGGTTGCCCTGCCGGCAGTCGAAGCGAAGCTGCCTGAAGTTGCGCTGCCGGCGATCGCCGCCACCTTGCCCGCGGTGGAAACGAAGCTGCCGGGAGTCGAACTCCCGAAGGTTGAGTTGCCGGAAGTTGAGCTCCCGAAGGTTGAGCTCCCGAAGGTTGAACTGCCGAAGGTCGAACTGCCTGAAGTTGCGCTGCCGGCGATCGCCGCCGCCTTGCCCTCGGTGGAAGCGCAGCTGCCGGAAG
>CAZYGI010000103.1:0-11263 GCA_964647255.1 uncultured Anaerolineales bacterium | reverse complement strand
TCGGCCGCGATGCGCGTCACGTTGTCGAACGTCAAAATCCGCTCCAGCACAGCCTGGACCACCCGCTTCTCAAGCTGATCCGCGCCGACATGCCGCTGATCGGGACAAACTGCGTTGCCCTGACGCCGTTTGCGGTCGCACTTGTAGTAGCGCCACGCCTTGAAACCGCGCCGCTCCCCGCGCCGATCCACCCCACCCGACAGCGCGCCCCCACAATAGTCGCAGCGGGCCAACCCGGAGAGCAAATACTCGGAGCCCGGGCGAGGTATGTATTGCGCGCCTTTGGCAATGCGCGCCTGGACCTGATCCCAGGTCTCTTGGTCAACAAGCGGTGGAATCATGTTGGGAAACTCCTCGGCGCCAAATTTCAGGACGCCCAAGTAAGAGCGATTGCGCAGCATCGAAACGTAGCTGCCGTTCGAATTATACAGGCGCGTGGCCGCGTGAATTTCGGCGTAGCTGGCCCCGCCGGCAAACAGCGTAAAGGCCCGCGTCACCTGGGGCGCAGTCTCCGGGTCCACGACCCAGCGGGCCACGACCTTGGGCTTGCCGTCGCGCCTGGTGTGGTGCAAGATGTGGCATGCTTCGCACAACGAGGTGAACCATGACAAAACCACCGAGCAAGCCATTCAGATGATGGTTGACCAGGTTGCGATAGACTCGACCAGTGCACGCACGCGCAGCGTGGCGTAGTCCTTGGCATGTACTTCGTAACCCTGGTCGAAGGCCCAGTTGATATCCGCCACACTGCCGCCACCGCCATCAATGCGCAGCAGTGTGCGGCGACGTTTGGCCCTGTCGAGATCCAGCACCTGGGCGGCGGCCTGTACCAGCCCCGGCAAGGCCGTTACCAAGTGCGCTTTGCCCGGATACAATTGATCCACAACGACCTCCTGGTAGCGCGTCGCCAGCACTCGACCCAGTTGCCGGCCATGTCGCCCGCGCTCGTTAGCACGATAGCCTTTGGTGGCGAAAGCGGCCTTCGGCCCACAGGGCATGCCGGTCAGATCCACATCCAGGATCTGCCAGGCGGCGGCATAGTCGTGGCGATAGCCCCGGCTATGTTGCCGGTAGATGCTTTGCACCGCCTGCTGCACCTGCACCACGTTCTCCGCCGTGCAGGCGTTCAGGGTCTCTTGAATCACCGACTGTTCCGCACAGCGCTGCCGACCAAAGGCCGCCTGCAACGCCCGATCACTGCGCAGCCGGGTGTTGACCTTGACGATGCCATGGCCCCCCGCCAGCAGGGTGATCAAGCTGTCATACAGCTTCTCACTCGGCGTATCCTTGACGGTCTTTTGGCCAATCTTGACCAACCGGCGCACGGGCCCCAACAAGTCCACGTGGCTCAGGTACAATCCGACCCCGGCCAGGCTCGCCGCACTCGAAAACTGACACGGCTCCCCATTGGTGGTAGACTCGTCCATGGTGATGAATCTCCTTGCTTAGTGTTGGTTTCACTTTACAGGTATGGTTCATCACCACGTTTTCAGCAAGTTCTTGACGAGCAGCCCATCACTAATTGGGCCGAAATTTAGGTACTACGAATGCGAGGCGGAACGACTGAAGTCCCACGGGATGCTTCGCGATCGTTACTACGAACGCGGGTTTGCCAGCGGGGCGCGGGGTGTGCTAGAATCGGTGCGATTGTGACATACGTTGCGGACGGGGATGTCCGCTGGATGCTTAACATGAAGGCCGGCCAGGTGCGAACTGGCCGGCCTTCCGAACCCGTATCCTGTGCCCTCAGGACGCGGGTTGCAGCCCTCATTGCAGCCAGGTTGTACGGGACGTCAAGTGAGGCCGCAGCCCTTTTTCTGGGGGGCTGCGGTTTTTTGTGTTGGGGTGGGGTGGACGCGGACGAGCACGGACTGACACGGACTCTTTCGGGCACGAGGGGCCAAGGAGGGTGGCGCATGGCGGAGCGAAACAAATACCGAAAAACGAGCTAGGGCTATCTTCGGCGGAGCGGCCAAGCATGGATGCGGCGGTGTATTGCCGGGGCGGTTCAGCGGGCCACAGTTGGTGGCGCTGATGTATGTGGCGTTGCAGTAGATCGCGCCGGAGCAGGATGTGGAGTTGGAGCTGGCGCGGGGGTATGAGATGGCGGTGGGGATGTGGAAGGGGAGCGGATAACCGGATGTGGAATGCACGATGGACGATGTGGACGGGGTGAACGGGGGGAGAGGTCTGATCCATTTTTGATGAGGGGTAGGCATGGCGATCAAAAAGAGCGAACTGTATAGCTCGCTGTGGCGGAGCTGCGACGAGTTGCGCGGCGGGATGGACGCGTCGCAGTATAAGGACTACGTGCTGGTCCTACTGTTCGTCAAGTACGTCTCCGACAAGCACGCCGGACGGCCGGACGCGCTGATCGACGTGCCGCCGGGCGGCGGCTTCGCCGACATGGTGGCGCTGAAGGGCGACAAGGAGATCGGCGACAAGATCAACAAGATCATCGCCAGGCTGGCAGAGGCGAACGACCTCAAGGGCGTGATCGACGTCGCGGACTTCAATAACCCGGACAAGCTGGGCAAGGGCAAGGAGATGGTGGACCGCCTCTCCAACCTGGTCGCCATTTTCGACACCCCGGCGCTGGACTTCCGCAGCAACACCGCTGAAGGGGACGACCTGCTCGGCGACGCGTACGAATACCTGATGCGGAACTTCGCCACCGAGTCGGGCAAGAGCAAGGGACAGTTCTACACGCCGGCCGAGGTCTCGCGCATCATGGCGCAGGTGATCGGGGTCGGCGGCGCGCAGGCGGCCACGCAGAGCATCCACGATCCGACGTGCGGCTCGGGGTCGCTGCTGCTGAAGGCGCACGACGAGGCGAAGAGCCGCACCGGGCTCGACCTGGCGATCTACGGCCAGGAGATGGACAACGCGACCGCCGCGCTGGCGCGCATGAACACCATCCTCCACGACTGCCCCTCGGCGGAGATCTGGCAGGACAACACCCTCGCCAGCCCGCACTTCGTGACGGCCGACGGCCGCCTGAAGACTTTCGATTTCGTCGTCGCCAATTTCCCCTTCTCGACGAAGGCGTGGAGCAGCGGCGTGGACCCGGCCAACGACCCCTACGGCCGCTTCGCCTACGGCATCCCGCCCCAGAAGAACGGCGACTACGCCTTCCTGCTGCACATCCTCGCCTGCCTCAAGAGCACGGGCAAGGGCGCGGTGATCCACCCGCACGGCGTGCTGTTCCGCGGGGGCGCGGAGGCGACCATCCGCAAGGAGATCGTGCGCCGCGGGTTCATTAAGGGCATCATCGGCCTGCCGCCCAACCTGTTCTACGGCACCGGCATCCCCGCGTGCATCCTGGTGCTTGATAAGGAAAACGCGCACGCCCGCACCGGCATCTTCATGGTGGATGCCTCGAAGGGCTTTATGAAGGACGGTCCCAAGAACCGCCTGCGCGCCCAGGACATCCACCGCATCGTGGACGTCTTCACGCGCCAGCTTGAGGTTCCCGGCTATTCGCGCATGGTGCCGCTCGCGGAGATCGGCGACCCGAAGAACGATTTCAACCTCAACCTGCCGCGCTACATTGACAGCAGCGAGCCCGAGGACCTGCAGGACATCGGCGGCCACCTGGCCGGCGGCATCCCCGACCGCGACCTCGACGCGCTGGACCGTTACTGGCAGGTGTTGCCCGCGGTCCGGCCGCTGCTGTTCGAGCCCGCGGGCCGCCCCGGCTACAGCCGCCCCCGCCTGCCCGCGGGCGAGGTCAAGGCCGCGATCCTGGGCCATCCCGAGTTCGCCGCGTTCAGCGCGTCCGTGTTGGCGTCTTTTGCGCGGTGGAGGGCCGCGGCCGCGCCGCGGCTGCACAGCATCAAGACCGGCGACCGGCCGAAGGCGCTGATCGAGGCGCTCGCCGAGGCGCTGCTAGCCGCGGCCGGCGACGTGCGGCTGATCGAACCGTACGACGTCTACCAGCACCTGCTGGACTATTGGGCCGCGACGATGCAGGACGACGTGGATCTGATCAGCCAGGCGGGCTGGGCGGCGGCCGCAAAGCCGCGGCTCCTCGTGGAAGGCAACGGCGGGCGGGGCAAGGAACAGCCGGACTTTACGATCGGCAAGCAGAAGTTCAAGTCGGACCTGATCCCCGCGCCGCTGCTGATCGCGCGCTACTTCGCGGCCGAGCAGACAGCCGTTGAGGCGCTGGCGAGCGAACTTGCCGTGCTGGAAAGCCGCCTGGATGAGCTGCGGGAGGAGCACGGCGGCGAGGGCGGGCTGCTCGAAGAGCTCATGGACAAGAAGGGCAAGGCCGCCAAGGAGGCGATCGCCGCGCGCCTGCTGGAGATCGGCTGCGAGGGCGAGAACGCGGAGGAGCGCCGGGTGCTGCAGGAATACGACGACCTGCTGGGCCGGCAGCCCGACGCCAGGGCCCGGCTGAAGGCGGCGCTGGAGGCGCTGGAGGCGCAGGTCGCCGCGCGCTACGGCGTGCTGACCGAGGCCGAGATCAAGCGCCTGGTGGTGGAGGACAAATGGCTGGCCAGCCTGGCCGCCGGCGTGCAGGGCCAGGTTGACCGCGTTTCCCAGGCGCTGGCCGGCCGCATCAAACAGCTTGCCGAGCGCTACGCCGCGCCGCTGCCGCAGCTCACCGACGAGGTCGCGGCCCTCGCCGCGCGCGTGGACGAGCACCTCAGGAAGATGGGGGCGGTATGGAGCTGAGGCCGGGGTATAAGCAGACCGAAGTGGGGGTGATTCCGGAGGATTGGGAAGCCAAGACCATTGACCAAGTTGGCTTCGTCACAAGCGGGAAGAGGCTTCCTCTTGGCAGTTCACTGGTGGAGCAGGAAACGCCACACCCCTATATTCGGGTCACTGACATGCGTCCAGGGACAGTCTCCCTCTCTGACATCAGGTTCGTGCCCGAGAGCGTTTTTCCCGCTATCAAGCGCTTCCGAATCTTCTGCGAGGATATCTTCATCTCAGTTGCCGGGACTCTTGGCATTATCGGAAAGGTGCCTAGAGAGCTTGACGGGGCGAATCTGACGGAAAACGCCGACAGAATCACAGACATCACATGCTCACAGGACTATTTGCTCCACGTCTTGATGTCCCCTTTGATTCAAAACACCATTGCCTCGATTCAGACGGTTGGAGCTCAGCCAAAACTAGCTCTCACCAGGATTCGCAAGTTTCAGATTCCTCTTCCGCCCACTAAAGCCGAACAAGAAGCCATCGCCGCCGCGCTGAGCGACGTGGACGCGCTGATCGCCGGCCTGGACCGGCTCATCACCAAGAAGCGCGACCTCAAGCAGGCCGCCATGCAGCAGCTCCTCACGGGGCAGGTGCGGCTGCCGGGGTTCAGCGGGGAGTGGGAGGTGAAGAGAATCGCCGAAATCGCAGTCCTGAGTTCGGAAAGGAACGTTGTGGGATTGGACTTGCCAGTTCTGACCTGTTCTAAACATCTCGGCTTTGTGGACTCGCTTGGCTATTTCAAAAACCAAGTGTTCAGCGAAGATACAAGCACGTACAAAGTTATCAGGAAAGGACAGATTGGATACCCAGCCAATCACGTTGAGGAAGGCTCAATCGGGCTTCAGAATCTCTATCAGGTGGCGTTAGTAAGTCCAATTTATGTCGTATTCTCTGTGAGTGAAGGGATCGACAGTTACTTCCTACATCGAGTTCTGAAACTGGATTCTTATCGTCAGAGGTTCAAGGCTGCTACGACCTCCTCAGTTGATCGGAGAGGTAGTTTGCGATGGCCAGCCTTTTCAGAAATCACTGTGAGCATTCCACCTCTTATCGAACAAACCGCCATCGCCGCGATCCTCTCCGACATGGATGCGGAGATCGCCGCGCTGGAAGCGCGCCGCGACAAGACCCGGCTGCTCAAGCAGGGGATGATGCAGGAGTTGCTCACCGGGAGGGTGCGACTGGTATGAGCCAGGGTCTACCACCAGCAGAGTTGGGGCGGCTGCCCGGGGACGAAGAAGCGGACCCGCAGGGCGATGCCCGGCTGCGTCCAAGCGGCGGGTTCCGGCGGCTGCGCTCCTTCCAGGTGGCGACGGTCATCTACGACGCTACGGTGCGCTTCTGCGAGCGCTTCATGGATAAACGTTCGCGCACGGTGGATCAGATGGTGCAGGCCGCGCGCAGCGGCCGGCAGAACATCGCCGAGGGCAGTCGCGCCGCGGGCACATCCAGCCAAACCGAGCTGCGGCTGACGAATGTCGCGCGGGCCAGCCTCGACGAGCTGCTCCTGGACTACGAAGATTACCTGCGGCAGCATGGTCAACGCCAGTGGGACAAGCATGACCCCAGGGCGCTGGCGGTGCGCGCGGTGGGGCGGCGCCAGGATTACAGCGACGCCAACGATCCGGAGGATCCCGCTGTCCACTGGAAAGCTTATGCCGCTTGGCTGGAGCACCATGACCCGGCCATCGTCGCCAACGCCCTCATTTGCCTGATCCACCAGGCGAACTTCCTGCTGGATCAGCAGATCGCCTGGCTCGAGCGCCAGTTCATCACCCAAGGCGGCTACAGCGAGCAGCTCGCCGCGGCGAGACGTGTCGAACGGGATAGACAGCGTCAGGCCAGCCCGTCTGATGAATCGGATAAATCGGACAAGCCGACACCAGCCTGCCCGAAGTGCGGCGGGCACATGGTGCTGCGCACTGCTCGCACGGGCAGCCATGCGGGATCGCAGTTTTGGGGCTGCGTGAAATATCCCGAGTGCAAGGGGACACGGCCGGTGGAACGATCGGACGAATCGGCTGAATCAGGCTGATCCGACGGATAGGACTGATCGACCGATAAGGCGGAGCGAAGGAGCGCGAAGCATGATCAACGTTGGCCAGATCGAGAAGCGAACTCAGCAGCGGGTGATCCGGCAGTTCTCCGATAGGCACACCCCCGGCAGCCTGGGCTACACCTACCTCGGCGACTGGACCGAGCGCGAGGGCAACCGCGCCATCGAGGAAGGGCTGCTGCGGGCGCACCTGACTGGGGCGGGCTACGACGAGACGCTGATCACCCAGGCGCTGTTCCTGCTCAACAAGGCGGCGGGCGACACCAGCAAGAGCCTCTACGACCGCAACCGGGCGGTGTATGAGCTGCTGCGCTACGGCGTGAAGGTGAAGGCCGGGGTCGGGGAGGTCACGCAGACCGTCTGGCTGATTGATTGGACGCACCCGGAGCGCAACCACTTCGGCGTTGCGGAGGAGGTGACCGTCCCGGGCGGCGACGCGAAGGCTTACACCAAGCGGCCGGACGTGGTGCTCTACGTCAACGGCATCGCGCTGGGCGTGCTGGAGCTGAAGCGCTCCACCGTCTCCGTGGCCGAGGGCATCCGGCAGAATCTCGACAACCAGAAGAAGGTCTTCATCGAGCACTTCTTCGCGACGGTGCAGTTCGTGATGGCGGGCAACGACACCGAGGGGCTGCGCTACGGCGCCATCGAGACGAGAGAGAAGTACTACCTCACCTGGAAGGAAGATCCTTCGACTGCGCTCCGCTCCGCTCAGGATGACTCGATGGGGTTGAGTTTGCTTGATCAGCATCTGACCCAGCTATGCAGCAAGGCTCGCTTCCTCGAGCTGATCCATGACTTCATCGTCTTCGACGCCGGGGAGAAGAAGGTCTGCCGGCCGAACCAGTATTTCGCGGTGCGCGCCAGCCAGGAGCGCGTGAGGCGCCGCGAGGGCGGGATCATCTGGAACACGCAAGGCTCGGGCAAGAGCCTGACCATGGTGTGGCTGGCCAAGTGGATCCGCGAGCACGTGGCGGATGCCCGCGTGCTGCTCATCACCGACCGCACCGAGCTGGACGAGCAGATCGAGAAGGTCTTCAAGGGCGTGGGCGAGGAGATCCACCGCACCGTGAGCGGCGCGGACCTGGTCGCCACGCTCAACGCGGCCGCGCCCTGGCTGGTCTGTTCGCTGATCCACAAGTTCGGCGGGAAGGAGGACGGCGAAGAGGTCGGCGACATCCCCGCCTACATCGCAGAACTGCAGCGGGCGCTGCCGCCCGGATTCAGGGCCAAGGGGAACCTCTTTGTCTTTGTGGACGAGTGCCACCGCACCCAATCCGGCGACCTGCACCGGGCGATGAAGGCGATCCTGCCGGGCGCGCTGTTCATCGGCTTCACCGGCACGCCGCTCCTCAAGGCCGACAAGCAGAAGAGCATCGAGGTCTTCGGCAGCTACATCCACACCTACAAGTTCGATGAGGCGGTGCAAGATAAGGTGGTGCTCGACCTGCGCTACGAAGCACGCGACATTGACCAGCGCATCACCTCGCAGGCGAAGATTGACCAATGGTTCGAGGCCAAGACCAGCGGCCTGACCGCGCTCGCCAAGGCGCAGCTCAAGCAGCGTTGGGGCACCATGCAGCAGGTGCTCTCCAGCCAGTCGCGGCTGAACCAGATCGCGGCCGACATCCTGATGGACATGGCGACCCGGCCTCGCCTGTTGAGCGGCCGCGGCAACGCGCTGCTCGTCGCCAGCAGCATCTACCAGGCGTGCAAGTTCTACGAGCTGTTTGCGGTCACCGACCTGAAGGGCAAGTGCGCGATCGTGACCTCGTATACACCGTCGGTCGCGGACCTGAAGGGCGAGGAGAGCGGCGAGGGCGAGACCGAACAGCTCCGCCAGTACGCCATCTATCGTAAGATGCTGGCCGACTGGTTCAACGAAGCGCCCGAAAAGGCGGTGAACCGGGCCGAGGAGTTCGAGCAGGCGGTCAAGAAGAAGTTCATCGAAGAGCCGGGGCAGATGAAGCTCCTCATCGTGGTGGACAAGCTGCTGACCGGCTTCGATGCGCCGCCGGCGACCTACATGTACATTGACAAGCAGATGCGCGACCACGGGCTGTTCCAGGCGATCTGCCGCTTGAACCGGCTCGACGGCGACGACAAAGAATTCGGCTACATCGTTGACTACAAGGACCTGTTCAAGAGCCTCGAAGGCGCGGTGCTCGACTACACCTCCGGCGCGCTGGACGGCTACGACCGGGAAGACGTCGCGGGCTTGCTGGAGGATCGCCTGAGCAAGGCCAAGGAACACCTGGAAGAAGCCCGCGAGGCGGTGAAGGCGCTCTGCGAGCCGGTCGGTGCGCCGAGGGATCAACTGGCCTACCAGCACACCTTCGTGGCGGCAGAATCGGGCAATGCCGAGCAGCTCAAGGCCAACGAGCAGAAGCGGCTGGCGCTGTACAAGGCGGTCGCGGCCCTCGTGCGGGCCTTCACCGCGCTCGCCAACGAGCTGCCGGAGGCCGGCTATTCCGCCGCGCAGATCGACGCGCTGAAGGCCGAGGTCGCCTATTATGAGAACCTCCGCAACGAGGTGAAGCTGGCCAGCGGCGACTACATTGACCTCAAGATGTATGAGCCGGCCATGCGGCACCTGATTGATACCTATATCGTGGCCGACGAGAGCGAGAAGGTGTCCGCGTTCGACGATCTGTCGCTCATCCAGCTCATCGTGGAGCGCGGCGCGGGAGCAGTGGATGCCCTGCCGGCTGGCATCCAGAAGAACCACGAGGCCGTGGCCGAGGCCATCGAGAACAACGTCCGCAGGTTGATCATTGACGAGCAGCCGATCAACCCGAAGTACTATGAAAAGATGTCGGAGTTGCTGGACGCCTTGATCGAGCGGCGCCGCCAGGAAGCGCTCGATTACGAGGAGTATCTGCGCCAGGTCGTCGAACTGACCCGGCGCGCAAGGAACCCGGAGATGGGCGGCGCGTATCCTCCGCGGATCAATACACTCGCCAAGCGCGCGCTCTACGACAACCTGGGCCGCTCCGAGCGGCACGCCGTGCTGGTGCATGATGCCGTGCTTGCCGCGCGGCAGGATGATTGGCGGAACAACCCGTTCAAGGTCAAAAAGGTGCGGAACGCGATCTCCGGCGCGCTGCAGGTGCTGGGCGTCGGTGCGGATGAACACGTCGCGCAGCCGGGCGTCGCGTCGGAGGACAAGCCGGGGCTGGTCCCGGAAACGCTTGAGCAGGCCACGCAGCGCATCCTGGAGCTGGTGAAGAAACAAAATGAGTATTGAACCGCAGGCGTTTGTCATCAGCGGGATCATGGTCCAGGTCATCCGCAAGGAGATCAAAAACCTGCACCTCGGCGTCTATCCGCCCGCGGGCCGGGTGCGCGTGGCTGCGCCGGCGGGCCTGAGCGACGACGCGATCCGCCTGGCGGTGATTTCCAGGCTGGGCTGGATCAGGAAGCAGCAGGCCAAATTCGCGGGGCAGGAACGCCAGTCGGCGCGGGAATACGTCTCCGGCGAGAGCCACTATTATTTGGGCGACCGTTATCTGCTGAACGTCGTCTATCACGACGGCCCGCCCGCGGTCAGCATCCGCAACAAGACGACGCTAGATCTTGTCGTCAGGGCCGGCAGCGATACGGCGCGACGGGAGCGCGTGCTGTTGGCCTGGTATCGGGCGCAGCTCAAGGAGCTGATCCCGCCGCTGATCGCCAAGTGGGAAGCGATCATGGGGGTGCAGGTTTCAGAATGGGGCGTCAAGCAGATGAAGACCCGGTGGGGCGCCTGCAACCCCGACGCCCGCCGCATCTGGCTGAATCTCGAGCTGGCCAAGAAGCCGGCCGGCTGCGTGGAGTACATCGTCGTGCATGAGATGGCTCACCTGTTGGAGCGCCAGCACAACGACCGCTTCGTGGCCCACATGGACGCGTTTCTGCCGCAGTGGCGGCAGCGGCGGGAGGAATTGAACGCTGCGCCGCTGGGACATGCAGCGTGGGCGTATTAGTTCAGCGATACTGGAGCGCACATACATGAACGCCATTGACGCTGTCGAAGTCATCCTCGCCGAGGCGGGGGCGCCGTTGGACTATCGCGAGATCACCAGGCGGGTGTTGGCGCAGGGCCTTTGGCAGTCAGACGGCCGGACGCCGGACGCGACGATCAATGCGCGGCTGGCGGTGGATATCAAGGATCTCGGTGCAGGGTCACGGTTCCAGCGGACGAAGCCGGGGGTGTTTGCGCTGCGCAAGTGGGGGCTGCCGGAGGCTGCGGCCAGGGGCGCGCAGGGCAAGCAGGCGAAGGCGCCTGTTGCCGAGAGCAAGTCCGTAGATGCGCAGTTGCCTCTCGTGACCACAGCCGGCCCCGACATTGCGGCCGCCAAAGAAGCAGCCCTGCCGCCTCAGACCGGCAAGCCTCTTGCGAAGTCCGCTGCGCTCCTTTCTTTCACTGATGCGGCCGAGGCGGTGCTGAAGCAGTTCGGACACAAGCAGCCGATGCACTATAAGGCGATCACCGACAAGGCGCTGGCGTTGGGG
>CAZYGI010000102.1:0-11458 GCA_964647255.1 uncultured Anaerolineales bacterium | reverse complement strand
CACGATGCTCATCGAGACCCAGGTGAACAGGTAGATGCCCAGGCCGAAGAGGAAGGGTCGGTTCCGGAAGGCCGCGCGCACCGATGCGCGGACGCTCGGCTGCGCCTGCGCCATCAGCTCGGGGCGCTCGGTCACGGTTGCGAAGACCAGCAGCAGCGGCAGCGCCGAAGCCAGCCCGAACCCGGCGCCCATCAGCAGCACGCGGCCCGCGTGTTCGGGCCGGAAGCCGTTCGTGATCATCAACGGCACGGTGAACGCAACCAGGCTGCCAACAATCGAGAAGAACATGCGCGTCGCGGTCAGCGCGGTGCGCTCGTCGTAATCGGCCGTCAGCTCGGGGGTCAACGCGTAGTAGGGGATGTAGGCGAACGTCGCCGCAGTCTCGAACAGCACGTACGCCGCCGCGTAGTAGATCGCCAGCGGCAGGTCGCCCTGCAGCGGCGGCCGCCACCACATCAGCGTGAACGCGAGGGCGAGCGGCAGCGCGGCGAAGAGCAGGAACGGACGGCGTCGGCCCCAACGCGTGCGCGTGCGATCGGTGATGTAGCCGATGAGCGGGTCGTTGAGGTAGTCCCAGGTCAGCCCGACGAAGATCGCCGCCGCGGCCACCCGCGCCGTGACCCCAACGACATCGGTGAGGAAAATGGCGAAGTACGCGGCGATGATCGTTGTCGTCAGACTGAAGCCGAGGTCGCCGGCGCCGTAGAGCCACCGCTTGGTGGCCGAGAGACGATGCATGGGGTGTCTCCTGAATGGGAGGGTGTCATGTCCAACGCAGCCATTGTACCGCCCGGCCTGGCGTGCGTCAATCTCATGGATTGGCGAAGAACCTTTGACGCTCGCTGGGCCGTGCGGTAGAATGCAAGCGGTCGCCCAAAGCAATGCCCGACCCAAAGTCCGCATCTCACACGCCCATGCTCCAGAAGCCCGACATCCAGGACGAGCGCCTGATCGCCTGCCTCTACGACGGGTACGGGCTGCGCGCCGCCCAACTGACCTTTCTCCCGCTCGGCGCCGACGTCAACACCGCGGTCTACCGGGTCGGTGCCAGCGATGGCGGCGCGTATTTCCTCAAGCTCAGGCGCGGCCCGTTCGACGAGATGAGCGTGGCGATCCCCCGGTTTCTCGCCGACCAGGGGATTGCGCAGATCATTGCCCCGCTCCGAACCACCGCGGGGGATCTGTGGTCCAGCCTGGATCCCTTCACGTTGACGCTCTACCCGTTTGTGGCGGGCGCCGATGGCTATACGGTCGTCTTGTCGGAGCAGCAGTGGATCGAATTCGGCGCGGCCCTCAGGCGGATTCACACGGCCGGCCTGCCGCCGGCGCTGAGGCGCGGTCTGCCCCGCGAGACCTACTCCCCGCGCTGGCGTGAGGAGGTCCGGGCGTTCCTGGCGCGCAGCGGCGCCGGCGCGTACACGGATCGCCTTTCGGCGGAGCTGGCGGCGTTCTTGCAAGAGGAGGCGGCTGCGATCCGGCAGTTGGTCGAAGCCGCGGAACAGCTCGGCCGGATGCTCCTGAACCGGGCGCAGGAACGGGTGTTGTGCCATGCCGACATTCACGCGGGCAATCTGCTGATCGGCAGCGACGGCTCGCTCCACATCGTGGATTGGGATACGGCCCTGCTCGCGCCGAAAGAGCGAGACCTGATGTTTGTCGGGTCGGGTCTCGGTCCCGGCTGGGATCAGGACCGAGAAACGGCCTGGTTCTACGCGGGATATGGCCCCGCGGAGATTGATCCCGCTGCGCTGGCGTACTACCGCTGCGAGCGGCTCGTCCAGGATGTTGCTGAGTTCTGCAAGCAAATCGTGGCGACAACCGGAGGAAATGAGGACCGTCGCCAGGCGCTTCGTTGGCTGATCAGCAATTTCGAACCCAGCGGTGTCTTCGACATCGCGATGCGGTCTTGGCGCGGCTGTCAGGGGAGGGAGGAGCCGTGAGGTTCGAACGGCTGACCCTCCATCCGGCCGCAGGCGCGATTCTCACTCCAACCGCAGCGTCAGCGCGGCCGCCGACAGCGGCGGCAGCTCGAAGCTGGCGCGGCCGGCCGCGATCCGCACGTCGGTGAAGGGCCGGGCGCACACCACGTCCCCCTGCTCGTAGCTGTTGGCGGCCTGCGCGCTCGCCCCGGTCAACAGCTCGGCGTTGGCCAGGCCCGCGACGGCCTGATCCGCCAGGCTCACGGTCACGGGCGCAGCCGCGTCGGTGGATCGGTTGGTGGCGAAGATGTGCACTTCGCCCGCGCCCAGGATCGCGCTGGCGTCCACGAAGGGGACGCGGCCGTTCGTCTTCCCCTCATACTCCGGCCCCTGCACCAGCATCCGCAGCGCGACGCCATCCCGCCGCTTCGCGGCCATCTCGAACGGATAGAAGATGGATTGGATCAACAGATCGTCCCCGCGCGTCTGGACCGGCGCGATGACGTTGGCGATCTGGGCCAGGTTGGCGATCTTGACGACATCCGCGTGGCGGATGAAGCTGTTCAGGAACCCTGCGACGACCAGCGCATCCTCCAGGTTGTAGACCTCTTCGATCAGGTGCGGCGCGTGCTTGCCCTCGCCGTCCATTTGCATGTTCTTGTACCAGACGTTCCACTCGTCGAAGCAGAGATAGGGCCGCTTTTTGCCCCGCCGCCTGGCCTGGACGAACCGGCACGCGGCGTCCATCTCCTCGATCTGCCGGTCAATGGCGTTGGTGACGGCCAGGTAGTCGGGTGTGTCGCCCGTCCCGTTGCCCACGTAGCGGTGCAGGCTGATGTAATCGGCATAATCGCCGATCGTTTCCAGCACCTGCCGGTCCCAGTCCATGTAGGTGGGCAGGTCGGTGGTGCACGACCCGCACACGACCGTCTCGATAGTGCGGTCCACATCCTTCATCAGCTTGGCCGCCTGCTGCGCCCGGATGGCATACTGGTCGGCGGGCACGTGGCCGATCTGCCAGGGGCCGTCCATCTCGTTGCCCAGGCACCACAGCTTGACGCCGTGCGGCGCCGGGCTGCCGTTGGCCGCGCGCAGATTTGCGTATTTCGAGCCGGCCGGGCAGTTGCAGTATTCGACCCAGTTGCGCGCCTCCTCGGGCGTGCCGGTCCCCAGGTTGACCGTGAGCATCGGCGTCCAGCCCATCAGCCGTGCGAGCTTGATGAACTCGTCGGTGCCGAACCGGTTTGGTTCGAGGCTCTGCCAGGCCAGCTCGCGCATGGTCGGCCGCGCCGCGGCCGGCCCGACGCCATCCAGCCAGTGATAGCCGGAGGCGAAATTGCCGCCGGGGTAGCGCATGGCGGTCATGCGCAGCCGGCCCAGGGCGCGCAGCACATCCCCGCGGAAGCCGTTCGCGTCGGCATGGGCCGACTGAGGATCGTACACGCCCTCGTAGACGGCGCGGCCCATGTGTTCCAGGAAGCCGCCGAAAATGCGCGGATCAACGGCCCCAATCTGGTAGTCGGTGTGAAGGGTGATGTCGGTCGGTTTCATGCTTTCCCCTCTGCGGGTGGATGATGGTGGTGTCAGGTCCATTCTAACATTGACGGCCCCGACGGACAATCGTCGCCGTCCGCGACCTCGGTCGTTCGCTCCCCGCAACGGTTGCACATCTTCGGCGCGTGCGCTACAATGCCGCGCCTAAGCAATTCTACCTGCAGTAAAGGCCCATGTACAAACGCATCGTCGTCAAACTTGGCACCAGTGTGCTCACCGGCGGCACGCGACAGCTCGACCGCAGCCACATGGTCGAGATCGCCCGGCAGTGCGCCGCGCTGCGGCGTCAGGGGTGCGAGGTGATCATCGTCACCTCCGGCGCCATCGCGGCCGGCCGCGAGCGGATGGGCCATCCCGCGCTGCCGCCTACGGTAGCGGCCAAGCAGATGCTCGCCGCGGTGGGCCAGGGCTGGCTGATGCACGTCTGGGAGAGCCTCTTCGACATCTACGGCCTCTATGTCGGCCAGATGCTGCTGACGCGCGCCGATGTGGCCGACCGCGATCGCTTCCTGAACGCGCGCGACATGCTCGCCGCGCTGCTGGAGCACGGCATCATCCCGGTCATCAACGAGAACGACGCGGTCGCCACGGCCGAGATCAAGGTGGGCGACAACGACAACCTGTCGGCGCTCATCGCTCTGCTGGCCGAGGCCGATCTGCTGCTGCTCCTGACCGACCAGCCGGGCTTGTTCACCGCGGACCCGCGCACCGACCCCGACGCCCGGCTCATCGCGGAAGTGGATACGATTGATGAGACGCTGCGCCGCATCGCCGGGAGGAGCGTGAGCGGGCTGGGTGTGGGCGGCATGACCACCAAGCTGCAGGCCGCGGATGTGGCTCGCCGTGCAGGTGCGGACGTGATCATCGCTGCGGGCCGCGCGGCGGACGTGATCGTGCGCGCCGCGGGCGGCGAGGCGGTCGGCACGCGTTTCGCCGCGCTGGAAGCCCCGCTGGAGAACCGCAAGCGGTGGATCTTCGGCGGGACTGTGCCGGGCGGCCGCCTGATCGTGGATTCCGGCGCGGCGCGTGCGCTGCGTGAGCGGGGCGGCAGCCTGCTCCCCGCCGGCATCACCGCGGTGGAGGGCGACTTTGCGCGCGGGGACACCGTCCTGATTGTCGGCCCCAAAGGCAAGGATCTGGCGCGCGGCATCGCCCGCTATGCCAGCGCCGACCTGGCGCAGATCAAGGGCCACCGCTCGGACGCCATCGCCGAGCTGCTGGGTTACACTGCCGGGCCAGCCGCGGTGCATCGCAATGACATGATTTTGGTTTGAAACGGAGAGACCTCACCACAAAGGCACGAGGACACGAAGGATCACAAAGGTTTTCTATCTTGATGAGCTTTGTGTCTTTGGGCCTTGGTGGTGGGGATCCGTTATCGGAGAGAATTCCATGACCGATCTAAATTCCATGGGTCAGGCCGCCCGCGCGGCGAGCCGGCAACTGGCGGTTCTGCCGACGGCGCGGAAGAATGCGGCGCTGCTGGCGATCGCCGACGCGCTCGAAGCGCAAGCCGCGACGGTCCTGGCCGCGAACGCCGAGGACATCGCCGCCGGCCGCGCCCGGGGGCTCAGCGACGCGCTGCTCGACCGGCTGCTGCTGAACGAGGTGCGGCTCGCCGCGCTCGCGGCCGACACCCGGCATGTCGCGGCGCTCCCCGATCCGGTCGGCGCGGAGTACGACGGCCGCGTACTGCCGAACGGGATGCGGTTGTGCAAGCGGCGCATCCCCATCGGCGTCATCGGCGTGATCTACGAGGCGCGGCCGAATGTGACGATTGACATCGCAACGCTCTGCCTCAAGACCGGCAACGCGGCGATCCTCCGCGGGGGCAGTGAGACGTTGCACAGCAACCTGGCGCTCACGCAGGTGATCCAGGACGCGCTGGCAGCCTCCGGCCTCCCGGCCGCGGGCGTGCAGACCATCACCGACCCCGACCGGGCGCTGGTGACGGCGCTGCTGCGGCTGGACAAGTACGTGGACATGATCATCCCGCGCGGGGGCGCGGCCTTGCATCGCCTCTGCCGCGAGCAGGCGACGATCCCGGTGATCACCGGCGGGATGGGCATCTGCCACATCTTTGTGGACGAGACCGCCGATCCCGTCCGGGCGCTCGACATCATCGAGAACGCCAAGGTGCAGCGGCCGAGCGTCTGCAACGCGCTGGACACCGTCCTGCTGCACCGGGCGGTTGCCGCAGCGTTCCTGCCCGCTTTGGCCGAGCGGCTGGCGCGGAGCAAGGTCGAGCTGCGCGCGGCGCCCGATGCGTTCGCTATCCTGGAAGGCAACGCAGGCGGGGCGAAGTTCCTCCCGGCCGGCCCGGACGACTTCGACACCGAGTGGATGGCGCTGGTCCTGGGCGTGAAGATCGTGGACTCGCTTGATCAGGCCATTGCGCACATCCAGGAGCACAGCACCGAGCACTCCGACAGCATCCTGACCAACGATTTTCGCAACGCGGAACGTTTCGTCAATGAGATCAATTCTGCTGCGGTGTACGTCAACGCCAGCACCCGCTTCACCGACGGCGGCCAGTTCGGCCTCGGCGCGGAGGTCGCGGTCAGCACGCAGAAGCTCCACGCCCGCGGGCCGATGGGGCTGGAGGAGCTGACGACGTACAAATGGATCGGGATTGGGAACGGGCACGTGCGGGAGTGAGTGGAGGGGCGGAGGAGCGCAGCAGTTCATGAAGTTGGCGTCTATCGTTCTGAGCGGGTTGACGGCTCGACTTTCGTTACGGCGAGTTGTCAGCAAAGAATCTCGTGCAGTCGGCAAACAAGGCTGGGCCGTGGTGGATAACAACGCAATGAGCCTCGAGGAGACAGTGGACACGATTCTGGAGGAAGGGCTGCGGTCCATTCGCAACTATCGTCGCCTGGGGCCGGACCTCATCACTTCCGGCCTGCCGACCGAAGCGCAGTTGTCTGCGGCCGCGGCCGCGGGCTTCGAGGTCGTGATTAACCTGCTGCCGGGCGATGAGCCGCGCGCGCTCCCCGACGAACGGGGCACGGTCGAGCGGTTGGGCATGATCTACGAGCACATCCCTGTGATCTGGGCGCAGCCTACGCTCACCGACCTGGAGCGGTTCTTCGAGCTCATGGATCACCATGCGGGCCGGCGCGTGTACGTCCACTGCGCGGCCAACTACCGCGCTTCGGCCTTCATGCTGCTCTACCGCGTGCTGCGGCTGGGCTGGCCGCTCGAAGACGCGCTGCCCGACCTGCAGACCATCTGGGATCCGGCCGAGTATCCGGCCTGGCAGGCGTTCATTGAGGAGATGCTGCGTGGTAGAACCGTTCATTCCTGACTTCGTGCCCAACACGCCCGCTGTGGATGCCGCAGAGGTGCGCGCCCGCCACGAAGCAAATCGGGCCGCGTGGAACGAAGGCGCGGTGCGCTACACTGATGAGATCGCGGAGACCATCGCCTTCCTGCGCGCGGGCGGGAGCAATTTGCACCCGGTCGAGCGCGCCAACCTGGGCGACCTCCGCGCGTGGTGCGGCGTGGCGATCCATCTCCAATGCGCGTCGGGCCGCGACACGCTGTCCCTCTGGAACGAGGGCGTGGCGGAGGTGGTGGGCGTGGATATCTCCGACGTGCACATCGCCAACGCCCGGCGGGTCAGCGAGGCGCTGGCCGCGCCGGCCAGGTGGTATCGCTGCGACGTCCTCGACACGCCGCACGAGCTGGACGGCACGGCCGACCTGGTCTACACCGGCCGCGGCGCGCTCTGCTGGCTGCATGACCTGGACGGCTGGGCCGCGGCCATCGCGCGGCTGCTCAAGCCCGGCGGCATCTTGAGCCTGTTCGATGACCACCCCGTCAACTGGCTGTTTGCCTGGGACACGGCCGATCTGGTCCCCACCAACATCGACTACTTCGCGCACAGCGACTCGTCGCAGGGCTGGCCGGCAACCTATATCGGCGAGCTGGTCGTGCCGGTGGAGCAGCAAACGCGCAAATACGAGCGCCTGTGGCCGCTTTCCGCGATCTTCGGGGCGTTGTGCCGGGCGGGCCTGGTTGTTGAGCACTTCGGCGAGCACCGTGATGAGTATTGGGATGGCTTCCCCATGCTCAAGCCGGAGCTGAAAGCGCGTATCCCGATGACCTTCTCGATGATCGCGCGACGGCCAAGTTGCATGCCAGACGAGCGAAAGATGATAGGCGCGAGGAGATGATGATGGATGTTCGAGCCTATAATCGTGAGGCCTGGAACCGCCAGGTGGCGGACGGCAACCAGTGGACGATCCCGGTGAGCCGCGAGGTCGTGGCCGCGGCGCGCGGCGGGGAGTGGACGATCCTGCTGACGCCGACGATCCAGGTGCCGCGGGCATGGTTCCCGCCGCTGGCCGGCGCGGACGTGCTCTGCCTGGCGTCGGGCGGCGGGCAGCAAGGGCCGATCCTGGCCGCGGCCGGCGCCCGCGTGACCGTCTTCGACAACTCGCCGCGGCAACTGGCGCAGGACCGGCTGGTGGCCGAACGGGAAGGTCTGGACATCCGCACGGTCGAGGGCGACATGGCTGATCTCTCAGCCTTCGCCGACGCCAGCTTCGATTTGATCTTCCACCCCGTCTCGAACATCTTTGCAGCCGATGTGCGGCCCGTGTGGCGCGAGGCGTATCGCGTGCTACGGGCCGGCGGCGCGCTGTTGGCGGGGTTCAACAACCCGGACATCTACATCTTCGATCTGGATTTGCTCGACCGTGAACACCGGCTTGAGGTGAAATTCAAGCTGCCTTATTCGGACACCGAGAGCCTGTCGGAGGCGGCGCGGGCGGCCTACCTGGCGAAGGGGTGGCCGCTGGAGTTCAGCCACACGCTGGACGATCAGATCGGCGGGCAGCTCGCGGCGGGGTTCCTGCTCGCTGCCTTTTTCGAGGATCGCTATCCGCCGGAAGAGAACGACCTGCTCTCGCAGTATATGCCGACTTTCTTCGCCACGCGGGCAATCAAGCCGTAGGGCGGGGAATAATCCGTCCGACAAGAATAAGGGAGACGATACCATGGCAAACTGGCTGTTGTTGGAACCGCAGGATTTGATCAAGGTGCTGTGCGCGCTCCTGGTCGGTGCGATCATCGGCGCTGAACGGGAATACCACGATAAGACGGCCGGCCTGCGCACCATCATCCTGATCTCTGTCGGATCGGCCCTGTTCACCATCTTCTCGCTCCACATCGGCGGACCCAATGACCCTGCCCGGATCACCGCACAGATCGTGACCGGGGTGGGCTTCCTGGGCGCCGGGGTGATCCTGCACCAGGGCCGCCAGGTGAAGGGGTTGACGACCGCGGCGACCGTGTGGCTGGCCGCGGCGTTGGGGATCGGGGCCGGGGGCGGCTATCTGCTCTTCACCACACTGATCGCGTTCCTGGCGCTGCTCGTTTTGTGGGCGTTGCCCATTCTCGAGACTCGCCTGGAGGCTTCACGGCTGACGCGCCTCTACCAGGCAACCACCGTGCTCAAAGCCGGGAAGGGCGCCGAACTGGCAGAGTTGTTCCGGAAGTGTAAATTGCAGATCAGAAGCGAAAGTCAGAGCAAACACGGCGATGTGCTGTTGATCAGCATCAAAGCCGCGGGACGGGTAGAAGGCCACGACCAGGTCGTCAAGACGCTGATCGTTGATCCCGAGGTGAAGGAGTTTGACTACTCATGAGCCGCCAAACAGCCGCAACACCGGCACGATGATCTGCGCCAGCAGAATCTTGAAGATGATCACCACCGGCAGGGAGCTCGCGTAGGCGACCGCGGGCACGTCGGTGCTCGTCTTCGAGTTCGCTACGGCCAGCCCCGTCGAATTGGTCATTACGCCGCTGAGCAGGCCCATCGTCGCCAGCACATTCATTCTGTAGACACGCTGTGCAAGCAGCAGCGTCACTAACACGGCAACCAGGGCGATGGCCAGGCCCGCGATGAAGAGCCCCGCTCCCTGCTGCTCGAACACTTTCTGTAGCTGCGCGCCGGAATTCGCCCCGGCGCCGCCCAGGAAGAGAATTAATCCCAGCTCCCGAATCAAGTTCTTGGCTGCTGATGGCACGTAGACCCGGAACGGGCCGATGCGGCCGAAGTGCCCCAGCACCAGGCTGACCAGGAACGCGCCGGCGGACGCGCCCAGCTTGATCGTCACATTATCCGACAGCCGGAACGGGATCAGCCCCAGTGCGATGCCCAGCACCAGCCCGATCAGGAACGGCACCATGTTGGTCTCGTCCATGCGCCGCGCATCGCCGCTGACCAGCCTGGCGAAGTGCGCCACGGCCGGCGTATCGCCTACCACCCGCAGCGTATCGCCCAGTTCCAGCGTGCTGGCGCCGACCGGCGTGAGCTCCAGCCCCTGCCGGCGGATGCGCGTGATGACGACGTTATGACGGTCCCAGATGTGCAGGTCCATCAGCCGTTTGCCGGCCAGCGACGCCTCGGTCACGTACAGGTCGCGGCTGACGGCGTGGGTGTTGGCGTCCATTGCTACCTGCACCTCCTCGCCGACCAGCAGCCGCAGCTTTTCCAGTTCATCCTCGGCGCCCACCGCCAGCACGATGTCGCCCAGGTGTAATACCACATCGGGCGTGCCTGCAACCACCTGGCCGGCCGCGCCGCCGCTCTGCAGCAGGACGCGGGAGACATTCGCCTGGGTGAGCCGGTGCGTGTCCAACTCGACCAGCCGTTTGCCGTCCAGGTTGGGGTTGGTGATCTTGAACTGCCGCCTGGCGAGCGCAGGCTGCTCGGCCTGCTGCGCGGCCAGCCACTCCGTCTCGGCCCTCTTGACATCCCGGCGCAGCAGCTTCGGCAGGAATTGCATCACCAGCGGAATGGCGATGACACTGAGGGGATAGGCGATGCCGTAGCCGACCGACACCGTCGCCGCCTGCGCCGGATCAATCCGCGAGACCGCTTCAATCGTGCCGGCCAGCGCAGGGGTATTCGTCAACGCACCGGTGAACATCCCGGCGGCCAGCGCATAGGGTATATGCATCAAGGCCGCCAGCGCACAGGCGGCCGCACCCGCTGCCAGGAGGGCTGCCGCGGCGATGACGATGAACTGTGCGCCTTGCTTGCGGAAAGTGCGAAAGAAGCGCGGCCCTGCCTGCAAGCCCACTGCGTAGAGAAACAGCAGCACGCCCAGATCCATGATCGGTTTGGGGACGCTGAACCCGAAGTGGCCGAACGCGAGGCCGACGAAGAAAACCGCGGAGTTGCCAAGCGACAGACCGCGCCATGACAGGCGTCCCAGCCAGGAACCGATGGCCAGGATCAGGAAAACGACGAACATCTGCTCGGCAAGAAGTGAACTCATGTCAGAGCAAGCGCAATATCTGCACCAGGATTTGCACCAGCAGAATCTTGAAGATGAGCACCACCGGGAAGGCGCTGGCATAGGTGACCGCGGGCACGTCGGTGGTGGTCTGGTGCCCGGCCGCGGCCAGTGCGGGCGGGTTGGTCATCACGCCGGCAACAAGCCCCATGGTGCTGAGCAGGTTCATTCTAAACGCGAAGTGCGTGAGCAACAGTGTCACCAGGGCGGCGACAATCGTGATTGCTGCCGCAGCAGCGAACAAACCGACGCCCTGCTGCTCGATCACCTTGACCAGTTGTGTGCCAGCGTTCGCGCCTGCGCCGCCCAGGAAGAGCATCAGCCCGAGCTCCTTTGACAGGTTTGCGGCGGCCGCGGGCACATGCAGGCGGAACGGGCCGATGCGGCCGAAGTGGCCCAGCACCAGGCTGACCAGGAACGCGCCGCCCGCGGCGCCCAGCTTAATCGTCATGCCGTTCGGAAACCGGAACGGGATCAGCCCCAGTGCGATGCCCAGCACCAGCCCGATGAGGAACGGCACCATGTTGGTCTCGTCCATGCGCCGCGCATCGCCGCTGACCAGTTTGGCAAACTGCGCGACGGCCGGCGTATCGCCCACCACGCGCAGCGTGTCGCCCAACTCCAGCGTGCTGGCGCCGACCGGCGTGAGCTCCAGCCCCTGCCGGCGGATGCGCG
>CAZYGI010000101.1:0-11769 GCA_964647255.1 uncultured Anaerolineales bacterium | reverse complement strand
GTTCGCTTGTGCCAGCATCCTGTGCGACATGACAGTTTTCGGATAGGTTCTAAGTCGGTCGGACAGGGGTAGTTTACACCAGGCACGAGGAAACGGGAAATGCTCTTACGTTTGCGCAGGCTACAACGACCGGGACGCGGATGAACGCGGTAGACCACGGAGACAATAAAACTATCCATGCTCGTCTGCGCTCGTCCGCGTCCCATTTGCAGGCCACCCATCCTCGCGATTTGCCGTCAATCCGCTGCTGCATAGAATACGGGCCGGAGGTGTGCATGTCCCCGACCCTGCTTGTCTTCAACTGCGGCAGCTCGTCGCTGACCTACAAGGTCTATCGGGCGGAAGGCCAGACGTTATCCGTCACCGCCGCAGGTAAGGCGTACCACGTCGGCACGGTGACGCAGGAGGCCGCGTATCTGCGCCACACGTTCGGCGCGGAGAGCGTGACCGACGTGCGGCCGCTGCCGGATCACCGGGCCGCGGCCGCGGCGGTGCTGGCGCATCTGCGGCCGCGCGGCGTCGCGCCGGACGCGATCGGCCACCGGTTCGTGCATGGCGGCGCGCGGTTCCAGGCGCCGGTGATCGTGACCGACGAAGTCCTGCCCGAGTTGGCGGCCTGCAACCGCCTGGCGCCGATCCACAACCCCAACTCGCTGAGCGTGATTCATCTGTGCCGGGCCGAGCTGCCGGACGTCATGCAGGTCGCGGTCTTCGACACCGCGTTCCACGCGACGCTGCCCGAAGCGGCCTATCGCTACGCCCTGCCGCTGGACCTGGCCGACCGTTACGGCTTCCGCAAGTTCGGCTTCCACGGGCTCTCCTACGAATACGTCACGGCCGAGGCCGCCCGCGCGCTCGGCCGACCGGTCGAGACGTTGAAAATCATCGCCTGCCACCTGGGCACCGGCGGCTCCAGCGTCGCAGCAATTGACGGCGGCCGCAGCGTCGAGACCTCGATGGGCTACTCGCCGCTGCCCGGTTTGATCATGAGCACCCGCTGCGGCGACCTCGATCCGAGCATCGCCCTGGCGCTGATTGCCGAGCACGGCTACACCTCCGAGGCGGTGGATCGCCTGCTGAACCGCGAGAGCGGGCTGATCGGCATCTCCGGCGCGTCGAGCGATCTGTTCGAGCTGATCCGGCTCGAGACAGCAGGGGATGCGCGAGCGCGGCTGGCGGTCGCGATGGTCATCCATCGTCTCAAGAGCTATATCGGCGCGTACGCGGCTGTGCTGGGCGGGTTCGACGTGCTGGCGTTCACCGACGACATCGGCGTGCGCGGCTGGCAGGTGCGCGAGCGGGCCTGCGCGGGGTTGGCCTGGTGCGGCGTGCTCCTGGATGCGGAGGCCAATCGCTGCGCGCCGGCCGATGCAACCACGATCCTGAGCGCGGCTGAGAGCCGCGTGGCGGTGATGTCCGTTCCGACGGATGAGGAAATCGTGATTGCGCGGGCAGGGCTGAGGTTATCGGCGCCCCATCACCGGTAAAAATCAATCCACCGCAGCGAGAAACCGCGGGCATCGCCCTCGAGGAAAGCGCGCGGGGCCGCGAGCTCGATGGCCCCGCCGATCAGCGGGATGCGTCCGCCGGCCGGGAGCCGCACCGCCATCCAATACGCGCTGTCCGGGCCGATGGGCTGCACCTCGCCCCCTGGCGGTCCCATCTCCTCGCGCACCCCACCCTCCGCCAGGCTCGACACGTGGACGGTCACCTGCACGTCAGCATAGGAGAAGCGC
The DNA here is from genome assembly GCA_964647255.1 of uncultured Anaerolineales bacterium. Classification (GTDB taxonomy): domain Bacteria; phylum Chloroflexota; class Anaerolineae; order CG2-30-64-16; family CG2-30-64-16; genus CAWJEL01. The sequence continues at coordinate 10,033 of CAZYGI010000101.1, read as the reverse complement.
AGCTCCTCCAATCCCGCCAGCTGGAAGCGCAGCATGAGCGAGGCCGGCGCGCCGCCCGCGGCCTGCTCAATTTCCGCGCTGCCGATGCCTTTTTCGCTGCGGATATCCAGAACCACATCGCGGCCCGTCACCGTGACCGTCACCGCATCACCGGCCTGCAGCTCGCCGGCGCCATACGCGGGAGCCCGCAGCGGCGCCTGTCCGCCCGCGCACCCCGTCAGGCTGAGCAGCAGCGCCAGAAGCAGCCCGTCAACGACGAACGCGGCGCAGATTCCGACCTTGTTCATCATCGCCCCTCCGCGTTACAAGGAAGACTTCCGCCGGATCATCCACTTCTCCGGCGCCGGCAGGCCGGCGAAGCCGCCGTAGCGCCGATACAACTCATGCGCGTCGCGAGCAGGATCTGCCACAGCCCGTGTAGGGCGGGATGCGTCACCACGCATTCGATCAGCCACTTGCCGAGACCGGGCCCCCGATGCGCATCGGCGATGAAGACATCGCACACCCAGGCGAACGTGGCGTAGTCCGCGGGAAGTAACGCAGGATGCCGTCCTCGTTCAGGATACGGTGCAGCGGCTCTGCGTCTGCCTTGATGAAGAAACGCAGGGTCACGGCGTGATCAGCGTTGAAATGTCCATCAGAGCAGCAGCCTCACCCCGGCGACAAGCGACAGCAGCAGTGCGATCTGCTCGAAGCGGCGCTGATCGAGCACGCGCAGCAGATAACGTCCGAGGAACGCGCCGGCCACGACAAGGGGGGCCAGGGGCAGCGCGACGGCCAGCGAGCCGGCGTTAATCAACCCCAGCCCAACGCTGAATGGCGTCTTGAACAGGTTCAACGCCAGGAAAAACCACGCCGTCGTGCCGACGAAGATCTCCTTGGGCAGGCGCAGCGCCAGCAAATAAAGGATCATGATCGGCCCGGCCGCGTTGGCGACCATGGTTGTGAAGCCGGCCAGCACGCCGGTCCCGGCCACCAGCCACGGGTAGCGCATAAAAGCCGGCGCTTCATCGCCTCGGCCGTTCACGGCCCGCTGCCGGATGAAGTACGCACTGATCAAGACCAGCAGGATCGTGCCGATGAGCCGCCGAGCGCCGTCGTTGTTCACATGGCCCAACGCGAGCGCACCGAGCAGCACGCCCGCGCCCGCCCACGGGAAAATCCGTCTCAGTTGCGGCCAGTTTGCGACGCGGCGGTACATGGCGATCGCCATCACATCACCGACGAGCAAGATCAGCAGGACCGTGCCGGTTGAGTCGCGCGGCGGCAGTACGCTCGCCGCGATAGCGACCGCCAGGATGCCCAGCCCGGTGATCCCGGTCTTGGACACCCCGATCAGAAGCGCAGCCAGTCCCATCAAGGCCCATTGGCCCAGGCTGAGGGTCATGCCTCCGCCGCGGGCACGGCGCCCCGCAGAAAGCCGGCCAGGTCCTCGCGCAGTTGGGCCAGCGATGGCAGGTGGATGTACATCATGTGGCCGGCCAGGTAGTAAGCCATCGAGATGTTGCCGCGCAGGCTCGGGTCCAGGCCCAGGTGGTTGAAGGTGTATTCGGTGGCGCAGTACGGCGTCGCCAGGTCGTAGTAGCCGTTGGCGACGAAGACCTTGAGATACGGATTGGTGCTTATGGCCTTGCGCAGCGTCTCGGCCACGTTGACGTATTGGTTCTCATGCTCGGAATAGTCCCAGGGCCACACCTTGGGGTTGAGAACCTCATAGGGCAAGTCGCTCTCGAACTTCAGCTCGCCGCGCACGTAGTCGTTGAAGGCGGCGGTGTACGGCCCCATGATGTTGGTCATGCTGGGGTCGTACTCGTGATTTTCGCCGCTCGCGTCCCGGTCAATGCCCTTGAAACGGCTGTCGAGGCGGCCAATGGTGCGCCGCTCATCGCGCAGCAGCTCCTTGACGTAGCGATGGATGTTGATGCGCAGGTCGGCGCCGTCCACGTAGTCGGGGGACAGGCCGGTGTAGCGCGCCAGCCGCGTTGCGATCCCCGCCCGCGCCTCCGCGGTCAGCGCCGCGCCTTTCATCAGCGCCAGGGCGTACTGGCCCAGCGCGAACCCCTCGACCTCGGTCAGGAACGTGCGCAGGTCGAGCCCCTGAAGTTCGAGCGGCAGCCGGCCGTGATACCACGCAGTTGCGGCGTAGGTCGGCACAAACAGGATGCAGGGCAGATCGTTCCCCGGGTTGAAGTCAGCCGTGCTGAAATCCAGGATGGACGAAATCAGCATGATGCCATTCAGGTAAAGGCCGTACCGCTCCTGGAGATAGCCCGACAGCCCCGCGGCGCGCGTGGTGCCGTAGCTCTCGCCGATCAGGAACTTGGGCGAGAGCCAGCGGCCGTAGCGTGTGGTGTAGAGCCGGATGAAATCGCCGACCGACTCGATGTCCCGCTTGAAGCCGTGGAACTCCTTCGCCTTCTCGCCCACCACCGGCCGGCTGAAGCCGGTGCTGACCGGATCAATGAACACGAGGTCGGTGACGTCCAGCAGCGAGAACTCGTTGTCGGTCAACCGGAAGGGCGGCGGCGGGAGGCCGCCGTCCTCCTGCATCACGACGCGGCGCGGCCCCAGCAGCCCCAGGTGCAGCCAGACCGACGATGAGCCCGGCCCGCCGTTGAACGAAAAGGTAAGCGGACGCTGCGTCTTGTCCGGCACGTCATCGCGCGTGTAGGCGATGAAGAAGACGGATGCCTTGGGCTTCTCGCCCTCCGACTCGCCGGCCTTCTCGCCGGTCTTCTCGGCCTCTTCCTTCAGGATGATCGTGCCCGCGGTGACGGTGTAGCGGATCTCCTGCCCGGCCAGCGTGACAGTGTGTTGGGTGCTCACCAGTTGGTCTGCGGGCACAGGCTTAGGTTCGGCGGCAGCCTTGCTGTCGGCGGCATCTTTCTCGGTCATGGGGCACTCCTTTTTGGGTTCAGTTGATTTGCAGGATCCAGCGTGCCCGCCGCCCGACCGGCTCGAAGCCAAGGCGGGTGTAGAGGCGCGCGGCAACCGGGTTGTTTACATTGACATCCAGCAGGGCTTCTTCTTGACCGGCGTCACGAAGACAGCGCAGGGACTTCGTGAGCAAAGCCGCGCCCAGCCCGCGGCCGCGATACGCCGGGATCACGCCCATCTGCGTGACCCAGCCTGTATCGCAGATGATGAAACCGGTGGGCAGGTCGCCGTGTCGCGCCAGGAACGAGGCCTCTGGGTAAAACCCATCATCGGCGATTGCCCAGTCGCGCCACAGATCCAGACTCCAACCGGGAAAGCCGGGGCGATCTTGGAAAGAAGCTGAATAGGCCGCAAAGAACGACTCAGTCAACTCCGGCGTCCACGGCATGAGTGTGATGCCCGGCGGAAGCGGCGCCTCCGCAAGTCGCTGCCTCAGATCACGGCGCATCACGTCCTCGGCGAACTCTTGCGTGAAGCCGAAACGCTGATAGAGTCGTGCTGCATCTGCGGTCAGGCCCTCCGTAGCAATCACCAGGCGCGGCGGATCGTCAGGTGCAAGTTTCATCAGCAGCGATCGGCCCTGATCAACGCTCCAGCGCAGCAGGCGCGCGCCGATGCCCTGGCGCCGATGGTCAGGGTGCACCATGCCGGCAATGAGCCCCCGAGGCTTTTTCGTACGTGGGTCGGGCTGAATCGCGGTGGCTGCAAGCAGCGTGCCCACCGTGTCAAACGCGCCGAGCGCGACACCGGGCGCAGCGGGCAGGAACCGTTCCTGCACGAACGCCTCGTCCGTGACGGACGGCAGACCGCCATCGGAAACCAGACAGGCGGCTGCCAGTTCGACAATGTCCCCCCGATCTGCGGATCGGAGCGGACGCCACAGTAAATCCGTTTTCATGGGGGTAGTTCCAGAGCGTTGACTTCAGAATGACTGATGCTCCGTCCGCGCGATGATCTCGTCCTGCAGCGCGACGCTCAGGTCGCAGAAGTAATCGCTGTAGCCGGCGACGCGCACGATCAGGTCGCGGTGCTGCTCCGGGTGAGCTTGCGCGGCGCGCAAGGTTTCCACATCCACCACGTTGAACTGGATGTGGTGGCCGTCCAACCGGAAGTAGGAGCGGATGAGCTGCGTCAGTTTGTCCAGGCCTGCGTCGTCCGCGAGGAGTTGGGGTGCGAACTTCTGGTTGAGCAGCGTGCCGCCGGTGCGCGCGTGATCCATCTTTGCCGCGGACTTGATCACCGCGGTGGGGCCGCGGCGGTCGGCGCCCTGCACCGGGGAGATCCCTTCGGAGAGCGGCGTCCGAGCCCGGCGTCCGTCCGGCGTCGCGCCGATCACCGAGCCGAAGTAGACGTGGCACGTCGTCGGCAACATGTTCAGGTGATACGTCCCGCCGCGGGTGTTCTTGCGGCCATCAATCAGGTCGAAGAACGCGTTGAAGACGCGCACCATGATCGCGTCGGCCGCGTCGTCGTCGTTGCCGTAGCGCGGGGTGCGGTTGAGTAATAATTGGCACTCCCGCTCGTAGCCCGCGAAGTCCGCGTCCAGCGCGGCCAGCAGCCGATCCATGGAGAGATCCTGCTGCTCGAACACATGATGCTTGATCGCCGACAGCGCGTCGGTGATCGTGCCGATGCCGACCCCCTGGATGTAGGTGGTGTCGTAGCGCGGGCCGCCGTCGTGATAATCCCGCCCCTTCGCGATGCAGTCGTCCACGAGGGTCGAGAGGAACGGCGCGGGCATGTAGGTCGCGTACAGCCGCTCAATCACGCTGTTGCCGCGCACCTTGATCTCGACGAAGTGCCGCATCTGCGCCAGGAACGCAGCAAAGAGGTCGTCGAACGCGGCGAAGCTCGCCGGGTCCCCCGTCCGCGGGCCGAGTTGCCGGCCGGTGCGGGGATCCACCCCATCGTGCAACGCCAGCTCCAGCATCTTCGGGATGTTGAAGTAACCCGCCAGGATGTACGCCTCCTTGCCGAACGCGCCCACCTCGACGCAGCCCGAGGAGCCGCCGTCCCGCGCGTCCTCGACGGTCTTGCCCATCCGCACCAGCTCCTGCACGATCAGATCGGCGTTGAAGACCGACGGCTGGCCGAACCCGGTGCGGATGATCTTGCCGGCGCGTTTGATGAAGCGGTCGGGGTTCTTGCGGCTGACCTGGATCGAGCTGCTGGGCTGGAGCAGCCGCATCTCCTCGATCACGTCCAGCACCAGGTAGGTCACGTCGTTGACGCCGTCCGCGCCGTCGGCCAGGATGCCGCCTGCGTTGATCTGCGCAAAGTCGGTGTAAGTGCCGCTCTCCGCCGCGGTGACGCCAACTTTCGGCGGTGCGGGCTGGTTGTTGAACTTGATCCAGAAGCACTGGAGCAGCTCTTCGGCCATTTCACGCGTCAACGTGCCATCGGCCAGCCCGCGCGCGTAGAACGGCTCCAGGTGGCGGTCGAGGTGGCCGGGACAGAAGGCGTCCCAGGTGTTCAATTCGGTCGTCACGCCCAGGTGGACGAACCAGTACGCCTGCAGCGCCTCCCAGAAGTCGCGCGGCGCGTGCGCTGGGACGCGCGTGCAGACCTCCGCGATGCGCTCAAGCTCGGCCTTGCGGGTCGGATCAACCTCGACAGCGGCCATTTCTAACGCCTTTTCGGCGTGCCGCTCGGCGAAGCGGATCACCGCGTCCAGCGCGATACGCATGGCCTTGAGCTCCTCGCCCTTCGCGTACGCATCGCGGTCGGCCGCGTAATCGAGCCGCGCCAGCCCCGCGTCAATGTCGGCCTGGAAATCCCGCAGCCCCCGGCGGTAGATCTTGTCGTCCAGCACGGTGTGGCCGGGCGCGCGCTGCTCCATGAACTCGGTGAAAATGCCGGCCTCGTACGCGGCCAGCCACTCGTCCGTCATCTCCGCGAAGAGCCGCTCGCGCATGGTCTTGCCTGTCCAGAACGGGATGATCTGCTCGGCGTAGACCTGCCGCGTCTCTGAGCTGACCCGGAACGGGATCTTCTCGCGCGAGTCCAGGATGTCCAGGTCGGACAGGGTGTGGCAGCACAGCTCGGGGTAGGTCGGCGTGGCCTTGGGCGCCGGCCCCTTCTCGCCGACGATCAGCTCGCCGTCGCCGATGGTGATCGTGCGGTGCTCCATCACGTGGCGGAATGCCAGCGCCCGGCGCATCGGTGCGGAGAGCAGGCCGTCGTGCAGGCGGTAGGCCTCGGTTATCAGGACCGCGCGCTCGGCCGAGATGGTGGGGATTGCGTCCAGGCTGCGCTGGCGAAGTTGGGCGACGCGGGGGGTGATCATATTTCCTTCCTCAGCTTCTGGTCGGGGTTACGCCATCTGGCGTATTCTCTGAGATTTCGGTATGGCACAGTCGAGTCTATCGCCCTAGCCATGTCTTCCGTCAGATAGTTCATCCAGTAATCATCGAAGACTGTCTCACCAAGCGGCGCAAAAGGCCCCGCGCCTTGTATCAGGCCGTTGATGTCATGGATCGAACCGATATTCTTTGTGTTCCCACTGCCCGGCAGTTCACCGGCAATGCGCCACTTCTCCTGCACGATAAAGGTGAAATCTTTGACCACCGACACGATGTTGGGGAGATCATCCAGCGTGTAAACGAGTCGTTCATCCGTGATCTCAGCGCTCCGGCTGTAGATCACGCCAAGAACGAAGTGCCCTGCGTAGTCGGCGTAGGGGAAAGAGCAGTTCTTGGTAGAAGTCCGGTCTCGGAAATATCCGGTGAAAGCTCCCAGAGTGAAGCCGCTCGCCGTCTGTGGACCGGTGCGATAGGTGCTCTTGATGTCGAGGGCGAATCTTGTTCCGTCCGAATCCACAAACGTGAGGTCAGGATAGTGGTTCTGGTGCTCGCACAACACCATTCGATAGCTATGCCTGTCCGCAAACTGAAGGATGAGCGGAAAAAGCATGAGTTCTATGATTTTGGAGATTACCTTCGTGTCTACGGAGATGGTATAGATGTTCCGGTAAATGTCAATGAAGCCCTTGACTGTCCAGTCGCCCGATTCCGATGCAAGAGCTTTTTCGAAATCGCCGAAGTGTTCGGCCAATGCTTGTCTGAATTCTTCCTTTTGCATTTTGCCTCACCTATTGCCCGATCAAAAGAACTTCTTCTGATTGCCCGTTGGTCGAAAGCGCGTATTTGTACTGTCCGTAATGCTCAACGCGTACGTTTGCCTTGTACCGACGCAGAATTTCGACCAGGTCTTCGATTGATGGAATCCCATCGCTTCGATAGGACACCACCAGGATGCTGTTCTGAAACCTGCCGAAGAGTCTCTCAAAAGCTGTGTGTATCCGGCTCTTGTCCGTCCATTCGTTTGGTCTGGGTTTGAAGCGCAAGTGCTTGGAATGACGGTCAACATGCCGGTCCCACTCGTCGTAGATCGTCAGTCCTTCCAAAAAATGGTAGAAGTCGAGGTAATCCACCCCGACACCGGATTTCGGAATGTAAGGCGTATCAACGTACACCAGGTCAAAGTCGCCTGGGACTTCAACGGCGTCCAGATTGTAGGCTCGATTCAAACAACCATTATCAAAGACCGCCTGATTTGCTTCTTCAACGAAAATGCGGAACCATTCTTCGAACGGCCGATCCCAACTCGTCTTATTACCGAAGGAGCGCTCCACTTCAGCAAAACGCACGTAGAGGTTCTTGCGATGAAACAGGTTATACGGCCGTTTGACGATGCACGCCTGACACAGCGCGAAGAAGGCCAGGCTGTAACGCGCTGGGTCACCAATCTGGCCGATGTTGGTGATTGTCTGATCCAGCCAGGCATTTTCGACGTCAGTAAAATAGACATCGTGGAAGGTGTCCTGAACGAACGTCGGATAGCGAAGCTCCGAGTGGCGGCGAAGAATCATCTCGAGGTCCTGCGGATCCAGCCTCGCCGTGCTATTGGCGATCAGAGCCTCCCCGAAGTGATAGTTGAATTTTAGGATGTCATTGTACGTGACTGCCTTGCCGGCCTGCTTTAAACGATAAGCAACACTGCCTGTGCCACCGAACGCGTCAAGACATGACTTGAAGTCGAGATCGGTGATCTGCCCCCAAATCCAGTCGGCCAGTTTGGCTTTGCTGCCCTGGTATCGTGTGGAAGGGAACCTGGCTGCTTCTGGCAAAAGAAAAGCAGGCTGCATCGCTTTTGCGTAAACCACGGCTTTTTTGTGCCTCCTTGCTGACCGCAATTGCCCGGACGGCTCTTCCTGTTGAGATTAGATGGGACCTCAGGCGAACGCATGCACGATGGCCGCAATCTCCACCATCGGCGCCTCTGACCGCGGCCGCGCGCCGGCCAACTTGTACGACTTGTTCATCCACGCGTATTTGTCCGCCGCAATCGTATGCTACGGCAACAGGTCGATCCCCTGCAAGTGCAGCAGCGACGCGGCGAACGCGTCCCGTGGCAACTGCATCTCGCTGGAGGACGCCGGGCAGCGACGAAGACAGCGCCACCGGGAGCTATCTGGCCGACGTCGTTTGTGGATGACTTGGGGGAGGCTCCGGAGTGAGCCGAGCGCTTGCCTTGGCGAGATCGAGCAGGCCGCGCAAGGCCTGGTTGACCGCCTGCGCGTTCGGGAATGCCTGAGCTATCTCCGGGTCTAGGACAACGATGTTGGAGGAGTCCCTGACGCGCGCGGCATACTTTCCGCGCACCATGACCCCGAAGTCCTCGCGGTGGTATTCAGAGCGCAGTTCGTCAGAAGCCATGTCAGCCTTCTTCATAAATCTTCCTTTCTGGGCCGGTGACCAATCTGGCGCTGATGATTCGAATGCGTTCACCTCGTTCAGTATGTAAGACGACTAACAGGTGTCCGACACTGGAGACGCCGAAGGTGATCTGTCGCGGCTCATTGACTGAATGATGCGGGTCATCACCGGTCAGAGATAAGTCATCCTCGAACACCGTTGCAGCTTCTTCGAAGGACACGCCGTGTTTGCGCAGATTGCTCTCCGCCTTCTTGGGATCCCACTCGAACTGCATTCTCGCTCCCTTTGGTGTTCAACGATGCGTGCCACACGCCATTTGTCTACGGCACAGCGTTATTCCTTCCCACCCTACGATTGCTCATTCTACTCCGAATTCACCAAACAAACCAAGTTACCAAGGCGAATCTATCTATCATGCCCTATGACTGAAGTGAAGCGCACATGAGATACGTCTCAAATCTTGTCACCATCCCATTCAACACAGCGCAGGCCGTCCGGCCTTAGCTCCGACACGATGCACGTGGTATTGGCGAACCCGTGCCTCGCCATCAGGTCGTGGTCCACGTTCGTCAGCACCAGCGGCAGCATCATCCAGAGGAGGCCGCCGTGGCTGACGCACAGGAGGTTGGCATCGGTATTGCCGTATTGGGCGACAAGCCCCTCGATGAACGGTACGAAGCGGTCGCGGAGGTCATTGAAGCTTTCACCGCCAGGGATGCGCCACTCTCGGCGCTGATGCAGCAGCCAGTTGTCCACCGCCGACTGCCACAGCCCCCAGGCCTCTGCATCGGCCCGGCCTTCGGCGATGCCGCAGTCGAACTCCCGCAGCGCGTCCGTCACCTCGTACTCCACGTTTAGCCCATCGGCGACGAGGACGCTGGTTTCGATGGCGCGCAGCAATGGGCTGGAGTAAATCCGCGTGATGGCGCGATCCTGGAGCTTATCGGCCAACGCGACCGCCTGCTCCCGGCCCGTGCGCGTGAGCGGATGCACCAGCCCGCGATTCGAGATCTGCCGCAGGACGTTGGCGTGGCTCTCGCCGTGGCGGGTGAAATAAACCCTCATAAGATCGCTCTCGCTTTCCATCCGCGCTTGTCCGCGCTCGTCCGCGTCCGATCATCCTACCCCTGGCTGCAATCCATACTTGCGCAGGATGCTCGCAATCCCCGCCATCCGCGCATCCGACAGCGGCCGCGCGCCAGCCAGCCGGTACGGCTTGTTCAGCCGCGCATACTTGTCCGCCGCGGTCGTGTGATACGGCAGCAGATCAATCCCCTGCAAGTGCGGCAGCGACGCGGCGAACGCGGCGATCTGCCGGATCGAATCGTCATCATCGTTGACGCCGGGGATCACCGGGACGCGGAGGCGGATGGCGTGGC
>CAZYGI010000100.1:0-11811 GCA_964647255.1 uncultured Anaerolineales bacterium | reverse complement strand
CTCAGGGAGGCTGTCCCATGATGAAAACCGCATTGATCTGGGGCGCGGCCGGCGGCATCGGCCGCGCGCTGGCTCACCGGCTCCGGGAAGCGGGCTGGCAGGTCGTCGGCATGAGCCGGCACAGCGCCGACCTGGCCGGCGTCGCCGACTACGCGTTCGAGGCCGATGTGGCCGATCCGTTTGCCGTGCAGCGCGCCGTGCTGGCTGCAGGGCAAGAGGTGGGCGAGGCCGACTTATTTATCTACGCGGCCGGCGATATCGCCGCGGAGCCGGCGGCGCGGATGGCGCCCGACACCTTCCGGCGCATCCTGGACGCTAACCTGTTGGGCGCATATTACGCTGTGCATCACAGCCTGCCGCTCCTGGCCGCGGACGCGCCGCTGGTCTTCCTGGGCGCGGTCAGCGAGCGGATGCGGCTGCCGGGCCTGGCCGCGTACGCGGCCGCCAAAGCCGGGCTGGAAGCGTTCGCCGAGGCGTTGCGCAAAGAGGAGCGGAAACGGCGCGTCATCGTCGTGCGCCCCGGCGCGGTGAACACCGCGTTCTGGCGCAAAGTGCCCTTCAAGATGCCCGGCAACGCCTTGTCGCCCGACGCCGTGGCCGAGAACGTGCTGGCGGCGCTCGACGCCGGGCGCCAGGGCCCGCTTGACCTGTAGACCACTTTCAAGGAGCAGTCACTTTGTTTGACCTGCGCAGCATCTGGCGGTCCGAACGCTATCACGGCCGCGGCCGGCGGCCCCCTTTCTTCGAGGGCTGGTACTTCAAGCTGATTGACGCCAGCGAGCAGCACCGCTACGCGATCATCCCCGGCGTCTTCATCGGCCGCGATCCTGCCGCATCGCATGCGTTCGTGCAAACCCTGGACGGCGCCACAGGTGCGACCGCATATCACCGCTACCCGTTCGAGGCATTCGAGGCCAGCCGTGACGAGTTCGCGATCCGGGTGGGGCCAAACCATTTTCGAGCCGACCGGATCGTGTTGGACATTGACCGACCCGAGGGCCGGCTGGCCGGCGAGCTGCGTTTTGCGGCCGGCGCAGCCTGGCCGGTCACGCTGACCTCCCCCGGCATCATGGGGCCGTATGCGTTCGCGCCGTTCATGGAATGCTACCACGGCGTCCTCAGCTTCGACCACCGCATCACCGGCCAGCTCGCGGTGGACGGCGTTCCGGTAGACTTCAGCGGCGGCCGCGGCTACATCGAGAAGGATTGGGGCCAGGCCTTTCCGAAGGCCTGGATCTGGATGCAGAGCAACCACTTCGGCGAGGCCGCGGCCGGCACCTGCCTCACCGCGTCGGTCGCGATCATCCCCTGGCTGGGAGGCGCCTTCCCCGGCTTCATCGCCGGGCTGTGGCACGGCGGCCAGCTCTACCGGTTCGCCACCTACACCGGAGCCAGGCTCGAACGCCTGGACCTCGAAGACACCCACGTGACCTGGCGCCTCGCCGGTCGCGCAGGGCCGCACAACAGGCTCCATCGCCTGGAAATCGCGGCCTGGCGGGCCGCGGGCGGGCTGCTGCACTCGCCCGAGCGCGTGGTGATGTTGCAGCGCGTCCTGGAGAGCCTGACGGCGCGGCTGGACGTGCGGCTGCTCGCTATCCACGGCGGCCGGGAACAGGTGATCTTCGCCGGGACGGGCCGCCATGCGGGGCTGGAAATCGTCGGCCCGATCCCTGAAATTCAAAAAATGGTACGAGTGACATGATCTGGGACTTTCAAGACACCCTTTCCCGCCGGCTGCTCCTGTGGTCGGCGTTAAGCGCCGGCGCCGGCGCGGTCCTGCTGCTGGCCGGCGCTGACTTCTGGCGCGGGTTTGGCATCCAGGCGCTGGCCTGGGGCGCCATTGACGCGGCCATTGCCCTGTTCGGGCAGCGCGCCGCGGCCAGGCGCCGGGCCACCGGGCCGCACGCGGCCGCCGCCCTGGCCGGTGAGGCAGTCAAGCTGCGCCGGCTGCTGTGGATCAACACAGGATTGGATCTGTTGTATGTGACCGGTGGGCTTGTTCTGTTATATACTATGGGCACACAAAACCGGTTCGCAGGGGGCAACGGTTGGGGCGTCATCGTCCAGGGCGGCTTCCTGTTCGTCTTCGACCTCCTGCATGCGATCGCCGTGCCCCGCCGGGAGCCGGCGCTGCCTGCGCTGGAGATCTTCTCCGGCCCGGAGCACGCGGCGTTCCGACTCAGCGGTAGTCGCAGCGCGAACGGCGGCGCGCCGGCGGCGCTGCTGGTGCACGGCTTCGGCGGCACCCCGGCCGAGATGCGCGGCCTGGCGGAGGCGCTGCGCGCGGCCGGCTGGACGGTCGAAGCGATCCTGCTGCCCGGCTTCGGCGCCGATTTCGCCACGTTGACCGAGCGCCGGCACGAGGAATGGTTAGCGGCCGTGGAAGCGGCCGCTGCGCGGCTGGCCGGCGAGGGACATCGGCCGCTGCTGCTGGTCGGTTACTCCATGGGGGCCGCGCTGACCCTCCTGGCCGCGGGCGCGCTCCGGCCCGCCGGCGTGATCGCGCTGGCGCCGTTCTGGTGGGCGGAGCAATGGTGGACCCGGCCGGTCGAGTTCTTCGTGCGGCCCTTCCTGCCTATCGGCTTCCGGCCGCTGCGCAAGGCCGATTTCGGCAATCCGCAGCTCCGGCAGGGCCTCGGCAAGTTCATGCCCGGTCTGGACCTGGACGACCTGGCAGCGCAGGCCGCGCTGCGCGATTTTCGCGTGCCGTTGGGGCTGACTGACCAACTGCGCGGCCTCTCGCGCCGGATGCTGGCCGCCTTGCCCCAGGTGGACGCGCCGGTGCTGCTGGTGCAAGGCACGCGGGACAGCGTCGTGCGCGTCGAGCAGACGCGAAGGCTGCGGCGACGGCTTTCCAACGACGTCAGATACGTCGAAGTGGACAGCGAACACGACCTGACCCTGGCGGAGAACCCGGCCTGGCCGCAGGTGGAAGCCGCGGTGCTGGAGTTCGTACAGGACCTGGTGCTCACGGAGGCCGCGCCTGTCACACTGACCGAGCCTACGACTGAAATCGCTTGACATTGACCCAAATCGTGAAACGCATGATCCCGGCACTCCGCGATAGCTTCGGCGGGGCGATGCCGCTGCTGGCCACCTGGGTGATGGCGCTGCTGGCGATGCCCATCGTGCAGTGGGCCGTCGGCCACCCCGGCCTGATTGCCGGCGTGATCCTGGGCGTGCTGCTGCAGGTATCGCTGGCGGTGATGTTCCTGGCGCAGGCCGCCACGTTCCGGCGCACCCTGCTCACCGTGCTGATCGTCGCCGTGAGCGCCTGGATCTCCGAGACGCTGGGGTCCAAGACCGGCTTCCCGTTCGGCGCGTACGCTTACACCGCGGCCCTCCAGCCACAACTGCTGGGCGTGCCGCTGCTGATCCCGCTGGCGTGGCTGATGATGCTGCCGCCGGCCTGGGCCGTGGCGCAGCGGATCACGGGGCGTTCTTCGGGGCCGGCGTTCGTGATCGTCGCTGCGCTGGCGTTCACTGCGTGGGATCTGTTCCTCGACCCGCAGATGGTGCACTGGGGGCTGTGGGTTTGGGAGCGCCCGGGCGCGTATTTCGGCATCCCGCTGGTCAACTTCGCGGGCTGGCTGCTGGTGTCCGGTCTGATCACCGCGCTGGCCCGACCGCCGGTCCTGCCGCGACGGCTGCTGATCGCCATCTACGCGCTGACGTGGATCATCGAGACGGCCGGCCAGGTGCTCTTCTGGCAGCTCTACGGCCCGGCGGCTTTCGGGTTCGTCGGCATGGGGGTGTTTGTGGCCCTGGCATGGCGGAGACGAGGTTCAGGGGTCAAGGTCTCCGGCAAGATGCGACGCTCTTCCTTGTGAACTGCGAAGGCTGGATTGGGGAAGGTGCGGCGGCGGGCGCGGCGTGGGGGAACAAGTAACGTGATGTCAGTGATCACGGTTTCCCGTCAGTTTGGCAGCTATGGCGATGCGATCGTGGACCTGATCTGCGAGGGGACGGGGTATCGGAGCCTGGACAAGAACCTGATGCTCGTCCTGGCGAAGGACGCCGGCCTGAAGCCCGCGCAGGTCGCCAGACTGTCGGAGGAGACGTACCGGCCGCGCGGCATGATGGAGCGGTTCTTCGCCAACGCAGGGCCATGGACCCGGCATCCGGCCATCTGGGCCGGTTACGGCGGTTTCATCGCGGGCCAGTTGCTCGCGGCGGAGGCGGTCACGCAGTTGATCCAGGCCGCGTACCAGCGGGGCAAAATCGTGATCGTCGGCCGTGGAGGACAGGTGGTGCTGCGGGATAAGCCGGATGTGTTGCACGTCCGCATCATCGCACCGCTGGAGCTGCGCGTGCGACGCCACCGGGTGCGGGCTGGGCTGACGGCGGAGGCGGCGCGCGAGGCGGTGCTGGAAGCAGACCGGGCCTCGGCTGAGTTTGTCGAGCGCACCTACGGCGCCGACGTGGCCGATCCGGCGCTCTACGATCTGATCATCAACACTGGCAGCGTGCCGTTGGCTGTCGCGGCAGAGCTGGTAGTCGGCGCGAAGTTGAGTGACGAGGGTTGAAGGCTTATTCGCTGATTTGCCATTTGCCGTTCAACCTTGAACCATAAACCTGGACCTTTGAGCTATGACCGCATTGATCTGGACCCTTCTCGGCTTCCTGCTCGGCGCCCTGCCCATCTCGGTGTGGCTGGGCAAGATCGTGCTGCGCACCGATATCCGCCAGTACGGGGACGGCAACCCGGGCGGGACCAACGTGATCCGCGCCGGCGGCCGCTCGCTGGGTGTGCTGGCGATCGGTCTCGATATGCTTAAGGCCGCCGCCCCGGTCGCGCTGGCCTCTTATGCGTTCGGAGTGGCCGGCTGGCCGTTGGTCCCGGTCATCCTCGCGCCGATCCTGGGCCACGCGTTCTCGCCGTTCCTGCGCTTCCGCGGCGGCAAGGCGCTGGCATCAACCTTCGGCGCGTGGACCGCGCTCACCGTGCCGTTCGGGCCGTTCGTGATGGGCGGCTCGGTCTTCGTCTTCTACAAGCTGCTGAACACTTCCGGCTGGGCGGTGATAGCTTCGCTCCTGACGCTCTTGGGTTTTCTCCTGGCGCCCGTGCTGCACTGGCGCAGCCCCGGCCTGGCCGCCGGCCTCACGCTCCCGATGTTCGCCGCCTGGGTTGGCACGGTGGCCATTGTCGCCTGGACGCACCGCGCGGACCTGCGCCGGCGGCCCGGCCTGCGGTCGAAGGCCAGGGAGCAGTCAGAGCGATGAGACCGCTGTGGCTCTACTTCGAGGTTTCCGTGGTGGCCTTCGCCGCGTGCCTGGTGCTCATCAGCCTGAGCAACTGGCGCGTGCTGCGGCGGATGGACCGCTATCGGCGGGCCGGCCGGCTGCCGCGCGTCTCGGTGCTGGTGCCGGCGCGCAACGAGGAAGCCAACATCGGCGCCTGCGTGCGATCGCTGCTGGCGCAGGACTATCCCGATTTCGAGGTGGTGGTCTTGAACGACGGCTCGACCGACCGGACCGGCGAGATCCTGACAGACGAGATGCACCGCAGAGACGCAGAGAGATCGGGGCCGGCGCGGCTGCGGGTGCTGGCGGGTGCTGAGCTGCCGGAGGGGTGGCCGGGCAAGCATTGGGCCTGCCAGCAACTGGCCGAGGCATCTGACGGGGAGCTGATCCTCTTCACGGACGCGGATACGCAGCACGGCCCGCGCTCCCTGCGGCACGGCGTCGCGGCGCTGGAAGCGGAGGGCGCCGACCTGCTGACCGCGATCCCGCACGAGGAGACGGGCACCTGGGCCGAGCGGTTGGCGGTTCCGGTCGTGCCGTGGAGCATCCTGACGTTTTTGCCGCTGGCCATCGCCTACCGGCTGCCCCACGCGACGCTGTCCGCCACCATCGGCCAATATATGTTGTTCCGCAGGAGCGCCTACACGCAGATCGGGGGCCACGCGGCCGTGCGCGGCGATCCGGTGGATGACATGGCGCTTGGCCGACGGATCAAGACCCAGGGCTTGCGTTGGCGTCTGGCGGATGCGACGCGGGATGTCCGCTGCCGGATGTATCGTGACGCCGGCCAGGTTTTCGAGGGGTTCTCGAAGAATCTGTTCGCTGCGTTCGGCAACCGGCTGCTGCCGTTCATTGCCGTGTGGGCCTGGCTGAGTATCGTCACCCTGCTGCCGATCGGCGTCCTGCTTGCCCGCCTGCTGGGTGCGCCCGTGCCGGCGCTCGATACCGGCATCGCGCTGGTGGGTGTGGCGTTAGGCCTGGCCTCGTGGGGGCTGTGTCATCTGCGGTTCGGATTTCCGGCGCACCTGGTTCCCTTGTATCCGATGACGATCTTGTTGGCGTTGTTCATCGCTTTTCGTTCGATCGCCCTGGTCAGGCGGGGCCGGACCACCTGGAAGGGACGGACGTTGGGACAGCCTCGGGTGCGCTGGTGGTAGTAGAGAGGAGTTCATCTTGAAATCGGTTGTCATCATCGGCGCGGGGATGGGCGGATTGGCCGCGGCGCTGCGCCTCCGCCATATGGGCTTCGATGTCACCGTCATCGAAAGGCGGCAGCGGCCCGGCGGCCGCTCGAACGTGCTCCAGGAAGACGGCTTCCGGGTGGACATCGGCCCGACGATCCTGGTGATGAAGGAAACCTTCGAGGAAACCTATCGCGCCATCGGTCAGGACCTCAACCGCCGCGTCAAGTTCGTGCCGCTGGACCCCAACTATCTCCAGCATCATCGAGGACATGGTCGCGCTGGCCGGCGAGATGGGCGTGACGCTGCGCACGGATACGCCGGTCGAGGAGATTCTCATCGCCAATGGCAAAGCCACCGGCGTTCGGCCAGGCCCCGTTATTTGACTTGCGAACTCGCTGAAACTACACTGTGGCCGAGCAGTGCGTCCCTGGCAGACGAGGCAGAGGCATGGCAAACAGCGATCGAAGCGAACATCCCACCATCGGCGTTCTGGCCGGCTGGCAGTACTACTGGACGGCCACGCCGCTCAGCTATCTGAACCCAATCTACCGCGGCATCCGCCAGGCCGCGGCCGACCTGGGCTGCAACTTGCTGCTGGGCTGCGGCATGGGTGCGTCGGCCACGTCGGCCGATCCGCTGCGCCCCGCCTGGCCTTTCCCGTCCTCTGACAGCGATTTCCTGCCGATCGGCCCGTGGAATACCGATGGTCTCATTGCGGTCAACCCGCTGCACAGCGAAGCGCGTTCAAACGAGCTTCAGGCGTTGATCGCCGCCGGGCATCCGGTCATATTTATTGCAGCCGGAGAGGCCGGTCCGACCATCGTCGCGGACAATGCCACGGGCATCCGCGAGGCCATGCAGCATCTTGTTGCACATGGACATGAACGGATCGCGTTCATTGCGGGCAGCCCCCAGGATATGGCCGGCGACACGGGCGCGCGCCTCCACGCGTACCGGGCTGCGCTCCAGGAGTTTGCGCTGGCGGCGGACGAGCGGCTCATCGCCTACGGCCGGCACATCTCGGCCGGCGGCTACGCTGCAATGCAGCAGATCCTGGCCACCGCCGCGCCGTTTACCGCGATCCTGGCCAGCAACGACGAGTCGGCTCTGGGCGCCATGCAAGCGCTGACGGCGGCCGGGCTGCGAGTGCCGCAGGATGTCGCCCTCATCGGCTTCGATGACCGGCCGGAGAGCGCGGTGCAGGAGCCGGCGCTGACCAGCGTGTCCGTGCCGTTGTTTGAGATGGGTTATCGAGCAGTGGAGAACCTGCTGCGCCAAATCCAGGGCGCGCCGCCCTCGCTTGAGCCGGTGAGAGTTGCCACCCATCTTGTCGTTCGCGAATCGTGCGGCTGTGGCCGGGGCCTGCGCGCCGGGGAACTTGTAGACGTCACGCAAGCCGCTGGCTTGCGCGACAGCGCGGCCGAACCAGTTGAGGTCCGGACGGTGCGCGAGCGCCTGACCGAGGCCTTTATCACCAGCGTCGAGCAGGAGGAGCCCGCGGCCCTCGATGATGCGGTGGACGCCATCCTCCGGCGGGCAGCGCAAGGCTGGGACGATTCCGCAATCTGGCAGGCGGCCTTTGCGGTGGTGAGCGACGAGCTGCCTGCGCTGGCCGACCGCTGGCCGGACGAGGCACGCCGCAGCCGGGCGCAACGCCTGCTGGCACGTGCCGGCCGCGACGCGGTCGCGGCCGGCACGTGGCGACGTCACCGCCGCTACGTGGTGGATCAACATTGGACTGCCGACCGTCTCGGCATTCTGACCGCGCATCTGCAGGCCGCGCTCGACGAAACGCAGGCCTACGATGTGTTAGCGCATCACCTGCCCGAGATGGAGATCCAGTTCGCCGCCGTCGCACTGTTCGAGCGCGCGGATGCTGATCCCGCCGAGTGCTGCCAACTGCGCACATTGGCCCCGTCCGACCAGGCGCCAGTCCACTTCCCCTGCCGTGAATTCCCGCCCGCGGGCCTGCTCCCCGCCGATCGCCCCTTCAGCCTGGCGCTGCTGCCGCTGGTTAACCCGTGGGGGCAATTGGGCTTTGTCGCCTTTGACTCCGGCCAGCTCGACCTCTACGGTGCGATCGTCCAGCAGCTCGCGGCGGCGCTGAACACCGCGCAACTGTACCGCGAGGCCACTGAGGGCCGCCGCCTGGCCGAGGAAGCCAACCGGATGAAGAGCCGCTTCCTTTCGACCGTCAGCCACGAACTGCGCACGCCGCTGAACCTGATCGTCGGCCTGGGCGAGATCCTGCTGCGCGACAGTGATCGCGGCGATGTGCTGCTTCCCCCCGCTGCCCGCAAAGATGTCGAGCGGTTGAACGCCAATGCCCAGCACCTGGGCCGGCTGATCAGCGATGTCCTCGATCTGGCCAGCAGCGATGCAGGCCAGTTGCGGCTGACCAACCAGCTTGTGGACCTGGCGCAGATTCTGCACCCCGTCGCCGAGACGGGCCGCCGGCTGGCAGCAGATAAGGGGCTGGCGTGGCGTGCGCTGCTGCTGGAGTCGGGGCCGTGGGTTTGGGGTGACCGCACGCGGCTGGCGCAGGTGGCGCTAAACCTGATCAGCAACGCGATCAAGTTCACGGCGCGGGGCGAGGTCAGCCTGGCCGTGGAGGCCGGCCCAGGAGCCGTGACCGTGAGCGTGCGCGATACCGGGTTGGGGATCTCACCGGAGGAACAGGGCGCGATCTTCGATGACTTTCGCCGGTCGGAGCGGAGCATCACCCGCGGCTACGGCGGCCTGGGCCTGGGGCTGGCGATCTGCCGGCGCCTCATCGAGCTCCACGGCGGGACGATCAACGTGCATTCGACCGGCCAGGAAGGCGCCGGCTCGACCTTCTTCTTCACACTGCCAACCGTCGCGGCGCCGGCGCCGCAGGCGCAGCCCGCGCCGCTCATGGCCGAGGCGGCGCCGGCGGTTCTGGTGCTCACCAGTTCTCCGAGCATCAATGAACGTCTGCAATTACACCTGAAGCAGCGCGGCTTCACGGTGCAGATGGCGCCGATAGACGAGCCGGCAGCCTGGCAGACCCAGCTCGTGGCCGCGCCGCCGGTCGCAGTGGTCGTGGACGTGACCCTGGCATCGCAGCAGGCGTGGAATGTGCTCAAGATGCTCAAGGCCGACCCGGTCACGCAGGCAGTCCCCGTGCTTTTTTACGCGTTGGCGCAAGACAGCGGGACGGTGCTGGAGCTCGACTATCTCACAAAACCCATCGAGTTGGCTGAACTCACGCGCGCGCTGGATCAACGCTGGCTGGCCGCAGATGTCGCCCATCCGCAGGCCGCGTTCCTGGTGGTGGACGACGATCCGGAGACGTTGGAAATGCACGCCCGCATCGTGCAGGCGCGTTCGGCAACCCATCGGGTGCTGAAGGCGCGCAACGGCCTGGAGGCGCTGGCGATCCTCCAGCGCGAGCGGGTGGACCTGGTGCTGCTGGATCTGATGATGCCCGAGATGGACGGCTTCGCGGTGCTGGAGGCGATGCGGGAGCGCGCCGCCACGCGCGACATCCCCGTCGTCGTCGTGACCGGCCAGACGCTCACCGAGGCGGAGATGGCCCGGTTGAACCTGGGCGTGACGCGCGTGCTGAGCAAGGGGATCTTCAGCCTGGAAGAAACGCTCCAGCACCTGGACGCCGCACTGGCGCGCAAGCGCGAGCTGAGCAGTGAAGCGCAGCGATTGGTGCGCCAGGCGATGGCCTACATGCACGAGCATTATGCTGAGCCGCTCTCGCGGCAACAGATCGCAGATCGTGTCGGCCTCAGCGACGACTACCTCACCAGTTGTTTCCGCAAAGAGCTGGGCCTGACGCCGGTGGCCTATCTCAATCGTTATCGCGTCCAGCAGGCCCGGCAGCTCCTCAAAAATACCCACCTGAGCATCACGGAGATCGCCCTGGACGTGGGCTTCTCCGGCAGCAGCTATTTCAGTCGCATCTTTCGCCGTGAAACCGGTCTGACACCCGAAGCATACCGGCGCAGCTAAGCCAAAAAGACCCTAAAGGTCTGCGAGACCTTTAGGGTCTCGTTTTGGGGTCGCCCCGCGCAAAATCTCCCGGAAATCTGCGCGCGCTGTGCGCTTTTAGACAAGCCCCTCAGCCCCAAACCCTCTATACTGCTCCCAGGCTACGGGACCGATCCCGGAGCCACGCCTGAGGGGCCACTATGACACTCACCCTAAAGCAGATTGCGCAACTGGCAGGCGTCTCCTGCTCGACGGCTTCACGTGTGCTTAACTGGCACCCCGGCGTCCGTCCTGAAGTGCGCGAGCGCGTGCTGCAAGTCATGCGCGACCAAGGTTTCCGCCCCGATCCCGCTGCGCGGTCGCTGGCCGCCCGGCGAACGGGAATGGCTGACGCCGAACGCACTGTTGCTGCCTGCAACAGTGCGGATACACTGTGACGGCACGCTCTGGCAAGCTGCCGCTTTTTTTTGGGCGGTCATTGGTACCGCTTCCAGGCATGTTCCAAGGAGGTGATCATCGAACAGACACGGCAAGACCCAGATGATGAACCGAGCGTTCCGAGCAAAACTAACACCCTATATCCACTAAGGAGAAGATCGTCATGTCTAGGAAAGCCCTGATCCTCGTTAGCCTGATCCTCGTATTGACCACGCTGCTGGCCGCTTGTGGCGGCTCAGCAACGCCGGCTCCCGCAGCGCCGCAGGCGCCCGCGGCCTCCGCTCCGGCCAAAGCGCCGGCGGAAGCGAAGGTGACGCTGAAGGTTCTGATCCACCAGAATCCCCCGATGGTGGAGTTCATGACCGCCTTCAATGAGAAATTCCAAGCCAAGTATCCCAACATCACTGTGGACATGTCCGTGGTGAACGCCAACGACCTCAGCACCGTCACGCAGACCCGCCTGACCGCGAACGATGTGGATGTCATTGACATCTTCGGCTTCGCCAACGCGGCCCAGCCCTACATGAAGAACGTGACGCCGCCCAACTGGCAGACCCTGATTGAAGCCGGCCTGCTGATGGACCTCTCCGACCAGCCGTTCATCAAGAACTACGATGCGGCGACGATCAAGGACGCCGGCAGCTACAACGGCAAGGTCTATGAGATCAACCTGGGCCGCGTTTCCTACAGCGGCATCTACTACAACAAAGACATGTTCACGGCCAACAACGTGAAGGTCCCGACCACCTGGGGCGAGCTCGTGACCGCCTGCGAGACCTTCAAGAAGGCTAACATCGGGTGCATGACCGCCGGTGGCAAGGACGGTTGGCCTATCTTCGTCGGCGCCTACGGCCTGACGGGTGCGCTCTATCCCGACCAGGCAGCCCTGGTTGAGGGTCTGTGGAAGGGCACCACCAAGTGGAACGACGCCAAGGCCCTGGACATGTGGCAGCGGATGAAGGTTTACACCCAGAACATGATG
>CAZYGI010000099.1:11116-11940 GCA_964647255.1 uncultured Anaerolineales bacterium | reverse complement strand
CTGGACACCAAGGGCACCGACGGCTCCAACGTCCACCTGGGCGGGCCGGCGACGATCACCGGCTACTTCGGCGGCGTCGGGCAGCCGAACGACCACGTGCTGAAGTGGGTGGACGAGTACCTCTACTACTACACCACCTACGGCATGAAGCAGGCGTTGAACATCAACCCCGGCACCGTGCTGGCGGGCTATCTGCTGCACAAGCTGGGGGTGGACAACGAGTTCAAAATCAGCGTCTTCATGGGCAACGACAACCCGTACGCCGCGCTCTGGACGCTGCTCGGCGCCAAGCTTTTCTCCCGCGACGATGGCACCTGTCCGCTCATCGGCTTCAACCTGAGCAACTCGGTGAACAACGAGACCATCGAGATCACCGCGGAGGTGCGCCGGGCGCTGGGCTTCGAAGATGTCGTGCGCATCGAGCACCACATCACCGAGGCGTACCGCAGCGTCGTGCTCCAGCCGTACAATCGGCGGGACGAGCTTGTCGTCCTGGCCGACCACGTCCCCAACATCTCGGCCAAGCACGAAGGCGGCGACCCGGACGTGGAGCAGACCCGCGGCCACACATCCGACATCCTGGACTATTTCCGGGCGAAGGACGAGGTCGAAGCTGCCGGCGACATGCCGCACTTGCTGCGCAACTACCTGGACAAGCACGACGCGCTCAACCGCACCGCGCGTGCGTTAACGGAACACGGGTTGAGCTTCGTGGCCGCGCAGGCGCTGCACCATCGGGGGTAGAATGAATGATAAGGGGTGTTTTGGGGGGGGGGGGCGGCCCAAAAAACCCCATAAATACAACAGAGGGTGGGTAATGCACA
>CAZYGI010000099.1:5441-11106 GCA_964647255.1 uncultured Anaerolineales bacterium | reverse complement strand
CTGGGGGGCGGCCCGGCCCGGGCCCCCCGGGGGTTATAATGATTGTTCAGGGGTGTTTGGGGGGGTTGCCCGCCCCAAAACACCCCTTGAAATCCACCTTCGTGTGCTTACTGCAAAGGCGGCGTCCAGCCCTGGGTGGTCCACTCGTGCGGGATGCCCCTGGCGTCAAGCGCATCCTCATACGCCTTCAGCGTCGCCGCGGTGACGACATCCACGCCCGTGTTAATCACGCCATCCACCGCGCCCATTTCGTTCAGCGCGGCCGGCGCGCCCTTCTCCGCCATCAGCTTGATGAGCTGCACCGACTTGTAGCCCATGTCATACTCGCGCTGCGCCACTGTGGCATGGATGACCCCGGTCTTGATCCCGTTGATGGTGTCGGTCGTGGTGTCGAAGCAGACAACTTTGATCCGGCCGATGGCTTTCGCCTCTTTGAGCGCGGTCGCCCATGCCGGGCCGTTGTACGCGTACACCCCGTACGCGCCGGCCAGATCGGGATGGGCTGAAATCAGCGTGTTCGCCATCTCCAACGCGGTGGCCGCGTCCTCTTGATCGTTCACCGGCGGCAGCGCCTCGATGCCCGTGCCGGCAATTGCGGCCAGGAATCCCGCAGTGCGCTGCAAAGCGTTGAGCGCCGTATCGGAGCCCCGCACGATGCCCACCTTGCCGCCGTCCGGCAGAAGCCGCGCCAGCGTTTGGCCGGCGATCTGGCCGGCGGCGTAGTTGTCGGTGCCGATGTAGGCGCTGGCGGCGCTGCCTTCCACCGGGGGCGTGTCCAACGTCGTGACATAAATTCCAGCGTTGACGGCCTGCCGCATCACTCGCTCCAGCGCCTCCGGGTTCGACGGCGCAATGGCGATGCCTGTGACCCTTTGCGACACGTACGTCTCCATCGTCTGAATCTGCGCGGCGACATCCTCCTTCGGCGGCACAAAGAAAATCGTTTCGACCCCCAACTGCTTGCCGGCGGCCTGCACACCCTTCTCGATGCTGGACCAATACGGGTTCACCGACTTGCCGATGACGACGATCCGGATCGCCTTTGGCGGTGCGCTCGCCGGCGCCACCGGCACGCAGGCGGCCAAGACCAGCGCCGGCAGGAGCAGCCATGTCACGTTCGCCCAACGGTGTTTCATGCATTCGCCTCCCGCCCGAATATACTACGAACAGCGCTTCTCCACAAGGGCGCCCCGGGCCGCGAGTTTTCACCGGGGGGATTTCCCCTATCGCCCCTGCGGGTTTTGCCTCATTTCCTCCGGACGAGAGCCGTTGGCATGGGCCGGTAACAATGTTATAATTCCCGCATGTCCAAAATACGCGTTCTGCTCGCAGATGATCATGCCATCGTGAGGTCGGGGATCCGCAACGCCCTGCAGGACCTGGCCAACCTGGAGGTCGTCGCGGAAGTAGGCGATGGCCGAGCGCTGGCCACCACACTGGACGAGGTGCGGCCCGATCTGCTGGTGATTGACGTGACGATGCCGGACTTCGAGCCCGTGGCCGCCACCCG
Source organism: uncultured Anaerolineales bacterium (assembly GCA_964647255.1). Taxonomy (GTDB): domain Bacteria; phylum Chloroflexota; class Anaerolineae; order CG2-30-64-16; family CG2-30-64-16; genus CAWJEL01. Next base: position 9,596 of record CAZYGI010000099.1, on the reverse strand, counting down.
CCAAATCCGCGCCAACTATCCGACGATGAAGATCCTGGTCGTCAGCGCGTACGACGATGATGCCTACGTGCAGGGCTTGCTGGGCGTGGGCGTCAACGGCTATCACCTCAAGGACCAACCGCTCAGCGATCTGAAGCTCGCCGTGCAGCGCGTGCTGGCCGGTGAACGGTGGATCTCCGGCCCCCTGATCAACAAGCTGCTGAGCTACTCCGACTTCGTGGCGCCGGCATCGGGCCTCACCGACCGCCAGCGCGAGATCCTGCGGCTGTTGGCTCAGGGTTATGACAACCAAAGCCTGGCCCGAGAGACCGGGCTGAGCGTCAAGACCATCGAAAACCATCTGACCCGCATCTACCGGCAGCTCAACGTCCAGAGCCGGCTGGAGGCTGTGCATTACCTGGCCGAGCATCCCGAGACGTTGAATGCGCCCGGTGCCGCGATGATTGCGGGGATCCCTGAGCTGCTCGCCCATAGCAAACTCACCGCGCTGCTGGTGGACGACAACGCGCGGTACCGCAGCCAGTTGCGCCGCATGGTGGACCGCGCCTATCCGCAGGCCACCGTCTATGAAGCCGAGAACACCCATGAGGCCGTGCGCCTGGTCGAACAGACTGCGCCCCAACTCGCGCTGATTGATGTGATCCTCGGCGAGGAGGACGGCATCCGCTGCGCCCGGCGCATCAAGGCGTTGCAGCCCCAGGCGCGCGTCATCCTGATCAGCGCGTATCCCGACCGGGAATTTCGTCGGCTGGGCATGGAAGCCGGCGCGGCAGCCTTCCTGGACAAAAAAGATCTGGACGTCGCCACGATGCGCCAGATGATTGACGACATGCTCTCCTGAGCAAGCCTGCATGGCAAAAGGAACGCCCGGTGACGGAAGATAAGTCTATGGGGGAGCCACCGCCGCCTGGGGCATTTCCCCGTGCCGCGGCGGCGCGGCACGTCTGGCGGGATCTCTTCAACCGCCAGGTGTTTGTCGTCCTGTTTCTGTTCGTCACAGTCCTCGTCTTCCTCAGCCTCAGAACCGACACCTTTCTGACGCGCACCAATCTGGCGAGCGTCTCGCGGAACTTCTCCTGGCTCGCCATCGCCTCCTTCGGGCAGAGCATGGTGATCATCATCGGCGGCATAGACCTGTCTGTGGGCGCCACGATGGCGCTGGTCGGACTGGTGGCCGCGCGCTTCATGCAACTGGGCATCCCGGTGCCGATCGCGATCCTCGCCGGACTGCTGATCGGGGTGTGCGTGGGCTGGATCAACGGCATTCTGGTCGCGCATGTGCGGCTGCCGGCCTTCATCGTCACGCTGGGCACCATGAGCATCGCCCGCGGGGCTGCCTACGGCCTGACCCAAGGCTGGTCCATCACCAACCTGCCCGAAAGCTTCCTGCGGATCGGGCAATCGGATGTCGGGTGCGGGGCGTGGTCGCTGCCGCTGCCCCTGCTGATCACGCTCGGCACCGCCGGGTTGATGGTGGTGCTGTTGAACTATACTGTGATCGGAAACGACATCTACGCCATGATCAGCGGTGAAAAAGCGTTGCTGGTCAGCGGGGTCAACGTCGTCCGGCTCAAGGTGCTGGTTTACACCCTCTCCGGACTGCTGGCGGCCATCGGCGGCCTGATCATCGTGGCGCGGCTTGGCGTAGCAGCCCCGGCTTCGGCCATCGGCTACGAGGTGGACGTCGTCGCCGCCGCGGTCATCGGCGGAACCAGCCTGTTCGGCGGGGTGGGCAGCGTCATCGGCGTGCTCCTGGGCGCGGCCATCACCCAGATGCTCTACAACGGCCTGGTCCTCCTGGGCTATCCGGCATACTGGCAAACGGCGGCCCTCGGCGCCATGATGCTGATGTCCATCCTGCTGGACTATTGGCGGCGGAGGCGATGAGGAAGCAGCCAATGGACCCTCTGCTGAAAGCGACCGACCTCACTTACAGCTTCGGGATGCTATCGCTGATTGACCAGGCGAGCCTGGAGATCTACCCCGGCGAGATCGTGGGCCTGGCCGGACAAAGCGGCGCCGGCAAGACGGCGCTCTCTCTGCTGCTGGCCGGCCTCTACTCGCCCAGCGCGGGCGAGCTGGTCTTCGCCGGTCAGCGCGTCGCCTGGCCCTTCCGCGCGCGCACGCTGGGGATCGAGGTGATCCACCAACAGCCCGAAATGGCCGGCGGGCTGGACATCACCGGCAACGTCTTCTTGGGCAACGAGATCGGCTGGCCGAAGCGCGCCACCCGCTGGTTGCGCGTGCCAAACCGCCGGCGCATGGATGAGGCGGCCGCGCGCATCCTCGCGCAATTGGGCATGCCCTACACCTCACTGCGCGAGCGGGTCGCCAATCTTTCGGGCGAACAGCGCCAGTTGATCGCGATTGCCCGGGCGCTGACGCATCCGGCGCGGCTGGTGATCATTGATGAGCCGGGCCTGCTGCTGAGCTATCCCTACCAGCAGCGGCTCCTCGCGTTGATCCAGGAATGGCGCCAGCAAGGGACGGCGGTTCTGTTCGGCAGCGACAACGTGGACCACCTGATGGCCGTGACGGATCGCATCCTGGTGCTGCGGCACGGCCGCCTGATCGCCGAGCACCGCACCGACGCGACCGACCGCGAGGCGATCCTTGCCGCGATGGTCGGCGCGGCCGATCAACAACAGCTCACCCCGATCATCTGGGCGCTCGACAGCTATTACCGCGCCCGCGAGCAGGCCGAGAAGTTGCACCAGCGCCAATCGCTGCTGGAGCACGAGCTGGACACCCATGATCGGGTGAATCATCAGCTCATTGATCAGTTGGCCGGGCAGATAGACGCCCTCGACCGCGCCAACATCGCCTTGCAGGACGCCCAGCGCCGGCTCCTGACCGAGCTCGAACAGGAACGCAAGCGGTTGGCGCGGGAGATTCATGACCAGGTGATCCAGGACCTGCTGGGGGTGGGCTATCGGCTGGAGGAGATCGAGGCCGGCCCGACAGCCAGCCCGGCGCTGCGCGACGAGCTGCGCGGCGTCCGCGGCAGCGTGCGCGAGCTGGTGGGCGACCTCCGCCACATCTGCGGCACGCTGCGGCCGCCGACCATTGACAGCCTCGGGCTCGGTTCGGCGTTGCAGTCGTTCGCCTATGAGTGGAGCAAGCGCACGGGCATCGCGGTCAAGCTCGATCTGGACCCCAACCTGGGCCGGCTGCCGGAATCCACCGAGCTGTCCATCTTCCGCATCGTGCAAGAAGGGCTGAACAACGTGCGCAAGCACGCCGCGGCCAGCACGGTGGAGATCAGCCTGGCGCACACCTCGCCGCGACGCTTGATGCTCGCCATCGCCGACGACGGCTGCGGCCTCCCGCCCAACTTCGATCTGGCACGGCTCTCGGCCGACAGACACTACGGTGTGTTGGGGATCACCGAGCGCGTGGCGCTGCTGGGGGGACGCTGCCGGTTCCAGAATCGCCCCGAGGGCGGCGCACTGATCCAGGTGGAAATCCCCCACCCCCGCGTGGAGCGGCCGGATGCCGAAGCCTAATTCGCGTCGGCAGAAGTCCGCCTGGGTTTAGTAGTAACGACTTCAGTCGTTGGCGCCGGACGAAGCGATTGAAGTCGTTTCTACGAATCCTCGCCGCGCCTACGCCCGGATGTATTGGGACCGGGGTGCGGCAGGCGTGGGATGATGCAATTGAGCAGGCATTCAATTTGACTTCACAAAATTCCCCTGTGGTGCTATACTGTTCCCGTTGTTACCCCAGCCGGAATTTCCACTTGACCCGGGGCAAACACAGGGAGGCGCACCTGACCGATACACGATTAATCTATATCCCTCACGAATCTCTGTCTGATAACCATGTCAAAAAAGGAAGGAAAAGATGAACTCTAATCTCAAGCGTTTCGTCATGCTCGCCGTGACTTTGATGATGATTGCGACGACCGTGATCGCTTGCGGCGGCGGCGCGACGCCCACACCTGCGCCGGTCGCCCAAGCCACACAGGCCCCCGCTGCCGGGGGCGGAGAAGCAACCAAGACCACGGTCGGCGTTGTGCTGCCGACCAAGGATGAGCCGCGTTGGCTGCAGGACCAGGCCGTCTTCGTCAAAGCCGGCTGGACCCCCCTGTTCAGCCAGGGCGACAGCGCCAAGGAAAAGGCCAACGTCGAGGCCTTGATCAGCCAGGGCATCAAA
>CAZYGI010000099.1:0-5344 GCA_964647255.1 uncultured Anaerolineales bacterium | reverse complement strand
CTGGGAGAAGATCCAGCCCAAGATCGCCGACGGCACCTTCGTCATCAAGAACTCCTCCGAAGCCATCGCCCTGCAAGGCAAGGCCACGCTGACCCGCGACGAGGAGTCCAAGATCATCGGCCAGACCACCACCAACTGGGACTTCAACACCGCCAAGAGCCTGGCCGAGGCCAACCTGACCCAGGCCGCCGCGGCCGACAAGGGCACGGTCTACATCCTCGCCCCCAACGACGGCACCGCACGCGCCATCGCCGACGCTTTCGCAGCGGACAAGGATGTCAAGAAGTACTTCGTCACCGGCCAGGACGCCGAGAAGGCTTCCGTCCAGTACATCATTGACGGCAAGCAGTCCATGACCGTCTTCAAGGACGTCCGCACCCTGGCGGCCGACGCCGTCGCCGCAGCCAACGCCTTCCTCGCCGGCAAGACCCCCGAGAAGACGACGACCTACAACAACGGCAAGCTCGATGTGCCGGCCAAACCGTCCGCCATCGTCACCGTCACCAAGGACAACGTCAAGGCCGCCTTGATTGACTCCGGCTACTACCAGGCCAGCGACTTCAAGGGCCTGCAATAACAGACCGTCCTTCTCCCGCTTCTGCGATCCTTCCCCCAGTGAAGGCCGGAAGCGGGAGAAGCTGCCCCACCCAAACGGGTATCCTGCATACGCCGCTCGGCGGCTGAGTCGCTTGCGTGACTCAGCCGCCGAGAATCGGGACAGAATCGGTCCCCCTCATGCTTCACTTCGTCAGGAGTTAGCGCCATGCCTGAACAACCTCCCATCCTAGAAATGAAGAACATAACCAAGACTTTCCCCGGCGTGAAGGCATTGAGCAACGTCAGCTTTCAGGTTGCCGCGGGCGAGATTCACTGCCTTGTGGGCGAAAATGGCGCGGGCAAGTCCACCCTCATGAAGGTCCTCAGTGGGGTGTATCCCTATGGCACCTACGAAGGAGACATCCTGTTCAACGGACAGGTGCAGAAATTCTCCGGCATCGCCGACAGCGAGAAGGTCGGCATCGCCATCATCTATCAGGAGCTGGCGCTCGTCCCCGAAATGACGGTCTACGAGAACATCTTCCTCGGCAATGAGATCAAACGTGGCTTCACCGTTGACTGGAATGAGACCATCAAGCGGGCCACCGAAGCGATCAAGCGCGTCAGACTGAACGTCAACCCGGGGACGAAGATCAAAGATCTGGGTGTGGGCAAGCAGCAATTGGTCGAGATCGCCAAGGCGCTGAGCAAGAATGTGAAATTGCTCATCCTGGACGAGCCGACCGCCGCCCTGAATGAGGATGACAGCGAGAACCTGTTGAACTTGATCCGTGAGCTGAAGACGAACGGCGTCTCCTGCGTCATGATTTCGCACAAGCTCAAAGAAGTGATCGCCATTGCGGACACGGTCACGGTCCTGCGCGACGGCCAGACGATCACCACCCTGGATGCGCACAAGGGCGAAGTGGCGGAGCCCGTGCTGATCAAGCACATGGTCGGCCGCGAGATCAACAATATCTACCCGCAGCGCCAGCGCAACCCGTTCCGAGCCACGGCCGCCGTCGTCGAAGAGGCCAAAGCAGCCGGCGTGAAGGTCATCTCGTATGACCGGCTGATCACCGACACCAAGGCAGTGGACTACTACGTGACCTTTGACAGCCCCGCCGTTGGGGTTCACCAGGCGCAGTACCTGGTTGACCATGCAACAGGCAAAGGCAATCCCCTCTACCTCTACGCCGGCGCCCCGACTGACAGCAACACCTTCTTCCTCTTGCAGGGCGCGTGGGGCGTGTTGCAGCCCAAGATCGCCGACGGCACGTTTGTCATCAAGAACTCAAGCCAGGCTATCAGCCTCCAGGGGAATGCCGTTCTGACGCGCGAACAGCAGAGCGCCATCATCCGCCAGATCGCCACCAACTGGGACCCCCGCACGGCCATGAACATGGCGCAGTCCAATCTGGCCCTCGCCGGCGCGGCCGACAAAGGCGACGTCTTTGTCCTCGCCCCCAACGATAACACCGCGCGTGCGATCGCCGATGTCTTCGCAGCCGACAAGGATGTGAAAAGCTGCCTGATCACCGGCCAGGATGCCGAGGAAGCGTCAGCCAAATATATCCTGGACGGCAAGCAGTCCATGACCGTCTTCAAAGATGTGCGCGCCCTGGTGCAGACTGCGGTTGATGCCGCCGTGGCGCTGCTCAAGGGCCAGGCCCCGGCAGTCAACGGCCGATACAACAACGGCGTGATAGACGTGCCGGCGCTTCAATCTCCGGTGGTTTCGGTAGACAAGGCGAACGCCAAGGCAACCCTGATTGACTCCGGTTACTACGCTGGTGTGAAGGCCGCCAGCGTTTCACATACACCTGCATCGGCGGGCGTTCCCGTCGTCGGGGTGGTTCTCCCAACCCAGGATGAACCGCGCTGGATCCAGGACCAGAAGCGCTTCCAGGATGCCTTCCGCGCCGCCGGCTACACGGTCGAAATTCTGTTCAGCCAGGGCGATGCCGCCAAAGAGAAGGCGAACGTCGAAGCACTGGTGAAGAAGGGGATCAAAGTCCTGATCATCTGTCCGCAAGGCGGCGGCGAAGTCGTGCTCGAGGTGAAGAACTGGAACGCGTTCGATCCGGCGTTGGGCCGGGACATCCTCCACGACATGAACTTCAAGGTCCGGAAGGGCGAGATCGTGGGCATTGCGGGCCTGATGGGCTCCGGCCGGACCGAGCTAGCCCTCAGCCTGTTCGGCAACCCAAAAGGGTACCGGACCGAAGGGGAAATGTGGGTCGGCGGCAAGCAGCAGCGGTTCACCCATCCGCACGATGCGATCGGTGCGGGCATGGCGTATGCAACCGAAGACCGCAAGGCGGCCGGTCTGATTCTGATCCAGGACGTCAAGCAAAACACGACGCTGGCGAACTTACAAGAAATTGCCCGGCGCGGCATCGTGGACGGCAATGCCGAGATCAAGATCGCGGAGGAATACCGGCATTCACTCAACATCAAGACGCCGAGCATCGAGCAGAAGGTGGGCAACCTCAGCGGTGGCAACCAGCAGAAGGTTTGTATCGCCAAGTGGCTGTTTGTCAAACCTGACCTGCTGATCCTGGACGAGCCCACGCGCGGCATTGATGTCGGCGCCAAGTATGAGATCTACACGATCATGTCCCGGCTGGTCCAAGAGGGCATGAGCATCATCATGATCTCGTCCGAGCTGCCCGAGGTGCTGGGCATGAGCGACCGGGTGTATGTCGTTTCGGGAGGCAAGATCACCGGCGAGTTGCCGATTGAGGAGGCAACTCAAGAGAAGATCATGCAGTTAGCCACAAGCTGACCGGGCGCCCGCTTGTGTTCGTCTCCCATCGTGACTCATGAGATGAGCGCCAACATCTGCCATCTCGCGGCATCGCACTATCGGAATTCCTCCCTGCCTGCAGGGTTCATGACACCAGGAGGCTTACAATGACTTCTCGTCAGGCTGCACAAGTCCAGACCAAGCCGGCGTTCTTGCAAAGTCTGGGGAAAATGGTCCGGACGAACGCCCGCGACTACGGCATGTATATCGCCCTGGTCGTAATTGTGCTGTTCTTCTCCGTTCGGACGAAGGGTCTCTTCATCTCGCCCCGCAACATCGCCAATCTGCTGAACCAGATGGGCTACGTCTCCGTCATGGCAACCGGCATGACGCTCGTCATCGTCATCCGGCATATTGACCTGTCGGTCGGCTTTCTGTCGGGCTTCCTCGCGGCGATTGCGACCATCGGCATGGTGTCTTACCACCTGCCCTGGTACCTCGTGATCCTGCTGGCTTTGGCGCTCGGCGTCGTGGCCGGGGGCGTCACCGCCCTGCTGGTCGCATGGGTGAACATCCCCGCCTTTGTCGCCACCCTGGGCGGCCAGTTGTTCTACCGCGGCCTGTTGTCCCTGACCCTGGCCGGCTCAGGCACGGTTATTATTGCCGATGACAACTTCAATGCGATCGGCAACGGCTACATTCCCGACATCTTTCCTGCCAACAGCGGGTTCCTGCCGGGAGTCCACAAGCTGACGCTGCTCCTTGGCCTGGCGGCCATCATTCTGTACATCGTGAGCGAAATCAACGGCCGCCGCAACAAGCAGGCCTACGGCTTTGAGGTTCTGCCGGGAACTTTGTTCACCTTGAAGCTGGTCTTTATCGCAGTGGTGCTCGGCGCGATCACCTGGGTGCTGTCGGGCTACAATGGCCTCTCCTGGACGGCCGTCATCATGCTGATTGTCGTGGCGATTTACCAGTTCATGACGATGCAGACGGTCCTGGGTCGGCACATCTACGCCATCGGCGGCAACCCCGAAGCCGCACAGTTGAGCGGCATCAACGTCAAGCGTATTACCCTGTTCGTCTTTGCCTCGATGGGCTTGCTCACCGCCCTGGCCGGCGTTTTGTTTGCGGCTCGCCTGCGCTCCGCGACGCCCACGGCAGGCAACGGCTTTGAGTTGGACGCGATCGCCTCAGCCTTCATCGGCGGCGCGTCGCCGGCCGGCGGCGTCGGCACGATCATGGGGTCGCTCATCGGCGCATTGGTCTACATGTCCCTGACCAGCGGCATGAACCTCATGAACACCGATGCCTCCCTCCAGTATGTTATCCGCGGCCTGGTGCTGGTGCTGGCCGTCATCTTCGACGTCACTACGCGGCGGCAAAGCCGGTAGCGGCCCGCCGAAAACCTTTGCCTGAACCGCGATAGGCTATCGCGGAACACGCAGGCTCACACCGACGCCGGCAGGGAATTCCCCTGCCGGCGTCGGTGCTTTGTGGCCGCCGGCGCCGGGTTAGGGGATTTCCCCTATCACAAATCAGGGAAACCCGAGGCCATGCGCCGTCTGTAAGGGGTCACAAAGCCTCAAAACCGTGCTATACTCCTGCTAATTGCTTCATCCGGCGATTTCGCCCATCGCCGCGCAGGTCGTTGAATGCCAGTCTACTGAACACAAGGAGGTGGCAAGACAAACAGAGGGCGCTTTCCTCGCAAACTTCAGTCAACCGATTCGTCATCCGAAGAAGGGAGAATCCACGTGAGAACCAAACTGATGCGTCTCGTTATGCTCGGCGTCGCACTGATGATGCTCGCGACTGCCCTGACCGGGTGCACTCCCGCCGCACCCACCGCCGCGCCCGCACAGCCTGCGGCTGCTGAGCCGACCAAGGCCCCGGAAGTTGCCCAACCGACCGCCGCGCCTGCCGCCGCCGGCGGCGAGAAGATCAAGGTCGGCCTCTCCTTCTCCGACTTTGCGACCGAACGCTGGAAGGGCGAGCAGGTGTTGATGGAGAAACTGCTCAAGGAGAAGGGCTACGACGTGGTCTGGCAGGAAGCGA
>CAZYGI010000098.1:0-12185 GCA_964647255.1 uncultured Anaerolineales bacterium | reverse complement strand
AGCGCGACGCCCGGCTGCGCCGACCGCCTGATTGACGGCGCGTTTTCGGGCGGGCTGGGAAGCTGGCAGATGGCCGACGATTCGGCCGGCGCGATTGCGGACAACAGCCTGTACCGCAGCGCGCCGTATGCCCTCAAGCTCGGCTCGCTGGATCAAAACTTGAACAGCCTGACCACCGTGCGCCAGCTCGTCACCATCCCGGCCGGGTATGCGCAGGTCAGCCTGGAAGCCTGGGTGTACACCCGGACACAGCCGGGGGCCGGCGCCGACTATCAGCGGATCGCGCTGCAAACTTCCGGCGGCAGCCTGCTTTCCACGTTGTGGCCGGCTCAGGAGAACAACCCGGCATGGCACCAACTGACGTTTGACCTCGCCGGCTTTGCGGGCCAGACGGTGTTTGTCAGTTTTTCCGTCTTCAACGATGGCGCCGGCGGCCGCACCGTGATGTACGTGGACGACGTCCGGCTGCTGACCTGCATCGGTGGCCCCGCGGCCACGGCCACGCCCACGCCGACGCCGACGGTCACCGCGGCTTCGACGCCGGTTGGTACGCCGTCAGCCACGCCGACGGCGCTGCCCAGCGGCTGCATTGACCTGCTGCAAAACCGCGGCTTCGAGGCGCAGTTCAACAACTGGTACGTCCCGGACAATGACCTCCTCCCGGCGGTGGTCGCCGCGCCGGTCCACGAGGGGGCATACGCCGTGCAGTTGGGCTCGCAGACCCAAAATCTGCGCAGCTACTCCTCGGTGCGGCAAACCGTGACCGTGCCCGCCGAGCGGCCGCGCGTGTATCTGCAATTCTGGGCCCGCACCTGGGCCGAGTCGCTGTCCGGGCATGATGTGCAGGAAGCGGTGATTCTGGGGCCGGATGAGGCCGTGTGGTTCGTGCCGTGGAAGGTGTTGGACAACCGCGACGAGTGGCAGCCGCACACCTTTCCGCTCATCGGGGTCGCCGGCCAGACGTTCAGCGTCTACTTCAATGTGATCAACGACGGAAAGGGCGGCCGCACCGCCATGTGGGTGGATGACGTCCATCTGTACGCCTGCCCCACCGACGCAACGCCGGCCGGCCTGATCCTATCGGCCGCCTCGGCCGCCACCTCCGAGGCGCCGGCCGCAACCGACACCGCGGGCCGCAGGATGACGCCGCATGCGCTCACCGCGGAGCGCGGCGCGACGCCCGGCGCCGACTGGACGCGGACCGCCCCGCTGGCGCCCGGGGAAACCATGATACCGGCGCGGCCGATAACCCCCGCGCCTGCAAGCCAGAGCCTGGCGGCAAACCCTTCGGCCGGCTTCATCGCCTCCCTGGCGGCCGGTGTGCGGACCCTTCAGCAGCGCATTCTCGGCGCGGAAAGGGTCGAATCGGTGCAGGCTGTCAGGGCGCTGCTTTCTTGCGTCCTGGTCGCCGCAGCCATCGCCGTCGTCGCGTGGCTGATCAGCAGACAAAAGAACCCATAACGAGGAGTTTGGAACCTTGGAATTGACGGTTTATCACGATGAGAGCGGTTTCGCCGCGCTGCACGACGAATGGAACGCGTTGCTGGCGCATAGCCGGTGCGACACGATCTTTCTGACCTGGGAATGGCAAACCACCTGGTGGCGCTATCTCGGCGCGTGCCGGGGGCCGCTGTTTGTGCTCGCCGTGCGCGACGCGGGCCGGTTGATCGGCATCCTGCCGCTCTACCTCAGCGAGGCCGGCGGCGTCCGCACGCTCGCTGTGGTGGGCTGCCTGGAGGTTTCAGACTATCTCGACCTGATCATCGAGGCCGGCCGGGAGGAAGCGGTGTACGCTGCGTTCCTGGCCTGGCTGGACGGCCCGGACGCGCCCGGCTGGGATCGGCTTGAGCTGTGCAACCAGCCCGCCACCTCCCTGGCGCACACCCGCCTGCCGGAGATGGCGCGCGCGCTGGGCTGGCAGGCCGAGACGACCCAAGAGGACGTCTGCCCGGTCATCACGCTGCCGCCTCCCGCGGGGGAAGACGGGTGGGAAGCCTACCTCAACACCCTGGACAAAAAGGAACGCCACGAAATTCGGCGCAAGCTCCGCCGCCTCGAGCGCGAGGCGCCTGACGCCGCCCTGCGCGTTGTGACCGGCGGCGCGGCGCTGGCGGAGGCGATGGAGTCCTTCATCGCGCTGCACCGCCAGAGCCGGCCCGACAAACACGCGTTCATGACCGTCGAGATGCAGGCGTTCTTCCGCGGCATCGCGGCCGCGCTCGCCGAGGCCGGTTGGCTGCACCTCTCGTTCCTTGACATCGGCAGCCAACCTGCGGCGTCCTATTTCTGTTTCGACTACCGGAACGAACGTCTGGTGTACAACTCCGGCTACGACGCGGCCAACAGCCCGCAGCTCAGCCCCGGCTGGGTGCTCCTGGCAGAGATCATCCAGGATGCCATCGCTGCCGGCCGGGCGCGCTTCGACTTCCTCCAGGGCAACGAGGATTACAAGCACCGTTTCGGCGGCGTGGATGAGGCGGTGTATCACACGGTAGTCCAACGGTAGACGATGAGGGATAATTCATGCGTGTGATCGCGGGCAGCGCCAAGGGGCGCATCCTGGCCGCGGTGCCGGGGGACAGCACCCGGCCCATCACCGACCGGGTGAAGTCTGCGCTTTTCAGCATCTTGGAATCCGCCGGGATGGTCGAGGGGATGCGCTATCTCGACCTGTTCGGCGGCACCGGCGCGGTCGGTATCGAGGCGCTCAGCCGGGGCGCGGCCGAGGTCGTCTTCTGCGAGCGCGACCGGCTGGCGCTGCAGACTCTCCGCCGCAACATCGAAACGACCGGCTTCGCCGGCCGCGGCATCGCGGTCCCGGGCGACGCCTTCGCCTACCTGACCCGGCCCGGCTTGCAGCCCTTCGACGTGATCTACATCGCGCCGCCGCAATACCAGGGGCTCTGGCTGCGCGCGCTGCTGTCCGTAGACGCGCGGCCCGGCCTGCTGGGCGAAAACGGGCGGGCCATCGTGCAGATCTTCCCCAAGGAATGGACGGAGCCGGCGCTGGCGAACCTGCGCGCGGTGGATCAGCGGCAGTATGGCAGCACCGCACTTCACTTCTTCGCCGGAAAAGAGACACCGCAAGGCGTCGCCGACAGTCACGCGCCCTGAGCTTGTCAAAGGACGGCGCTTCAACACGCGCAGCGACCGTCCTCAGCAGTTTCCCGGCACACCCAGAAAGGGACACGGATGGAATCTGTGACGCCGCCTTCGACACCCGTCACCCGTCGCCAGGCCTGGATCATGGCGAGCCGGCCGCGCACACTGCCTGCAGCCGTCGCGCCCGTAATCCTGGGCACGGGGCTGGCGATCCAGGCCGGCGCATTCCGGCCGCTGGCCGCGCTTGCCGCGCTGATCGCCGCGCTCCTGATCCAGATCGGCTCGAACTTCGCCAACGATCTCGGCGACTTCCGCCGCGGCACGGACACGCCGGATCGCGTGGGGCCGACGCGCGTCACCACCGCCGGGCTGCTCACCCCGGGGCAGGTGAAGCGGGGCATGGTCACCGTCTTCGGGCTGGCCGCGCTCTGCGGCGTCTACCTGATCACCCTGGGCGGCTGGCCGATCCTGCTGGTCGGCGTGCTCTCGATCCTGGCCGCGATGGCCTACACCATCGGCCCCGCGCCGTTCGGCTACTACGGGCTGGGCGACCTCGGCACCTTCGTCTTCTTCGGGCTGATCGCGGTGGTGGGGACATACTACGTCCAGGCGCATGCGGTCACGCCGGCCGCGTGGCTGGGCGGGGTGGCGATGGGCTGCCTGGTGACCAACATCCTGGTGGTGAACAACCTCCGCGACGCGGACACCGACCGCGCCGCGGGCAAGCGGACGCTGGCCGTGCTGCTGGGCCGCCGCGGCGCACGGATCGAATACATCCTGCTGCTCGCCATCGCCTACGCCGTGCCCGTAGTGATGTGGCGCGGCCTGGGCATGACGCCGTGGGTGATGATGACGGTGCTCACGCTGCAATTGGCGCTGGCCCAGGTGCGCGCCGTGCGGACGGTGCTCGGCCCGGCGCTGAACCGGACGCTGGCCGGGACCGCGCAGTTGGCGGTGCTGTACGCGCTCGCGCTGGCGGTGGGGCTTCTCCTGTAACCCGGCAGCCGCCAACACCCAGGGCAAACACTGTCATCTCTGACTTCTTCAAGCCGAGCGCTTGCGGTATGATAAGGTTGCCACAGTTTCTTGCTCGGTAAGCACCACTCGCTACCCCCGGCGATATGTGCCCGACATTCCTGGGGAGTGCAGCCATGCCAATCAACACACTCAACACCACCCCTGGCGGGGAAATCGTCATCTATCAGCCGGCAGAGGGCGCGCCGCGCCTGGATGTGCGCATCGAGAAGGACACCATCTGGCTGGACGCGCACCAGATGGCGGAGTTGTTTGAGCGCGACCGCACCGTGATCGTCCGGCACATCCGCAACGTCTACGCGACGGGAGAGCTAGCCCCTGAAGCAACCTGTGCAAAAAATGCACAGGTTGCTGCGGACGGCAAGCTGCGGCAGATGGACCTCTACAATCTCGATATGATCCTCTCCGTCGGCTACCGCGTCAACTCCCGCCGCGGCACACAGTTCCGTATCTGGGCCACGGGGGTGCTGCGCGACCACCTGGTGCGCGGCTACTCGGCCAACGAGCGCCGGCTGGCGGAGCTGCGCCAGTCGCTGCGGCTGGTGGAGCATGCGCTGGTCGGAGAAGCGGTCTCGGCGGACGAGGCGACCGCGCTGCTGCGCGTGGTGACCGATTACGCCTACGCGCTGGATCTGTTGGACGATTACGACCACCAGCGCGTGGCGGCGCAGGCAACGCACGCGGGCCTGGCGATCGGCATCAGCTACGATGAGGCGCGCGGGGTCATCGTCCAACTGCGGGAAAAGTTCGGCGCGTCCGCACTGTTCGGGCTAGAGAAGGATGAGAGCCTGCACAGCTCGCTCAACGCGATCATGCAGACCTTCGACGGGCACGACCTCTACCCCAGCCTGGAGGAAAAGGCCGCGCACCTGCTGTACTTCCTGGTGAAAAATCACAGCTTCATAGACGGCAACAAGCGCATCGCGGCCGCGTTGTTCCTATGGTTTATGGAGAAGAACGCCATGCTCCGCCGCGCCGACGGGGCCAGGCGCATCGCGGACAACGCCCTGGTGGCGATCACCCTGCTGATCGCGGTCAGCGAGCCCGCGGAGAAACGCGTGATCATCAGCATGGTCGTCAACCTGATCAACGGGCGGAATTGAGAGAAGAAGCCCAACCATCCGCGTTTATCCGCGCTCGTCCGCGTCCCATTCTCGGGCCAACTGCCGCACCGCCCCCGGATCAAGCCACGCCAGGCTGCGCACCTGGATCGCGACCGCGCCCGCGTCGAAGCAGGTTTGGGCGTCCTCCGCTCGCGTGATACCGCCCGCAGCGATGAGTGGCAGATCCAGGCTCAGTCCGGCGACCGCGCGCAGCGCGTAGAGGGTCAAGGGGAACGCGACCGGGCCGGCTAACGGCCCTTCGACCAGTGCGCCGTCCGGCGTCCGGCCTGCGGCCATCGGCGCCGTGCCGACCACCAGGGCGTCCGCGCCGGCGCTGGCGCAGGTCGCCGCCAGGGCAACCGCCCGTGCGGTGGGCAACTTGACCAGCAGCGGCAGGGTGCAGGCGCGGCGCGCGGCGCTGATCCAGGCCGCGGCGTCGTTGCGGTGCGCCACCTGCGGCAGTTGCAGCTCCAGCGCGGCCGCGCCCGACTCCTCCTCGATCTGCGCGGCCAGCCGATCCCAGTCCTCCGTCGCGCTGGCCGCCAACGCAGCGATCACCGGCACGCCCAACCGCCGCCAAAGGCCATCGTGATCTTGAAGCACGCGGCGGCAGCCGGGGTTATGATCGCCGGCCGCCAGCACGAAACCGCCCGGCACCTCGGCCAGCCGGGGTCCGGCCTGCCCCCGCCGCGGCCGCCAGGAGATCGGCAGGGTCACCAGCGCGCCGAACTGGTCCGGCCGCAGCCCGGCCGGCCACGCGTCGCCGAAGCCGGCCGCGCCGCTGCCCGCGATGAGCGGCGACGCCAGGGCCAGACCCATCTTGTTGTGCGGAGCGAGCTCGATCATGTGGTACGTCCCAGTCCACGAGGGCATAAGGGCGACGAAGGTTCGTTATAACGGTCGTTGGCACCGAAGGTTCTTGGTCTCTGCTCGTGGACCATCACGCGTCGCGCTGCACCAGCTCGATCAGGACGCCGTGGCTACCTTTGGGGTGGATGAAGGCGATCTTGCCGTGGGCGCCTTGCTTCGGCGTCTCATCAATAAGCTGGCTGCCCCGGGCCTTGAGGTCGGCCAGCGTGGCCTCGATGTCTTCCACCTCCAGGCAGATGTGGTGCAGCCCTTCCCCGCGCTTCGCCAGGTACTTGCCGATGCCGGAATCCGCGTGGATCGGCTCCAGCAGCTCGATCTCGCTGTCGCCGCTGGGCAAAAACGCAATTTTGACATCCTGCTCCGGCATCTCTTTGACCGCGGTCACGGCCAGTCCAAGCGCATCCCGGTAGACGCCGAGCGCCCGATCCAGGTTTTCGACGACGATGGCGATGTGGTCAATGCGTTTGATGGTCATAGTTCCCCTAATCCGGCCTCACGTACCACTGCTCCCGTTCGGGATCAAACAGGCCGAGCTTCTGCATGTCCAGCTTGACGAACTTACCGGCAGCTTCCGCCGCGACCGAGCCATCGGGCAGGTAGAGCTCGCCCGTGCCCTCGAAAAGGCGGCTGGCTTCGCGCACGATACGGCCCACGGCGGTCAGCTCGACGTCCAGCGGCACGGGCTGGCGGAAGCGCACGTTCAGCTCCGCGGTCACGCCCCAGATCGTATCGCCATAGCGCACACTGATCGCCCGGCCGATGGTCTCATCCATGATCGCAGTGATCACGCCGCCGTGCATGCGGCCGGGGTAGCCCTGGTGCTGCTCGGCGCCGGTGAAGCGCGACAACACGGAGCCATCTTCCTGCTCGTAGAAGCGCACGTGCACGCCCGCGGGGTTGCTCTCCCCGCAGACGAAGCACATGCGGCTGGTGGGTTGTTTCTTCATCTTACGGTCTATACTCCCCGAACACCCCACGCAGCGTATTGCAGATCTCCCCCAGCGTGGCGTAAACTTCCACCGCCTCGATGAACAACGGCAGGAGGGGCGCGGCGGGATCCTGCGCAGCGGCCCGGATGCGGGCCAGGGCGTCGGCGACATTGCCGGCGTCCCGGCTGGCCCGCACGGCCTGAAGCCGGGCGATCTGCTCGGCCTGGACCGCCTCATCAATCCTGAGCAGGTCGGCGGGGAGCACTTCGTGCTTGCGCTGGAACTTGTTCACGCCGACGACGATCTGTTCGTCGCTTTCGACCCCGCGCAACGCAGCGTACGCGGCATCGTGAATTTCGTTCTGGATGTAGCCCGTCTCGATGGCCTTAGCCGCGCCGCCCAGGGCGTCAATCTTCTCAATGTACGCCCGCGCCCGGCGCTCGATCTCGTCGGTCAACTGCTCAACGACGTAGGAGCCGGCCAGCGGATCCACCGTGTCGGCCACGCCCGACTCATAGGCGATGATCTGCTGGGTGCGCAGCGCGACCTCGACCGCGGCCTCGCTGGGCAGCGCCAGCGCCTCATCCTTCGAGTTGGTGTGGAGGCTTTGCGTGCCGCCAAGCACCGCGGCCAGCGCCTGGAGCGTGACGCGCACGATGTTGTTCTCCGGCTGCTGCGCGGTCAGCGTCGAGCCGGCGGTCTGCGTATGGAAGCGGAGCTGCCAGCTCTTGGGGTCTACGGCGCCGAAGCGGTCGCGCATGATCGCAGCCCACAGCCGCCGCGCCGCGCGGAACTTCGCTACCTCTTCCAGGAAATTGTTGTGGCTGTTGAAGAAGAACGCCAACTGCGGGCCGAAGTCGTCCACCGCCAGCCCGGCGTCCACCGCGGCCCTGACGTACTCGATCCCGTTCGCCAGGGTGAAGGCGACCTCCTGCACCGCGGTGCTGCCCGCCTCCCGGATGTGATAGCCGGAGATGCTGATGGTGTTCCAGTTGGGCGCCTCGGCCGCGCAGTAGCGGAACAGGTCGGTGATCAGCCGCATCGAGGGCGCGGGCGGGAAGATGTAGGTGCCGCGGGCGATGTATTCCTTCAGGATGTCGTTTTGCACCGTGCCGCGGAGCTGCCGGGGATCCACGCCCTGTTTTTTCGCCACCGCGATGACCATCGCCAGCAGGATCGCGGCCGGCGCGTTGATGGTCATGCTGATGCTGACTTTGTCCAGCGGGATGCCGGCAAGCAGCGTCTCCATGTCGGCCAGCGACGAGATCGCCACGCCGACCTTGCCCACCTCGCCCAGACAGATCGGATCGTCCGCGTCGTAGCCAATCTGCGTCGGCAGGTCGAACGCGACGCTGAGGCCGGTCTGGCCCTGCGCCAGCAGGTACTTGTAGCGCCGGTTGCTCTCGGCCGCGGTGCCGAACCCGGCGTACTGCCGCATGGTCCAGAAACGGCCGCGGTACATCGTCGGCTGGACGCCGCGGGTGAAGGGGTATTCGCCGGGGAAGCCCAGTTTCGCCAGATATTCTTCGGCAAGCTGCGGGCACGCCGCAGCTACGGCGTCGGGCGTGGCAAGACGCTCGACCGGGATGCCGGAGCTGGTCTCAAACTTTGGGGCGCGCTCCGGTGCGCGGGCGAGGGTCTTGGCGACGGCCGCCGCTTCCCAGGCCGCCTTACGTTCAGATAATTGGCTCATGGCTGCTCCGCGTTTTCGGTAGTAACGACTTCAGTCGTTACCTGCGCTGCACACGACGAAAGTCGTGACTACCGATTTGGCTTGCGTTTTCCGCGTACTTCCGCTCGAACAGCGCCGCATCGTACGGGGCGCGGCGGTTTGGACAATTCGGGCGCGGACAAAGCTGGCAACTGGCGAAGGTCTCTTGCGTCGGGAAGAAGATGCCGGAGACGGTCTTGGTCGGCAGCATCAACAGGCTGTCGGTGAGCTCGACGCCGATGGCGCCGGTCACGTCGCCCAGCAGGGCGAACAGGACGCGCTGTTCCCGCAACGGCCAATCGGTCAGCGAGCCGGGGTTCATGGCCGAGACCTGCGCCAGCGCGTAGGTCGCGCACAGGTGTTGCCGGAATGCCTCCTCGGCGCTCTTCAGGATGGCTTCATTGATCGCGTCGGCGTAAAAACGCAAGACCATGTCATCCTGCGCCTCGGCCCACGCCGCCAGCTCGCGGCCGGCGGTCAGGACGAAAGGAAAGAGGCGCTGCAGGCCGTCCAGGTTCACCCGCAACACCCGGCTGGTGAACGTGCGGCCCTCAGCGATGACGAAGTCGTCTCCCCTCGTTTCGATATAGGCGATCTTGTAGATCGCCTTGGGCCGCGCGTGCGGCCGGGCTTCGTCAACCAACCGCCGCACAGTGTCAACATGCCGGCTTCCCTCGCGAATGTGCAGCGCAGGCAGCAGAGAGGCCGGATCAATCTGAAAGGGGAGCGGATCGAGGATCAGCGTGTCCATCAATCCACCGTCAATGTCTTGCTCAAGTTGCGCGGGAAGTCGGGGTCAATGCCCCGGCCGGCCGCGACGTGATAGGCCACAAGCTGCGCCGGGATCGTCGCCAGGAGCGGGTTGAGCAGTTGGCCGGCCCGCGGGATAACCAGGTATTCCTGGACGTTCTTGCGCAGCCGGTCGTCCTCTTCGGCCACGGCGATCGCCACGCCCTCCCGGCAGGTGACCTCGTTGATGTGGTTAATCATCATCTCCACATCGTCGGGTGCGGTAAAAAACGTGACCGGGTAGCCCCGCCGCACGGACGAGAGCGGCCCGTGCTTGAACTCCGAGCTGAAGATCCCCTCGCAGTGGGCGTAGGTGATCTCCTTGAGCTTCAACGCGCCCTCCAGCGCGATCGGATGGGTGACGCCGTAGCCCAGGTAGTACAGCTCGTCCCAGGCCAGCAGCCGCTGCGCCACCCGCTCGGCCGCGGCCGTCACCCCATCGAGCGTCTGCTCCAGGAGCGCCGGCAGACCCACCAGCGAGGGCGCTTCGGCGCCGAAGCCGGCCAGATAGCGGAACAGGATGGCCTGATTCATGAACGTCTTGGTCGCGGGCACGCTGATCTCATAGCCGCACGCCAGCGGCAGATAGAGATCGGTGGCGTGCGTCAGCGTGGAGCCGATCACGTTGACCAGCCCCAGCGCGGTCACGCCCCGGCTGCGCGCGAACTTGACCGCGTTGAGCACGTCCTTCGTCTCGCCGCTCTGGCTCACGAACACCGCAACCGCGTCCGAGGTCAGGCTGTTGCCATATTGCTGGGTGAACTGCTGCGGCAGCAGCGGGATCGCGACCTTGCCGGCCAGCCTATTGAAGTAGTACGCGCCCAGCAGACAGGCGTGGTAGCTCGTGCCGCAGCCCACCAGGAAGAGCGGGGCCGCCCGGCGGAGGATGTCCGCAAAGCGCGGCACGTCCGGGGAACCATCGAGGAGCCGGAGCAGCTCGCCGGCCAGGCGCGGCTGTTCGTGGATCTCCTTCAGCATGAAATGCGCGTACCCGCCCTTTTCGGCTGCGGCCATGCCGCCCTCGTAGAGCTCGGGCTCGCGCTCGATCAGACTGCCGTCGTCCACGCGGCGCAGCTCGAACCCGCCCGGCCAGAGCACGACCAACTCGCCGTCCTGCACGCGCACGATCCGCCGGGTGATGGGCAGGAGCGAGGGGAGGTCGGATGAGCAGCAGGTCAGCCCGTCGCCGATCCCTACCACCAGCCCGGAGCCCTTCTTGATGGCGTACAGCCGGTTCTCGTCCCGATGGGTAATAATGAAGGCGTAATCGCCGGCCAGGTCGGCGTAGGCGCGGCGGATGGCGTCCACCATCGGCTCGCCGCGGTCGAAGTAGTGCTCGACCGCATGGACGCACGTCTCGCCGTCGTTCTCCCCGCGGACGGTGTGCCCCGCGGCGAGAAAAGCCTCGCGCATCTGCACGTTGTTGACGATGTTGCCGTTGTGTGCGCCGACCATGTCGCCGTCGCAGTCGAAGTGCGGCTGCGCGTTGCGCGTTGCGGGCGTCCCGAAGGTAGCCCAGCGGAGCTGGACGATGCCCCGGCAGCCGCGCATCTCGCTCAGATGCAGGCGTCCTTCCACGGCGTCAATCTTCCCCGCATCCTTGCGCAGGTCAATGACGCCCGCCCCCGTCACGGTCGCGCAGCCGACCGAATCATAACCGCGATAAGCCAGCCGCCGCCCGGCCTCGACCAGGATTCGGCCCAGGTCGAGGTCGCGGTCGGCGACCAAGCCGAAAATGCCGCACATTCTCTCTCCCCATCGAGCGTTCTATGCGTCGTTCGCTGAGATCTGGAAGTCCCCATGTCGTTCTGGAATCGAGAAGACCGCCTGAGAGCTCGAATCCAGATCGGAAAGGGCATTCTGGCTGCGCTCAGGCCTGGGCCGTGCGAAATACGTAGTCCCAGATCGGTGAGCTGACGCCATAGAGCGCGTTCGGCGCCTTGAAGTGGTGCGCCATATGATAGCGCTTGATGAACTTCCAATAGCCCGACCGCATCGCGAAGTGATGCGTGGCGTAGTGGATCATGTCGTAGGCCAGATACCCGGCGATGAAGCCGGCAAAGAGCGGCGCGACCCACCCCGGCCCCTTCAGGAGCACGCCCACGACCAGGTAGAACAACCCGTAGAAAAGCGCCGCAAGCGGGATGCTGACCACCGGCGGCATCACCAGGCGGGTCTTAAGCTGCGGCTGCGCGTGGTGCACGCCATGGAACAGGAAGAAGACCCGCTGCGCCCGCTCGCCCTTGGCATGGTAGTGGAACAGGAAGCGATGCAACATGTACTCGGCGAACGTCCAGATGGCGACGCCGACGATGAAGCCGACCGGGAGCACCCCCCACGCGCCGCTGGCCTTCCCGTCCAGGACGGCGCGCACCAGGAAGTAGAGCACCACCGGCACCCAAATCACCAGGACGGCGACCGGGCTGATATGCGTGAAGAATTCCAAGAAGTCCGACTTGAACAACCGGATGGGTTCATCGCTGTGATTGATTTCGATGCCACGGGCAGTTTTTGCCATGAGAACCTCCGTATGACGAAATAAAGATGAAGAGCGGGCGCATTGTAACACCCTGAAAGCCAGTGAACAAAAAAGTGGTGATTACCCATAAGTCCCTTGAGAGTTGAACGGCTCCACCAAGTGTGGCA
>CAZYGI010000097.1:0-12446 GCA_964647255.1 uncultured Anaerolineales bacterium | reverse complement strand
GGGGCGGTCGTAGCAGGCATCGCGGCAGGCACGCAGGCGGTCAACGCCATCGCCAGCACAAGCATGATGCTGCACAACTGAAGGATACGTTTCGCGTTCATGTTTCTCCTCTTCTTTGAGTTCAGATTGGAAACGGCATCGCGTGGGAAGTTTTTTCTCCGGGATTTCGGACGCTGCACCTCCTTCCGGGCGCTACGCCCTGCGGCACTCACTCAGCGCGGCACGCGATCTGGCAGCCGCATGACTCCCGTTCGATCAGAGTGGCGGGCAACATGATCACGCGCGGGCTTGCAGGCGGTTGACCGCTCATCCGGCCCAGCAGCAAACCGGCGGCCCGTGTGCCCAGGTCGTAGCTCGGCTGGGCAATGGTGGTCACGCCGGGCGTAAAGGCCGACAGCCAGACCGTGTCGTCGAAACCGACGACGGCGAGATCCTGCGGGCAGCGCAGGTTGTTTTCCTTGATCTTCAGGAATAGCCCGGCCGTCATCAGGTTGTTGGCGGTGAAGATGGCGCTGGGTCGCGGCGTGAGCGCAAGCAGCGTTTGTGCCGCGGCTGCGCCGCCCCGCGCGGTGGATTGGCCGTTTTGGATCAAGGCTGGGTCAACATCCACGCCGAATTCAGCCAGGGCGGCTTCGTAGCCGAGCCGGCGCGAATCCGTCGTGCTGATGCCCGTCCGGCCGATAATCGCGCCGATGCGGCGGTGCCCCCGCTGCAACAGGTGCCGCACGGCGATTTCGGCGGCCTGGCGGTCGTCCACCAGGACGGTATCCAGCCAGTCGCCCGGCAACCGGCGGTCAACCAACACAATCGGCAGCCCCGACAGGCTGGCCGTGCGCAGCGCGTCGACATTCGAGCCGGTGGCGACCAGGATCAGCCCGTCAATCTTCTTGCGGCTGAGCAGTTGCAGCGTCGCCAACTCGCGTTCCGGCGCTTCGTCGCTGTTGCACAGGATCAGGCTGTAGTGGGCGTCGCGCAGCGTGTCCTCGACGCCGCGCACGATATCGGCATAAAACAAATTCGTGATGTCGGAGACGATCATGCCGACGGTCATGGTGTGCTTCGCGCGCAGGCTGCGGGCGATCTGGTCGGGTTGGTAGTTGAGCTCAGCGATGGCGTCGAGAATGCGCGCCCTCGTGCCAAGGCTGACGAAGCGACTGCCGGTCAGCACATAGGAAACCGTCGTTGGGGAAACGCCGGCTCGTTTTGCAACGTCTTTGATAGTAGGCATAACGCACGTCGCTTTCTTGGAAATGACGAGCGGCCCCATCTAAACGATTGGACAATCGTTTAGATGGCTTAGCTTATCATGAAACCGGCGCGACTGTCAAGCGTTTTCTGAAAACGCGTGGCTCACGTCTGGGCAATTCGGCCGGCGATTGGCTGGCCTGGAGTTGAGCAAATCGCGGTTCGGCGGTATCATCGCGCACACGGCACGCAGCTCACGCGGCGCGCACGATGGGATGGGATCGCCGCGGGCTGGTCCGGCCGGCCGATCTGAATGCGAGGGAGACGATGATGACCCCCAACTATGACCTTCCTGAGATGCTCGTCTGGCCGCTTTACGGCGTTGGGCTGGAGAACCTGGGCCGCGACGGCCGGCCTGTGCGCTGGCCCACCCCGCGGCCCGCACCCGACCAGATCCTGGTCCGCTCCGATGCGGTTGGCCTCTGCTACTCCGACGTCAAGGTGATCCGCCAGGGCGGAAGCCATCCGCGGCTGTACGGTCGCGACCTGGCGCAGCGGCCCGCGGTGCAGGGCCACGAAGTGGCGCTGACCGTGGTCGAGGTGGGCGAGGCGTGGCGGGATCGCTTCCAGCCCGGCCAGCGGTTGGCGCTCCAGGCTGACATCTATTACCGCGGCCGCAACCTGGCCTACGGCTACGTCTTCCCCGGCGGCCTGGCACAGTACAGCCTGCTCGGCCCGGCCGCGCTGGACGGTGACGAGGGGTGCTACGCCATCCCGGTCCCCGACGGATTGGGCTATGCGGAGGTCGCGCTGACCGAGCCGTGGGCCTGCGTGGAGGCGGCCTACACCCCGCGGCGCCGGGTGAACGTCAAACCGGGCGGCACGCTCTGGCTGCTGGGCCGGCCGGGCCTGCAGACGCCCTATCGGCTGGGGATGGCGTTCGCTGGAGGACCGCCGTCCCGCGTGGTCGCCACTGACGTCCCCGACGCGCTGCACCGCGAGCTGCACGCGGCCGGCGTCCCGCATGCGATTCGCAACGGCGTCGCACCGGCGGAGTATGCGACCTTGGCCGAGGCTGAGACGGCCGCGGGCTTCGACGACATCATCGTGCTGGATCCCGACGCCGGGCGGCTGGAGGCGGCGAGCCGCGTCGTTGCCACCGGTGGCGTCGTCGCGCTGATCGGTGAGCAGCCGCTGGCCCGGCCGGTCGCGGTGGATGTGGGGCGCATCCACTACGATTACATCGTCTACCTGGGCAAGCCCGGCCCCGACGTCGGCGCCGCCTACGGCGCGGCGTGCAACCGCACCGAGGTGCGCCCCGGCGGGGTGGCCTGGATCGTCGGCGGGGGCGGGCCGATGGGGCGGATGCACCTCCAGCGGATGCTTGAGATGCCCGCAGGCCCGGCCAAGATCGTCGTCGCGGAGTCCAACCCGCTGCGCAATGCTGAGCTGGGCAAGACCTTCGGGCCGCTGGCGCGGGCGCGCGGGATCGAGCTGACCGTCCTCAATCCGAAGCAGATGGCCGCGCCGGTGTTCGATGCGGCGCTGCTGGCCGCGCACGGCGGCCGCGGCTTCGACGATATCGTTGTGATCGTGGCCAGCGTGCCGGCGATCGAGGCGGCGCTGCCCCAGCTTGCCTGCGATGGGATGCTGGTGGTGTTCGGCGGGCTGGCGCGGGGCACGATGGCGCAGCTCGATCTGTCGCAGCTCTACCTGGGGTGCGTCCAGATCACCGGCTCGGCCGGCTCCACCATTCACGACCAGGCGGCTGTCTTGGGCAAGGTCGCGGCGGGCCATCTCTCCACCGCGAGCGCGGTTGCGGCGGTCGGCGGGATAGATGCGGCGCGCGACGGGATGCAGGGGCTGATGGACGGCCGCTTCCCCGGTAAGATGGTGATCTATCCGCAGGTGGCGGCGTTTCCCCTCACCGCGTTGGCCGATCTGAAAGCCGCCGCACCGCCGGTGTATGATCTGCTGGCGCCCGGCGGCGGCTGGACGCGGGAGGCCGAGGCGGAGTTTTTGCGGCGCTATGCTCGGGAAATCTACTCATGAAACAAGCTATCATCTTCGGCGCGGGGAACATCGGGCGCGGATTCATGGGGCAGTTGTTCAGCGAAGCGGGCTATGAAGTGACGTTTGTGGACGTTGATCGCCCCCTGCTGGACGCACTGAACGGCCGCGGCCGGTACACCATCCGGCTGGTGACGAACGAAGGGTCCCAGGAAGCATCGGTCGGCCCGGTGCGGGCGCTCCACGCCGGCGACCTGGAGGCGGTGGCTGAGGCGGTGAGCCGGGCCGAGATCGGCGCGACCGCGGTGGGCGCGGCCGTCCTCAAGCAGATCGCGCCGGCCGTCGCCCGCGGCATCGCGCGCCGGGCCGGGCGGGGCAGCACTGCGCCGTTCAACCTGATCGTCTGCGAGAACTTGCACGGCGCGGCCGCGATCTTCCGAGGCATGGTCGAGGCGGCGTTGCCCGCGGAGCAGCATACATTCATGGCGGAGCATATCGGCTTCGTGGATACGGTCATCGCCCGGATGGTGCCGCCGTTGACACCGGAGCTGCGCGCGCAGGATCCCAGCCTGATCGTCGTGGAGCCGTACCGGGAGCTGCCCGTGGATCGGACCGGCTTCCTGGGCGAGCTGCCGCCGATCGCCGGGATGATCCCCTTTGCCCCCTTCGCGTTCTTCACCGACCGCAAGCTGTACGTCCACAACGCCGGGCACGCGGTGCTGGGCTACCTCGGCTATCTGGCGGGCTACGAATACGCCTACCAGGCGCTGGCCGACGACGAGATCTATTTTCAGGCGCGCGGGGCGATGGAGGAATCGGCGCTGGCCCTCACCCGCAAGTATCATCCGGCGCCGGGCGCGCTGCTTGCCAACATCGAGGATTTGTTGCACCGCTTCGGCAACCGGGCGCTGGGCGACACGGTCCTGCGCCTGGGCCGCGACCCGATCCGCAAGCTGGGGCCTTCGGATCGGTTGGTCGGCGCGGCGCGAAATGCGTTGGCGCAGGGGGTGACGCCGGTCCACCTGGTGGCCGGCATCACGGCTGCGCTGCGCTTCGATCCCCCGGCCGATCCCGTGGCACTGGCGCTTCAGGCGCGGCTGCAGGCGGAGGGCCTTGATCGCGTCCTGGAAGCCGTCTGCGGTCTCGCGCCGGACGAGCCGCTGTTCGACCAGGTGGTCGCGCGCTGCCGAGCGTGAAGTTCTAAGCGGAGAAGACCGGATGGCGCGGCAGGCGTCATGTCATGGTACACTGTGCCAGCGTCATTCTGGCCGTTTGCCTCAACATCACGGAGTATTTATGCCTCAGAAAAAACTCTCCCCTCGGACCTGGCTTGTCCTGGTCATCCTCGCGACCACCGGGCAGATCGCCTGGGCGGTCGAGAACAGCTGGTTCAACACCTTTGTCTACGATGTGTTGACGCCCGATCCGCGGCCCGTGGCGTGGATGGTCGCGGCGAGCGCCATCACGGCCACGCTGACCACCCTGCTGATGGGCACGCTGAGCGACCGGACGCGCTCGCGGCTGGGCCGGCGCAAGCCGTTTATCCTGTTTGGCTACGTCCTGTGGGGGATCTCCACCGTGCTTTTCCCGACCGTGGCGTATGTCAAGGCGACCAGTCTGGCCGTGGTTCTGGTGGTGATCGCCGACTCAGCCATGACCTTCTTCGGCTCGACCGCCAACGACGCGGCGTTTAACGCCTGGACGACGGACATCGCTACCTCGGCGATCCGCGGCCGCGTCGAGGGGGTGCTGAATCTGGCCCTCTTCCTGGCGCAGATCGTCACCATGGCGGCCGCGGGCGCGTTGATTGATTCTGTCGGCTACTTCGTCTTCTTTTATACATTGGGTGCCATCGTCATCCTGGCGGGCCTGGTTGCCGGCAGCCTGCTGCAGGATGCGCCGCTGCCCGCCGACGCGGCCGCGCCGAGGGGCAGCTTCCGTTCCGAGTTCGCCGGGCTCTTTCAATGGCAGACAGTCCGGCAGAATCGCGGCCTCTTCCTGCTATTGCTTTTCATCATGGTCAGCAGCATCGGGATGCAAGTCTCCTTCCCCTACCTGATCGTCTACCTGGAGAACTACGTCGGCATCAGCAAGACGCAGTTCAGCATCGTCGGCGGCGCGGTGATGCTGGGAAGCGCAGTGCTCGCCATTCCGTTCGGCCTGTTAGCCGATCGCTGGGACCGGCGCTGGATGATCATGGCCGCGATCGTCATCAGTGCGGCCGGCGGGTTCGCTTTGTCCCTCGTCCGGACCATCCCCTGGTTGGCGCTGACCGGGTTGATCTGGCAGGCGTTCAGCATGGCGTCCGGTATTGCCGCGGTCGCGTGGCTGAAGGATCTCCTCCCCGAGGGGAGCCGCGGCAAATTCCTGGGCATCCGAATGATCTTCTGGATCGCGATCCCGATGGTCGTGGGGCCGTGGATCGGCTCCAGCCTGATCCAGGGCTTCGGTGCGCCGACCGTGCTCAACGGCCAGGCCGGCTTCATTCCCGCGCCGATCATCTTCCAGGTGGGCTCGGCCATCGCCCTGCTGTCGGTGATCCCGCTGCTCTTGGCGCGTCGGGCTGAACCGCTGCAACGTTGAGCTATTTGCGGAACGGGGGCCAGGGAGGGGGACATTGGACATGGAGGAGCTGCCCCTTGGGGCTGTCCGCATCACCGGCGGGTTCTGGGGCCAGCGGCTGGCGGTGAACGCGCGGCGGGCGATCTTCCAGCAGTGGGAGCAGCTCGAGGCCAGCGGGTGCATTGACAATTTCCGCATCGCGGCCGGCGAGCTGGACGGGCTGCGCGAGGGGTGGTTCTTCGCGGACTCGGACGCGTTTAAGTGGCTGGACGCGGCTGCCCGTATCATCGTCCATCACCCGGATCCCCGGCTGGCCGCGCTGATGGACGATTTGATCGCGCTGCTCGGCCGCGCGCAGGCGCCGGACGGCTACCTTTTCACCTACAACCAGGTCCACTTCCCGGGCGTGCGGTGGGCCAACTTGCAGATCGAGCACGAGCTTTACTGCCACGGCCACCTGATCGAGGCGGGGGTTTCGCACCACGAGGCCACGGGCCGCACCGAGCTGCTGGCGATCGCCCGCGCCGCGGCTGACCGGATCGTGGCGGATTTCCGCGGCCGCGGGCCGGTCTACACGCCCGGCCACGAGGAGATCGAGATTGCCCTGCTGCGGCTGCACCGCGCCACCGGTGATGCGACCTATCGCGACCTGGCGCAGCAGTTTATCGAGCAGCGCGGCCGCACGCCGATCTTCGCCTTGGCGATCGTGCGCCAGCGCGCCGCGGCCGCCGCGCGGGCGCAGATCGTCGCCCAACGACGGCAGGCCTATCTCGCGGCACACCCGGACTACACGCCCAACCAGCTCCCGCCGGACAACGCCGCGCCGGAGCCGGCGAACGCCAACCTCCGTTGGTACGCCAGCGCGTTGAGCGGGAAGTATTTCCAGCAGCACGCCCCCGTGCGCCGGCAGACGATCCCGGTGGGCCACGCGGTGCGGTTCGGGTATCTGCAGACCGCGGTGGCAATGCTGTACCGCTGTGCAGGCGACGCGACCCTGCTGCCGGCGCAGGCCGCGGCCTGGGAGCGGATGGTCAGCCGGCGGATGTACGTCACCGGCGGCCTTGGCGCGCTGCCCAGGCTCGAGGGGTTTGGCCGCGATGCGGAGCTCGATCCCGAATTTGCTTACGCTGAAACGTGCGCCGCGCTCGCCGGCCTGCTGTGGAATTGGGAGCTGGCGCTGATCACAGGCGAGGTTAGATACAGCGACCTGTTCGAGTGGCAGCTTTACAACGCGGCCGCGGTCGGCATGGGGCTGGACGGCGGATCGTATCTCTACAACAACCCGTTGGCCTGCCGCGGCGCGGTGACGCGGCAGGCGTGGTATGCCGTGCCCTGCTGCCCGTCGAACCTCTCGCGCACCTGGGCGGCGCTGGGGAGGTATCTTTACAGTCGCGCAGGGGACGATCTTTGGCTCCATCAGTACGTCACCGGCCAGGCGGATGTGGGCGGCGGGCTGGCGGTCGAGGTCGAGTCCGGCCTGCCCTGGGATGGGCAGGTGCGCATCCGCGTGCGCGTAGACGGTACCGCGCGGCGTATCCTCCGCCTGCGCATCCCGTCCTGGGCCGGTGCGCTCGCCGCGACGCTGAACGGCGAGCCGGCCGCCCCCGAGGCGTCGCAGGGGGCGGTCATCCCGGGGGCCAGTGGTCTGGCGCCGCAGCAGGCGCGCTGGTGGGCTATCGAGCGGGCATGGCGCGATGGCGACGAGGTGGCGCTTGACTTCGCCCTGCCCATCCGCCTGCTCCGCCAGGATCGGCGGCTGCCGCGCTGCGGCGGGATGCTCGCCGTGGCGCGCGGGCCGCTGGTCTACTGCCTCGAAAGCGTGGACAACCCGGGGGTAGACCTTTTCGACGTCGAGGTGGACCCCGTGTCGCTGTGCCCGGTCCCCGCGCCGGACCTTTTGGGCGGCGCCACGCTCCTGCGGGGCGCCACCCCTTCGGGCGTCCCGTTGACTTTCATCCCGTATATGCTCTGGGCCAACCGCGGCCCGTCGCAGATGAATGTCTTCGTGAGGTCGGCTTGAGAATAGAACGCTGATCGCGCAGATCCACCTGATTGACCTGATCTTTTCATTCCTGATTGTGCCAGTTGGAAATCGAGCTGTCAGCGCCAATCTGCGTTCATCTGTGCCATCTGCGTTCAAGTTTATCGAATGAGGAGATTGCCGTGTCCCTGTCATCTTGGCAACCTGTCCCCGGGCGCCTGTTGACCCGTTGGGCCGCGGACGTTGACCCCGCGTGTCCGCTGCCCGAATATCCGCGGCCGCAGATGGCCCGCGCCGGCTGGACCAATCTGAACGGCCTGTGGGATTACGCCATCGTGCCGGGGGAGCAGGCGGCAGTCGAAGCCTTCGACGGTCGGATCCTGGTGCCGTTTCCAGTCGAATCCGCGCTCTCCGGCGTTGGCCGGCCGCTGCGGCCGGATGAGCGCCTTTGGTACCGGCGCACGTTTATCGCACCCCCGGCCGTGCAGCCGGGCGGGCGGGTTCTGCTTCACTTCGGCGCGGTGGACTATCAGTGCACCGTCTGGGTGAATGGCCGATGCGTCGGCGACCACGCGGGCGGATATCTGCCCTTCACCTTCGACATCACCGACGCGCTGGTCGCCGGGGAGAATGAGCTGCGCGTCGCGGTTTGGGATCCCAGCGATACGGGGTTGCAGCAGTGCGGCAAGCAGGCGTTGCAGCCCAGGCAGATCTGGTACACGGCGGTCTCGGGCATCTGGCAGACGGTGTGGCTGGAGGCCGTGCCGTCGCGCTACATCGCCGGCTTGAAGATCACGTCGGACCTGGATGCCGCAGCGGTCACAGTCTCTGTGGACGTGCGCGGCGCGGGCGGCGGCGATATCCGCATCGCTGTCTTCGATGCGGGCGCGCCAGTGGCCAAGGCGCAGACGGCGGCAGCCGCCACCCTGGCGATCCCGCATCCTGTGCCCTGGAGCCCCGCCGCGCCGCACCTCTATGACCTGGTGGTGACGGCAGGCGAGGACACGGTGACGAGCTATTTCGCGATGCGCAAGTTCAGCCTGGCGCATGCGGCCGACGGGCACATGCGGTTTCACCTGAACAACGAACCGCTGTTCCTGTTCGGGCCGCTGGACCAGGGCTATTTCCCCGACGGCCTCTACACCGCGCCGACCGATGAGGCGCTGCGCTTCGATGTCGAATACACCCGGCGGATCGGCGCTAACTTGATCCGCAAGCACGTGAAGGTGGAGCCGGCGCGCTGGTATTATCACTGCGACCGCCTGGGCCTGATTGTCTGGCAGGATCTGCCGAACGGCGGTCGACCGGTGAGCAACATGACCACCCTCGTCTCGCTCGCATTCGATCGGCGGCGCCGGGACGACCGGGGCCTGCGTCGGCGGGGCCGGGCCGATGAGGCCAATCGGCGGCAGTTCCGCGCCGAGCTGCGCGGAATGATCGAGCACCTGTACAATGCGCCGTGCATCGCGGCCTGGGTGCCGTTCAATGAAGGGTGGGGGCAGTTCGATGGCAAAGCAATCGCCGCATGGATCAAAGAACTGGACATAACACGATCAGTAGATCACGCCAGCGGGTGGTTCGACCAGGGCGGGGGCGACTATCGCAGCCGGCACATCTATCGCCTGCGGCTGCACGAACGCGGGCGCCGCGGCGATGACCGGGCGTTCGTCATCTCGGAGTTCGGCGGCTATGGCCTGCAGGTGGCCGGGCACGTCTGGGATTCGGCGCGGAAGTTCAGTGTTCGTTTCGTTGATACGCCCGCCGCGCTGGCCGACGCCTACTTTGCGCTCCTGGAAGATGAGCTCCGGCCCCTCATTCCGCGCGGGCTAATGGCGGCCATCTTCACCCAGACGGCCGATGTGGAGATCGAGACGAACGGGTATCTGACTTATGATCGCGCGGTGGAGAAGCTCCCGGCCGAGCGCCTGGCTGCCGTGCACCGTGGCTTGATTGGCGACGCCAATTCCCAATGCGCCCGGTCATTCTGAGCGGGTTAACCGCACAACACCCGTTGCCGCGCACTGCCAGCGAAGAATCTCCGGCCCGTTGTCAGGCCAACCCATGTTCGTGCGCGTAAAGCGCGGCCTGTGTCCGGTCGCGCAGACCCAGCCGGCCGAGGATGCTGGAGACGTGGTTCTTGACCGTCCCCTCACTGACGATCAGCTGGTCGGCGATCTCCCGGTTGGTGGCGCCGGTGCCGATGAGCCGCAGCACCTCCAGCTCGCGCTCCGTCAGGTCGCTCTCGATCGGCAGGGCCGGCGGCGCGGGCAGGCGCTCCGCGGGGGCGGCGCCCAGCATCCCCACCAGCTTGCCGGCCACCGAAGGATCAAGCTGATAGATGCCGCTGTGCGCCAGTTGCACGGCGCGCGCCAGTTGGGACGCGGGGATGTCCTTGAGCAGATAGCCCACCGCGCCCGCACGCAGCGATTTGACGATGTATTCCTCGTCGTCGAAGGTGGTCAGCATGATCACCTGGCTGCCGGGCAACTGGCGGTGAATCTGCGCCGTCGCCACGATGCCATCCATCACGGGCATGCGCACGTCCATCAGGATGACATCAGGGCGCAGGGCCAGCGCCTTCTCGATGGCTTCTTGACCGTTGATGGCCTTCCCGACCACGCTGATACCTTCCTGGATGTCGAGCAACGAGGCGATGCCTTCCCGCACCAGGCGTTGGTCATCGGCCACCAGGACCGTGACGATTTCAGGCGCGTCTGCGCCGCTTGAAAGACCCGGTTCACTCATGTTGCCGCCAATTGCGCGAGGTATTTGGGGATGATGACGGTGAGCTCCGTGCCGGTGCGCGCGTCGCTGGTGATGCACATCTGTCCCCTGACCAGCTCCAGGCGCTCCTGGAGCCCCTGCAGCCCGTAGCCGCGATGCTCCGTCAACGCGTCGGCGGCGAAGCCCGCACCATCGTCGTGCAACTTGAGGCGTGCTTCGGCCTCACCCAACTGCACGTCCAACAGCACGTGATGGGCCTGGGCATGCTTCTGGACGTTGGTCAGTCCTTCCTGCGCCGCGCGATACAGGGCGGTCAACACTGGCCCCGCGTAATCCGTCTCAGCTCCCTCGACATTGCACGTAATCTCAAGCGTATCGCCGTCCATCCGGCCCACCAGGTCGGCCAGCGACTGCCGGAGCGAGAAGCGTTCCTCCGTGTCGCGCAGCGCGCTGACCGACAGACGCACGTCTTGGAGCGCAGCGCGCGCGGTTTGCTTGGCGTCCTGGATGGCGCGATCCGCTTCCTCCGGATTGCGTGCGCGGTAGACCTGCGCTTTCTCCAGTTGGATGTTGATCGCCGTCAGGTAGTGACCCAGGCTATCGTGGATGTCCCGAGCCAGCCGGTTGCGCTCGGCGGCGGCCGCCAGCTCGGCGACGCGGCCTGCGTAGGCCTGCAGTTGCCGGTGGGACGCTTCCAACTGCGCCAGCAACTGCCGCATCTGCTGCTTGCTCCGCTGATCCCGGTCAATGTGGCCGGCGATCACGTGCACGAAAATCAGCAGCGGCGTGAAGATCACCAGGCCGGTCAGGGAATTCAAGTTCAGCTTCAGGCTGACGTCACCGGTCTGCCAGGTCTGCGCCGCCACGAGGCACCAGTAAGCGAAGCCGATGAGCCGGCTGAAGCTGGGGCCCAGGAGGAAGTAGGCGGCGAACGGTACGACCACGTAGAGCAGCACTGCAAGATCGGTGCAGTCCAGCAGAGCAACGCCTTGCACGAGCACGATGCGAATGATCAACAGCCCGGTGGCCTGGCGCCGCGGCAGAGGATAGGAGTCTCTTCCCAGCTCGAAACGCTCGATGAACAGCATCAGTGCCAGGAGGCCGATCATCGCCCATTGGCGCGTCCGCGGCAGGTGTGCGCTGCACGAGTGTGTGAAGTTGGAGTAGACCACCAGCGCGCCCATCACGCCGATGTAGGCCGCGGCAAAGCTGAGGCGCAGTGCCCCTGGCGTGTCGGGATAAGGGTTAAGCCACCGTTTGGCCCGCGCAAGCATGGTTTTTTCCTTCCTACGCGAGTATAGCATAGGCCGAAACGGCGAGGCAATATGCCGCGAGATACAGTTCCAGGTGTCCAGTGGTCATGTGTCCTTTGGCCGCGCGGATAGGTCTTGCGGCAGGGGTGAGATAGCCCCCGCGATAGATGCGCCGCGGCCCGCCGCGGGCTATAATCGAGGGCAGATTCCGCTCAAAAAGGATTTGATCCATGACACACGATTGCCCCGCCAGGCCGGGGTTCTTTGTTTCCGGTCGAAGCCGGCGCCGGTGGACGCCTCTTGTGCTCACCGGTTCGTTGCTGCTTGCCGTCTTCATCGCATCGTTCGGCATCGCCTCGGCGCGGCCGCTCGACCCGGCGCCGGCCCTGCGCGAGGCGGCGTCCACCGGGACGACGCTGGCCGTGGTGCGTGCTGGCGGCGCCAGCCTGTATGACGATGCGGGACAGCCGCTCCGCGATCTCGCAGCAGGCGCGGCGGTCAAGGTCAGCGGCCGGACCGCCGACGCGCAGTGGTTTTACGGCGCAACGCGGGACGGTGCAACCGGCTGGGTGAGCGCGGCCAACGTGCTGATCTTCGGCGTGGCCAACGTGCCCGAACGCGCGGGGTTCACGCCGCCCGTCACCGCCCAGCCTGCGCTCGCCGCCCCGGCCGTCGCAACCGGAACGCCCGCCGTCCCGGCGCCCGTCGCCGCTTCGGGCGCGCCGCCTGCC
>CAZYGI010000096.1:1870-12495 GCA_964647255.1 uncultured Anaerolineales bacterium | reverse complement strand
AGTACTTCCAGCCCAATAATCTCTGGAGCGACTACACGCCGCTGGTCAGCGTGACGGTAGGCGGCACGCCGACGCCGACCGCAACGCCGACAGCGACACCGACAAGCACGCCTGGCTCCGCCCAGCGCATCTTTCTGCCGCTGATGTGGCGGTGATCCTTTTAGGCGCCTTTCAAAATGCAAATGTGGGGTTCTGGCGGCAGCTTTGCTGCCGCCAGAACCCCACATTTGAAGAATGGAGGGGCAAGCCAGTCCTCTGGAAAACTCCCTTTTTCAGTCAGCGCACGAAAGTCCTTATTCGCCCCCCACAATTCGCTCGTAAATCGTCTGCAGCTCCTCTTCCGAGAAGAAAGAGATCACCAGTTTGCCCCCGCGACGGCCGCGGGTGAGCGCGACCTTGGTGCCGAGGGCGCTGCGGAACGCGTCTTCCAGGCGGCGGGTGTGGAGCGCATCGGGGTCTTCAACTTTGCTGGGTTCCAACTGGGGTTTGACGACCTGTGCGGCTGCGGCCAGCCGGCGCACCAACTCCTCGGTCTCGCGCACGTTCAGCTCGCGCGCCACCACCTGTTCGGCGGCGCGGACGATCTGCGCGTCCTCCTCCAGGCCGAGCAGGGCGCGGCCGTGCCCCTCGGTCAGGCTGCCCTGCGCGATCAGCAGCTTGACCTCATCGGGCAGGCGCAGCAGGCGCACGATGTTGGCGACCGCGACGCGGCTCTTGCTGACGCGCTCGGCGACCTCCGCCTGGCTCAACCCGAATTCGTTGATCAGGGATTGGAACGCTTCGGCTTCTTCCAGCGGGTTGAGGTCGGCGCGCTGGATGTTTTCGACCAGGGCGAGCTCCAGCGATTGCTGCGGCGTCGCTTCTTTGACCACCACTGGCACGGTCGTTAGGCCCGCGAGCTGCGCGGCGCGCCACCGCCGCTCGCCCGCGATGAGCTGGTACGGCGCGCGGTCGGTCGGCCGGCCGCGCGTCACGATCAGCGGCTGGATCAGGCCATGCTCCTGGATCGAAGCAGCGAGCTCCGCCAGGGCCTCGGGGGCCATGGCGCCGCGCGGCTGCCGCGGGTGGGGGAGGATGTCGCTCACCGGCACCTGGAGCGCGCCGGCCGCGCCCTCGGCGGCGGCATCCCGCGCCGGCGCGGCGCCCGACGCCGGGGGCGGGATCAGCGCGCCCAAGCCCTTGCCGAGACCTCTGGGTGGTGTGGACATATCTGCCTCGCTTGAGACGGGAGATTAGTGGGTCGTTTGACTCGATCGCTGCCATTACGCGTGTTCTGTCATTATGTCATGCTGAGCGGGTTAGCAGCTCAACGCTGATTGTCGCGTGCCCCCAGCGAAGCATCTCGTGCGGCCAACGAGACCCTTCACTGGCGACTCGCGGCGCCGCGCTTTGAGTCGTTAACCCGTTCAGGGCGACAAAGAATAGCTCACTTCAAGCCAAACGACCCATTAGAGATTGGAGGTTCGCGTTCCCTTGCCTAACTTCCAACCCCCAGCTTCCAGCCTCTAACTTCCAGCTTCCAGTCTCGCCTCGCGTTCCAACAGCTCTTGCGCCAGTGCGCGGTAGGCCAGCGCACCCGCGGATTGCGGCGCATACGTGAGGATGGTCTGGCCGTAGCTGGGCGCCTCGCTCAGGCGCACGCTGCGCGGGATGACGGTGCGGAACGTCTGCTCGGCGAAGTGGGTGCGCACCTCGTTGACGACCTGTTCGGCCAGGTTGGTGCGCGAATCGAACATCGTCAGAATCATGCCGTTGATGTAAAGCTGCGGGTTCAGGCTTTCGCGCACCAGCGTGATCGTCTGCCAGAGCCGGCCCAGGCCCTCCAGCGCCAGGTATTCGCATTGAATCGGCACCAGCACGCCGTGCGTCACTGCGGTCAGGGCGTTGACGGTCAGCAGCCCCAGGCTGGGCGGGCAGTCAATCAGGATGTCATCACACCCGTCGGCCACGGTCTCCAGGACCCGGCGCAGCAGATACTCGCGCGCCAGCATGGAGACCATCTCGACCTCGGCGCCCGCGAGCGCCGGCGCGCTGGGGGCCAGGTACAGCCGTTCGTGCGTCGTTGTGAGGATCAGATCATCCAGTGCCTGGCGGCGGATCAGCGCATCGTAAAGCGAGGTCTGAACCGAGGCCGGTTCGATCCCCAGGCTGCTGGTCGCGTTGGCTTGCGGATCGAGATCCACCAGCAGGACGCGGCGGCCCGCCTCGGCCAGGTAAGCGCCCAGGTTGACGGCTGTGGTGGTCTTGCCGACCCCGCCTTTTTGGTTCGCGAATGCGTAGATGCGTGTCATCTGAGCCCGGCCTTCTCACGTCACGGGTTTTGTTCAAGCCAGGCATCCACGCGGTCTCGCGTGGGGATGCCGGCCATGCCGATCGCCTCGACCGACATGGAGGCGACAACGTTAGCGAAGCGGGTCGCGCGCTGCGGATCGCCGCACTCGGCCAGGCGCAGCAGGAAGGCTGTGGCGAAGACATCGCCGGCGCCGGTCGGATCCACTTCGACTGCGGACCGCGGGGCGATCCGGCAGCGTTCGCCGCCCATGTAGAGCGTCGCGCCGTGCCAGCCGTCGGTCAAAACGAGCAGTCGCGCCTGGCGGGCCAGCTCGGCGATCGTGCCCTCGTCGCCGCCGACGTCCTCGCGGCTGAGCACTGCCACATCGGCGCGGGCCAGGACGTGACTGGCGTTCTCCCAGGGCGTCGGGCTGACGTGGCCCGCGGCATCCCAACGCCGCATCCAGCCCTGCGGCGTCACGCCGAGCAGCGCACGGGGGAAAGTCTCGATCCACGTCAGGGGCACCTCATTATCCAGCGGCCCCAGCAGCACCACGCCGACCTGCCGCCAGACCGCCGGCAGATCGGCGGGCGTCACTGGGCCGGCCAGCGCCGTGATGACCTGGCTGCGCCGCCCGTCGCGGTAGATGTTGGTGAAGGTCGTGCTCACCGGCGACGGCAGCAAATGAATCGGGACGCCGGCCAGCGGGCTGTCTTCCGGGGCGATGATCGTGGCGGCGGCGGTCGGCGGCGGTCCGGCCATCAACCCTTCCGCGGAGCCGCGCGTGAGGATGCCGGGCCGCCAGCCCAGGCGCCGTGCGGTGACGGCGGCAAACGATACGGTGCCGCCCAGGCGAAACCCGCCGGGGAACAAGTCGTGGGTGATATGACCGATCGTCAGGAAATTGATGGGCAAAGCATCACTCGTCGCATAGGGTGGATTCAGGATCCGTCGCGGCGACATTGTAACACAGCCCCCCACGAAGACCCAACGAAAACGCCGATCCTCGGAGAAGGAGGATCGGCGTCACGGCGCGGCAGCCGGAGGATGCGGACTTACCCTTTTTTCGGCACGACCGTCACCTTGCGCCGATCGCCTTCGCCGATGCTTTGCGTGCCGACGGTGGGATGGTTGCGCAGCGCGAGGTGGATGATGCGGCGCTCGGCGGGCGGCATGGGTTCCAGCGAGACCATGCGGCCGCTCTGGGAGACCTGCTCGGCCATGCGCAACGCCAGCTTGCGGAGGGCTTCCGCACGCTTGGCCCGATAGCCGTTCACGTCCACGATGAAGCTGGTGCGGGTGTGCGTCTGCTGGTTCACCATCAGCCGCGTCACAAACTCGACGGCTGAGAGCGTTTCGTTCTGGCGGCCGATCAACACGCCGAGGTCATCGCCGACGATATTCAGCACGAGTGTACGATCGTTTTCGTCCGCGTCTATCTCGGCCTCGCTCTGCGGCACGACCTCAACCGTTGCGCGCAGATTCATGCGTTCTAGCAGGCCGGCGAGCAGCTCGCGGCCCTTTTCCGCCGCGGCCATGTCGCGCTCGTTGACCGGCCGGGTGTCGGCAGCCCGGGGTGCGGGGCGAGACACAGGCGCAGGCGCGGGTTCATTTCGCACCTGGCGTGCCGGGGCCGGCGCCTCAGGCTCAGGCTTGGGGGCGGGCGTGGGCGCGGGGGTGGGGCGCGGTTCGGCCCGGACGGCCGCGTTTGCCGACGTCAGACGCACGATCGCATCTTCCGCGCCGATGCCCAGGACGCCGCGGCTGCCCGGGCGCACGATTTCGATGGTGACTTCGTCGGCCGATAGTCTCAGCGCGGCCAGGCCAGCTTGCACTGCCGCCTCGACCGTCTTGCCACGGAATTCTCCGCTTTTTTCGAGTGCCATACGTTCATTTTCCTCAAAAGAAACGGCGTGCCGGGATGCAGTGGTCTGCAGGGATCCGGCCACGCCAGGGCGACACTACTTGCGGCGCCGATCTTTGCGCTTGACCGTTTTTTGCGGCGTCGTGGGCTCGGGCATCGCAGGGGCGGCGGGCTCGTATCGGGTCGCCGCGCTTGACCCCGACGCGGATGCCGTCGCCAGGGCCGGCTTGCGCAGGAACGGGAACCAGTCAGCCAGCGATCCCCACCCGGTCACAAAGTACTGCTGCACGATGCTTAGAATGTTGGACACCGACCAGTAGAGCGTCAGGCCGGCGGGCAACCCCAGCGTGATCCAGAAGAACATGACAGGCATCAAGATCATCATCTGGCCCATCATCTGCGCCTGGGGATCCTGCTTGCCGCTCTTGGGATCTTTGGCCGGTGTGGACATCTTCTGCAGCACGAACTGGGTGAGCAGCATGAAGATGGGCAGGCTCAAATAGGCGAACAGCAAGCCCCAGTGTTGGGCTTTGAAGGCGGTCGTGATCCAGGTGGTCCCGACCATCGAGATGTCGCCGATCGTGCTGGGCTGTGCCGTGTTAGAGGCGGGCAACGACAGGTCAGGGATCCAGAAGAAGGGCGCCTTCTGCAGGTGCCCGCTGCCGGCCAAGACGTACAACGACTGGTACAGGGCCCAGAGGACGGGCATCTGGATCAGCAGCGGCAGACATCCGCCCAGCGGATTGATGCCGGCTTCCTGGTAGAGCTTCATTTGCTCTTCGCTGAGCTTCTGCTTGTCCTTCCCGTACTTCTCCTGCAACTCCCGCAGCTTCGGCTGGAGTTCCATCTGGGCGCGGGAGGACTGGAGCTGCTTAAGCGTCAGCGGCAGCGTCACGACCTTAATGATGATGGTGAAGATGATGATCGTCCAGCCCCAACTGAACGGGATGTTGGTGCGCGCGATGATGTCGTTCAGGGCGATCAGGATTTTGGCGAGGGGAAAGACGATGTACGTCTGCCACGAGCCCTGCGGTTGATTCAGATTAACCTGACCGCGCGGCATGGTGCAGCCCGACAGGACCAGCAGGGCAGTCAGCAGGAGCACGCCGAGCAGCAAGATGCGGAGTTTTTTATTCACGTTGTTTGGCACTCCTCGCGCGGGTCAGGGCACGGGGTCGAACCCGCCCGGACTCCACGGGTGACAACGGCTGATACGCCGGAGGCCTAACCAACCGCCGCGCAATACGCCGTATTTTTCGATGGCCTGGTAAGTGTACGCAGAACAACTCGGATAGTAGCGGCACGATGGAGGCAGCGCGGGCGAGATGGCTCGCCGGTAAAACGCAATCAAGGCCAGAACAACTTTTTTCACGCCTGCTCCACGATCGCCTGGGATCGCGTGTTGTCCGGCCGCTCACCGTTGCCGGGCATCTTGGCCTGTGGTTTCAGCAAACGTGCCCGCCGAAGCAGGCGGGCACAGGTGCTTTGCAGCTCCGAGAACTCGGCTTCTTGGATGCCCGGCCGGGCGATCCACACCAGGTCCCAGCCCGGCGCCACGCCATCCCACAAGAGCCGCACCGCTTCGCTCATGCGCCGGCGCACTTGATTCCGCTCGACGGCCCCGCCGATGCGGCGGCTCACCGTGAAACCGCACCGGCTGAGGGGTTCCCCGTTTGATAAATAGCACAACACCAGGCATGGCCCTGTCTGGCTTGCGCCGTTCTGCCGCACCTGTCGGAACCGCGCCTTGTCACGGAGACTGTAGCGGCGATTCAACGCAACGATTCCACAGGATCACACAAAACGAGTGACGAGTGACCAGTGACCAGTAACCGCCAACGGCTACGCGTCACGGGTGACTCGTTACGCTTCACACCGTCAGCCGTTTCCGTCCGCGGGCCCGGCGCAGCTGCAGCACGCGGCGGCCGCCGTGCGTGCTCATGCGGCTGAAAAAGCCATGGACGCGCATCCGGCGCCGGCTCTTTGGCTGGTAGGTTCGCTTGGTTGACATGCCACAGACTCCTATACACCTGCAAAAAGTTTGCGGTCAGCAGCGCGGGCGCCACCGGCCGTTTTGTTTCCAGACAGAAAAAGCAGGCGAGACAGACGTAAAGCCTCACCCGCTAAAGCCGTGCAATTATACCCGTGAGCGGCGGGTCGTGTCAAATCAGAGGCCGGTTGGCCGGTCAATGAAGCGGCCGGGCAGCCCGAAGCGCGCCTCAAGATGCGCAGCCAACGCCTGTACTCCCACCGTTTCGGTCGCGTAATGCCCGGCGTAGAGGACGTTGAGGCCGTATTCGGCGGCGTCGTGGTAGGCGGAATGGCTGGTTTCGCCGGTGATGTAGGTGTCGCATCCGGCGGCCGCCGCCTCGATGATCTCCCGGGCCGCGCCGCCGGAGATGATGCCGATGCGGTGGGCCCGCTCAGGCCCGCCGGGCAGCAGCCGCGGCGTGACGCCGAGCGCCGCGGCCAGCCTCGCCGCCAGGTCGTCGCGCGTCAACGGGGCCGGCGCCGTGGCGATCACGCCGATGGGGAGGCCGAAAGCTTCGCCCAGGTCGCCGACCACGGTCAGGCCCAGGCGCCGTGCCAGTTGGGCGTTGTTGCCCACCTCCGGGTGGCGATCCAGCGGCAGGTGCGCGGCGTAGAGCGAGCATGCGCCGTCCAGCAGCGCCTTCACCCGGCGGCCGTGCGGCCCGACGACGCGCAGTACTTTGCCCCAGAACAGGCCGTGATGCACCACCAACATCTGTGCGCCGTCCGCCACCGCGGCGGCGATCGTCTCCTGGCAGGCGTCCACCGCGAACGCCAGCCGCGTGATTTCAGCCGCGCCTTCCACCTGGAGGCCGTTGTCGCTGGTGTCACCGGCGCTGCGGCAGCCCAGATAGTCGTCCAGGTAGGCCACCAGCGCATCGCGCGCGATCGTTTGGTTCATGGTTTTCTCTCCGAGGGGGCGCTGGCCCCGATGGGCAGCCGGCTGATCGCCAGGCTGGCGGCGGCCAACACGACGACGCTCCATCCGACGATCTCCATCACCCGCGGGATGCCGATCGCATCGGCCAGCGTGCCCAGCGCCAGCATCGGCGGGATGCCCAGCAGGTTGTTGAGCATGAACTGCACCGAGAAGACCCGGCCCCGGATGTTGGCGGGGGATCTTTGTTGGAGCGTGGTCTGCGCCAGGATATTCACGGCGGACAGGGTAAGGCCCAGCACCAGGCTCAACGCCATTGTCGCGCTCGTCAGGCTGAACGTGGCTTGCGGGTAGACCTGCAGGATGGGGCGCATCAGCCGCTGATAATCTATCGCGATCCAGCCCATCGCCGCAAACGTGATGCCCATCAGCACCAGGCCGACGGGACCGAAGTTGATCCGGCGCAGCACATGCCCCCAGCGGCCGACGAGCCCGGTCGAAATCAGCATGCCCAGCCCGGCCGGCGCGAACACGATGGCCGCGTTTTGGGCCGACATGCCGAGCACGCGGGCGGCGTAACCCGGCGCCAGCATCGCCATGATCATCACGACGGTCGTCACGGTGACGAGTTGGGTCACGGCTGAGAAGATGACGTGGTGGCTGGCCACAAACTGCCAACCGACGCGAAACTCAGTCCAGAACCGGCGGAGCGCCGACATTTCAGAAGCGTGTGCGGCCGGGCGTGCGTCCGGGGGCAGCCCGAAAACCAGGAGCGCGGCGCCCAGGTAAAGTGCGCCGATCAAGAGGAAGCCGCCCTGCACATGCAGGAGTCCTACTGCCAGCGGCCCGAGCACGATCAGCCCCACTACCTGCGAGATCGCCATCGTCAATGTGAACAGGGAATTGGCCGGCAGCAGCAGATCCTCGCCCACCAGCAGCGGGATCGTGGACGCTTCAGCCGGTGCAAAGAATTGCGCCAGCGTGGCCGTGAGGAATGTCACCGTGTAGATCGCGACCAGCTCCCAGGCGCCGTGCATCGTGGTGAGGATCACGATGTAGCTGGCGGCGAACAGCACGCGGATAACGTTGGAACCGACCAGGATCCATTTCTTGGAGAAGCGGTCCACCGTGATGCCGGCGATGGGGCT
The DNA here is from genome assembly GCA_964647255.1 of uncultured Anaerolineales bacterium. GTDB lineage: Bacteria > Chloroflexota > Anaerolineae > CG2-30-64-16 > CG2-30-64-16 > CAWJEL01. Next base: position 4,303 of record CAZYGI010000096.1, on the reverse strand, counting down.
GAAGAGTACACCCGGCAGGGAAAACGCCAGGATCGTGAAGCCGATATGCATCGCCGACCCGGTTAATTGTTCCACCAGGACCATCTGAATGAAGTGGATCGCGTGTTGGGCCGTCTGCGCCAGCAACTGGGCGAGCCAGAGCGCGCGAAAATTCCGGTTGGAAAGGACGGCGCCGAAGCCGCTTTTAGTCGTTGAAGTCATTCGCAGATTGGTTTCCCTGGCTGACGAGCGTTTTTACCTGGCGCACGAACTGGCTGCGCGGGAGCAAAACGCGGCGGCTGCATCCCTGGCACCGGATGCCGATGTCGGCGCCCAGGCGCACCACTTCCCATTGCAAGCTGCCGCACGGATGGGGCTTGCGCATCCGCACGATATCGCCCATGCGAATCTCAGTGTACATCGCGGCCTACCGTGCCCAAGTGCCGGCGATCAGCCGCAGCACATCCGCGCCGTATTCCTCGAGCTTCCAATCGCCCATGATGTGCAGATCTTCCAGCGCTGCCATGGTGGCCGGCGCGGCGCGGGCGATGGTCATCAGCGCGTCGTTGGTCAAGATCAGATCGGTGTCCACCTGCCGCTCGGCGGCGCGCTGGCTGCGCCAGCCGCGCAACTGATCGAAGCGCGCCAGGGTTTCCGGCGTCGGCCGGCCGGTTCCGTTCGCGGGCCGCGCCGGTGGGGCCGGCGGCGCGGCGGCGTTGCCGGCGGCAATGGCGGTCAATACCCCGCGACCGAAGCTCTCGATCTGATGCGGGCTCAAGGGCAGGTCGGCCAGGCGGGCCGGCCGCTCCCGCGCCAGCAAGATGAGGCGGTCATCCCCCAGCACCTTGAAGACCGGGCGGTTCAGCTTGCGCGCCTGCTCGTCGCGCCAGAGGTAGAGCTGCTTGAGCACCGCGAGCTCGCTGCCCTGGAGATCGCGGGCTTCCCGCATGCGCCAGAAGCCGTCCGGGTCAAAGGGCTTTTCAACGTATGTCACCCGCGGCAGGGCGTCAAATACATCCCGCGCCTCGCGCTGCCGGCCGCGGGCGCTCAGCTCCTGCTCCAGGAGATCGCACAGCGCCAGCAGATGATGCGTATCCAGCCGGGCGTAGCTGAGCTGCTCGGCCGTGAGCGGTCGGTGGCCCCAATCGGTGAGCTGGGCGCGCTTATCCAGCGTCACGTCGAAATGCGTCTCCAGCAGCGCGGCCAGGCTCACCTGCTTCCAGCCGAGGATGCGCGCAGCCAGCATCGTGTCGAACACGTGGGCGAAGCTGAACCCGAAGTCGCGCTTGAGCAGCAGGATGTCGTTCTCGGCCGCGTGGAACACCTTTTGCACCGCCGGATCGGCCAGGATGTCGCCCAGCGGCGCCAGGTCCGGCAGGCGCAACGGATCCACCAGGTAGTCCGTCTCCGGCGTGCTGATCTGAAGCAGGCAGACCTTGTAAAAATAGCGGTAGAGGCTGTCCGACTCGGTGTCGAGGGCGAGGCGAGGCTGCCCGGCCAGCGCGGCGAGGAGCCGTTCAAACGCGGCGGCAGAGTCCACCAGCACGGGGGGCGGCATCTGCCGCGCGGCGGGTGAAGCAACGGTCCTTGAATCCGTGGGTCGGCTGAACATGGTTCGGCTATTATCACCGCATCGGCATGGACTGTCAAACACACCCAAATCGTCCGATGATTTGACAAAAGATGGGGTAAACGCTTACAATTGCCTTCGATTTGTCCCCGGACTGGGGTTCTCACGCGCCAAAACCAGGCATTTTCTCTCCCTCGGACAATCCGTTGAGCGATGCAACTCAACGATCTTAATTCAGTGGAGGCCTTGGGAAGTTCTCATGTATGCATTACCACTCATACCGTTCGAGAGGGTAGCTATTCTCAGCGTGCTGGTTATTGCTGCGATTAGCCTGCTCTACGCCTATCTGCTCTTCCGTAACGTGATGGGCGAAGGCAAGGGGACAGACGCCATGATCCGCGTCTGGACCGCCGTCAAGGAGGGCGCGGATGCGTACCTGGGCCAGCAGCTCAGGACGATCCTGCCGTTCATCGGGGTGCTGGTTTTTGCGTTGTTCGGCAGCGTGTGGATCTCACAGCCCACGCCGGAAGCGAAAGAGATGTTCGGGGATGGCGCTCGCCTCACGATCGCCTTCGGCCGGGCCGTCGCTTTCGTTCTGGGCGCCACCTTCTCGCTGCTCGTCGGCCAGCTTGGCATGCGCATGGCGGTGCAGGGCAACATCCGCGTGGCAGCGGCCTCGATGGGGAAAGATAAGATCGAGAGCTACGGCCATGCGCTGCGCATCGCCTACCGCTCCGGCACCGTCACCGGCATGTTGACCGACGGCCTCGGCCTGTTGGGCGGCACGACGATTTTCATCGTCTTCGGTAAGGCTGCGCCGGATGCGCTGCTGGGCTTCGGTTTCGGCGGCACGCTGCTGGCGCTCTTCATGCGCGTCGGCGGTG
>CAZYGI010000096.1:0-1855 GCA_964647255.1 uncultured Anaerolineales bacterium | reverse complement strand
CAAGGTGGAAGAGGGCCTGGAAGAGGATGACCCGCGCAACGCGGCCGTCATCGCCGACCAGGTGGGCGACAACGTGGGTGACTGCGCCGGTATGGCGGCGGATATCTTCGAGTCCTACGAAGTGACCATCGTCTCCGCACTGATCCTGGGCCTTGCCCTGATGCGCATGACCGGCAATCTCTACTGGATTATCTTCCCGCTGCTGGTGCGCGCCATCGGTGTCATCAGTTCCATCATCGGTACGTTCTCGGTGCCGGTGTGGGAGCGCACCGTCGCTAAGGGGAACGCCTGGCACAGCATGGAGATCGCCTACGAGGTCTCCTCGATCATCACGATCGTCTGCTCGTTCTTGCTGAGCTTCTTCTATATCCGCCAGGTGGACGCGAACTGGTGGCAGCCTGCCGCGATGATCTCCGCGGGCGTCATCTTCAACGTCATCGTGAACCGCCTGACCGCAATGTTCACCGCCACCGAGAGCAAGTCGGTGCAGGAGATCGCGAAGAGCACCCGCTTCGGCCCGGCCACTACGATCCTCAGCGGCCTGGCGGAAGGCTACGAGTCCAGCGTGTGGGCGATCTTCACCATCGCGGCGGCGATCATGATCTCGGTGCTCGTCTACGGGAACCTGGGCATGCACTACGTCATCTACGGCGTGGCCCTCATCGGCATCGGCTGGCTGACGCACGCCGGCAACCTGGTCTCCATGGACTCCATGACCGACCTGGACGCGGTGGGCAACACCACCAAGGCGATCACCAAGGGCGTTGCGATCGGCTCCGCGGTCATCGCGGCGGTGTCGCTGTTCGGCTCCTTCATCACCGACATCAATTTGGTGCAGAACGAGCTGATCAAGGCCGGCAAGCTCGCCTCCGATGCCCTGATCACGTACATCAATATCGCAGATCCGCGTGTCTTCATCGGCCTGTTGATCGGCGGCGGCATCCCGGTGCTGTTCGCCGCGCTGCTGGTCAAGGCCGTCTCTCGCGCGGCCAACGGCATGGTGGCGGTCGTCCGCAAGGAATTCGATGTGCCAGGCGTGCGCGAGGGCAAGGTGATGCCGGACTACAGGAAGGCCGTGGGCATCTCCACCCTGGCCGCGCAGCGTGAGCTGCTGCCCGTGGGCATCATGGTCGTGTTGATCCCGATTGTCGTCGGCTTCGCATTGAAGGCCGAGGCGTTGGGCGGCTTCCTGGCGGGCGTCATCCTCTCCGGCCAATTGTTGGCGGTCTTCATGTCCAACACGGGCGGCGCCTGGGATAATGCCAAGAAGCTGGTTGAGGAAGGGCATTACGGCGGCAAGGGCTCGGATGCGCACAGGGCGAGCATCGTCGGCGACACCGTAGGCGACCCGCTGAAGGATACGGCTGGTCCCGCGTTGAACCCGTTGATCAAGGTCATCAATCTGATCTCGCTGATCATCGCACCGATCGTCGTGGGCATCCAGGGCACGCCGGTGGTGATGATCGTCGCCCTGGTCGTGCTGTTCGGCGTGATCGTCTGGGCCATCGCGCGCAGCAAGCAGCCGGCGAACTACGACATCGAAGTGTAACGACTCGAACGCAGCGGCAAACCAGTTTTGAGCGAATCGGGGCTCCCCAGGGGGCCCCGATTTTTTTGTGCGCCGGGCAGGAGCCGCTTCTGATTGGCCTTGGATAGGCGGCGGCGATTGTAGTACAATGCAGCGGAGATCGAGAAGGATTGCAGGAACCCAGAGCGGCGCATCGAACGGACCGACGCGAGATGATGCTGTGCAAAGCGTGCCTGCTCGCCGGGCACGAAGATCATTACGCCGACGAGATCGTTTACTGACGAACTGAGGAGTCGCACCGCCGTGAACCTTGATAAGATTGAAACC
>CAZYGI010000095.1:0-12602 GCA_964647255.1 uncultured Anaerolineales bacterium | reverse complement strand
CGACGCTGTAACGGTCCCAGATGCGCAGGTCCATCAGCCGTTTACCGGCCAGCGACGCCTCAGTCACGTCCAGGTCGCGGCTGATCGCGCGGGTGTTGGCCTCCATGGACACCTGCACCTCCTCGCCGACCAGCAGCCGCAGCTTTTCCAGTTCGTCTTCGGCGCCCACCGCCAGCACGATGTCGCCCACGTGCAGCACCACGTCGGGCGTCGCCGCGACCACCTGGCTGGCCGCGCCCTCGCCCCCCACCATCACGCGGGAGATGTTGACCTGGGTGAGCCGGTGCGTATCCAGCTCGACCAGCCGCTTGCCGTCCAGATTCGGATTGGTGACCTTGAACTGCCGCTTGGCGAGCGCAGGCTGCTCGGCCTGCTGCGCGGCCTCCCACTCCGCCTCGGCCGTCTTGACATCCCGGCGCAACAGCTTCGGCAGCAGCGGGATCAGCATGGTGATCGCGACCACACTGAACGGGTAGGCGATGCCGTAGCCCACGGATACGCTGGCGGCCTGGGCCGGATCAATCCGGCTCGTCGCATCAATGGCGGCGGCCAGTGACGGCGTGTTGGTCACTGCGCCCGTGAACATCCCGGCGGCCACGGCATACGGGATCTTCATCAGGCGCGCCGCCGCAAAAGTGACCAATCCCGCGGCCAGAACGCTTGCGCCGGCCACGATCACGAAGACGCGCCCCTGCTTGCGAAACGTGCGGAAGAAGCGCGGCCCGGCTTGCAGCCCCACCGCATACAAGAACAACAGCAGACCCAGGTCCATCACCGGTTTCGGAATCGTCAGCCCGAAATGGCCGAACGCAAGGCCGACAAAGAAGACCGCTGCCCCGCCCAGCGATACCCCGCGAAATGACAGATACCCCAGCCACGAGCCCAGAGCCAAAATAGCAAACAGGACAAACATCTGTTCAGCAAGGAGTGTTTGCATAGAGGGATGCCTTTCGAAGGTCTGATCACGTGACTGCGATTATAGCACGAGTATTCGCAGCCTGCGAGTCAAAAAGCCCAGGGCGTCGGCGCGGCGTCCTCGGAAGCGGGGTGGGTTGACGCAGCCAGGGATTGGGCTACAATAGCTCACGCTTATGACCTTCGATCCACCTGCCTTCCTGAACACCCTGCGCCGCGGGCGCGGCTATGCCGACCAACTGGCGCACGTCCGCACGCTGCCGGCGCGGGCGCCGCGCTACGGGAAGCTCGACCGGCGGCTCAGCCCGCCGGTGCAGCGTGCGCTCGTCACCACCGGCGCAGAACGGCTCTACACCCACCAGGCCGAGGCGATCAACGCGGCGTTGGCCGGGCAGCACGTCGTGATCGCCACTTCGACGGCGAGCGGCAAGACCCTCTGTTTCAACGTGCCGGTGCTGGAGGCGCTCGCAACCGATCCGCTGGCGCGGGCGATTTACATCTACCCGACAAAGGCGCTGGCGCAGGATCAGCTCGGCAAATGGCAGGCGTTGGTCAAGGCCGCGGGCGACGGCATCATTAACCCGCTGGCCGCGACCTACGATGGCGACACGCCCCAGGCCGCGCGGGCGCGCGTCCGCCGGCAGGCCCGCGTGTTGTTGACCAACCCCGACATGCTGCACGCCGGCATCCTGCCCAACCATCCGCTCTGGGCCGAATTCTTCCGTCACCTGAAATACGTTGTGATTGACGAGGCACATACTTACCGCGGCGTCTTCGGCTCGCAGGTGGCGTGCGTGCTGCGGCGGTTGAGGCGGGTGGCCGCGTTGTATCAGGGATCGGGGATCGGGGGCCAGGGGTCAGGGGCCGGGGGCCAGGGGTTGGCGCCTGGAGCGCCTGTCCATGCTTCCTCCGGTCCCCAACCCCCGGCCCCCATCTTCATTGCCACCTCCGCCACCATCGCCAATCCGGCCGAGCACTTCGAGCTGCTGACCGGGTTGCAGGCGACCGTGGTGACCGATGACGGCTCGCCGCACGGGCCGCACACCTTTGCGCTGTGGAATCCGCCATTCGTGGATCGTGCGAAGACCGCGCGGCGCAGCGCGAACGGCGAGGCGAACGACCTGTTCACCGCGCTGGTGGGACAGGGCGTGCGCACCATCGCGTTCACCCGCGCTCGCGTCCTGGCGGAGCTGCTGCTGCGGTATGCCCGCGAGTCGTTGCGCAAGACGCAGCCCGACCTCGTGGATCGCATCGCTGCGTACCGGGCGGGCTACCTGCCGGAGGAGCGCCGGCGAATTGAGCGCGAGCTGTTCGGCGGCCGGCTGCTGGGCGTGGCCGCGACCACGGCGCTCGAGCTTGGCGTGGACGTGGGCGGGCTCGACGCCGCGCTGTTGGTCGGCTATCCGGGCACCATCGCCAGCCTGTGGCAGCAGGCCGGCCGCGCCGGCCGCGGGAGCGATCCCTCCCTGGCGGTGCTGATCGGCACAGCAAACCCGCTCGACCAATACTACCTGCGCCACCCGGACGACCTGCTAGGCCGGCCGCACGAGAACGCGCTGCTCGACCCCGACAACGTCCACGTCCTCCGCCGCCATCTGCCCTGCGCCGCACACGAGACGCCGCTGCGGGTGAGCGGCGAAGACCTGACAGGTCTGCCAAACCTGTCTGGTCTCAACGACGACGAGGCGTTGTTCGGTCCCGGCTTCGTGGACGCGATGATCGGGTTGGAGAACGATCAGGTGCTGCGTTTTACGGGCGAGAAGTGGGTGTACGCGCGGCGCGACTACCCGGCGGAGGGCGTCAGCCTGCGGGATGCGCAGGGCGACCGCTTCGCGGTGCTCAACGCCGCCGAGAATTACCGGATGATCGAGGAGCTGAGCGCAACAACTGCGCCCCAGCGCGTGCATCCCGGCGCGATCTACCTGCACCAGGGCGAGTCGTACCGCGTGACGGAATACAACGCCGACCTGCGCCACGCGATTGTCTCGCCCGTCGCTGCGGACTACTACACTTCCCCGCGCGAGCTGAACGACGTGCAGATCGTCCGCTCGCAGCGCCATCGCAACTTGGGCAGCGTGTTTGCGTATTGGGGGCAAGTTCGGGTGCGGAGCCAGGTGATCGGCTACCGCCGGCTGCGGCAGTTCAGCGACGAGGTGCTCGAAGATGCGCCGCTGGAAATGCCGCTGGCCGAATATGAGACCGCCGCGGTCTGGTGGGATCTGCCCGAAGATCTGCCGCGGGAGCTGGCCCGCCGTGGGCTCGACTTTTTGGGCGGGATCCACGCGGCCGAGCACGCGGCGATCGGCATCCTGCCGCTTTTTGCGATGTGCGACCGGTGGGATATCGGCGGCTTGAGCACCCCGCGGCACCCCGACACCGACGCGGCGCAGATTTTCATCTACGACGGCTTTCCCGGCGGGATCGGCATCGCAGAGAAGGGGTTCGATCTGCTGCCGGAGCTGTGGGCCGCCACGCTGGATGCGATCCGCGGCTGCCCCTGCGCCGACGGCTGTCCGAGCTGCGTACAAAGCCCGAAGTGCGGCAATTTCAACCAACCGCTGGACAAACAGGCGGCGGCGATGATCTTGAAGAGACTGTTGGAGGCCGGAAGCTAGCGAGTCGTTTGGTTTGGCTTCTGTCTTTGTGGAAAAGACATGCTGAGCGGGTTGGCCAGTCAACGCTGGCCGCACCTACTACCTCGCCATGTTGGACTTGATGGATCGCAGTAACGACTTCAGTCGTTTGTCGCCGACCAAAAAGCGACTGAAGTTGCCACCACGACTCTTCAGATTCTCGGTGGCAAGGTGCTACGCCCGGATGGACCAGCGAAGCATCTCGTCCGGTCAACGAGACCCTGTTCTGACGGTTCGTGGCGCTGTGCGTTGAGCTGTTGACCCGTTCAGGGTGACGGCTGTTAAGGATGTCCATGCGTAAAGTAATTTTGGGGAGTGCGATGGCGGCCGGGCTCCTGGCCGCGGCGGGTGGGGTGGTCGGCGCGATCGCTCTAGCGGCGATGGCCTGGCTGGGGCGAAATGATCCCGGCGCGAGCCTGACCCGGACCGGCGCGCTGGCGCTGACGTTCGGCGCGGTCGGCGTCGGGCTGGGGCTGATCCTGGCCGGCGCCGGCTGGCGTGCGTGGCGTGGATCGCCCAGCCGCGCGGCGAGTTTCCCGCGCTGGGGGTGGTGGCTCCTGGCGCTGGCGCTCGTGCTGGGCGCCGGGCAGGCGGCGCTGATGCGCGATCTTGGCTGGCTGGCTGCGCCCTTGCACGTCGCGGCAAGCGCGGCGGGCGCCTGCCTGGTGCTGGCGTGGATCGTCGGCGCCGCGCGGCGCGGGGGTGGAGCGGTCACGCGGCGGCCTTTCATGGGCAGCCTGGCCTGGGGCGGGCTGGGCGGCACCGGCCTGGCGATCGTCGCCGAGTCGCTCCTGGCGCTGCTGGTGCTCCTGGCGGCGGCGATCTATCTCGGCATCGCCCGGCCCGATTGGCTTGCACAGCTTCAACGGCTGGCGGACGGGATGCAGTCAGGCGGCGGCCTCGACGAGCGGTTTTTGGCATCGCTGGCACGCTCGCCCCTAACGTGGCTGGTCGTCCTGGTCGGCGGCTGCGTGGTTGTCCCGTTTATCGAGGAGTTGGCGAAGAGCCTGGCCGTCCCGCTCGTCATAGCGGCCGGCCGCTCCGTGTCCCGCCTGGACGGCTTCTTGTTCGGCGCGGCGGCGGGCGCAGGTTTTGCTCTGTTGGAAGGCGCGACGAACGGCTCCCTGGCGCTGGCTGCTGGCGGCGCCTGGTGGGGCACGATGCTGATGCGGGTGGCCGCGGCGGGGATGCACGCGTTGGCGGCCGGGATCGGCGGCCTGGCCTGGCAAGCGGGCCTGGCGGAGCGGCGGTGGCTGCGGGCGGCCGGGCTCGGCCTGCTGGCGATGGCGCTCCACGGGGCCTGGAACTTTTGTGCGTTAAGCATCAGCCTGGCCGGCTTGGGGCTGGTCGGGGCCGGTGGAAGCGCCGCGCTGATCGGCAGCCTGCTCACCGTGATGCTGACCGTGTTCCTGGGTGCGCTTTGCCTCGGCGTCATCGTTGCCCTGGCCCTCATCCCGCGGCGGCTGGCGCGGGTGACGAGGTAGGGCCGAGGCATTCGGTCCACGATTTGTCTCAACCCATGTGATCTCCGCCGGGGCCAGGCCGTAGTAGACCCAAACTCACCTGGCAATGCCTCGCCCCTACAGTGACGTAGATGGCGATGCGTTAGATGATCCGACGGTGGTTTTTTGTATAGATCGTTCGCACACAAGGAGGTTCACTATGGCGCATAAAACACAGCCCGGCCCGATCATCTCGGCCTTAGCCTTGGCCTTAACCTTGACCCTGGCCGCGTGCGGCTTCGGCTCAAGCGCCCGCGACACGCTGACCTACAGCGGCGCGACCGAGCAGACCGTCGCGATGGGTGAGAGCGTGCCCGGGACCGACATCCGCTACACGGGCTACAGCGAAGCGGGCGCGGAAGTGATCATCGCCGATCAGCGCGCGGTCAAGAAACCCGGCGATTCGCTTGACTGGAAGGGCACACCCGCCGCGGGCGTGGACGTCGTCCTCACCCAGCGCATCGTCGCCGCCAACGCCAGCCGCCTCCAGACCGTGGGCACGATCCAGGTGACGGTGCACGACGCGTCGCCGGCGCAGGCGACGTTCCCCGACCAGCCGGCCTATCGCTACAAGGTTGCGACGACTTACAACATCAAGAAGGGTGAGAAGATCCCCGGCACGTTGATCAGCTACGCCGGCAAGACCGAGCAGGGCGCGGAGCTGGCGGGCGTCAGCGGCTACCCGTATCGCAAGCTGGGCGATTCCATCGGCTGGGCCGGCCGGCTGCGCTCCAACGTCTATCTTGACACGACGCTGCGCGTCATTGCCTACACCGACTCGTTCCTCCAGGTGGGCGGGTTGGCGGAAATCGGCGTGATAAAGTAACAGCGCCAATCAAGCAGAGCATCCTGAGCGGAGCCGGGGTAGGGGACCCCGGCGCAGTTGAAGGGCGCGGAGCGAGCTTCCCAACAAGGCGCCCTTCGACTGCGGGCCGCGGACCGATGCGGCCCTTCGCTCAGGGTGCTCAGAGCGTAGTGGTGAGACCGGGGGCGGAACGATGTACGACGGCGGTTGGTGGTCCTTCATCCGGTACGACGAAAAGCAAGATCACCCGCAGGTGAGCTGGACGCTGGTGCGCCGCGCCGCGGCCTATGGCCGGCCCTACGCGGGCCGGATCGCGCTCATGCTGGGGGTGATCCTCATCATCACCTGGCTGAACCTGATCCCTCCGCTGTTGACGCGCGAGCTGATTGACCACGTGCTGCCGGACAAGAACCTGGGCCGGCTGAACCTGCTGGCCTTGGGCATGATCTCGGTGCCGCTCGCATCGGGCCTGCTGGGCGTCGTGCAGCGCTATCTCAGCGCCGCGGTCGGCGAGGGGGTGATTTACGACTTGCGGGCGGCGCTCTACGGCCACCTGCAGCACATGTCGCTGCGCTTCTTCACCCACACCAAGACCGGCGAGCTGATGTCGCGGCTGAACAACGACGTGGGCGGCGCGCAGCGGGCAGTCACCGGGACCTTCGTGGACCTGATCACCAACGTTGTGACCCTGGCGAGCGCGCTGGCGATCATGCTGCGGCTGGAGTGGCGGCTGACGCTGCTGGCCCTGGCCGTGCTGCCGCTTTTCCTCATTCCCGCGCGGCTGCTGGGCAACCGGGCGCGCGCGGCCGTGCGCGAGCAGATGGTGCTCAACAGCGAGATGAACGCGATGATGGAGGAGACGCTCAATGTCAGCGGCGCGCTGTTGGTCAAGCTGTTCGGCCGCACGACGAGCGAGATCATGCGTTTCAGCGAGCGCGCGGCGCGGGTCCGGCAGGTCGGCATCAAACAAGCGTTCATCATGCGCTGGTTCTTTCTCACGGTCGGGCTGGTGAGCGCCGTGGGGTCGGCGGTGGTTTTCTGGGCTGGCGGCATGTTGGTCCTGCGCGACGTCTTCACCATCGGCACGGTGATCGCGTTCACCGCCTATCTCGGGATGCTCTACGGCCCGTTGTCCGCGCTGACCAATGCACGCATGGATTTCGCCACTTCGATGGTGAGCTTCGAACGCGTCTTCGAGGTGCTGGATCTGCCGCTGGAGATCGCGGAGCGGCCCGCGGCGGCGCAGTTGAGCGCGGTGCAGGGGCACGTCCAGTTCGACGATGTGTCGTTCAGCTATCAGCCCGGCGAGGGCGCGCCCGGCGCGGCCGCGGCGAGCCTGACCGAGGTGATGCGTTTTGGCCGCCGCAGCGGGCTGCCGCCGCTCTCGCAGGAGGGCGGCGCGTTACGCACGGAACAGGCGCCCGCCGAGCATCCCAGCGCAGAAGGCGCCGAGACAGAGACGCGCTATGCGCTGCGGGACGTCACGTTTGAGGTTCAGCCGGGCCAACTCGCCGCGCTGGTGGGGCCGAGCGGCGCGGGAAAGACGACCGTCACCTACCTGCTGCCGCGGCTCTACGACCCGACCGGCGGCGTCATCCGCATAGATGGCCGCGACCTCCGGGATCTATCGCTGGACACGCTGGCCGGGCAGATCGGCATGGTGACGCAGGAGACGTACCTGTTCAACGACACCATCCGCGCCAACCTGCTCTACGCCCGCCCCGCGGCCACCGACGCCGAGATCGAGGCCGCGTGCCGCGCCGCCAACATCCACGAGTTTATCGCCGATCTGCCGGACGGCTACGCCACGGTGGTTGGCAACCGCGGCTACCGGCTCTCCGGCGGCGAAAAGCAGCGGCTGGCGATCGCGCGGGTGATCCTCAAGGACCCGCGCATCCTGGTGCTGGACGAAGCCACCTCATCGCTCGACAGCCGCTCCGAGGCGCTGATCCAGGAGGCGCTGGAGCGCATCATGGTGGGGCGGACCTCGCTCGTCATCGCCCACCGGCTGAGCACCGTCCTCTCCGCCGACACGATCCTGGTGCTGGATCACGGCGAGCTGGTGGAGCAAGGCACGCACGCCGAGCTGCTGGCGCGCGGTGGGCTCTACGCGACCCTGTACGAGACGCAGTTCAGACACGGACAGGCTGATGTGCCCGCGCCTGTGGATCAGTCCGCGGCCGGGGGGTAGCAGCGGGTTTCGTTGCTTCACGCAGGTCCCCCTTCGAAGCCAGCAATGCGTTAGTCCTGGCCTTCCTTGCCCATGCAGAAGCCCCCGTCCCTGCCCGTTGACCTGGAACAGAGCGAAAAATGGGACAGGTTGGCAGCCTGTCCCATGAGACCCGCGAGGGTATCTACCTGCGATCCTCCTACCGTTTCTTCACAGCTAGCGGCAGGAACACGTGCCACTTCGGCGGGTTGCTGACGCGTGTCTGAAGCAGGGTCAGCGCCTGCACCACATCGGCCTCGGCGAAGTTGCAGTGCCCGTAACGTTCCACCTTGATGAGATCGTGCCGGGGCGTCATGTTGGCCGCGACCACTTTTTGCCGGTAGAGCTCCTCGTGCCAGTAGGGGACCTGTTCGTCCAGGGTCGTGTGGATCGTCACCAGGGGAACGCGCGGCCGGCCGGTTGTCTGATAGGTTGCCTCAATCGCGGCCAGCGCGGCCGGGTCGGCGGTGAAGCGGGCGACCCCGGCGTTGAGCGCCTTGTCGTCCAGCGATCCCGCATAGACCGTGTCCTGGTTGCCGAGCGGCTGCCCGCCGAGCTTGGCCGCGGCATCGTTCGTCGCATACATGCTGTACCACAACAGCTTATTAATGCTGTACATCGTCGTGGTCGTCGGATTGCCGGGATCGAACGGCGCATGAGTCACGGCGATGAGCTGGGTCAAGCTGATCGCGCTGCTCGGCTTGATCAATTCAGGCGCAATCTTGGCGGCGAAGAACGCATCCCAGCCCGCGGTCGAGTCAGCCGGGATTTGTTCCGGCGGGATGGCGACCGGGGTGCCGGGCATCAGGCCGGGAAAGAAATAATCGAACACCACGCGGAAGTTGCCCATGTAGCCGAGCTGTCCCCGGAAATCTCCGATCGGCCCGCAGCCCGCCATCCCACCGGTGAAGACGTTCGGAAACTGCTCGGTCGCCAGCGTGGTGATCAGCCCGCCCTCCGACACGCCGACGATGAAGACGCGGCGCACGGTGGGATGCTCCGCCCGGAAGATGCGCACCAGGTCGGTCAGATCGGCCAGCGCCTGCGGGACCGCCAGACCGTTGACGCTGTAGCTGGTGGTGGCAAACGCATAGCCGAGCCGGTTTGCGGCATCAATGACCGAGGCGCCGCCGGGCAGGACGAGCTGGTCTTCGGGGATCGCGATCGGCTTATTCGGCGCGACGTAACCGTGCGCGTAGACGAGCAGATCCCGGCTCCAGAAGACCGGCATGCAGATGCGGTAGACCGCGCCGCTGGCCTGGGTCTTGTCCGGGTCGCACGCCATCGGCGCCAGCGGCGCGCCGGGTGCATCGGGGGCGAGCGCGGTGGCCGCAGCCGTCGTTCTCGCAGCCGCCGCGGGTGTGAGCATCGGGGTCAGTGCGCCGCCGATCAGCAGCGCGAGCGCGAGGCTAATTCGGAACACAAGTCGCATGGGAACCTCCTTTTGTAAACAGCATCACATCGGCAATCACAGTGCGCCTACTCTAGCACCGACGGCAAGGCGTGTCAACGGCCGAAATCCCGGCGCGGCTTGCCCCTACCGGTGAGACAAAAGTCAGTGACGGGCTTGTGCGCTGCTGGTAGAATGCTCGCATCACAGTTCAGCGTCTGAGAGGTGTATCATGTTGGCAACTGATATCCTGATGTCCGAACACCGCGTCATCGAGCGCGTGATCGCCAGCCTGGAAGCTGAGGCGGGGAAGCTGGCCGCGGGGCAGGCGGTGCGTCCCGGATTCTTCCTGGATGCCGCCGAGTTCATCAAGGGATTCGCCGATGGCTGCCACCACCAGAAAGAAGAGGGCGTGTTGTTCGAGGCGATGGTCGCGGCCGGGCTGCCCAAGCAAGTGGGTCCGATCGCCGTGATGCTCGCCGAGCACGAGCAGGGCCGCGCCTTCACCCGCGGGATGCGCGAAGCCGCGCAACGGCTGGCTGCCGGCGAAACCGCGGCGCGGGCAGAGGTCGTCCGCAACGCGCTCGGCTACGCCGCGCTGCTCCGTGCTCACATTCAGAAGGAAGATGGCATCCTCTTCACGATGGCCGATCAGGTCATCCCGGCGGCGCAGCAGGCGCAGGTGGCCGAGGATTTCGAGCGTGTGGAACACGAGGAGACCGGCGCGGGCGTGCATGAGAAGTATCTCGCGCTGGCCGAGGCGCTGGAGCAGGAAGCGGCAGGATGAAGCTTGATGGATAACACCACCTCATTCTACGACGCGCTCGCGCCGCTGTTCGACGTGATGACCGACTGGGACGCCCGGCTGGCCGCGGAAGGCCCGTTCCTGCGGGCCATCCTGGAGGAAGCCGGCGCGCGGAGCGTGCTCGACGCGGCGTGCGGCAGCGGCGGCCATGCGCTCTGGCTGGCACAGCAGGGCTATGCAGCCGCCGGCGCCGACGCCAGCCCCGGCATGATCGCGCTGGCGCAGCAGAAGGCTGCGGAGGCCGGGCTCGACGTGCCGTTCGCTGTCGCGCCGCTCTCCAACCTCCAACCTCTAGCTTCCAACCTCCAACCTCCAACTTCCAACTTCCAACCTCCAACACCCTTCGATGCCGTCCTCTGCCTCGGCAACTCGCTGCCGCATCTGCTGACGCAGGCTGACCTTGTTGCGGCCCTGCGCGGGATGGCCGCGGTGCTCCGGCCGGGCGGGGTGCTGGTGTTGCAAAACCTGAACTACGATCTCCGCTGGAAAAAGCAGCCGCGCTGGTTCATGGCGCAGGGCGGGGAGCTCGACGGGCAGGAGGTGCTCGTCTGGCGCTTCGCGGACTACGACCTGCCCGCCGGCCGGATCGCGTTCCACATCGCGCTGTTCAGGAAGGTGGGGCGGGATTGGAAGGTCGAGGTCCACACCACGCCGCAGCGGCCGCTGTTCCGGAACGACCTGCTCGCGGCGCTCGCCGAGGTCGGGTTCGAGGAGGCAAGGACTTACGGGCGGATGGCCCTCCCGCTTGCGTCGTTCGAGCCGAATGCTTCGGGAGATCTGATGGTGGTGGCGAAAAAAACGCTGATGGCAGATCGCGGGGAGGCGTCTGCCATCAGTGTTCTGTTATAAGCTATCGGTGATCAGCTATTTGCCTTTCGCCCGTTGCCGCTTTCCGCGCTGAATATGGCCGTAGATGTAATAGGCCACGCCGGCCAGGATCACGATGGCGATGGGGATGTCGAACGGCCGCATCGCGTTGCGCAGCGTTTCCCAGTTGCTCCCCAGGAAGAAGCCGCCCAGCGCCAGCAGCCCGCACCAGATGAACGAGCCGACGAAGGTGAAGACCAGGAACCGCCAGAACTTCACCTTCACTACCCCGGCCGGGAACGAGATGAAGGTGCGGACGATCGGCAGGAGGCGCGAGATAAACGCAGCCCAGTCTCCCCAACGGGCGAACCACTTGTCCGCGTTGGTCAGATCCTCTTCGCTGACCATGATCCAGCGGCCGTATTTGTTCAGCAGCGGCCGGCCGCCCCATAACCCCAGCGCATAGCTGAGCGCCGAGCCGATGGTGCAGCCGAGCGCGCCGTAGAAGCCGCCCCACCAGGCGGCGGCCAGGGCGCTCAGCCCGCGCGCTTGCACCAGCATCCAGCCGGCCAGCGGCATCGTGACTTCGCTCGGAATCGGGATGTTCGCGCTTTCGATAGTCATGATCACGACCACGCCGGGCCAGCCGATGGACTGGATCAGGTGGGTCAGAAATTCGACGATTTTGGTTTCAATGCCGTGCAAGGGAATCCTCCGGTGATGGTGTCGGCAGATTATAGCATCTCATGCCAGTCGGGCCAAAAGCGATGAGATGCGATCCTGGTGCGATCAGTGCGGCTGCCCGACGTGCGCCCCCCACCGGAAGGCAAGCTACGGAGCTTTGGCTCGCAGTGCGGTATCATTGTACGATGTGACTGGACATCGTGAAACGCTTTGACGCGTATGCTTCCTTATGATACACTCGAAACGAAATTGATAGATGAAGTGGATAGGGAATGAACAACAACTCTCGGACGGTTCGAAACAACGTATTGTACATCGCGGTGGCCCTGGCCGTTGTGGCTTTTCTGGTGATGGGCCTGATACGCAACGACCGGAACAACATCCCCACGATGGATCTTGGCCGGGTGGCGCAGTTGGCGCGCGACGGCAAGGTCACGCGCATCACGGTCAACGAGCAGGATTTGACCGTCGAAACGGCCGACGGCCAGACGTACAAATCGCGCAAGGAAGACCGCGGCAGCGTCGTCGAGACGCTCCAAAGCCTTGGCGTGCCTGCCAGCGCGTTCGGTTCCGGGCAGGGACAGATCGCCATCGTGGTGAAGACGCCCACGCTCTGGTCCGATCTCATGCCGATCCTTGTGTCTGTCTTGCCGCTGCTCTTGATGGCGGGCTTCTTTATCTTCTTGATGCGCCAGGCGCAGGGTGCGGGCAACCAGGCGTTTTCCTTCGGGAAGAGCCGGGCGCGGGTGTTCACGGGCGATAAGCCGACGGTGACGTTTGCCGACGTGGCCGGGGCAGAGGAGTCGAAGCAGGAGCTCCAGGAAGTGGTCGAGTTCCTGAAGGAGCCGCAGA
>CAZYGI010000094.1:4332-13270 GCA_964647255.1 uncultured Anaerolineales bacterium | reverse complement strand
GAGGCCATTAACCGGATCTTGAGCGTCGCGGTCATCCATGAGTTCCTGTCCCTGGATGAAAACCAAACGATCAACGTGCGCGAGGTGTGCCAGCGCATCGTCACGCAGACCCGGGATGCGCTCCTGCCTGGGCAGCGCGTCGAGTTCTCGGTTGAGGGCCCGGCGATCTCGCTGCCCAGCCAACAAGCAACCGCGTGCGCGTTGGTGGTGAACGAGCTGATCCAAAACGCGCTGGAGCATGGATTCCAGAACCAGGGCGCCGGCAAGGTGCGCGTGCAACTGACCGATCACGGCGATCGGGTCGAAATCGAAATCTGGGATGACGGCCGGCCGCTGCCGCCGGATTTCAGCCTGGATATGCCCACGAGCCTGGGCCTGCAAATCGTTCGCAGCCTGGTGCAGGGCGATTTGCGCGGGCAATTGGTAGTTGAGAATCGAGAACAAGGGGTGGCGGCCATAGCGGCTTTCCCGAAGGCGGTGCCGACGGGCAAGAGCGTTGCAGCCGGCCGTTGACCATTACACGAATCGCCATTGAACGAGGAGGACAGCAATGGAACGAACCCGCGTCATTATTGCAGATGATGAATCCCTGATCCGCATGGACCTGCGGGAAATGCTCACAAACCTGGGCTACCTGGTGGTGGGCGAAGTGGCGGATGGCCGGAGTGCGGTCAATCAGGCGCGCGAGCTGCGGCCCGATGTCATCGTGATGGACATCAAGATGCCGGACATGGACGGCATCGAGGCTGCAAAGATCCTGACCGAGGAGCGCATCGCGCCGGTCGTGCTGCTGAGCGCCTACAGCCAGCGCGAACTGGTGGACCGCGCCCGCGAAGCCGGTGTGGTGGCCTATCTGGTCAAACCCTATCGCGAAGAGGAACTGACGCCCGCGATCGAGGTCGCCCTGGCTCGCTTCAGCGAGTTCAAGGACCTGGAAAAACAGGTCGCCGATCTGCAACTCGCACTTGAGACCCGGAAGCTGGTGGATCGCGCCAAGGGCATCCTGATGGACAAGCAAGGCTTGTCCGAGGCCGAGGCATTCCGCAAGATCCAGAAGATGAGCATGGACAACCGCAAGGCCATGAAAGACGTGGCCGAGGCGATCATCCTGGCGCATCAGGTGGGCCAAGGCTGAGCCCCGCCGCTCAGGCTGGTATTGGGAGACTGCTGTGCGACTTTCCGTCTTAATCCCGTGCTACAACGAGCGGACCACGATCCGCGAAATTGTGGAACGCGTCCGCGACGTGGAGATCCGACTGCGCGTGCGCGATGGGAAGTTTGGGCTGCCTGTCGAACACGATGGCACCGTCGAACTCGTGGTGGACAAGGAAATCGTGATCGTGGATGATGGGTCACTGGATGGCACGCGTGACATCCTGCCGGAACTGGCGCAGCTCCCCGGTGTTTTTGTCTACTACCACGACAAGAACCGGGGCAAGGGCGCCGCGGTGCGCACCGCGATTGAAAAGGCGACCGGCGACATCATGCTCGTGCAGGATGCCGATCTGGAATACGATCCGCGCGACTATCCCATGTTGCTCCAGCCCATCCTCGAAAACCGCACTCAGGTCGTCTATGGCAGCCGCTTCCTGGGTGGGCCGCGCAAGGCGATGTTCTTCAGCCACATGCTGGGCAACAAGCTGCTCACCCTCTTCACCAACGTCATGTTCGACACCATCCTCAGCGACATGGAGACCTGCTACAAGGTTTTCACCCGCGAGGTGGCCGAGCAGTTGCACCTCAAGTCGCCGGGCTGGGGCTTTGACCCGGAGATCACAGCCAAAATTCTGAAGCGCAAATACCGTATTTACGAAGTGCCGATCTCCTACACCGGCCGCGAGTTCAATGAAGGCAAGAAAATCAGCTGGCACGACGGCCTGACAGTGATGTGGACGCTGTTGAAGTTCCGGTTGACCGAGTGATCGCGAACAGGCGTGTGGGCCTGTGGGAGGGCGCGGCCGTGGACAGCGATCCGCACACTCACACGCCCACACTCCCCCGTGCGCTTTCCCGGAAGATGATTCGTGGCGTCACGGCGGCGGTTATCGTCGCAGGTGCTGCCATCGTGCGCGCCATCCCCTGGCTGGCGAACTACCCGCTGCACCGCGATGAGGCGTTGTACGGCTACTGGGCGCGACTGATCGCCAGCGGCCGTGATCCGCTGCTCTTGACCCCCTGGGTGGACAAGCCTCCCCTCGTACCCTACCTGCTCGCCGCCAGCGTGCGGACGTTCGGCGCCTCGGAGCTTGCGCTGCGCGCGCCGGCGATGCTTGCCAGCCTGCTGACGATCCTGATCACCTTCGGCTGGGCGCGCCGCGCCTACGGAACGCGCCTCGCGCTGCTTGCAGCGGCCCTGCTCGCCGTCTCACCCTTTGCCATCGCTTTCGCACCGACCGCCTTCACCGACCCCTGGCTGACCCTCTGGCTCATGGCCGGCATCTGGGCCGCGCTGTCGGGGCATGGCTTCCGCGCGGGGTTGGCGCTGGGCCTGGCCGTCGCGAGCAAACAGCAGGGCGTCCTGGCCGCGCCGCTGGTGCTCGCGCTGCTCATTGCACAGGCCAGGAGCCGGAAGTCAGGGAGCAGCCTACCCATCGCCCCACGCCCCACGCTCCACGCCCCACGCCTCACGCTCCGCGCCCTACGCCCCACGCTCCACGCCCTACGCCCCACGCTCCACGCCCTACGCCCCACGCCCCACGCCCCACGCCTCACGCTCCACGCCCCACGCCTCACGCTCCACGCCGTGCTCGGCTTCGCGCTGGTCTTTGCGCCGATCACGTGGTGGGACAGCCTGCGCTGGAGCAACCGGCCAAGCTTCTGGGATCAAGGCGCGGCAGCTTACGGCGGATTGAGCCTGGCGCTGCCCGCGCAATGGCTCCCGCGCGCCGCGGCCTGGGCCGAGCAGCTCGGCTATCTGTTCGGCATCCCGCTGTTGAGCGCGGCGATGCTGCTGCTGGCCGCCGGGTCCGGTCTTGTCGCCTGGCGCCGGCTCGCGGGGCAGAAATCGCAAAGATGCAAAGACGCAAAGACGCAAGGGGCGGCGGATGTCTTGGCGTCAAGCACCAATGCCATCCTGGCCGCGTTCGTCCTCGGCTACCTGGCGTTGCACTTTTTCGCCACCTTCCAGCCGTGGGATCGCTATCTGCTGCCGATCCTGCCGCTGGTCTGCGTGCTGGCCGCGCGCGGGCTGCGTCTGCTGTGGCTGGGCGCGCCTGGCACGCCAGGGCGCAAAGGCGTGACGGCGCAGCAGGGTGGGAGCGCCTTCGGGCCAGTTGAACGCCTCCTGCGGGCGGTCATCACGGTCGTGTTGGTCGCCGCGCTCGGCTACGCGGCCAGCCTGGGCGTGACGGGGAAACTGCCCGTCGGCAGCGATCACGGCGCGTATACCGGCCTGGATCAGGTGGTGGCGACGCTGCGCAGCCAGCCGGCGGACGCGATCATCTACCACCGATGGCTGAGCTGGCATTACGATTTCTATCTTTTCGACGCGCCGCAGGAACGCCGCTGGTGGGACACGGGCTGGAAGCTGGCCGAAGACGCCGGCCGCACCGCCCGCGCCGAGCCGCAGCGGCCGCAATGGATCGTCTTCCCCGGCTGGGCCGGCACGACCGGCGATGATGAGGCCGTCCGGCTGCCCCTGGCGAGCAACGGCCTGGTCCTCACAGAGATCAGCCGCCTCTACCGGCCCGACGGCAGCCTCTCGTTTACGCTGTATCGGATCGTTCCACTCGATCAGGGGCGCAGCCGATGAATCGCGATGCAAATGTCCTGCAAGCCAACGGCCCTTCGGCGCCGGCCCGCACACCATCCCGGCGCTGCCCCGAGAACAGAACGCAGACGCCTGCACCCCCCTGCGGCGGCCGCAGGGGCGGTGTGACGCTGATTAACGCAATCAACACAGATGCTTCCTTCTCACCCGCGGGGGCCGTGGCGACGGGCGGGGCCTGGGCATCTGCCTTGAACATCGTCCGGTTCGTAGTGGCGACTTCAGTCGCTGCGAGCTGCGCCGAACGGCTGAAATCATGATCACAGACACCAAAACGCCTGAAGCCGTGACTACAAACGGCCGTGCCAGGGACCTTCTCGCGTGGCTGGCCCTGGCGCTGGCCGTGCTGGCGATCCTCTGGCCGCTTGGGCTGACGAACCGCATCCTGGCCGGCGTGGACGCGCTGTCCTACTTCACGCCGTATTGGGCCTACCGGATGGAAATGTTCCGCAGCGGCCAGATTCCGCTGTGGAACCCGTATCTGTTCCTGGGCGTGCCGTACCTCGCCAACCCGCAGGCCGCGGTGCTCTACCCGCTCCACTGGCCCCTCTCCTGGCTGCGCCCCGAACAGGCGTTGATCTGGTCGGCGCTCCTGCACGCATGGCTGGCAGCCGGCTTCACTTACACGCTCGGCCGCCGCTCGCTCCGGCTGAGCCGGCCTGCGGGGTGGCTGGCCGGGTTGATCTTCGGCCTGGGCGGCTTCACGCTGGGCCGGGTGGAAAACATCAACCAACTCAATGCGCTCGCCTGGCTGCCTGCCTTGCTGTGGCTATACGATGAGACGGCCCACGCAGCCGGTTGGCGCGCTCGCGTCCGCTGGGGCGCGGGCCTGACGATCGCCCTGGCGCTCCAGTTCCTGGCCGGCCACACGCAGACGACGTTTATTAACCTGGTGGGCCTGGGGCTCTGGGCGCTCTGGCCGGTGATTGCATCGGCCATCCGTCGGTTGACCGCGCGCCGCGCCAGCGCGAAACCCCACTTTGAAGCGATCGACGAAGATGTCATCCTGAGCGGGCTAGACACTCAAAGCCAGTCACGGCTCAACCCCAGCGAAGGATCTCATTCGTCCACGAGACTCTTCGCTGAAGTTGAGCCGTCAACAGCGTTGAGCGGTCAACCCGCTCAGAGTGACAATCGGAGGTTTTCAGGCAAATCCGGGGCCGGCGGCGACCTGCGCGTGCTCTGGCCGCTGCTGCTCGTCCTCCCGGCCCTGCTGCTTTGCGCGGCGCAGCTCCTGCCGACCCTGGAGCTGAACGGCCTGGGCCTGCGGACGGGCGGCCTGCCCTACCGCCAGGCGGTCAGCTTCTCACTGCGCCCGCGGCTGCTCGGCCAAAGCCTGTTGCCGCCGTTCGACAGCGACCTCAGCCAGGCGTTCGGCAGCGAGGGCTACGCCGAGTTTGTCGGCTACATCGGCGTGGCCGCGCTGGCCCTGGCCGCGATGGGGGTGCGGCGCGGCTGGAAGCCGGCCACCGGAAGCCAAACGCTGGGTGCCGAGGGCTGGAAAACCGGGAACAGACCGCTCGTGCTGGCTGTGACAGGCCTGTTCCTGGCGCTGGGCGCCTACAATCCGGTCTACTACCTGCTATGGCGCTTCGTGCCGGGTTTCGCCTTATTTCGCGCGCCGGCGCGTTGGCTGGAGCTGTTCGCCCTCGGCGCGGCGGTGTTGGCGGGAGCGGGGCTGGACGGGGCCGCGCGGGGACACGGCGACACGGCGACACGGGGACACGAGGAGCGTCCCAAGGGGCTGCGTTTTCGCGTCCCTGCGCCTTCAGGCTTCGATCGGTCATCCGCGCGGCGGCTGCTCTGGCTGGCGGGGGCCGCGGCGGTCGCGGCCATCGTCTTGATCCAGCAGCCGCCGTCCTGGCGGACGCTGGCAGGCTGGATGCTGGCGGGCTTGGCCGCGGCGCTGCTGCTCTGGCTGGCTCCCAGCCGGCCGCGGCCGGCGCAGATCGGGCTGATCGCGCTCGCGTTTGCGGAGCTGTGGCTCGGCGCACGCGCGCTGCCCTTCACCGCCGCCACCGCGCCCTCGGCGACGAGCCTGCGCAACGCGCCGGCCGCCCTGCTGGCCGCGACGGCCTCGGGCGAAGACGCTGCTCCGGCGGGGGGTGCAATCAGCGCGGCCGGCCATGACCGCTTCCTGAGCCTCTCCGACATCCGGTTCGATCCAGGCGATCTGGCGGAGCTGCGCGCCAATCAGGCCGATCGGCTGCCGGCGGCAGCAATCGAGCGGCTGGTGCGCGCCGCCAAACAGGTCGAGGTGATCGCGCCCAATCTCCCCCTGCTGTTCCACCTGCCTGCGGTGGACGGCTACGACGGCGGACTCCTGCCGCTTGGTCGTTATGTCGAGTTACAGGGTCTTTTCCTCCCGCCCGAATCCCTGGTGCCCGATGGCCGTCTCCGCGAGCAGTTGCGCAGCGTGCCGGACGCGCGGCTGCTCGATCTGACCGGCGTGCGGTATGTGGTCACCGACAAGCAGCGCGATCTGTGGGCCGACGACGTCTACTACGACCTGGAACTGCCGACGCGGCTGGCGCCCGGCCAGGCGTTGACGCTGGATCTGGCCGCATATCCGCGCTTTGTGGCGACCGCGCTGGGCGTCGTGGCCGAGGGCGCCGTCGGCCAGGCCGGCGCACGAATCGAGCTGACCGTCGAAGCGACGGATGCGCCAACCGCCAGTCTGAAGCTGCCGGTCGAGTCGCAGGGGGGACAAACGCCGGCGCCCGCCCGCCTGCGCCTGCCCGGGCCGCTGACGCCGGGCCGGATCGTGCTCAGCGTCCCGGCCGGGGGGACGCCGGTCACGGTGCACGGGCTGAGTCTGATTGACGAACGCACGGGTGCGCATACCTCGATCACCGTCTCGCCGGGCGGCGCTTTCCGGCGGATTCACTCCGGCGACGTGAAGATCTACGAGCGGACGAACGCCGCCGGCCGTGCCTGGCTGGTCCACGGCGTGCAGCCCGCGGCCGATGATGCCGCGACGCTGGCGCTGCTGAACGATCCGGCGTTCGATCCCCGTGTGACCGCCATCGTGACGGATGCAAGCCTGTCGGCGCGCGCCCCCGCGGCGGCGGAGTCCGATGAAACGGTCCGTATCGTGCGCTACGCGCCGGAACGGGTGGTCATCACCGCCCACGCCGCCGCGTCCGGCCTGCTCGTGCTGGCCGATACGGCCTACCCCGGCTGGCAGGCAACCGTGGACGGCCGGCCAACCCCGATCATCCGCACGAACCTGATGTTTCGGGGGGTGGCGCTGGAGCCGGGTGCGCATGAAATCGTCTTCAGCTATCGCCCGGCCGCGTGGCGCGTCGGCGCGGGGATCAGCCTCGCCGCGCTGGGCCTGCTGATCGCTGCGCTCGGCGCCAGTTTGAAACGAAAATAGACCACAGAGAACGCAGATTCACCCGGTTTCCCGGATATGATATAATCGGACCACTGGAGGTTCGCCATGAATGTCTTTAATCGCGTCGTCGTCGTGCTGCTGCTGCTGGTGCTGTTGGCGCTGGGACTCCTGCTGGCCGTCGCGCCCATACAGGCCGTGAGCACCACCCAGGGCGGGCTGACCAGCTTTGCGGCCTTCCTGGCCCGGGCAAACGAGGGCTACTACTGGTTCTTCATCGCCGGCCGCGTGCTGCTGGGCCTCATCGTGGCTATCCTGTGCGGCTGGCTGCTTTGGAAAGAGCTCAAACGCCGGCGCCCCAAGGCGGTGCGCGTGCACACCGAGGGCGGCAGCAACGCCACCTTGACCACCGAGTCCGTCTCGCGCCGGCTGGCCTGGCACCTCGACCAGTTGGCGGATGTTATTTCCGCCACGCCGGAGGTGACGCCCGCCGGCAAGGCGGTCAACGTCGTTGTGACCCTGGAGACGCGGCCGGAGATTGACGTGCCGATGAAGACCGACGAAGTCGTCGGCGTCATCAAAGAAGTCGTCACCGAGCGCATGGGCCTCCAGCTTGGCAAGGTCCAGGTGCAAATCAAGCATGCACCCTACCAGGAAGAGGCCTAGCCTTGTCTGCGTTGCCCACCCCGGAAGTCCCGCCTGTCGTTTCGCCGGAAAACGCCGCCCCCGGTGCGGACGCGGCCCTCGCCGCGCCGAGTCTCTCCGCGGCCGAACTGGTGCTGCTGTGCGAAAGCCTGCTCTTCGTCGCGCCGACGCCGATCCCGGCCAGCCGGCTGGCCCAGGCGTTGGGCGTGGCCGCTGAATCCGTCGAGGCGGCGTTGGCGACGCTGCAGGCGGGCTATGCGGAGCAGAAGCGCGGGCTGCGGCTGCTGCGCAAGGGCGACCGCGTCCAGTTGACCAGCGCGCCCGAGGCCGCCACGTACATCGAACGCTTCCTGGGGCTGGACCTCAACACCAGGCTTTCCCAGGCCGCGCTGGAGACCCTTGCCGTGATCGCTTACCGCCAGCCCATCACGCGCGGCGACATCGAAGCGGTGCGCGGAGTCGGCTGCGACGGGGTCCTCCGCACGCTGCTCGCCCGCTCGCTGGTCGAACCCGTCGGCCGGCTGGAGCAAGCTGGCCGGCCCTTTCTCTACGGCACCACCGTCGAATTTCTCCAATACTTCGGCCTCGACAGCCTCGACCGTCTGCCACCGCTCCCGGAAAGCGCAAATTGAGCCAAAAGGTAGAACGCGCTACTGAGATTTGGCAGCGTTGGCTTTAGCATGAAGCCGAGCATTCGAGTCCGGGCTCGCATTTGGACTCATCGCAGGAGCATCCTATGGCGGAAAACCTTTGGGCCTTACGAGAACAGAAGAAGTTGAGCGTCGCGACGCTGGCGAGCAAGGCCGGTCTTGCCATCGGCCTCATCATGGAGTACGAGTCGGGCCAGCGCAGCATTGACCCGCGCCATCTCTCGCGGCTGGCGCGTGCGATGTTCGTTGATGAATCAGACATCAAGCTGCGCTCCGATCCCCGCCCCGGCGCAGGCGCACTGGAGCGTCAGCCGCGCCGCGACGAACCGCGGCCGGCCGCGCCGGCGGAATCGCCTCTGCCACCGCGCGAGCGCGCGCCCAGGCCGCCCAAGCCGCCGCTCGCGCCGCGGGTGCCAGCGCCGCCCGGGCCGGCCCGCGCCAGCCAGATTTCCCATCTACAGGATTTGTTGGTGCGCCTCGGACGGAGCCAGGCCGCGGTCGAGGCGGAGCTGGGAAAACCCTTTGCCGAGTTGGATCGGG
>CAZYGI010000094.1:0-4322 GCA_964647255.1 uncultured Anaerolineales bacterium | reverse complement strand
AACGCCACCGCGCCCATCTTCCCGAGGCGGTGGATCAGTTCGAGGCGAAGTATCTGACCGCTGCCCAAGAGACGGGGGCGCGCCTGAGCTTCACCCTGTTCGACAACGCTCACGTTGCGGGGCAGGTCGTCGGTTTCAGCCCGTACACCATCACCGTGAAACACGCTGACGGCAGCGAAACCACGCTCAGCAAGCTGGCGATCGTCAGCTACACCCAGGAGCGGTCCCTATGAGCCTCGGGGACTATTTGCGACTCCTGCGGGCGAAAAAGGGCGGCATCACCCCGCTGGATATCGAGACCGCAACGCCGCTGACGAAAGGTCTCTACCGCCAGATGGAGCAGCGCTACCGCGCGGTCGGCGACGATGAGAGCATCCGCCTCCTGGCCGATTACTACGGCGTGGCGTTCGAGGATCTGCGCTGGCGGCTGGACTGGCCGCGCAAGGCGTTGAGCCGCGCCGTCGTGGCCGCCATGAAGGACAACTTGACCCTCACGCTGCGCCTGTGGAACGGGGAGACCGTGCAGGGCAAGGTGATGTGGTGGGATCTGGGGGCGGTCGGCCTCGACACCGGCGCCGGGGAGCTCACGGTGATTCAACGCCACGCGGTGGAGCAGTGGGAGCCGCGCGCCCCGGACGACACCGGGGCGGAGCAGGCTGGCGAGGAAGACGCAGAAGAAGGATGAGTGGTTCGTAGGACGGGTTGGCAACCCGTCCTACGTTTTTCTAGGCCCGCAGCCCCGCCATGAAGCGGGCTCGCATCTCCTCCGGGATCCGTTGGGTCCGTCCTTGGGCATCCACCGAGATATGCTTCGTGCTGCCCGTGACCAGCAGCGCGCCGTCGGCAGCGCGGCGCACCTCATAGGTGAACGTCATCCCACGGCTGGGGAACGCGGCCAAACAAGCCGCCACAATCACTTCCTCGTCATAGCGCGCCGGCTGATGATACCGGGCGCTCACCTCGGACACCGCCAGCGAAATGCCATCGCGCTCCATCTGCGCATAGGGATAGCCGATGGCGCGGGTGAACGCGCTGCGCCCTTCCTCAAACCAGGTGATGTAGGCCGCGTGATGCACGACCCCCATTTGGTCGGTCTCGAAAAAACGGACGCGAAAACGAGTCTCGACCACCGGCTGGCCGCCGGCATCGCGAGAAAGATCAGACGCGTAAGACATCGCAGCTCCCGGGATCACCCTCGTGAATATCTGCGAGCCTTTTTACCGCAAAGACCGCAAATTCGCCAATCTGCCGTCGCCGGCCGGGAGATTCACGACGTGGCACACTGGGAATTCCTGGCGATTCTTCGGGTGCGCAATTCTTGACGGCGTTTGACGCGCCTTGTGCCGCTGTGGGATAATAGCCCTGCCCGGCCTCATGAAGGGCCACACCTCGATCGAAAGGTCGCACAGCCATGAACGTCATCCTGTTGTCCCCCCACTTTCCGCCGAGCTCCTACCATTTCGCCGTGGCCTTGCGCCGCGCCGGCGTAAACGTCCTGGGCATCGCGGACGCGCCGTACGACAGCCTGCGCTTCGAGCTGCGGAACGCGCTGGCGGAATATTATCGCGTCAACGACCTGAACGACTACGACCAGTTGCTGCGTGCGGTCGCCTTTCTCACCTTCCGCCACGGCAAAATTGACCGGTTCGAGTCGCACATCGAATACTGGCTCAACACCGAGGCCCGCATCCGCAGCGATTTCAACATCCCCGGCATCCGCCAGGATCAGATCGCGGATATGAAGTACAAGTCGCTGATGAAGAAGAAGTTCATCGCGGCCGGGATCAACGTGGCGCGCGGCCGGGTCGTCCGGTCGCTGGCCGAGGCGCTGGAGCTGATCGCCGAGGTGGGGTATCCGGTGGTCGCCAAGCCGGATAGCGGCGTCGGTGCGGCCAACACCTATCGGATCAATGACGAAGATGAGCTCAAACGCTTCTTCGAGATCAAGCCCGCGTTGGACTACATCATGGAGGAGTTCATCCGGGGAGTCATCTACTCGTTCGACGGCCTGGCGGGCAGCGACGGCCGGCCGCTCTTTTACACGTCTCACGTCTTTGCCCAGGGCATCATGGAAACCTTGAACGAGGACCAGGACCTTTACTACTACTCACTCCGCGATATCCCAGCGGACCTGGAGGACGCCGGGCTGCGGACGCTCGCTGAATTTGATGTGCGCGAGCGGTTCTTCCATCTCGAATTCTTCCGGACCGACGACGGCCGGATCGTGGCGCTGGAAGTCAACATGCGGCCGCCGGGGCACCCCACCATGGACATGTTCAACTACGCCAACGACGCCGACCTGTACCAGGCGTGGGCGGATCTCCTTGCGGGCCGCCCCGTGCGCACGAACTACACGCGGCCTTATTTCTGCGGGTATGCCGGCCGCAAAACGCACAAGTCCTACCGGCGCAGCCACGCCGAGGTCGTGCAGCTTCTGGGCGCCAGGCTGGTGCAGCAGGAGGCGATGAGCCCGCTCTTCGCGCCGGTGATGGGCGACTCCGCCTATGTCTTTCGCTCGCCCGATGAAGGCGAAGTGCGCGAGATGATCCGCACGGTCTTGGAACGGGCGTGAGACGCAGGCCAACGGGGGCGCATTTTGCGCAAAACCGCGCCCCCGTGTAAACTCAGACCAACCTCACAGACAGACAAAGGAGTCTCAAATGGCTGACCGCAAGAAAGTTACGCTCCCCGTGCTCTTCGACAAGATGGCGAAGGGCATCCCCCTCACCATGATCACCTGCTATGACTACCCGATGGCTTACCTGGTGGAGCAGGCCGGCATGGATATCGTGCTGGTGGGCGACAGCCTGGGCATGACCATGCTGGGCTTCGATTCCACCCTGCCGGTGACGATGGACGACATGATCCGCCACGCGGCCGCGGTGCGCCGCGGCACGCCCAACGGCTGGCTGATCGGCGACATGCCGTACATGAGCTACCAGGCGTCGGACGAATCCGCGGTGCTGAACGCGGGCCGCTTCATGGCGCAGGCCGCGTGCGACGGCATCAAGCTGGAAGGCGGGATCGAGGTCTGCTCCCGCGTGCGGGCGATCGTCGCCGCCGGCATCCCGGTGATGGGCCACCTGGGGCTGACCCCGCAGAGCGTCTCGTCCCTCGGCGGGTTCCGCCTGCAGGGCAAAAGCGCCAAGCAGGCCAAGAAGATCGTAGATGATGCCAAGGCGCTCGAAGACGCGGGCGCGATGGCGATCCTGTTGGAGCTGGTGCCGGATCAGGTCTGCGCGCTCATCACCGAGCGGGCCAAAGTGCCGATCATCAGCCTGGGCAGCGGCCCCAACGCGCACGGCCAGCTCCTCATCTTCCACGACATGTTCGGTCTCTACCCGCGCTTCACGCCGAAGATGGCGAAGAAGTACGCGGACGCCGGCGCGGCGATCCTGGGCGGGCTGCAGCAGTACGTGGCCGAGGTGACGACGAAGGTCTTCCCCGAACCCGAGCGCTACTTCGGGATCAAGGAAGAGGAATACACCGAGCTGCGGCGGTTGGTGGAACGGGAAGAGTAAGAAAACTTCTGCGCACGAGATGCTTCGGCATTTGGCTCCAGGAGTTTGACGCTTGTCATCCTGAGCGGATAGGCTCTGCACGTCACAGTATCGGTAAAGCTTGACCGTGCCTTGGCATGACACGCGATCTTCTGAGTACAGAGCGAAGGATCTCCTTCCAGATGGACCCGTTCAGGAAGACATGCGGAAATCAAGAACGAGGTAATAACATGACTGCCAAGGACGAGTTGCGTTCACGACTGCAAATTCCGGCGGCGCGCCTTGATACGATCAACGCGCTGCTGCTCGACCCAAATACGCGTGTCGTCAACGATTTGCTGGACGTGATCGCCAAGTACGGCACGCCGGAGGAGATCAACCGCAAGGCTGCGGCCGCGCGGGACCTCGATCATCTGCTGCACCGGCTGGCCGAGCGCGGCTGCGGCTACCTGGATGATCTGCAGTGGCTGATGGCGCAGCGGGACAGCGGCGCGTTCATCAGCGAGGCCGCGTACCGC
The DNA here is from genome assembly GCA_964647255.1 of uncultured Anaerolineales bacterium. Lineage (GTDB taxonomy): Bacteria > Chloroflexota > Anaerolineae > CG2-30-64-16 > CG2-30-64-16 > CAWJEL01. The sequence continues at coordinate 304 of CAZYGI010000094.1, read as the reverse complement.
CGGAACGTGCTCGGGGACAAGGCCGAGACGACGGCCTTCCAGGATGACTTCGCCGTCACCCTGGAGATCAGCGCCGCGCAATACTTCCCGTGGCTGATCGAAGAGGCCAAACAGGCCATCGCCCGCCGGGAGCTGATGCCGGGCCGCTTCATCCGCGTGCGCAAGATGCGCGAGTCGGAGGCCGACTGCGGCGACCTGCTGGCCTTCTGCGCCGCGATGCAGATCATGGGCGCGTCCTACGTCGAGACGCTGGACACCAAGGGCACCGACGGCTCCAACGTCCACCTGGGCGGGCCGGCGACGA
>CAZYGI010000093.1:0-13839 GCA_964647255.1 uncultured Anaerolineales bacterium | reverse complement strand
AAACTGTATGTCGCCTGCGCGCCGAGCGGCTCGGTCAACCGCGCCGCGATCTTCCGGGTGAGCGCCGGCGGGCTGACCCGGCTGGCCTGGACGCCGATCGGCGCCGGCGGCGGGGACGGCGGCGGCGGGGTGGCGGTCAATCCGACCACCGGCAACGCCTTCTTCACCAACGCGCTGGATAACACGGTCAGCGTCATCAGTGGCAGCACCAACACGGTGATCGCGACCATCCCGACGGGCGTCAACCCGTTCGGCCTCGCGGTGGATCCGGCCACCGGCCGGGTCTACGTTGGGGATCGGGACAGCAACGACGTGTTCGTGTTCCGGGATCCGTCGGCGCCTTGATCCGCTTCGGCTGATCCGCAACGCCGATCTACCACGGAGGCCTACAGGCTTCAGCCGCCTGTGGGCCTCCGTATCGCGCCCCTCCGTAACTTCTCGCCGCCTCAAACGTCGTCACAAATGGATTGCGCGAATTCAATCGGGCATGACCAAGTCCTCGCGAACGGAGGGGTTCCATGAAACTCTCGATCTGGCTTAAACTCGGTCTGGCTGCCGGCCTCGCGACCGCTCTGGCGGCGTTGCTCCTGGGATTAACGCTGGCCGCGCCGGCTGTCCCGCAAGGCATCTCATTCGACCTTGCGCCCGTTCCGCCCCAGAGCATCATCCCCGGCATGGTAGAGGTGTTCACCTGGACCGTCACCGGAGGCTCGCCGCAGCGAGTGGATTTTGAGGTGAAATATCCTTCAGGCGTCACAGCCTACGCGCAGACCTACCCCGGCGCCACCGGCCTCGATGTGACGCGCGTCTATACCGTGCCCCCGGCCGCGCCGCTGGGCCTCTGGTACAGCGAAGTGCGCTTCTATTCCCTGACCGGCGGGACCCTCAAGGCTGGCGGCAACTTCTGCGTGTCGGAGCGCGGCAACCTGCGCGTCTTCAAGTTCGATGACTTCAACGGCAATGGCGTCCGCGATCCGGGCGAGGACCCCGTGCCGGATGTTTTGATCCAAATCCAGCCTGCGCCGGGCGCGCTCTGCCCCAGCGATCCGGCGGGGCAGTTCACCGGATCGGACGGCTACGCCACGTGGAGTGACATCGCCGTCGGCCAGTATATCGTGACGGAAATCGTGCCCGCCGACCGCGAGGCCACCCTCCCGGTCAGCCACACGGTGGATGTCCCCATCAGCGCCACGGTCCCCGTCACGTTCGCCAACCGCATCCCGCCGAGCGCAGTCGCCGGCCGGGTGTGGCTCGACCTGGATCGGGACGATGCGCTGGATTCCGGCGAATCCGGGCTGCCGAACATCACCGTCCGGCTCTACGGCGATCCCAACGGCAACGGCACGCACGAGACCGGCGAGCCGCTGGTGCAGCAAGCCAGCAGCGATGCGACGGGAGCTTATCTCTTCAGCCTGGTGCGCGCCGGTGATTATGTCGTGCTGGCCGATGCAGCCGACCCCGACCTGCCGGCCGGGGTCGGCCCGGTCCACACCCCGCCGAGCGTGGCCGTGCCCGATCTGGCGCCCCGCGAAACCCGCACCGCAAACATCAACTTCCAGTACACCGGCGTGATCGGCGGCCGGGTGTGGCACGATGTAAACGGGAGCGGGGGCATTGACCCCGGCGAGCCGCCGCTGGCAGGGATTGCCGTGTGCCTGTACGCCGACGCCAACGGCAACCACGTGCACGACCCCGGCGAAACGCAGATCGGGTGTCAGGACAGCTCCACCACCGGCAGCTACAGCTTCATCGCGCTGCCCGGCGGCGACTACATCGTGGATGTGGACCAGACGGACGCCGACCTGCCGGCCGGTTTCGTGCCCACCACAACCGATCCGGTCGCGCTGACGTTAGCCGCCGGCGAAAACGCGGGCGTCAACTTTGGCTTCCGCCATCCACCGACGCCGACCCCGACGCCCACAATCATACCGCAGACCGGCTGCATCACCGGGCAGAAGGTGGATGACCTGCACATCGGCCTGCCTGGCTGGACGATTCATGCGCGCCCGCGCGATGCGCAGTCCCCGGTGCTGACCGCCGTGAGCGACGGGCAGGGCTACTTCTATTTCACCGCCCTGGCCGAAGGCTGGTGGACGGTGTGGGAGGTCATGCAGCCGGGCTGGGCGCCGGTGACTTCCGACACCTTTGATGTTCAGGTTGCCGGGCAGCAGCCCTGCACCCAGGTGCGGTTCAAGAACCGGCAGGCCTGCGCCCAGGACGTATGGGAGCCGGACAACACCCCCGCGCAGGCCAGCCTGATCGCGGCCGATGCCGCGCCGCACAAGCACACCCTGGAGCCGCCGTCCGATCTCGATTGGTTCGCCTTCAATGCGGTGGCAGGCGGCAGATACACGCTGCGCACGGATAACCTGCTCGGCAGCACCGACACCTTCCTGTCCCTGTACGGTCCCGACGGGACGACCCTGTTGGCGACGAACGACGACATCGTGACAGGCGCCGACAAGCGCTCACGGATCGTCTGGCTGGCGCCGGCTGCAGGGCGTTACTACGCCCGTGTGCGCGATTACTATCAGACGGGCGCCCGGGGCTGCCTGGGCTACGACTTCATCTTGACCGTGCGCTTCAACAACTACCTCCCGCTGCTGCTGGGCGGGCCGAAGCCGCTCCCGCCGACCGTGACGCCAACGGCGACGCACACGCCAACACCAACCCGCACGCCGGTGCCGACGCGGCCGCCGCTCATCATCCCCGGCCTGCGCCACCCGAAGGGTTTGGATGTTGACCTGTGGACCCACAACCTCTATGTCGCCAGCCGCGACACCAACGTGGTTTACCAGGTCAACCCGATCCCCGACCCGGCCGTGGTGGTGCGCACCATCTCCGTCGGCCTCGAGCCCTTCGGCGTTGCAGTCAACAACAAGACGGGCAAGGTGTACGTAGCGAACTTCCGCAGCAACAGCCTGTCGGTGATCAGCGTGGCGAGCGGCGCCGTGCTGAAGACGATCTACTTCCTGCCGTACGGCGAGCCGACCTACGTCGCCGTCAACGAGACGACCAACCGCATCTACGTCCCGCTGCATAGCGGAGGCCGGCTGGCGGTGATTCGAGGCGACACTGACACCCTCGTCACCACCCTGGAGGTGGGGGCCGGTGCGTTTGGCGTGGCCGCGGATCCGATCCGCAACCGGGTCTTCGTCTCCTGCCGCGATGCCAGGTTGATCCGGGTGGTGGATGGCCTCACCAACACGATCCTGTGGGGCCAGACGGTGTCCTACCCCGACGGCATGCCGTACGCACTGGGGATTGATGCCAGCCTGGGTCGGCTGTACGCGTCCTACGCGCCGGAGACCACGAACCCGCGCCAGGTCCTGGTCTACCGCATCCCGGACGAAGGGCCGTCGCTGCTGACCGCGGTGCTGGTAGGCAACGGTGGGACCGATGGCGGCGGGGGGATCGTCGCCAATCCGGCGACCCATCATGTCTTCGTCACCAACAGCGCCGACGACAGCGTCACCGTCTTCGATGGGACGACGAACATGGTGCTGGACTGGGTGCCCGTCGGCGACGACCCAATGGGCGTGGCGGTTGATCCGGGCCTGAGCTACGTGTGGGTGGGAAACCGCCACAGCGACACCGTCAGCGGCGTGCCGGACGGCTATTGATGGGCTGGGTCTCGGTCCTGGGGCGGTGCCTTTGCCGGGTTAGCGCTTGCCAGGATGGCGTATAATGGAGTCAGGTAGGCGGGGCCGCCGCGCAGGCCAGAACCTGCGCGGCGGCCCGGTAGTCTGTGGGGCCTTCTCGGAGGTGCAGCATGACTGCTAAGCGAACAAACTGGCTCACGCGCTTCGGTCGTTGGCTCTTCGGCAGCCCGTTCCGTCAACTGCCGCCGGCCTTCGGAAACCCGGTGCCTGCGGACCTGCAGGTGTTCGAGGCGCAGGCCGACGAGGCCGCACACCGGGGCCTGGGCGGGGCGGCGGCCCCGGCGTCGGCGCCGCACCGGAAGACCCGGCCCGAGCGGCAGGAAACCTGGATGGAACGGCAATAGCCCCGTGAGGCTTTGCCGGCAGCCGCATTCTCATGTAGAATCGGCTGCGTGATGAACTTACCGCTCGACCCTGCTTCCCCGCTGAACTGGCTCATCGGCAGCCTGGCGCTGGCGCTCGCGGTCCCCCAGCTTGCCTGGCTGGCCGCCGGCCGGCGCAGGCGGACCGATGCCTCCCCCGCGGGCCTCCTCGCGCCGCTGAGCTGGTTAGTGACGGCGCTCTTCTTCCTGCTGCCGCCGATCTTCGCCTGGCGTAACGGCGCGCTTTCGCTGCGGCTGATGGGCCTGGCGGAAGTGGATTGGATCGCTGATCTGACCGCCGGCGCCGGGCTGGCGGCGCTCATCAGCGGCGTGACGCTCCTCGCGTGGCTGATCTATCGCCGCACCCTCCCCGGCGACAGCACGCGCACCCGCCTCGAACGGCTCGGTGCGCTCCTGCGGGCTCCGGTGGACGCCGCGCTCCAACAGTGGCACTGGGCTTTCTACCGGGCGCTGGTGGCCGCGGCGCTGCCGCTGGCCGCCTTGCCGTGGGCGGCGTCCCTGCCCCACGGCCCCAGCGATCCTCAGATTTATTGGACCAGTTGGCTGGGCCTGGGGTTGATCGCGGTTGAGGCCGCGCTCAATCCGTTCACGCGCGCGGGCCTGGGATGGCCCGGCCCGCGGGAGGCGCTGCTGCGGCGGGCCGCGCTCGCGGTGGCGACGACCGCGCTCTTTGCCCTGACCGGCAACTTTTGGCTCTGCCTGGCGTGCGACGGCATCGTCGAGACGGTGATCGCAGCCTGGCTGCCCCTGCCCAAACAGAAAAGCCCGATCTCCTCGTTTGAGGAGACCGGGCCTGCTTGAGCCTGAACCGGGCCGGCGATCGGCCTTACCGGATAATCAGCCCCAACACGAACATCAACCCGAACATCGCAGCCGCGGTGAGGCCCAGGCGGCGGAGATCCCGAGTGACGTAGCTGTAGTCAACGGGCGCGGCAGCTGCCGTGCGGGTCATGCCCGCCTGCCGGGTCAACGGTTGGTCCGAGCGCGCCGGCGCCGAGGCAGTCGGGGGCACACTCATCTGGGACGGCCTGCCATCACCGTACATCCGGCCTTCAGCGGTGCGCGGCACACGACGAGATTGAGACTTCTTAGCCATGAAACAACCCTCTCCTCATATCCGCCCATGACGGGTGGCATTTTTATAATTGCTTCGAACAGCGGGGATTATACCGCACCCACGACCAAGCGTCAATTTGAGCCCGGCATGCGCCTGCGCAGCCCGGCAATGAGCCGGCCGGCCGGCGCCAGCAGCGCCTCGATCTCGGCGACCCGCAGCGCCTTCAGCGCCCCGGCGTAAAACACCGTGCCGATAGCCCCCGTCAGGAGGACGACCAGGAACTGGCCGGACAGACTTGCCGGCAGCCAGGCGGCCAGACCGCGGGCCAGCAGCCAGATGCCGCCGCCCATGACCAGTCCCGCGCCGCAAGCCTTCACCAGGGTGCTGATGATGCGCTCGTTGCGCAACCGGCCCAGCGTGTTCAGCAGCAACACCGTCATGATGGCGGCGTGCGCGAACTGTTTGGCCGAATCGGCCAGCACCAGGCCCAAGAACCCAAGGGGTCCCTTCAGCGCAAGCGCGACGATGAAATAGATTCCCACGGACACCACCCCCACGATGGCCGGCGTGCGCGTGTCCTGCCGGGCATAGAAGGTGTAGTTCAGAAGAAAATCCACACCGGCAAACATCAGCCCCAGCAAATAGAACCGCAGCGCCAGGGCCGTCCAGGTCGTGTCGGCCGCAGTGAACGCGCCGTGCTGGAACAGCAGCCGGATGACCGGTTCAGCCAGCGCCCACAAGCCGGCAGTAGCGGGCACGAGCAGCACCAGCACCAGGCGCAGGCCGCGGCTGAACAGGCTGCGGAAGCCCGCCCAATCGCCGATGTTGGCGCGCTGCGACAGGCCGGGCAGCGCGGCCAGCGAGACCGCCATCGGCACCAACCCCAGCGGCATCTGGATCAGGGTCGTCGCGTAGCGCATCCAGCTCACGCTCTGCTCGCCCGCAGCCGAAGCCCACCGCCGATCCACAATGATCTGCATCTGCGTGAAAATCAGCCCGAGCGCAATCGGCAGATACAGTCGCATGATCCGCCGCACGGCCGGATGCTGCCAGGCCGCCGAGAAGCGCACCCGCACGTCGCGCAGCCCAGGGAGCGTCACGGCGAGTTGGAGCAGCGCGCCCGCCAGGAAGCCAATCGGCAGCGCGTACACCCCGATCCGCCGCGCGAGCAGCGGCGCCGCGATCACGATGCCGAGGTTGAAGACGGATGCGCTCAGCGCGGTGTAGTTGAACCGCTTCAGCGCGTAAAGCAGCCCGGTGATCGCACCCCAAAACCCGAAGATGATCAGCGCGGGCGCGATCAACCGCAGGCAGTTCGCCAGGAGCGCCTGCAGTGCCGGGTCCGCAAAATCGCCCAGGAGGTTCGCGACCTGGACGGCGAAGAGCTCGAGGAACAACACCACCACGGCCAGCGCGGCCCCGATCAGCGTCATCACCGCGCCGGCGATGCGCGCCAGCTCGGCCCGCTGCTCGCGGCGGGCGTAGGTGCTGAACACCGGCACCAGCGCCGCGCTGAGCATCCCGCCCACCAGCAGATCGTAGAGCATGAACGGGACATTGCTGGCGACGATGTAGGCGCTGAGCGCGCCCGAGGACCCGAAGTAATACGACGTCAACGTCTCGCGCGCAAGCCCGATCACCCGGCTGGCGATGCTGCCCAGGCCGATGATCCCGGCCGACCGTGCCAGGCCGGACTCAGGCTGGGCGGAGGTAGTCGCTGTCATGGTCTATCGCCCCTCGCCTATCGCCCGCCATCCGGCAGCGCGCGAATCCGGGCGATGATCGCCGTCGTCGAGCGGTCGGGGACGTAGGGCAGGAATGCGACGCGGCCGCCGAAGCGTTCCACGATGGCCGCCTCGGGCGGCCGCGGGCCGCCGGGCCGGTTCCAGTCGCCGCCCTTCACGTAGACGTCCGGCCGCAGCGCCTCCACCAACCCTTCTGCGGTCAGCGCGTCAAAGATCACGACGGCGTCCACGCAGCCCAACGCGGCCAATAGCTCGGCGCGCTCAGCCTCGGCCACGATCGGCCGGCCAGGCTTGCGCGCGGCGGCGGACGCGTCGCTGTTCAGGCCGATGATCAGCGCGTCGGCCAGGGCCCGCGCGGCCTGCAGATACCGCACATGGCCCACGTGCAGCAAATCAAAGTGGCCGTTGGTCATGGCAACCGCGCAGCCGGCGCCGCGCTGGGCCTCCCGCCACGCCACCGCTTCCGCCAGGGTAAGTACCTGCCCCATAAGCCCTCCTTGGGCGTCTGAACCAGGAATAGAATGCAGAGAACGCAGATTCACCAGATTGACCTGATGATGGCTCTTTCATGTCTCGCGCGGCCTGCGTTTGTGCGCCCGCAGCACGGCCCACACAAACCGCGGGAGGGCAAGCTGGCGCCGCCACCGCCAGGGCTGCGTGATGAGGCGGAACAGCCATTCGAGGTTCAGCCGCTGCAGCCAGCGCGGGGCGCGGCGTTGAACGCCCGCGATGAAGTCAAAGGAGCCGCCGACGCCCATCATGGCCGGGGCGCCGAGCGCATCCCGGTGCCGGGCGATCCAGAGATCCTGGCGCGGTGCGCCGTAAGCCACAAACAGGATGTCCGGTCGGGCCTGCCGAACGCGGGCGATGATCTCCGCGGCCTCAGCATCGGCGGGCGAGCCGGCAAACGCGCCCGCCACCGTCAGGCCGGGGAAGCGAGCGGCGAGAATCTCCGCCGTGCGCTGGGCCACGCCGGGCGCAGCGCCCAGGAAGTAGGCCCGCCAGCCGGCCTCGGCCGCCCGGCGGGCGATCAACGGCACGCTGTCGGAGCCGGTGACGCGCTCCGGCAAGGGGTGACCCAGCCGCCGGGCCGCCCACAACAGCCCTGCGCCGTCTGCCAGGCACAGGTCTGCCTCTTCCAACACCGCGGCGAAGGCCGGGTTGCGCCGGGCCTCCATCACAAACTCCGGGTTGACCGTGGCGATCTGATGCGGCGCGCCGGACGCAATGAAGTCGCCGATGCGCGCCAGCAGGTCGGCGTACGTCAACGCGTCGACGCGGACGCCGAGGATGCGGATGGAGGTTGGAGGCTGAAGGTTGGAGGTTAGAGGTTGGAGGTTGGAAATTAGAGGTTCGATATCAGGGATTCGGTGCGACATGGTCTCCTCCCACGCTTCCAACTTCCAACATCCAATGTCCAACATCCAACTTCTAGCTTCCCGCTTCCAACAACACCGCCAGCGTCTCCCGTGCGCACTTGTCCCAGGAGAAACGTTTGACGTTCTCCAGCCCGCGGCGGGACAGCTCGGCGCAGAGCGCGTCGTCGGTTGCAAGCCGATACATGGCCGCGGCGATCGCATCCACGTCGGTCGGGTCAACGAGCAGGGCCGCTGCGCCCTCCGCGCCCGCGGCCGGGTCGCCGGCCACTTCAGGCAGGGATGAAGTATTGCTGGTGATCACAGGCACGCCACACGCTCCCGCCTCAAGCACCGGGATGCCGAAGCCTTCATACAAGGATGGGAAAACAAACGCCATCGCGGCGCTCAGCAGCGCCGGCAGATCTTCATCGGCGATATAGCCGGGGAAGCGCACCCGCTGCTCCAGCCCCAGGCGGCGCACCTCGGCAAAAAGGTTGTCGTAGAGCCAGCCCAGCTTGCCGGCCAGGACGAGCTGCACGCCTGCCAGCGCCGGATCGCCCGCGATCCGGGCAAAGGCCGCGACGATGCGAGCCAGATTTTTGCGCGGCTGAAGCGTGCCGACGTACAGCAGATAACGCTCGCCCAGCCCGTACCGGTTGCGCACCGCGGCCAGTTGGCCGGGCTCGCCCACGCGGCGCAACCTCTCATCCCGGCCCAGGTAGATCACGCGCACCTTGCGCTCATCCACACCGTACGCGCGCACGAGATCGCGCTGCGTAGCCGCCGAGTCCGCGATGACGAGCGTCGCCTGCCGGGCGTTCCAGCGGGTTGACCCATCCAGGTAGCGCCGGTCCGCAGGCCGGTGGGCTTCGGGGTGAAACAGATAACCGAGATCGTGCACCGTGACGACGCTGCGCCGCGGGTGGACCAGCGGCAGGACATGCGCCGGGACAAAGAGCACCTCGGGCGGGCGGGCTGCCATCTCGGCGCTGAGCCGGAGGTGCGTCCAAAGCCGCGGGAATGGGATGCTGCGCACCTCCGCATTGCGCGGCGCGGGGACAGCCCAGAAGAGCCCGGCCGGCGGCAGGCCGTTCGTGTACAAGCGGAACCGATGCGCCGCGCCGAGACCGATCAGGCCGCGGATCAGATGCAGGGAGTACGTCTCAGTGCCGGTGCGCCGGGCCACAGCCGCGCGACTGGCGTCAATGCCGATCAGCATGGCAAGATTATAACACCGCTTCCAGGATTTCTTCCAGTGAAATCGGCCCGCTGCGGAGGAGCACCGGTGTGGAGGAGGAGAGATCAACCACGGTTGAGGCCGTGCCGCCGGGGCAGCGGCCGCCGTCCAGGATCAGGCGAACGCGGCCGGCCAACTGCGCTGCGACCTCAGCGGCGGTGACGGGGCTGGGGCCGCCCGCCAGGTTGGCGCTGGTCGTGGCGAGCGGGGCGCCCGCCGCGCGGATCAGTGCGCGCGCCAAAGGATGATCCGGGACGCGCACCGCCACGGTGTCGCCGCCCGCCGTGACCTCTTCCGGGACCGCAGGGGCTTTCGGCAGCACGAGGGTCAAGGGGCCGGGCCAGAACCGCTCGGCCAGCCGCAACACATCAGGGCGCGACGCCGCATCGCTCACCACCAGATCGAGATCGGCCGGATCGGCAAGCAGGATCGGGATGGCCTTGTCGAGCTGCCGCAGCTTGGCGACGTACAGTTTCGCCACCGCCGCCCGGTTCCACGCCACCGCACCCACCCCGTAGACCGTGTCGGTGGGAAAGGCGACCAACTCGCCGGCGCGCAGGAGCGCGCTGGCCCGTTCGAGATCGGGCGCCCCCACAGCAGTCGGAAACTCACCCACGCCCATTGCGCAGAATGTACTCCTCGATCACTGCGGCCAGGCCGTCTTCCTGCACCGATGGGGCAATCAACGATGCGGCCGCCTTCACTTCCGGCGCCGCATTGCCCATCGCCACCCCCAGCCCAGCCCAGCGGATCATGCTGATATCGTTGTCCGAGTCGCCGACGGCGATCGTCTCAGCCTGCGAAATGCCGCAGCGCGCGGCCACGAACGCCAGTGCATTGCCCTTGGAGGCATTCGGCGCCGTAACTTCGGTGAACAGCTCGTGCGAACGCAGCACCGTGAGGCGATCCCCGAACTGCGCGCGCAGCTCAGCGGCCAGGGGTTCGCCGCCGCCGGGCTCGACGATCATCAGCCCTTTGATTGGAGCCTCGCCCTTCGCCCGGAACGCACGAAGCGCGTCCGCATAGGTGGGGACCACGTGGAAAGGCGGTCCGAACCAACGCTGGTGGAACTCACGGGAATGGCGCAGCGCGGTGATGTAATACTCTTCCTCACCGTACAGGCTCAGATCGAGATCCCGCGCCTCAGCGAACGCCAGAAACTCCGCCAACGGTTCGCTGGGCAGAACTTCCTTCAGCAGGGTGGTGTGCGGCCGCGCCATCTCCCTGACAATTGCGCCCTGATAGGTGATCAACTCATCGCGCAGGCCCAGCGCCTCAGCAAAGCGGAACGATGCGCCAAAGGAACGGCCGGTGGCAAGCACGATGCGCACGCCGGCCGCCCGGGCCGCTGCCACGGCGTCCCGCACGCGCTGCGTCGGTAGGTGGCCGCCCTCGGCAGTTGTACCATCATAGTCCACAGCAAGCAAACGATAGGTCACCCCGACCACCCCGATTCAGATCTGTACAACCAGGATCCGATCCAGCTCGGCGTAATCCTGGAAGACTTGTGCGCGGGCATGCGGCAGGATTCGCCCGGCTAACGCCTGGGCGGCTGCGCCCTGACCGGCCCCGATCTCCAAATAGACACGACCACCGGGCCGGAGCTTGGCCCGGCCCTCCCGCGAAGCCAGGCTTTCCAGCAGCTCGGCGATCACCTGTAACCCATCGGAGCCGCCGTCCAGCGCGAGAACCGGCTCATGATCCCGCACCTGCGGAGGCAAATCCGCCAGCGCGGTTGTGGCGATGTAGGGCAGGTTCGCCACGATCACATCCACCGGTCCCGGCACGGGGTCCAAAAGATGTCCGGGCAGCAGTTGAACCTGATCGCCCACGCCGTAGCGCCAGATGTTCTGCGCGGCAACAGCCAGGGCATCGTCCGAGAGATCGGTGGCATAAATCGTAAGCCAAGGGAGGTTGACCGCCAACGCCAACGCGATCGCACCGCTCCCTGTGCCGACATCCGCGACGCACGGTTTATCGCCCGTCTCGTTGAGCTGGCGCAGATAGCCCAGCACCCGTTCGACCAACAGCTCGGTCTCCGGCCGGGGGATCAAGACGCGCGGGTCCACCGTGATATCCAGGCCGTAAAACGGTTTGAACCCCACCAGGTAGGCGACCGGTTCATACCGCATCCGGCGACGCACCAAATCTTCAAACCGCTCGATCTCAGCTTCGGACAATGTCCGCGTGGGATGAGCGTAAAGCCAGGCCTTGTTCACCCCCAGGACGAACCCCAAGAGGACCGCCGCGTCGAGCTGCGGTGTGTCCGAGTCGGCTTCCGCCAGCCGGCGTGTCGCCGCGAACAACGCCCGCCCCACATCGCTGGACCGATCCAACGACCAGACAAACGGGACGGCGGTCGCCACGGAAGTGCGCTCCGGCCCGCTGAAATCCATCCGGCCATCTGCCTCGCCGGCGCCATCGCCGGCGGCGCCCCTGCTGCGGGGCGTCTGCGAGGTCTTCTTCGATTGTAAAGCGTTCAACTCACTCCTCGCCGATTTGCTGCAATCGTTCCGTCTGCTCGGTTGTTGCCAATTCCTCGATGAACTCATCCAGGTCGCCGTTCATGAAGCCGGTCAGGTTATACATCGTCTTGCCGATCCGGTGATCTGTGACCCGGTTCTGCGGAAAGTTATAAGTGCGAATCTTCTCGCTGCGCTCGCCGGTCCCTACCTGGCTGCGCCGCGCCTCGGAACGCTCGTTGTGCAGGCGTTCCTGCTCCAACTGATAAAGCCGCGCGCGCAGGATCGCCAGCGCCTTGGTGCGGTTTTGAAGCTGCGACTTCTCATCCTGACAGCTCACGACCAGACCGGTGGGCAGGTGGGTCACGCGAACCGCGGAATCGGTGGTGTTGACGCTCTGGCCGCCCGGGCCGGTGGCGCGGAAGACATCCACCCGCACATCCTGCGGATCAATCACCACCTCAACCTCGTCGGCTTCCGGGAGCACGGCAACGGTGGCGGTAGACGTATGGATGCGGCCCTGCGCCTCGGTGACCGGGACGCGCTGCACGCGGTGCACACCGCTCTCGTACTTCAGCCGGGAGTAGGCCCCGCGACCGCGCATCTGGAAGATCACTTCCTTGAAGCCGCCAACACCCGTCTCGCTGTGGCTCAACACCTCGGCCCTGTAGCCGTGCTCATCGGCCCAGCGCGTGTACATCCGCAGCAGATCGCCGGCAAAGAGGCCGGCCTCATCCCCGCCCGTGCCGGCGCGGATCTCGACAATGACGTTCTTATCGTCCAGCGGATCCTTTGGCAGCAGGAGCTGATGCAGGCGTGCCTCACGCGGAGCTTGCTCGGCCTCCAGGCGTTCGACCTCGGTGCGGGCCAGTGCGGCCATCTCCGGGTCGCTCTCATCGCCGACCAACACCCGCGCCTCGGCCAATTCGATCTCGGCCGCGCGGTAAGCGCGATAGATGGAGACGATCTCCTCGATCTCGGCCTGTTCGCGCGCCAGTTCGCCCACTCGCGTCGGATCGGTTGCGACGGCCGGGTCGGCCATCAGCGTATTCAGCTCTTCATAACGACGATCTATCGCCGCCACTTTATCCAGAACCATATTACCCCAGGAAGACCGGCAGATTCCCGGTGGCGATGATATTCCGCCACTTCTCCGGGTCATTGCCCTCGGTGAGAGCCGCGGCCTCGGCCACCACATTGCCGCCGGCCTGCTCCACCAGCTTGCGCATCCCGGCGAGAGTGCTGCCGGTGCTGATCACATCATCCACCAGCAGGATGCGCTTGCCCTTGACGAGATCGAGATCCTTGCCATCCAGCCACAGAAGCTGCGGCGCGCCAGTGGTGATCGAAAGCACCTCGACGCTCAGCGCATCCACCATGTACGGCTTCCGGGTCTTGCGCGCCACCACATAGGACAGCCCCATCCGCACAGCCAGGGCATGAGCAAGCGGGATGCTCTTGACCTCGGCGGTCATCAGCGTGTCCACATCGTACGGCACGCGTTTCGCCAGCTCATCGGCGATCGCCTCCACCACCTCCGTATCGCCCAGCATGTTGAAGATCGCGATGCGCACCTTAGGAGCGACCTCGAAAAGCGGCAGTTGCCGCGTGACGCCGCAGATGTCAACCGTGTACGTTTCCTGAGACATAATGCACTCCTGGACTCACAAAACGGCCGGAAAATACTCGCCGCAAACGCGGACAAGCGCAAGGAAACAGCGCCTTGCGCTTGGAACACCCCTATTTTACCACAGCAGGCCGAAAAACGGATAATCTCGTGCGGGGAATGCTACGCGCGTTGGGCGCCCCGCACCCCTGGCTGCGGAGCATTCCGGCCTCTATTTGACCGGTTCGCCCATCTCTGCTAAAATCTCATTACTTCTCGCCCCCATCGTCTAGAGGACCAGGACACAGGCCTTTCAAGCCTGGTGCAGG
>CAZYGI010000092.1:11254-13989 GCA_964647255.1 uncultured Anaerolineales bacterium | reverse complement strand
GCGGGGCACCTCCCAATCCGCATTCGCCAGATAGCTCTCGCCCACGTAGACCCCGTTTTCCCGCTCCCAGATCCCGAAGATGAACAGATTGGGCAGAGCCCAGTCGGCCATCAACCGGTGGATGACTTCCTCGGCCATCTCCTCGCTCTGCACCGCCAGGTGAGATGGCGGCAGGAATTCATACAGGTGGTCCCGGTTCGCGCGCAACATCTTGAGGTACAGAGCACCGTCGCCAGGGCGGTAACGGCGTAACAGGAGTCGCTCGGAGGCAAACTCCGTCGGGAGATCAAGCAGCAGTGGATTCATGCGCCGATCATCCCTTGCTGCTGCGGCGATAGAGCAGCGCGCCGATCAAGACGCCCACGACTGCGCCGGTTGTGGCGCCGAGCCAGCCCGTAGTCCGCAAGACGGCATAGCCAATGATGCCGCCGAGCAATGCCAGCAGGGGGATCCAGTAGACAGGTTTCATGACGCCTTCCTTTCGCACGCTGAGAGCTGTAACTCGCCGCAGAATCGGCTCGTTACTGATCCAGCCAGGGCGGCCGGACTCGATGCCCGACCGTCGAAACGTTGTTCTCCTCGACCTCTTCGCCTTCTTCCCACGCTTCGCCGCGGCAGATCGAAAGCACCTGATTCAGCTCCCCGGCATGATAGAGGTGATGCCCGGCGACCATGACCACGATCTCGTCAAGCGGAGCCTGTTGCCTCCAATGCAGAGGCCTTGGCTCGTTCCACCGGTCCTCCTCCACGCGTCCGAGGTCCGCCAGCCACTGCCGGTGCGCCTCATCGAGCCAGGCGATCACGCTCTGCAGATACGGCTCGGACGTGACGATCGTGTCGCGCAGGCCATACGGCCAGGCGAGCTGCCGCCAATGCCTGGGCTGGGGGTCGAAGGCGTAGGAGCGATAGACATGGCTCCACCCCGCTGCGTGCTTGAGTGTGCCGAGGATCGAACGATAGCCTCCCTGGGGCACGGTGAGCGCTTCGTCCAGAGTAAGGCCACGCAGGTTGTCCTTCAGGGTCTGATAGGCATGGTCGAGCAAGTAGAGCGCTCCATCCTGCTTGGTGTGCATTGCTCTTCCGATGTTCTTCTCAAGTTGACGTAACCGAGTGCCCAGGGCTTTTTCGGCGGTAAGTTGAAGATGTGCTTGATGCGCCACTTCACGCCATCACCCCATTTGTTTCGCCGCCTGGCGGGTCTGCGTGATCACCCGCTTCACCCTGGCCGCCTGGCTGGCCGACATGTGCGCCAGCCGGCGCTCCAAGATGGCGACGAACGCGTCGGCGTGCGCCGCGTCCACGGCCGGCACGATCGCCTCTGCGTGCTGGGGCACGGCTTTCGGCCGGCAGGTTTGCAGGTGGTGGAACAGGTCGGGGAGCAGCTCGGCCCGGTAGGCAGCGTCCGCCGCTGCAATCGCGGCCAGGACCTTGACGCCGTTATCCACCGTGATGACAGAGCCCTCGGCTATAGCGTCCTGGATGCGCTGGCGGTGCAGGTACAGCTCACCGGCGCGCAGCGGCGCGATGGTCGCCAGCGCCAGCATCGCGCCCCAGACCATGCGGTTGTGGCGGTCGCGCAAGAGCCGGACGAACTCGCCGGCGTAGCCGGCGATGAGCTCGGGCTTCAGGTAGCCGACCTCGTAAAGGGCCTTGATGCAGTCGCTCCGTACGTTCTGGTCGGCGTGATGCAGGTTGGCGACTAGCTTGCGGATGCCCTCCTGGTCGCCCTGTTCGGCCAGCTCGCGCGCCAGCTCCTGGTTGGTCGCCTCGTCGCGATGGCCCTGGGCGTTGGCAATGCGGTTCAGCACAGACATGGCTTTCTCTCTCGTTGCGTGTCCGCCGGAACACCGCCGGCGCGCTTCTCAATGAAAACCTTATCCGCGCTACGGCGCCGGGTTGAGCAGCGCCGCCGGCAGCCCCAGGAATGCGCCATACCGTTCTGCCGCCGCGCCGAGCGCGTGCTCTTCAGCCGGGGTCAAGGGTCGAAAGGGCGCAACTTTGATAACGACCGCGGCCTTCTTGAGGGTCCGTTGCCAAACCCCCGTGACCTGGCCATCAACCACCAGGGTCGGACTGAACATGCCACTGTTGCCGGGGCAGACGCGTGGGGCGTGGGCGGGATCGAGCACCGCGCGGCGATCCCGATAGCCGAGCAGATACTCGTCGAAACCGGGCAGCAAATGAACCGTCGGGGCGCCGCTGCTCAGCGCCGGCGTCTCACGCGGCAGCCAGTAAACGTGATCCTCAATGGTTGCGCGGGTCAACGCTGGCCCGGCCGCGCCCAAGCCGGTCTTCACCTCCGCGGCGGTCCATCCCGACCAGTGCATCAGATCCTGGGCGGTGGCCGGGCCGTGGCTGGTGAAGTAACGCAGGGTCAACTCGGCCAACGCCTCCTCGCGCGGCCGCCCGGCGGATTCTGGCACCCATTCGTCCAGCAGCACAAAGGTCTGCTGTTTGCCGCGCGGCACGCCGAAGCAGATCAGCCCATCCTGCGCGGCCCGTCCCAGGAGATGATAGCCGCGCTGGCCGGTCGTGGCGATGTTGGCTTGCGCCAGCGCTTGCAGCATTTCGTCGCGGGTGAGCTGCTGCCCGCCCTGCAGCGCCCTGGCGAACACCTCCTTGCTGCGGTCAAAGGTCGCTTCGTCCAATTCAAGCTGGCGATACCGGCCGGCGCTGTGCGCGATCACCCGCGGCGTGAGGAGCGCCAGCAGCCAGCGGACGTCCTGGCTGGCGAC
>CAZYGI010000092.1:0-11244 GCA_964647255.1 uncultured Anaerolineales bacterium | reverse complement strand
GCGACGAAGTGCAGCGTGCCGCGCATCGGCCAGGTGCGCACGATGGCGCGCTCGGCCAGCGCCTGTTCGATGTCGCGTTCAGTTGTACCGGCCGTGCGCAGCCCGATCGCCCACAACGCCCCGCGATAGTCCTGGGCCTGCAGCGCGCCCAGCCAACGGACGGCGTCGCCCGGCTGGGCGCAGATCGGGCCGGCAATGCGCTGATTCATCAATCGGGAGAGTGCGATACTCATGCCAAAGCACCCCTTAGCGCTCTCAACCAAACCAGCCCTTACGGACGAAGTACCACAACTCGGCCGCCGCGAGCGCGACCATGAGGGCCAGCACGATCAGGAACGCATAGGGGGAGGCAGTGCCCGGCAGGCCGCCGACATTCATCCCCAGCACACCCGTGATCAGGGCCAGGGGCAAGGTCGTCGCCGAGATGATGGTCAGGATGCGCAGGCGCTTCTCCACCCGGTCGCTGCCGGCCATCTGGTAGGCCGCATAGAGGTCATGCATACGGCTTTCCAGGCGATACGCAGCCCGCTGAGCGATCTCCGCTTCGGCGGCCAGGTCCTGAATGTACGCCTTGCGATGCGGCTCCTGCAAGGCCGCGTTGTCGGACGCACTCAGGCCGGCGATGCAATAAAGCTGGTTTTCGACCAACGACACGAGCCCTTCCACCTGGTCGCGCAGCCGGCTCAGATCGCCCGGGGTCACTGTCTCCGGTTTCTCGGCCAAGACCTGGGCCATGGCGGCAGTCTGGCCGCGTACGTCCATCCCGGCATCCACATTCGTGTCGGAGAGATGATCGAGGATCAAGTAGACGAGCTGGGGCAGGTGCTGGACGGCCGGCAGCTTGTCTTCCCGGCACTCCTGCAGCAGGCCATCCAGGACGGGCAGTGGGGTGTGGCGGATCGTAACCAGCACGGGCGCTTGGAGCAGGAGGGTGACGTAGGTTGGGTTCAGGTTCGTCCGCGCGGTGGCGGTTGGAAACGCGAGCAGCGTCGCCCGTTCGATGCTGAGCACGCTCGGATCGGTGGCCGGTCTGAGGCAACGATCGAGGATCAGTGGATGCAGCGCAAGGGGCGCCAGGAACTGCCGCAGCGCTTTCGGTTCAACTTCGCCCACGTCATACCAGATCTTCCCCGCCCCCGCCAGATCGGCAGCCAGCAAGGTCTCCGAGGCCGCTTGCTCCTGCACCTTCTCAGCGATGATGGCATAGCGATTGATTTTCATGTTGTGCGCCCTTATTGGACCCTATCTCGTCCACTACATCTTGGAGTAACTGCCACAATTCGGCGGCCAAAAGATTGGGCCCGCCCGCCAGGGTGTCGTACTTGTCGAGGCGCCAGCCTTGTCTCTTTCAGCTCAGCGGATTGGGCCGGGCGACGCGAATCAAGTCCGGCGCGGCAAGCCGAGGTTTAGGGTAGCCGTGCACCTCACCAAAGCGGCGTCCGGCTTCCCAATCGGCGCGGGCCGCGGCGATCTCCTCCGGCGTGCGGGCGACGAAGTTCCACCACATCAGGATTTGTTCACCGAACGGCGGCCCGCCGATCAGCAGCAGACGGCCCCCGGTGTGGCTGGTGAAGGCCGCGCGGCTGCGGCCGGGGGCGAGCACGTGCAGCGCGCGTTCGGCCAGCGGCTGGCCGTCCAGCAGGCACTCGCCGTCGAGCATCAGTATCCCGTGCTCGAAGGCCGGATTCAGCGCCAGTTCGACGGTCGCGCCGGGATGCACCTGCACATCCGCGCCGACGAGCGGCGAGAAGTGCGGTGCAGGGGAGCGCACGCCGCCCAGGGCGCCGGCGAACACCCGGAGGAGGCCGCCCGGCAGCTCGCACTGCGGCGTCTCCGCAATCCCCGCGAAGGCCGGCTCGACGTCTCGCCGGGCATCCGGCAGCGCGACCCAGAGCTGGACCCCGTTCAGGCGGCCGCTGTGGCGGGCCGGCGTCTGTTCAGCGTGGCTGATGCCCCGGCCCGCGGTCATGACGTTGACGCCGCCCGGCCGCACGGTGGCCTCACAGCCCAGGCTGTCGGTGTGCAGCACCTCGCCTTCGAGCAGCCACGACACGGTCTGCAAGCCGATGTGCGGGTGGGGCGGCACGTCCATCGGTTTACCATCGGTGAAAGCCAACGGGCCGAAGCGGTCGAGGAAGCACCAGGGGCCGACCATGCGGCGCTCTCTTAGCGGGAGCGCCCGGCTGATCGGTAGATGGCCGAGCCGCGTGTCCCGGTTGGAGTAGGACGCAAACGTGGGGCCGTGCGCCTCAGGCGCAACAGATGTCTGGCTCATTCTCTACTCCATGCATCTCCGGCGTGCCCGGATGCAGGCATCCGCATCATGGCCCGGTTCCCTGGCCCAGAATCCGCGACGACTTCGCGGGCGTCCGGGCGGCGAAGCGCGGCGCGAGGATCAGCTCGCCGGCCAGATGGTGCGCGGCGGCTGCCAGCAGAATAACGGCGCGCGGGGTCAGGCATGCTTGCGCCTCCCCAAAATTCTGTCCGCGCCGAATAGCTCGTAACCGATGCAGAGGAAGCCGACCGACAGATCAGCAGAATTCGATAACCGGCGGCCCAGCGGCCTGCTTCTGGCATGGGGTATATCCTGCTCCGGCGTCACCCGCGCGTACAGATCATGCCGCCGTCCACGAACAGCGTCGTGCCGTGGACGTAGGACGCCTCATCGCTGGCCAGGAAGAGCACGGCCGCGGCGATATCATCCGGCTCGGCGATGCGGCGCATGGGGATGCGCTCGATGAACCAGGCCGCCTGATCGGGGTCGCCGAGCATGTTCTGCGTGAGGCCGGTGAGCACCATGCCGGGGCCGACCGCGTTCACGTTGATGTGGTAGCCGGCCACATCGGTGGCGATGCCCTGGGTCAGCATCTTGGCCGCGCCCTTGCTGGCGTTGTAGATGCTCTGCCCCTGGCCGGCGACGACGGACATGATCGAGGTGATGTTGACGATCTTGCCGTAGTCCTGATCCATCATCGTCGGCAGCACGGCGCGGCAGAAAAAGAACATCCCACGCACGTTGATGTCCATCACGCGGTCGTATTCTTCGTTCTCCATCATCGCGAACGGCGCGAACTGACCGGTGCCGGCGTTGTTCACCAGGATGTCGAGCGTTCCGTAGCGTTCCAGCGCCGCCGCGACGCACGCTTCCACCTCATCCTGGCGCCGCACGTCCACGCGGCCGGTGATGACTGCGCCGCCCGCGGCTTCGATCAGCCGTGCCGTCTCGGCCAGCCTGTCCAGGTTCACGTCGCAGATGGCGAGCTGCGCTCCCTCCTGGGCGAAGCGCAGCGCGCACGCGCGGCCGATCCCTGACGCCGCGCCGGTGACGATGGCGACCTTGCCGCGGAAACGGTGGCAGCGGCAGTTCGCTTCTTGGCAGTCACTCATGGTGTTCTCCTCATGCTCCTTGTGTCGGTTCCAATACCGCGCTCACTGCGCCGACAACCGCCTCCACGACGTGACGCCGGTAGGGGCCGACCGGGCAGCCGGCGTAAATGCCTGTCGTCTTGCCCTGATGAAAGGTGCGCACCAGCGGCTGCTCCCAATCAGGGTACGGCACGGGTGCGTTGCGATTGTATTCGGCAAAGGCGTTGAACTTACGCATGGCGTGATAGATCATCAGGTCGGTGTTTTCCGCGGGGAACTCGGTCGGCAGCTCGATGGCGTAGTCGAACTCCTCGGCGATGGCGCGGCGGTAGAGCTCGAACGTGCTGACCTTCTTGTGCTGGGGGTCCCAGTATTCGTCGGCGTATTCGTCGCACGACCAGGCGACCTCCCACCGGCCGCCGCGTTCGGCCATGATCGCACGGGCGCCCGCCTCCAGCGCCTCACGGTAGGCCAACGCGTGGGTATCCTGGCTCTCCTTCTTGAAGGGATGGCCGTGCTTGGAGAGGATCACTAACGTGCCGGCCTGCGGTGGGATCCTGGCGAGCTGGTCGCTGAGCATCCGCAGATAGCCGGCGCGCAGGGCCGGTTGGTCGCCCGTTTGGCCGGCGCAGATCACCTTCGCGCGCCCCGCGGCGAAGCGATGGACCAGCGGCAGCGCGTGCGCGAACTCCTCAAAGTCGGAGTAGACCGGATTGCTGAAACAGTGATAGATGATCGTCCGGCAGCCGGCGTCCAGTAAGTGCGCCACGGCCTGCTGCAGCGACGCCTCAGAGGCGTAGCTGGCGGGCCGGAATTCGGCCTCGGGGAAGCGCTCGCGCAGCGCCGCGACCGAGTCTTCGTAGATCCGGCCGCACTGGTGCGCCCAGGCGACCTTGCGTTCAGGGAGCAGTTGGCCGTAGTACCAGCCGACCACCTTGGCGCCGGTCTTCTGGCAGATGTCGGGCGCGCCGCCTTGCCCTTCCTCCTTGTAAAGAAAGTAACCGTGATCCCACGGGTTCCTGGTCCCCGGCGCACGCCAGGTGATCGGACAGTCACCGTAAGGCTTGCCTTCCCGGTTGCAGGTGGCGCCGTGCGCATCCACGAGCTGCTGCGGTCTGAACGGCTCGCGCGCCAGCGGGTTGGCGGGGTCCAGCAGGACGATGCCGCGATCCGCCAGCACCATCCTGCGGATCACCGGCGGCAGCGAATACTCGAAAACATGGCGGATGTAGTCACGGTAGAACGCGAAATCGTAGTCTTCGGGCATGCCCATGTCGGCCAGGATGACGCCAGGCTTGCCCCCCACGCGGCGGTCCTGGTTTCGGAAGAGTGTTTCATAGCCGGCCTGCTTGCCCAGGCGCAGACGCTGGATGACACTCACCATGTCAGCCTCCCGTCAACTCCTCACAGCCGGTCGCCCGGAAATTGCGGTAGAGCAGGATGCTGCCCAGCATGAACCCGAGCTGCCCCACTGTGTTGACGGTCTCCTCGATCCACTGCATCGTGAGGGTCTGCTCGGCGCTGGCGAGCGCGCCCATCGCCAGGATGCCCAGCACGCCGACGACGAAGCCGGCCGCGGCGCGCCGTGCCTTGCGCCGGAAGGCCAAGTAGGCCAGGATGCCCTCGGCGCCCAGGCTGGCAACGGTCATGACGAAGAGGAAGGGGATCTTCCAGGCGGCCATCGCCATAACGAGCGGTGGCGCGCTTTGCCGGCGGCCGCGCGCCATCAGGATCACCGCCACGCACATGCCCAGGAAGCCGATGGCCGAGAAGACGAACTGGCCCTGGCTCAGCCACTGGATGTCAGCCGCGCCGGTGGTGTAGAGGAGCTTCCAGGTGGCCTTGAGGAAGCCGCCGAGGAAGACCAGCAGCGTGCCCGCCATGACCATGCGGCCGCACGGCCTCCCGCGGCAGAGGATGCTGGTGCGCACCAGGTAGAACGCGCCGGCCAGAAACGCCAGCGGCGGGAGGAAGTCGAACAACGCCAGAGAGAGTGGATAGGTCTCCATGTCGCCTCCGGTCAAGGACAAAGGATGAAATCAGAAGGATGAAGGATGAAATCGGAAGGATGAAGGATGAAGACTCCGTTTTTCATCCCTCATCCCTCATCCTTCATCCCTCATCCTTTATCCTTCATCCTTCATCCTTCATCCTTCACCCTTCATCCTTTACAAACCCGTATCCATACACCCACGCCCCGGTGTCCTCGCGTTTGTGCTTGCGCAGCACCATCTTCACGCGCGCGCCGGGTTGAACCTCGGTCGGGTCGGCCACCTGACAGATGTCGGTCATCAGGTGGATGCCGTCGTCGAGGCGGATGATCGCCTGGACGCGCGGCATCGTGTCGCTGTAGCCCAGGGCGGGGAAGCCGACGTCATCGAGCGCCACCGCGATGACCTCGCCCGCGTGCGCGCACTGATACGGGATCATCGCCCGCTCGTGACACGCCGGGCAGATCAGGCCGGTGCGCGGGGGGAAGAACTTCGCGCCGCAGCCCGCGCACTGCGTCCCCTCCAGGCGATAGCGCCCCGCCTTGCTGCGATACCATAAGGCTGACGAGAAGGTGTCCCAGCGGACGAACTGCTCGGGAAACTGTTCACTCATGGAGTGCTCCTTGGAAGTATGAAGTATGAAGGATGAAGGCGGAAGGATGAAGGATGAAAGCCGGAATTCTTCATCCTTCCTACTTCATCCTTGATTCTTCATCCTACGCTTTACCTTCGTGACGATGGTGACCAGGATGGCGGTTAGTTCGTCCGCTTCTTTGCGGAGCAGGTCAAGTTTTTCAGGAGGGACGATCTTGGCATCGGCGAGCAGCTCAAGCCAATAGGCCGTCTCGTCAAGCTCCTGAAGTGCACCCTCGGTCTTGCTTATGAAATCGGCATCGGACTTGGCTCGCTGCGCCTCGCGGTATTGTGCCCCCACAGATGTACCAGAGCGAAGCACCTGCTTGCCCAGCACTTGCGCCTCGGTCGTCTTGGGCAGACTGGTGTACAGCCTGATAACCCGCAGCGCGAATTCCTTCGTTCGCACCTTCAGATCCTGTGGCCTACCCTCATCGCTCATCCTTCCTGCTTCATCCTTCCTACTTCATCCTTCTCACCACCCCCACCACGTCCAGCGAATGGTGCGTGCCGTACGATGTGTTGACGCCGACTCGCGCGTCCTTGACCTGGCGTTCGCCCGCCTGTCCGGTGAGCTGCCAGTAGTTTTCTAGCACGCCGGCCTGGAAATCCGAGCCGGCCGAGCCGTGGCCGAACGCCGGGCCGCCGCCGTAGGTGTTGATCGGGCGCCGGCTGTCGAGGGTCATCCCGCCTGAGAGGACATAATCCTTGCCCTCGCCCAGGCCGCAGACGCCGATCGCCTCGAGCGCCATCATTCCTTCGTAAGCGGTCAGATCGTGCACCTGCACCACGTCCACATCTGCGGGGCGAATGCCGGCCATTGCGTAGGCCTCTTGCGCAGCCGCCATCAGGCCGGGCAGCTCGGCCAGGTCGTAGTCCCGCATACTCTCGACCGGGTAGTTGAAGAAGTTGCCGATGTAGGGCGGCCGGAGGGCGTAGGCCACGTCGAAGAAGACCGGTTGCGCGCTGTAGCGGTGGGCGATCTCTTCGCCCACGAAGACCATGGCGCTGGCAACGCCCCCGCGGTTGGTGGCCTGCCGATCGCGCTCCGCCTCGGGGGTGTCGGCGCACAGCTCCTCCAGCACCGGCATCGGCTTGCCGTAGCTGGCTGCCAACGGGTTTCGCCGCGCATACCAGTTGCACTGATAAGCCCATTGGCCCGCGGCCGCCAGCGGCACATCGTATTTGCGGCGGTAATAGGCATCCCGCAGCGCGCCGTAGTTGATGTGCGTCAGGCCCAGCATGTAATCGTAGTCCACGTAGTTGCCCTGCGTGTTCATCGCCTCCATCGCGTCGTAGTTGTCGGAGCGGGCGAAGCCCATGGAAACGACCACGTCGCAGCGGCCTGACGCGATGGCATTCCAGGCCACGTAGGAGGCGATGCCGTTCCCCGCGCAGGCGTTGGCGATCGGCACGACCGGCTTGGGCAGGATGCCCAGCGCATCGGCGATCTGCGGACCGGGCGATGAGTCGGCGATGGCGCGGTCGTTGTAGTTGCACGCCACCAGATCCACGTCCTTGATCGGGATCTGCGTATCCTGCAGCGCGTGCCAGAACGCCTCGGCGGCCATCTGCCGCCACGTCCAGCTCATGGGGATGCCCGGCGGGGTGATGTACCCGCCCACCATCATCACTCTGCGGAGAATCTTGCCCATAGTCCTCCAAAGGATGAAGGATGAAGGATGAAGGATGAAGGATGAAGGATGAAGGCGGAAGGTTCTTTCATCCTTCATCCTTCCGACTTCATCTTTTAGTAGAAGTTGCTTAACCGATGCGGCGACTGGAGGTACTTCTGCTCGTACTTGGTCATGGTCGCGTAATCCACCATGATCTTGTCGTCGAGCAGCTGGATGACCAACTCGCTCTGCGGCCGGCGCGGCTCGATGGCGTCGGTGCAGACCAGGGACCAGGCGTCGCAGCCCGCGCCCGCGCCATAGTCAAGCACGCCGATGCGCTCACCGGGCTCGGCGAAATCCAGGATGTGCGCCAGCGCCAACGGCACGCCCGCCGCGCCGCAATCGCCGATCTGGGCGGTCAGCACGTAGGGCAGCACCTGCATCATGTCCAGCTCCAGCTTGCCCAGCGTCATCAGCGGCCGGAGGCCGTTCTTCTGCGGCACGGCGAACTTGGCGTAGTCGGCCGGCCCCAGGGCGGTTGCGGCGAAGAGCGCCTGGCCGGCGGGGACCACGTGATCGAGCAGCCCCCAGCTCGACACCCAGCCGACGAAGCCCGCGCCGGGCTGGATGAAACGCTCTCCCTCGATGCGGAAGTAGTCGTTTTGATCGGCGGTGTGCGTCGCCAGCGCCTCGAGATGGGCGATCACCTCGCCTTTGCCGAGCACGAACGCGACCGCGCCGGCTGAGGCGACGTACTCCAGCACCATGCCGGGCGCGGTGTGCCGGTTAATCGTGTCTGCGGCGATGACGAGCGCATGCTCGATCAGCCCCGCCTCGATGAGCCCGGCGGCCAGCCAGAGCGCCGTGCTGCCGGACTTGTCCGCGCACTGCACGTCGGTGGCCAACACGGTGGGCGCCAGGCCCAGCGCATCCACCAGCACCGTCGCGGCTGCCTTGGTGGCGTAGGGGCTGGTGCCGCTGCCCAGGAGCAGCGCGCCGATCCGCTCGGCCGGCACGCCGCTGCGCGCCAGGGCGCGCTGCGCGGCGGCCGCGGCCAGGGTTAGCGTGTCTTCTTCCGGCCCCAGCACGCCCCGCTCGCCGATGCTAAGCTTGTCGAACATTTCCGGCGCCAGGTTTTTCCACACCTGCCAGATGTCGGCCGCGGCGATGCGGTGCTTCGGCAGCGCCACGCCGTAGGCGATGATGCCTGTCTCCAAGCGGCCCTCCTTGAGAAGGATGAAGGATGAAGGATGAAGGCGGAAGGCGGAAGGTAGAAGGTAGAGGACAGAAGGCGGAAGTTCTTCATCCTTCACCCTTCATCCTTCCTACTTCTTCGGTATGTTCCACAGCCCCGAGAACGCGATGCTGTCCATCATGGGGCCTTTCATCTTCAGCAATTTGGCGTTGACCAGCTTCATCGGCGGCACCTCGCCGGTGAACATCTGGACGACGTGTTCGCTGTTGCCGCTGATGACCAGCTTGGGCGGCCGGGTTTCGCCTGCCTCGACGGTGGCTTTGCCATCTTGGATGATGAGCGTCCACTTCGACGGCTCCTCACCTGCCAGGTCGAACAGAATGACACGGTTCCATCCCTTTGCCTTTTCGGGCTTGAAGAGGGTGGGCAGGCTTTCGATGACTTCTTTGATGGTTGTCATGGTTGGTACTCCGGTAGATTGGTAGATGGGTAAACTGGGTTATTCGACCGAGCCGAACACGCGCTCCTGCACCATCAGGATGCGCTCCATATCATCGGCGGGGGTCATGGTCAGCTCGAAGATGCACGGTTCGCCGTCCATCCCCAGCGAGCGCAGGCGGCGATAACTCGGCGCGACCATCGGCGGCAGCGTGATCATCATGGTGGCCAGGCCGTGCACCTCGCAGTAGCGGCAGATGCCGTAGCCCAGCGCCAGTCGCGGCAGCCCGCGCCACTCCGCCACGCGCCAGTAGATGCCTGCGAGCTCGCAGTTCTGGAGGATGCTCTGCCGGATGCCGGCCTCACCGACCTGGCGTTCCGGCCCCGTCTCAAAGTACTGGTCGGCATACATGCCGCGCAGGCCCAGCTCCATCAGGTCGCCGATGTCCTCGAAGCCGGCTGCGGGCAGCACGTCCGCAAAGAACGCCCGGCTGACATCCCACATGAACGCCTCGGCGGTCGCATCCACTGCGTCCCGCAGCGCACCGGCCCCGCCGCGCTGCACCAGTTCCGCCGCCGCCACGGCGCCGTGGATCAGGTAACGGTTGTAGTTGGCTACGCTGCGCAGACACGAGTCGAACCAGGCCTCCGCCAGCTTGGGCAGGATGGCGCCTGCGGCCAGCGCGGCCTCGCTGGCCTCCTGCCACCCGCGCATCTGCTCCGCCCAGCCCGCGGGGGTCGCCAGGCCGCGGGCCACCAGGGCATCCAGCCGCTCCGGCGGCACGATGGCTTCCCGCGCCACCAGCTCCCGCATGTCGGCCAGATAGCGGTCGAGAAAGCTGCGGACCTGGGCCAGGATGGCGGGATCGTCCTCCCACTCCGGATGGCCGGCGCCCCGCAGCAGCGCGGCCAGGCGCAGCGGCATCTCGTGCTCCACGCTGACCCAATAGGCGGCAATGACCCGCATCCCGGCGTAGACGTCGCCGTCCGGCAGATCTTCTCCGCGATAGAACGGCTCCAGCCGGCCAGCCGCCAGCAGCCGCCGCGCGTGGGCCAGGTTCTTCGCCCATTTGTGGTTCTGGTATTCGTCGTAGTGCATGCTGGGTTACTCCTCGGACTGGATCAGCACCCCGGTTGTGGCGTCAACCGCGTCATCGCGCCGGGTGGTCGGCGGGGCGGTGACCAGCAGGATGGTTGCCGGTTGGTCGCGGCCGGCATTCTCGATGCGCCGGCCCGGAAACCCGAAATAATAGGCGCAATCGCCCGCGGCCAGTTCGACGGCCGCGGCGCCTTCGGTGAGCAGCCGCACCTGACCGTCCACGACATAGAGCAGCGAATCGCCGTCGTGCGACCGGTAGTGAGGATCCCCGTGCCCCGGGCCGATGGTAATCAACAGCGGCTCCATACGGGCATCGGCGCGGCCGGCCAGCAGCAGGAAGGCTGAACTACCCGGCCCGACGGCGCCGGCGTGCTGGGCGATGGCGCTGCGGCGGGTGATCAGGATCGGGCTTTCGTCTGCACCCTGGAAGAAATGCACCATGCGCACGCCGTAGAAACGCGCCAGCCGCGCGAGGTTGTCCACGCTGATGGATACCTTGTCGCGCTCGACGAGGCTGAGGAAGGAGAGCGCGAAGCCGGTGGCGTCGGCCACTTGCTTGAGGGTCAGGTTGCGGTTCTGGCGCAGATCGCGCAGTCGGGCGCCGATGAGAGACATGGTTTCTCCGTTACCGGGCGCAAGAGTCAGTCACTTGGAGTCTATGCTATTTTCTATAAGGTGTCAAATGCAGGGGCGATTTTTATTATTAAACGAAAGAGTGGCTCTTGGTCTGCTCACTTGAGGCGGTCGCTCCGGGGCAGGCGCTCCGCCTGGGGCGGGTAGGGTTCCAACAATAGTTTCATCGCCGCGCGATCTTCCTCGTTGGCCGGTCACTCCAGCGCGCCAGTTGACCATGGTCCGGCGTCTGGAATAGGTGATTCATTTTGGCGATAGTGTTCCAGAGTGCCA